>CAMQYL010000012.1:0-79653 GCA_947039275.1 uncultured Bacteroidales bacterium | reverse complement strand
TGGTCAGACACTCAAAATAGTGCCTGACCATTTGTATACCAGACAGTTATATGGAATTGTTAATATTTTCCCCGGACAGCTGTGTGCCACGGCATGTCCCTACACCTTTACGATTCATCTTACATAACCAAAGATTGACCAGTAATAGGACAGACCTATGCAAAAGTCCCGGAGGGCACTAGTGGTCGGAGGGACGCTCTCGTGCTTAACCGTGGATGAGGAAGCGGCACAGCCGTAACGAGTCCACGGCAGATATGACCAACCAAGGCTCAGTCCCGGAGGGACGAATCAGTGGTAGCATTTCACGAAAGCTCACGTTCATCCCATTCGCGCCCAGTATGCCGATACAGCTTTTCAAGTTCCTCCTTACATCCCTCGCCTTTATGATGCACCTCCTGATTGCGCACATAGTTGATTATCGTATCCAGTGACATCGGGTCTTTGGATTCTGAGAAAAAGCCATCACACCACCCATCGAAATCTGGGAAAAGTCCGCTTTTGCGCATCCATTGGCTGGTATGGCTCTTTATCTCTTGTATCAGTTTAGCTTTAGAAATAGATGAATGCACATCAACGACCATATGTACGTGATCTTCTATACCGTTGATACGGTATAGTGTACATCGACGCTCTTTTAGAAGATGCCATATCATGCGGTAAAGATGTTCTCGAGCCAACATCGGAATGACTGGGCGACGCGATTTCGTTGCAAATACAAAATGCTGGATGTCAAGTGTATGGCTCATATGTGATAAATTTTTGGCTAATATAATGATATTGCCATATAATAGCAAATCTGCTACCATCAATCCGTCCCTCCGACCACTAGTGCCCTCCGGGACTTGGACTTGATGGGTTCTTTGAGCTGTGGATTGATGTACTGTGGATGGGGCTGCCTCTCCGGGACTTTTCTTGAGATCTTCCTCTATGGGGCTTTATGCAAATTTTTTCCGAAAAAGCGGGTTGGAAATTTGGCTGACTAAAAAATTAGTTGTAAGTTTGCGGTGTCAACTAATTTTTACGTTATATGAAAGCCGGACGAAAAAGACAGGTGCTCACCGAGAAGGAGGCGCAGATCATGCAGATGCTCTGGAGCCGCGGACCGATGTTTGTCAGGGAGATGGTGGAAATATACCCTGAGCCGAAACCCCACGTCAACACGGTATCGACCACTGTGCGCATACTTGAGGACAAGGGCTATGTCAGCCACGAGTCGGTGGGCGGATCGCACCGCTACTACGCAGTGGCACGCATGGAGGATTTCCGCGAACGCTCGCTGACTGACTTGGTGCGCAACTATTTCAACAATTCTTACAAGTCGGCGGTATCGGCGTTGGTCGAGGACGAGAAAATCTCCGTCGACGAGCTCCGCGAGATAATAGACCTCATCGAACGCAAACAAAACAGCTGAAGCCATTGGCACACTTTTCTCCTACTCCATCTACTCTGCCATCATCATGGCTATGCTCTATCTGACCTACAAGTGGGTACTTGCGGGTGAGAACCAGCATCGCGCCAACCGTGCCATCCTGCTCTCCATCTACGCTGTGTCAATGGGCGCATACCCGATGACGGTGTGGATCCGCTCGCTGATGGCTCATACGTCCGATACTGCCGTAGCCGCCACCGTGGACATAGAGCTGCCCATAATAACAGCTGCTGATGTAACGGACAACCCTATAGCAAATGTTTTGCTCTGTATATATCTCGTCGGGATGCTGGCTGTGGCAATACACACGGTCATCATATGGCTGCGACTCGCCAATATCGTGGCGCATGGGCAGCATGAGACCATCGGCAGATACACGCTTGTGCTGACCGACCGCAAGGACATCGCTCCGTTCAGTTGGCGACGATACATCGTAATGAACGAGACCGACTATGCCGAGAGCGGCGACCTCATCCTCTGCCACGAGACGCGCCACCTCGACCTCCATCATCCCATAGACCTTATGGTGGCGCAGATAGCCGCCATCATAGAGTGGTGGAACCCCGCCGCATGGCTCATGCGCGAGGAACTGAAGACTGTGCACGAATACCAGGCTGACAGCTGTGTGCTCGCCTCCGGTGTCAATGCGCGTGACTACCAGATGTTATTGATAAAAAAAGCTGTTGGCGCGAGATTCCCGTCACTTGCCAACAGCCTCAATCATAGTAAACTTAAAAAACGTATCACCATGATGTACAATCAAAAAAGGTCGGCGAAGCGTCGCATGCGCGCCCTCGCCCTGCTGCCCGCTCTCGGAGCAGCCGTGTTAACAGCCAATCTGCCCGCAGTGGCTTCGGTCATGTCCGAAGCATCCGCTGCCGAGCTGTTCAGCCAGTCAGCCGAGCCGACGGCTTCTGCCAGCAAAGTTACAAAAACTTCAGCAAACCCGACAGATGACAGCAAGGTTTATGATGTCGTAGAGCAGATGCCCGAATTTCCAGGTGGCATGAAAGCAATGCTTGACTACCTCGGTGCCAATCTCAAATACCCTGCAGGACAAGAATGCGCACAGGGTCGTGTGGTGGTGAAGTTCGTAATCAACAAGGACGGCTCCGTAGGCGACACTGAAATTATTAAGTCGCTCAGCGAGGCGTTTGATGCCGAGGCTGTGCGCGTCGTCAAATCAATGCCACGTTTCACTCCTGGGATGCTCAACGGCAAACCTGTAGCAGTCTACTACGTCCTCCCTGTCAATTTCAAACTCGACAAGCCGGCAAAGGAATCGCCTAAACAGACCAATAGCACCACCATCACTATAAACAAAGCGGCAGCCGACAATCAATCAGCCGTAAACATCAACCCGATGCCCGACAATCCCATCGTCAAGGTCAACGGCGAAGAAATACCATACGATCAGCTCGCCTCTATCCCATCATCATCCATAATATCGATGCAGATAGACAAAAAAAGCGGTGACCGCCCCGTCATCCTCATCACCACCAAATAACATACTGACCTTATAGCAATAGCCCATGCCGCGGCATGCCCTCCAGCAGGGATATGCCGTGGCATGTCTACGCATAGCAAATCGTTGATAATCACGCCTGATAGGCGCACATGCCATGGCATGTCCCTACACTGTAATGTGTCAGGGATTGTACAGGTCGTGGTTGTAGAAATTGAGGATTTCCACGGTGTGCGCTGCCAACTCCGCCCCTGGACATTTGGGGTCAAGTTCGGCAGCCGCATTATAGTCGCCGAGCGCACCGCGCATGTCGCCGCGCTTCCATCGCAGCCGTCCGCGCTCAACCAATGCCGCAGCCCGCTCAGAGGCAGGAGCGTCCTGGTCGTCAATCACCGAAGTCAGTTCGTTTTCGTCCATAAGAGTATCTATTTAAGCGTAGGGATGCAGAGCTGACGCGATTCCAGCCGACAGATACGTCGGAGACGTATCAGCCATAGATAACCCCATGCACGGAGCGTAAGCGAACGTTCATGGGGTATCAGCCCAGTCTACAGAATCAACCTCGGAGAGGTTCAGGTACGCCGTTGCATATAGACGAGCGACTATGACTGAGGCATCAGCCAGTGGGTCACAACCTCTCCGAGGTTGATCAGATGGGAGTCTCGCTGCCCCCATGAACGTTCGCTGACGCTCCCGTGCATGGGGTTTCGAACAGCTGGCACGTCTCCGACGTGCCTCTACCATCGGGGTGATGGCATAGACCGCTCCGCATCTTATGCCACAAAGATACGAACATTTTCCGTTCATTGTTCTGCTTATAATGGCAAAGAAAAATGTCTGTTATGCCACACGGGACCAGGATGCGTAGATGCGGACATGCCACGGCATGTCCCTACAACCCCTATTGCTGGACGTAGGAGAGGACGGTGGGACTTTCGATGTCGACGCCGAACTCGCGGGCGCGGGCTAAGATGGCTCTGGCGAGCTTGGGCTTGAGGTCTTCGGGGCAATAGCGGAAATAGGCTTCGGCGGCGCGCACGTGCGCTGCATCGGGCATGGGGTATTCGCGACGCTCGGGGAGTCCAAACACTGAGTCGGGCAGCTCTTTCTTCTCTTCGTATGACAGTCTGTCGTCCATGATAAGATATATTAAGATTAAACTATATACTTGACATGTAGGTTATAAATCTACAACAACACAGTGTCCCACATAGTTTTTTTATCTATATTTGTAACACCTATAATCTATCTGATGCTCACGATATGAAACACATCCGTCCGTTCATCCTCATTATACGTCCACAGCAGTGGGTCAAGAACCTGTTTGTGTTCCTGCCGATGTTTTTCGGCGGGATGATGCTCGACGGCAGCACATGGCTGAGCGCACTGTGGACGTTCTTGGCGTTCTCACTGATGGCAAGCGCGGTCTACTGCTTCAATGACGTGCGCGATGCCGAGGCAGACCGCAACCATCCGCGCAAACGGATGCGTCAGGTCGCCGCCGGCAATATCTCTCCTATGCAGGCACTTGCGCTGATGGCGATTCTCGGTCTGATATCATTGGCGATAGCCACCCAATTGCTGCCACGCCGCTGGATGATGGTCGGAGGGGTGCTTATACTGTATTTCGTGCTCAATATCGCTTACTCGCTCGGACTGAAAAGGATAGCCATCGTGGATGTGATGATCATAGCCTTCGGCTTCGTGCTCCGCGTAGTGGCTGGCGGCATTGCATGCGGCATATCACTGTCGCCATGGATCGTGGTGATGACATTTCTGCTGACGCTGTTTTTGGCATTTGCCAAGCGCAGGGACGATGTGGTCATACGCATAGACACCGGGGTTGTAACGCGCCAAAGCACCATCGCATATACGCTGCCGTTTCTCAACCAGGTGCTCGGGTTGCTGGCGGCGGTGACCATGGTAGGATATATCCTCTACACTCTCTCGCCGGAGGTAGAAGTCCGCATAGGCAGCCCGTATGTGTACACGACATCGGTATGGGTGCTCGCCGGGATACTTCGCTACATGCAGACCGTCATCGCCGGCAATCATGGAGGCCACCCCGAACGCGACATGCTGCATGACCCGTTTCTGATGACGTGTGTCATCGGTTGGCTGGTCAATTTCGGGGTGTTGCTCTACGCGTGACGTGTCAAACATCGCCTGATACGATGACGCGGCACGCCGCGTCCCTACACATTTAGGAAACAATATGTAATAAACTACCGACACCCACAGCTATCGGTGCTGTGGGTGTCGGTCTTGTTTGTGTGGTGGCTCGGGGTTTCCGAGGCGGACGGATGCCGCTCAGGGGCGGCATCACCTCCGTTGATGGGGGTTATTCCTGTTCGATTCGATTCTTGGTTTTGGCTTTGGTCTTGGAGGCTGAGGAGCCCATGTCTTTTTCTTCCTGAAGGTCTATCTCGTTGCGCTTGGAGTCAAGCACACGATACTGGAGATATGCGAGGCTCTGGTCAGGGAGAACCTTGAATTTTGCCCCGAGTTCCATGCGCCAGCGGCGGTACATGGATATGAGGCCTTTCTTGATATATGCATCCACATAGGGATGGACGTACATGACGAAATCCTTGACTTTCAGCGTCTCTACGAGATATTGGAGACGCTCATGGAGGGTATCGGTGAAGAGCAACGACGGCTGGACTTCGCCCTTGCCATAGCATGAGGGACACGCCTCGGTGGTGACGATGTCAAGCGCGGGGCGGACACGCTGGCGCGTGATCTGCATCAGTCCGAACTTGCTCAGAGGCAGGATGTTGTGGCGGGCACGGTCATTCTGCATGATCTCGCGCATGTGGTCATAGAGCTTCTGGCGGTGCTCAGCCTTAGCCATGTCGATGAAGTCAATGACTATGATGCCTCCCATATCGCGCAGACGGAGCTGACGGGCTATTTCGTCAGCGGCACGCATGTTGACTTCGAGCGCGTTGGTCTCCTGGTCGTTAGCCGCCTTGGAGCGGTTGCCGGAGTTTACGTCGATGACATGCAGAGCCTCGGTGTGCTCGATGATGAGATATGCTCCGCTCTTGAACGAGACGGTCTTGCCAAATGACGACTTGATCTGGCGCGTGATGCTGTACTTGTCAAATATAGGCTCCTGCCCCTCGTAGAGGCTGACAATCTCGCGACGGTCGGGGGCTATCAGATTGACATACTTGGCTATCTGCGCGAATACATCGGGGTCGTTGACACGGATGGCTTCGAACTCGGGGCTGAAGATGTCACGGAGCACACTGACTATGCGCCCCTCCTCTTCAAACACCATGGCGGGGGCAGTGACTTTCTGGGCACGTGCCACGGTCTCTTCCCAGTAGCCGAGCAGGGTCTTGAGTTCGTGGTTGAGCTCTGCTACGCGCTTGCCTTCAGCCGAAGTGCGTATGATTACGCCGAAATTCTTGGGCTTGATGCTCTCTACGAGCTGTCGCAGGCGCAGTTTTTCGCCCGTAGTCTTGATCTTCTGCGACACCGAAATCTTGTCGCCGAAGGGAATGAGGACGAGATAACGTCCTGTGAATGTTATTTCTGTGGTCAGTCGCGGGCCCTTGGACGAGATCGGTTCTTTGACGATCTGCACCAACAGCTGCTGCCCGGGCTGCACCTGGTCTGAAATGGTCCCGTGTTTGTCAATATCCGGGAGCATCTTCATCTTTGACACCTGAGGCACCTTCTTGGTGTCCTCAAGCATGTTCTTTACAAATTCCGCGTAGGTGGAGTAACGCGGACCAAGATCGAGATAGTGGAGAAATGCGTCCTTCTCGTAACCCACATTGACGAAGGCGGCATTGAGTCCGGGCATGATCTTCTTGACCTTAGCCAGATAAATGTCGCCCACAGCATAAGCCAGCCCACGGGCTTCCTTCTGCAAGGAAACCAGACGCCCTTCCTCGGTCTGCGCTATGGAGACCTCCTTGGGCTGAACGTCGACTATGAGTTCGCTTCGCATCGGTTCTGATCTATGGGTTGGGGTTAAAATGTAGTGGTTACAAGGGGGGATTAAATGCAACGGAGAACAAACCGTCGGTCACCACCATTGACCTCGCTGTCGGTGGATACCCTCCTGTCTGTTCTCTGTTTCTCTCATAAAGCCTGCACGCTGGCTGGCTGAATCCGAGAAATTAATGCTGTTGCTGGTGTTTAGGCTCTCTATGCTTCGTGTGTGTCACAAGAGAGGGTATTGCCTAAACCTTACTTTTTCTTGTGACGATTCTTACGCAGGCGTTTTTTACGCTTGTGTGTGGCCATCTTGTGGCCTTTTCTTTTCTTTCCGCTTGGCATGATTAGCAGTGATTTATAAAAAGGGTTATATAAAAGTGTTTCTTGTCTCGTATATGATTATTTCACCTCTTCCATGAACACCTTGGCGGGCTTGAATGCCGGAATCTTGTGCTCGGGGATGATGATGGTGGTATTCTTGGATATGTTGCGCGCGGTCTTTTCAGAGCGCGTCTTGACGATGAAGCTGCCGAATCCGCGAAGGTAAACGTTTTCGCCGTTTGCAAGCGATTCCTTTACCACGTCCATGAATTTCTCGACGGTGTCGAGGACGCTGGCACGATCAATGCCTGTAGACCTTGCGATTTCGTTGACGATTTCTGCTTTAGTCATTGTGTGTGATGTAACTTGTTGTTTATGTTGAATTGAATGCAGGTGCAAATATCGCACTTTTTTTTCAATCTCCCGATAACGGCAAGCAAAAAAAATTCATAAAATGCTATTATTGGTCATTTTGCGCCTCCGCCATAGGCTGCGACAAGGCTCTCAGCCACTGCCCTCGCCTCGGTGTTGGTAGCCACCAGCTCGCTGTAATCAGGAGTGGCGATGAAGCCGACGCGGGCTATGGTCTCCTCTATCAGCGGATGTATGTCGACAAACCGCAGCTGCCCTGCCAGAAACGCCGCGACTGCCACCTCGTTGGCTGCATTGACCACACAAGCCATGTTGCCGCCGCGCTCCAAGCTGCGGTGAGCCAAGGTCAGACATGGGAACCGCCCGGTGTCGGGACGCTCGAATGTCATCGAGGCGTATTGCTCCAAGGTGAGCCGTCCGGGCAGATACATGCGCTCGGTCTCGCCCAAGGCATAACTGATAGGCAGACGCATATCGGGTACTCCGAGCTGGGCTTTGACACCACCGTCCACGAACTCCACCATCGAGTGCACTATGCTCTGCGGGTGCACGAGCGCAACTATCCGCTCGGGGGCGATGCCGAAAAGCCAGTGAGCCTCGATTATCTCAAACGCCTTGTTGAGCATAGTGGCTGAGTCAATGGTAATCTTCGCGCCCATGCTCCAATTAGGGTGGCGCAGTGCATCCTCAACGGTAACAGCCGACAGTTTATCAGCTGAAAAAGTGCGGAACGGACCACCCGAAGCCGTGATGATGAGCCGCTCGACTGCACTGACATCTTCGCCTCTGAGACATTGGTATATGGCGGAGTGCTCGCTGTCTACAGGATACACCTTGGAGGTCGACTGGCTGAGCAGCCCTGTGATAAGCTCCCCTGCCACGACGAGCGTCTCCTTGTTTGCCAAGGCAATATCTTTGCCTGACTTTATGGCACGGATGGTGGGCGCCAGACCACTATAGCCTACAGTAGCCGTAACCACCATGGAAAAGTCCTCACGATCCATGGCATCGGCAAGAGCCTGCGCTCCTGCGGCGGTCTCTATGCCGAGCGGTTGCAACGCGTCACGCAGACACGGGTAGAGGTTTTCGTCAGCGATTATGGCAATTGACGGACGGAACTCGCGTGCCTGGGCTATGAGGTCGTCAACGCGCCGCCCTGCCGAGAGCAGCTTCACAGCGAAACGGTCGGGATGCCGTCGCACGATGTCAAGAGTCTGGGTACCGATGGACCCCGTACTGCCCAATACAGCTATATTTTTCATGATGAAGCAAGATTATGACACAAATTTAAGAGTTTTAATGGAAACTTCCATCATCCGCAGCCTCACCATGAGCAAAAGGAGTAAGAAATACCCACACCGATGGCTGGTTGCACCCCTCGCGGAGTGACGGCGCATCCGGCAAACATGCCGAGATGCCAACGCTTGCCATCTTTCACCGGAAGCCGACCTGCCGGTGTGGAGCCATGAGCATCCATCTGCACCGCGGCTGCCGACAGGCGGTAGACGGCGATGGAATCCAGCATCGGGTCTACGCCGCTGACCCAAGCCTTGTAATCCTCTCCCTCATACACTCGCTGCACGTAGCCGCCAGCCGTATCCACCGAGGTTGCACGACATCCAGCTGTAGGGCTGCACCCTGGTGCAGCCGATACCTGCGAGCTGACTGACTGCATGTTGGCGGATGCACCAGGGTCCATCCCTACATTTTTGGACGACACATTATTTCTCTTTGCAACCTCCCGTTGCCGGGTCATCTGGGGCGCAGTTACCACTACGGTGTCACGCCTGACTGTCAGGACAGTACGCACCTCAGTCTGTGGGCGCGCCCCGTGGCGTGACAGTGTGCCGGACAGAGCAATCCCCACCAGCGCACCTAATCCAAAACAGAGTATCTTCTTTTTCATTTTACAAGTGAATGTTCATAAGTTACAGGGTCGCTAAATGTAACCACCCATTGCTGTTAACCTTTTCTTTGCAAGTGCAAATCTAATAGTCCACTAGGCTCTTCTGAGGATAGATACGTCGGAGACGTATCAGTCGTGCGAAACCCCATGCACGGAGCGTCAGCGAACGTACATGGGGTCAGATGACATGCTATTATGATCAACCTCGGAGAGGTTGTGGCATACCCACGTCCCTGCACCGCCATTCTCATGCTCCATTTTAAATCAATGACTTACACACATAATCATGCGTGCCACAACCTCTCCGAGGTTGATTTTACACGAGCATCCTGCCCCATGTACGTTCGCTGACGCTCCGTGCATGGGGTTACGCACAGCTGGCACGTCTCCGACGTACCTCCCATATTGGATTCACTGGACATGCTTAAGCGCACAGACTGTGTAATGACCCTACAACTGCTTTTGGTTATCCGCTTCCCACACGCAAGACATATACTCAATCACAAATCGGCATACTCCTTCATGGCATCAAAACTCGGACACGCTTTCCGCGCCAGATTGCGGTGGCCGACGATGCGAGCTGACGGATACAGCCGCTTCAGACGCGCCAGCAGTTCGCGCAGACTGCATTTCTGCGCCTCGGTGCGGTTGTCGAGCGGAGGCAGGTCGCGTCGGGTGGCATCCACACCTCCTATATATGCCACATGGATGGAAGTGGCGTTGTGGCCTTTGACACCGTTGGCTATGTCCCAGTCAGGCACCACCTGCGCGACGAATCCCGACGGCTCCACTATATAATGGTAGCCGGGAGTGCTCCACCCCAAGCCTCCTCGCCGACGCGGCAATGTATGGTAACGGACTATGTCGGCAGACCGCTGGGTCTGCGCTCCTGCGGTGCAATGCACCACGATAAGTGTGATATTTCTCATATTTACAGATGTTTTATGGAGTTACATCCGCAAAGTAACCGCCATCTGATCTCGGCGGCATGCGAGAATATCACTACACGAATCAACACGCCCACAATCGTTAACAAAATTTAAGTCTCAAAAACCGATTTTCATAAATATTTCCCTTACATTTGATGTCAGCAAACGCACGTTTGCCATACCTGAAAAACCTTACACACAACACATTCATATTTAATACCTTAAAGAATATGGATATAAATAATATCATGAGCGCCCTTGAGGCGAAACACCCTGGCGAAAAAGAATATCTCCAGGCAGTCAAAGAAGTGTTGATGTGCGTGCAGGATGTCTACAACGAGCATCCTGAGTTTGAGAAAGCACGCATCATCGAACGCATGGTAGAGCCCGACCGCATCATCACCTTCCGCGTGACATGGGTCGACGACAAGGGCGAGGTGCAGACCAACCTCGGCTACCGAGTGCAGTTCAACAAGGCGATAGGTCCGTACAAAGGCGGCATCCGTTTCCATGCTTCGGTCAACCTCTCCATCCTCAAATTCCTCGGTTTCGAACAGACATTTAAAAACGCCCTCACTACACTCCCGATGGGCGGAGGCAAAGGCGGCTCGGACTTCTCGCCCCGCGGCAAGAGCGAGGCTGAAATCATGCGCTTCTGCCAGGCGTTCATACTCCAGCTCTGGAAAAACCTCGGGCCTGACCGCGATGTACCTGCCGGTGACATCGGCGTAGGCGGACGCGAAGTAGGCTACATGTTCGGCATGTATAAGCAGCTCGTCGACCGCCACGACGGCGCATTTACCGGCAAGGGTCTCGACTTCGGAGGCTCGCTGATACGCCCAGAAGCCACTGGCTACGGCGCTCTATACTTCGTCCAGAGCATGCTCGCCAAGAAGGGCGATGACATCAAGGGCAAGGTGATAGCCATATCGGGCTTCGGCAACGTGGCTTGGGGCGCAGCCAAGAAAGCCACTGAGTTAGGCGCGAAAGTGGTCACCATCTCCGGCCCTGACGGATACATCTACGACCCCGACGGACTTGATGCAGAGAAAATCGATTATATGCTCTATCTCCGCGCCACAGGTGACGATATCGTAGAGCCGTATGCCGAGAAATTCCCCGGCTCGAAATTCTTCCCGGGCAAGAAGCCTTGGGAGCAGAAGGTCGACATCGCCCTCCCCTGCGCCACCCAGAACGAGCTTGACGGCAACGATGCCCACCAGCTCGTGGACAATGGCGTGCTGATGGTGGCTGAAGTCTCCAACATGGGTTGCACACCCGAAGCTATCGACACGTTCATCGCCAGCCACACCACCTATGCGCCAGGCAAGGCTGTCAACGCCGGCGGCGTAGCCACATCAGGTCTCGAGATGAGCCAGAACGCCATGCACCTGCAGTGGTCGGCAGAAGAGGTGGACGACAAGCTCCACTTCATCATGAAGTCAATCCACGAGCAGTGCGTCAAGTACGGCACAGAGCCTGACGGCTACATCAACTACATGAAAGGGGCAAATATCGCTGGCTTCATGAAAGTCGCCAACGCCATGATGGGACAAGGAATCATCTAAAACCTCGACGTTTCTCTAACCTAAAAATATCACTATACGACAAGCAGCCTTGGGCACCGCGCCTCTCCACGCCGAGAGACACGGTGCCCATCGCATAATATATCATTATTGCACCGTAACGAGAAATAGCTTAATTTTGCAGGGTCATGGAAGCAAGCATTTCGGTCATAATCCCTGTCTATAACAACCAGCGGTATCTGTCGCAATGCCTCGACAGCGTACTGACAGGACAAGAGGATGCCATCAAGGAGATAATCGTGGTCGATGACGGAAGCACTGACGACACCCCTGTCATAGCCCGTGCTTACGCCAAATCTGATCCGCGCATAAAAGTCATCTCTCAGCAAAACCGCTGCTGCGGCGGCGCACGCAACACAGGCATTGATGCAAGCACCGGCGAATATATCGCGTTTGTCGATGCCGACGACACTCTGATGCCAGGGGCACTCCCACACCTGCTGAGCCTGATGGGTCCGTCGGTCGACATAGCCATTGGCAGATACTTCCGCGATGCCGCCATGGCGCCCCACTATGCTGCCGACCGTTCGGAGCGTCACACCATCATCGGCGCCGAACTCGCCAACAAAATCATGCTCTACCGCACGGGGTTCATCTCCTCGCCGTGGGGGCGGCTCTACCGACGCAGTGCCATCGGTGACATCCGATTCAAGGAAAACCTCTACTACGAGGATCTGGACTTCAACTACCGCCTGTTCCATCGCGTCAACCAGGTAGCGCTCACCCACCGCACTCTCTACCTCTACCGCCGCAACCCCGACAGCGCGATGAGCCTCTGGGACGAAAAACGTCTTGACGTGCTACGCGTCACAGAGTGGATAGAGGCTGACGCTGCCTCTCGCAGCAATCCCTCCCTACTCGCCGCAGCCCGCGACCGCCGCCTGAGCGCGTGCTTCAACATGTACGCCCTCTGCTGCGTCCACCAACGTCACACCATGGCAAACCTCTGCTGGAGCGAGATCAAGCGTCTGCGCCGTGCCACTCTCGCCAACGGCTCTGTGCGCTGGCGTAACCGCGCCGCCGCCGCCATCAGCTACCTCGGCCCCGCCCTCCTCCGCCTCCTCGGCAAAGCCTTCTACCGCCACGGCTGATTTATCTCAATCTATGTACCGATATGTTCATGGCATATGTTAAAAGTTTAGTTCCAGCTAAACTTTTAGCTGATTTTCCTTGTTCTACTCATAAACTATCGCTACATTTGCAGACCGTTAGAAGGAAATTTCTCCCCAGTTCTATATAATGCGCGATTATGACACACAACCATACGAGGATGTAAACAATCCTCAATACAGATTCTATAAGCTCTACGTTGACGGAGTTTGCCAGTTTGAGCAGTTCATTGAAGAAATCAGCCAAAATGCAGCTGACATCAAGCAGTTCAGAGCCATCATCGCCTATATGGACAATCTGACAGACGGCAACCGCTTCCCGGCAACAAAATTCAATCATATTGAAGACTCTCAGAGAAGCGATATGTTTGAATTCAAGAAAGACCGCTTAAGAATATATGTAATCAAACAAAAGCCCGACATATACATCGTAGTCGGAGGCTTTAAAGGCACACAGAAGAAAGACATAAAACTATTGAAGTCACTAATCAAAGACTTCCCTAAAGAAGACGCAACATGAGTAATCGTAAGGAAATCCTAAGCACGCCCGAATATTGGATAGCTAAGACACAGATTGACCTGTATAATTGCGCCGAAGATTTCATGCAAGCCAACGGCATGAACCGCACAGACCTTGCCAAACATCTTGGCGTAAGCAAAGGATACGTCTCCCAACTGCTCAACGGCGACTATGACCACAAACTCTCAAAACTGATTGAGCTGTCATTAGCATTTGGAGTTGTACCCAAAATCGATTTCCGCCCACTCAACGAGGTAATCAACGAAGACCATCGATGCCAATACATAAGCTCTAAATGGCGTTGTGCCAATTACAATACATTCCTTAACACAGAGACTGCGCGATTCAGCAGCGAGGAGAAATATCAGCCAGTCTCAGTAAAAGCAGAATACAAGGTAGCATGATTAAATTCAAAATGGCAAAAATAAATGTCAGCCAATTTGCCATATTAGCTGACACGGCGCCTTCCGATGGCATATCCTACTCTATAGAGCTGGGATTCAAAGCTGCCACCAACGCGAAACGCATCGCATGCGAATTCACCGTAGAATTTGTGTACGAAGACAAGCCCTTCATCAAACTTGGAGTGCTGTGTGAGTTTGACATAATGCCGAGTGACTGGGACGGCCGCACCGAAAAAGGTCTGTTGACTATTACTAAAGACGAATTGGGCTTTTTCGCCAACCAGACAGTAGGCGTGACCCGCGGCATCATGTTCTGTAAGACAGAAGGCACTCCGTTCTCCCAGTTTATCGTCCCCCCTGTCAACCTGACAACACTCATAAAGGACGACTTTGTTATTGATACAACCATCGAGTGACAGCTCCGATATCAGAAACCGCAGTTTTAGGTGATTTTTTTGCTCGAAAGTTGGATAATTCAACCAAAACGCATATCTTTGTGTTATCAAGATAAACGCCACATCAAAGTAGATTGGGAAACTCATCAAATTTTTCTGAAATACCGAGACAAAGCGTAACCGCCCAATGGCGGGCCTCACCCACAAGGGTTGGCCTCAGGGCCACGGAGGATTACAAAGGACGGCGAGCACTCAAATCCTGTCATTCGGAGTTTCATCGCATCCTTTGGTGTGGTAGCTACACAGAGGGCACCAGGCTGACATCAGCCCCGGTGCCCTCTCGCTGCATCTACGCATCCTGACTTTGGAAGCGCATGGACGTAGGGACGCGACGTGCTGCGTCAACGCATCAGGCGATGCATGTATTGCATTTGATGACGCGGCACGCCGCGTCCCTACTATCTTACCTGAAATATCGACTGTAGGGACATGCTGTAGCATGTCCGCACCACACGTAAATCACCGACATGACCTCGTAATTTCTTCAGAAGAAACCCATAGTTATTGTACAATAACCCCCTATTATTGCGCAATAACCACTCATTATTGCACAATAACCCTACATTTCCTCCGAAGAAAGTACACAAAGAAAAGAAAATAAAAAGAAAGAAAATAAAACATCATCTGACGATGATGGTAGACAACCGCCACCGACACCGCAGAGATTTTACAAAAAAACGCATGAATGCGCGGACAAGTGCGGTGCAGAATTTCCAAAAATCACGCTAAAATCTGTAGGGACATGCCATGGCATATCTGATCTGTCTGCCTGTGGTGGCTTGAGTTGTGCTACATGAGGGCTGACATGCCATGGCATGTCCCTACAAGTTGAAGAACTGTAGGTTCTTCAACTCCCTCTGGCATCCACATCGTCACGAAACATCGATGCGCGTCTGGGACATCTCGGCGTATTCATCCCAATCGGGGTCGTTTTCGGTGTAGACGGTCAGAGGGAGCAGCGGCAGGTCGGCAAGGGCTTCGTTGAGTTTGCGGCCAAAGATATGGACGCTGAGCGTGTAGAATATCCAGTCGCGGCGGTCATCGCCGGTGTAGATGCCGGTCATCACAGCCACAGGGTCTTTGCGCAACGTTTCGGCAAGGCGGTCGGTGACAGCCTCCATCATAGCCGCATCATCGGCTCCGGGCATGCCTGAAGCATCGCCGTCATACTTCCAGCTCACCTCCACACGGATGTTGAAGCGCGGATTGTCACGAAACTTGTCTACATCATCGCGGCCGGTCACCATGATCAGGCGGCCAGACTCGCTCTCGGTGGGGGCAGTCCACCATTCGCCGGGCATATCGTTCATATCGTAAGTCAGATTTATCTTTATCAGGATGCTAAGGTAGCGAATTTTTTGTGATTTAGTGATGTTTTCGCTGAGCGTAATTGACAAAAAATCACTACCTTTGCACCGCATCGTGCGGCAGTGTACACACAGCCCCGCTGCACTTCAATTTAATTAACCCTGTTTTATTAACTTTTAAATGACTGAAGAAGTAAAAAATTCTCCAATCGAAGACTTCGACTGGGATGCCTTTGAAAAGGGCGAAACCCAGGGAGAAAAATCACGCGAAGAGCTCACCCGCACCTATGACGAGAGCCTCAACACCGTCAAGGACAAGGATGTAATCGAAGGTACCATCATCGCCCTCAACAAGCGCGAGGCTGTGGTTAACATCGGCTACAAGAGCGACGGCATCATCCCCATCAGCGAATTCCGCTACAATCCCGACCTCAAGATCGGCGACACTGTAGAAGTGTTCATCGAGAACCAGGAAGACAAGAAGGGTCAACTCATCCTTTCTCACCGCAAAGCCCGCGCAGCCCGTGCATGGGAGCGCATCAACGAGGCTCTCGAGAAGGACGAAATCATCAAGGGCTTCATCAAGTGCCGCACCAAAGGCGGCATGATCGTTGACGTGCTCGGCATCGAGGCATTCCTCCCCGGCAGCCAGATCGACGTCAAGCCCATCCGTGACTATGACATGTTTGTAGGCAAGACCATGGAGTTCAAGGTTGTCAAGATCAACTCTGAGTTCCGCAACGTGGTCGTAAGCCACAAGGCTCTCATCGAGGCAGAGCTCGAGCAGCAGAAGCGTGAGATCATCTCCAAGCTCGAGAAAGGCCAGGTACTCGAGGGTACCGTCAAGAACATCACCACCTACGGCGTATTCATCGACCTCGGCGGTGTTGACGGTCTCATCCATATCACTGACCTCAGCTGGGGCCGCGTAAGCCATCCCGAAGAGGTCGTTCAGCTTGACCAGAAGCTCAACGTCGTAATCCTTGACTTCGACGACGAGAAGAAGCGTATCGCTCTCGGTCTCAAGCAGCTCCAGCCCCATCCCTGGAACGCCCTTGACGAAAACCTCAAGGTCGGCGACAAGGTTAAGGGCCGCGTAGTAGTCATGGCTGACTACGGTGCATTCGTAGAAATCGCACCCGGTGTCGAAGGCCTTATCCACGTGAGCGAAATGTCATGGAGCCAGCACCTCCGCTCTGCCAACGACTTCATGAAGGTCGGCGACGAGGTTGAGGCTGTCATCCTGACACTCGACCGCGAGGACCGCAAGATGAGCCTCGGCATCAAGCAGCTCAAGAAAGATCCTTGGGAAGACATCGAAGTTCGCTACCCCGTAGGCAGCAAGCACACTGCCCGCGTGCGCAACTTCACCAACTTCGGCGTGTTCGTTGAAATCGAAGAGGGCGTAGACGGCCTCATCCACATCAGCGACCTCAGCTGGACCAAGAAGATCAAGCACCCCAGCGAATTTACCCAGATCGGTGCCGACATCGATGTTCAGGTACTTGAAATCGACAAGGACAACCGCCGTCTGTCTCTCGGCCACAAGCAGCTCGAGGAGAACCCCTGGGATGTATTCGAGACCATCTTCACCGTCGGCTCTGTACACGAGGGTACCATCGTAGAGATGGTAGAGAAGGGCGCAGTCATCGCACTCCCCTACGGCGTTGAAGGCTTCGCTACTCCCAAGCACCTCCAGAAGGAGGACGGCTCACAGGCAAAGCTCGACGAGAAGCTCGACTTCAAGGTAATCGAATTCAACAAGGACAGCAAGCGCATCATCCTCAGCCACAGCCGCATCTTCGAAGACGAGCAGCGTGCTGAGCGTGGCGAACAGCGCCGTCAGAAGCGTGCCGCAGCTCCCCGCACAAAGCGTGAGGAAGAGACTCCCGCTCTCAACGCTCCCCTTGAAAAGACTACCCTCGGTGACCTCGAGGCTCTCGCAGCCCTCAAGGAGAAACTCGAAGGCAAGTAATCATAACTTACGATACTCCCTGTCAGGGGCGGCGCACCATCGCGCCGCCCCTGACTCATTTATAAGATTTATAATTCTTATAAGACTTATAAGATTTATAAGACTTACCAAAAATCGCTATATTTGCATAAGTGATTGACCAGAATACATTCGGCACCCGCAGGGTCATGTACAAGACTTTCGGGTGCAAACTCAATTTCGCCGAAACCAGTTCCGTAGGGCGTATGCTTGCGGACAGGGGCTTCGTGCGCGCCATCGACGGCGACACTCCTGACATCATCGTAGTCAACACTTGCAGCGTCACCGAACTGGCTGACCGCAAGTGCCGTCAATCCATCCGCAGCCTCGTGCGCCGATATCCTGATGCAACCATACTCGTGACGGGATGCTACGCCCAGCTAAAGCCCGGGGAAGTAGCAGACATCCCCGGTGTCGACATCGTAATCGGCACCAATGCCAAGGCGCGTCTCGCCGAATATATAGACCGGTGGGATGCGGAGCATACCGCCATCCGCGACGTAGTGCCGTCAAAGAATCTGCGCGAATTTGTCCCTGCATGTTCCGCCGATGACCGCACACGCCACTTCCTCAAAGTACAGGACGGCTGCGACTACTATTGCAGCTACTGCACCATTCCCATGGCGCGCGGCCGCAGCCGATCAGGCTCCATCGACTCTCTCGTGGCTCAGGCTGCTAAAGTGGCAGAGGAGGGAGGCAAGGAGATAGTGCTCACCGGGGTCAACATCGGAGATTTCGGCAAAGGACGCACCGACCGCCTGATTGACCTCATCCGCGAACTCGACAGAGTGGACGGCATAGAGCGTTACCGCATCTCATCCATTGAGCCTGACCTGCTTACCGACGAAATCATCCGCTTCGTGGCAGACTCCCGTCGGTTCATGCCCCACTTCCACACTCCGCTCCAATGCGGCTCTGACGGTGTGCTCAAGCTTATGCGCCGCCACTATGACAGCAGCCTGTTTGCCGACAAGGTGCGGGCAATACGAGAGGCGATGCCCGATGCATTCATCGGTGTCGACCTGATCGTGGGTGCACGTGGGGAGACTACCGAGGAATTTGAGGTGTCACGGAGATTCATAGAAGATCTTGACATATCAAGGCTTCACGTGTTCCCTTACAGTGAACGTCCCGGCACACGCGCCCTCCAGCTCGGCGGCGCGGTAAGCCAAGCCGACAAGCAGCGCAGAGCCGCTGTGATGCTCCGCATGAGCGAGGACAAGCTCAATGCTTTTGCGTCCCGTTTTATCGGCATAGTGCGTCCTGTGCTTGTAGAGCATGCCCGCTCCGACGGCAAGATGCTCGGACTGACCGACAACTACCTGCGCGTCGAGATACCGCGTGACGACTCGCTCGCCAACACAGTAGTCCCGGTGCGGCTTGCATCCATCGAAGGAATGGACGAGGGCGAGTGCATCATCAGAGGGGAGGTGGCGCGATGACACTCATGCCGCCGCTCGGTGTCCTCTACCGCATCAGCGACCTGCTCGCTCCTATCGTCTACCACGTGGTCAGATACCGCCGAAAGCTCGTACGCCGAAATCTCACGGAGTCATTTCCCGACAAGACATCCAAGGAAATCAGACGGATAGAGCGGAAGTTTTACCGCAACTTCACCGACAATTTCATCGAGTCCATCAAGCTCCTCGGCATCAGCGACAGCGAAATGCGCCGCCGTGTGATATTCGAGGGGATGGATCGTGTCAACGAATACTTCGACCAAGGGAAAACCATCATAGCATATTTCGCCCACACTGCCAACTGGGAGTGGGCACCATCCATCACCCTCTGGACCGACAAGAAATTAGACGAGGAGGTGGTATTTGCCCAGGTCTACCGTCCTCTGCGCAATAAGCGCTTCGACCGCCTGTTTCTGCGTCTGCGCAGCCGCTTCGGCAGCCACAGCTTCAAGAAAGCCACCGTCATGCGCGACATCATCAGGCTGCGGCGTGACGGTATGCCCTCCATTACTGGGTTTATGAGCGACCAGAAGCCGAGCCACGGCGACCCGGGGCACATAACCACATTCCTCAATCATCCCACGGCGATGATTTCGGGCACCGAACAGCTTGCCCGCCGTCTCGGAGCGGCTGTGGTCTACATGGACATGGTGCGCACCAGCCGAGGGCACTACCGCGTGCGCATCATCGACATGGCATCCGACGCATCGCAGACCCAGCCCGGCGAACTGACCGAACGATACACATCACTGCTCCAGCAAACCATCGAGGCAGACCCATCGGGATGGCTCTGGAGCCACAACCGCTGGAAATTTCCGGTGACACTTCCATCGAAATGAAACCTGTAGCAGTCATAATACTCAACTGGAACGGCGCGGAGCTGATGCACCGCTATCTGCCGAGCGTGGTGCGGCATACGCCCGCGGAGATAGCCGACATCGTGGTGGCTGACAACGGCAGCACCGATGATTCGCTGCAACTGCTCGCTGAGGAGTTCCCATCGGTCAAGGTGCTCCGATTTGACAATAACCTCGGGTATGCCGAGGGCTACAACGAAGCGATACGCCGAGCCGGAAGCCGCTACACTGTGCTGCTCAACAGCGATGTGGAGGTCAAGGACGACTGGCTCACCCCTCTCTACCGCTACATGGAGACCCACCCCAATGTCGCAGCCGTGCAGCCCAAGATACTCAGCCTGACCGACCCTACGAAATTTGAATACGCCGGTGCGGCGGGCGGTTTCCTTGACCGCAACGGCTACCCCTACTGCCGTGGCAGACTGTTTGACACCGTGGAGACCGACCATGGACAGTATGACTCCGTAATGGAGATTTTCTGGGCTACGGGAGCTGCGCTGATGGTCAGGACGCAGCTGTATCTCGATGCCGGGGGACTTGACAGCCGCTTCTTCGCCCACATGGAGGAGATAGACCTCTGCTGGAGGCTCAAATCATTGGGCTATGCCATCGCCGCTGTGCCACAGGGCACGGTCTACCACCTCGGCGGAGGCAGTCTGCCAGCTTCGTCACCACGCAAGACATACCTCAATTTCCGCAACTCGCTGCTGATGCTCTACAAGAATCTGCCACTCAGCGAGCGACGCGGATTCCTCATACGCCGCCGTCTGCTCGACACCATCGCCTGGGCAAAATTCATGCTCACCTTGGATTTCTGCAACGCCTCTGCCATCATAGGGGCGCACCGTGATTTCCGCCGCATGGCGCGCGAGCATTACCGCGATGTCAAGTTACCCGAGACTAACTTGCTCCCCTCGCTGCCGTGGGGGCGGCGCAACATCCTCGTGGACTACTACCTGCGCGGCACCAGGAAGTTCAGCGACCTTAATTAATGATGCTACCCATTATCAGTCAGACAACATCAAGTCCCGAAGGGACGCATTTATGCTTAACCCTGGATGAGAGGCAGCACAGCTGCCTGAGTCCAGGGAAAGGAGCTATCTTCATGTCTGAGTCCCGAGAGGGACGGGATAATGGTAGCACTTATGTGATACCACAAATCCATCCCTCCGGGATTACGATGCAGAGGTATGGGACGCCTCACCCCGGACTCAGCGGCTATCGCTTGCTTCATCCGGGGTTAAGCATAAACCCGTCCCTTCGGGACTTCTCAACCCGACGTATTGGCGTATTATACACTTAAGATAGTGGAACTGTACCTCCATGTACATTCCCACATAAAACAATTAATTTCTCTCTTACT
Source organism: uncultured Bacteroidales bacterium (assembly GCA_947039275.1). Classification (GTDB taxonomy): domain Bacteria; phylum Bacteroidota; class Bacteroidia; order Bacteroidales; family Muribaculaceae; genus Amulumruptor. The sequence goes on along the minus strand of CAMQYL010000012.1, from coordinate 58,223 downwards.
ATTATGAATGACGGATATTTCCGCGTGGCTGCGGTGGTGCCCCCTATAGAGGTGGGGGACGTAGAAGCCAATGTCGACGCGATACTCAGTTTCATACCGCGCCTCATTGACGAAGGCGTGGAGGTGGCAGTGTTTCCTGAGATGTGCATCACGGGCTACACTTGCGCCGACCTTTTTCACGATGGCGTGCTCATTGAAGCGGCTTTCAATGGAGTGAAACGCATCATGGAGGAATCAGAGAAGTGGCGCAAGCTCGCCATCATCGTCGGTTACCCACGCTTCATTGACGGAAAGATGTATAACTGCGCCGGACTCATCGGATGCCAGACCATAACAGAAGTGCGCAAGACCTACATACCCAACTACAACGAGTTCTACGAACGCCGCTGGTGGCGCCCGGCTCCGCAGACCGACACCCTCACCCTCTACAAAATCAACGGTGTCAACATAGGCATAGAAATATGCGAGGACCTGTGGGCACCCATCCCCCCATCTACGCGCCTCGCCATGGCTGGAGCCGATGTGGTGTTCAACCTCTCGGCAAGCAACGATGTCATAGGCAAATACGACTACCTGCGCTCGCTCGTCAAGCAGCAGTCATCACGCTGCCTCTGCGGCTACGTCTACACCAGCGCGGGCTTCGGCGAGTCGTCGACCGACCTGGTGTTTGACGGCAAGGGCATCATTGCCGAAAACGGCCATATCATCGCTGAAAAACAGCGGTGGACCACCGACGAGCGGATGGTGATAGCCGACCTTGACATCTGGGCACTGCGCCACGACCGTCTCCACTACACCACCTTCGGCGACTGTGCCGAGCGTGAACTCCAGGGATGGCAGGTCAAAACCGTCGATATGCGTTCAATCTACAACTTCTTTGTGAAGGATGATGAGAACTTCATCCCCAGATTCCGCCCGGTCAACCCCTACCCCTTCCTGCCACCTGAAGACGAGAGCGGAGCGGAGCGGTGTGAGGAGATACTTAACATCCAAACCGCCGGACTGGCTCGCCGCCTGAGCTTCATCCACGGCAAGAAGCTCGTGGTGGGTATCAGCGGCGGACTTGACAGCACCCTGGCTCTGCTCGTGGCTGTCAGGACGTTTGACCGCCTCGGACTCGACCGCAAGGGTATCATCGGTGTGACGATGCCCGGATTCGGCACCACGGGACGCACTCACTCCAACGCACTGGCTCTGATGGAGCATCTTGGGGTTACATCACTCGAGGTGTCGATTGTCCCGGCTGTGATGCAGCATTTCGCTGACATAGGGCACGACCCCGATGTGCACGATGTTACATATGAAAATTCGCAGGCGCGTGAACGCACCCAGCTGCTGATGGATATAGCTAACCGCGAAGGGGCGATAGTGCTCGGCACAGGCGACCTATCAGAGCTGGCTCTCGGCTGGGCTACATATAACGGTGACCACATGTCGATGTACGGTGTCAACGCCGGTGTGCCCAAGACGCTCGTGAGCCGCCTGGTGCGTCAGGTAGCAGATACTACCGACTGCAAGGCTGTGCGCGATGCTCTCCTCGACATCATCGACACTCCCATCAGCCCCGAACTCATCCCGGCTGACCCGAACGGTGACATCGCCCAGAAGACCGAAGATCTCGTGGGTCCCTACGAACTCCACGACTTCTTCCTCTACAACATGCTCCGCTACGGTCTCGACCCGCACCGCATCTTCGCCATGGCAGTCCAGGCTTTTGACGGCAAGTATGACAAGGATACGATACTCAAATGGATACGCACATTCTACCGCCGCTTCTTCGCCCAGCAGTTCAAGCGGTCATGTCTGCCCGACGGGCCAAAGGTGGGCAGCGTATGCCTCTCGCCGCGCGGCGACTGGCGCATGCCATCCGATGCCAGTGCGCGCCTGTGGCTGGCTGACCTCGACAATCTCGGCTGATATATCAAGCCATATAATAAGTCGTATAAATCTTATAAGTCTGATAATTTCTTATAAGATTTATACGACTTATTTGATTTATAGCACTTAGGCTTCAGTCCGTGTATTCGTCATCGCCTTCGGAGCCTTCGGGGATGTCGGGGACGGCTATGGGGGCTTTGACTCCGGGGCGCGTGGGGAGGAAGCCCGGGGCTACAGGCTCGGAGTAGTCATCGTCACCGCCATCAAAGATGGTGGGAAGGGACTGGGGTGTGTGGGTGTCGGGGATCTGCGCCTCGGGGGCGGTCGCGTCGGGTCGGGGATTGTCCTCGGGGGCGGACGCGACATGTCGCGTCCCTACAGGGTTGATTGGTTCTGTAGGGACATGCCGTGGCATGTCCGCTTCGCCATCGGGGGTGGGCGCGTCGGGGGTTGGTGGTGTCAGGGGGATGGCGTCGAAGATGCGTTCGAAGGCTTCCTGCTCGGTTTCGGGGGATTTTGCCTCAGGGGCGGTCGCGACAGGTCGCGACCCTACAGGCTGGTCGGCGGACGTACCACGGTACGTCCCTACACCGTCGGGCATGTCCGCATCGCCATTGGGGGCATTTCCGGGGGTGTATGCGTCATACATCTCGGCTGCCGGGGGGTAGTCGGACTTGGCAGGGAGGACGGCTTCATGGGTGAAGTCTATGGCTTGCTCGCCTACTGCCGAGAAGTATTCTTCGAATGAGCGTCCCTCTTTGAGGAGGGTGTTGAAGTTGGCTTCGCTGATGACCACGGGGCGCACGTTGGGGGGCAGACGGAACTTTGACCGCTCCATGGCGGCGCGGTAACGTTCGAGGTCACGTGCATTGGCAAAACCCTTTACTATGGTCACTCCGAGCGGTCCGAAGGTCATCTGTTCGAGGTCGTAGTCACGCACGGCAAAGGTGGAGAAGTTGAATCGCGCCACCTCGTAGAGCAAGGCTGCAGGATTGACGCGGTCAAGAGGATACAGATATACCATCAGCTGAGGCGCGGAGGGGTCAAGGGTGACTTTGAGCGGCGCGTCAAGGTCTACAGTGGTGGTGTCACCTGTGGAAATCAGTCGGGTGTTCCATAGCATGCCACGCACATTGGTGGCTGACTGGTGGAGCTTGCGCCCCGAAGCCATACCCTTGAGATATGCGCTCGCCATGGAGGTCAGGTCGGTATCTGGATACTTCTCAAGCAGTTCGCGCAGACGCGCAGTGAATTCCTCGGGCTTGTTTTCGGTGACATAGGTAAGCGCATCGAGGAACATGAATTTGGGCATGATCTTGCTCAGGGGGAAGTCGCGCTGCATGGTGCGGTAGGCTTCCTGTACCTCGCCGTTGCGGTTGTCAAGGTAGGCTTGCCATGTCTGCTCATAAAGCTGCTCCTGGCGCGCGTCCATCGCCTTGAGATTCTCGAGGTAGTCGGGATTCTTCATCGCCTGACCCAGCTGGCTTTCGGGAAACTCTGCGAGTATCAGCTGGCGGTAACGCTCCGCGGCAGCCATGTCGCCGTCATGCACCATCATCAGATAGATGTTATAGTACACATCGAGGCGATAGACATTATCGGGGAAACGCTTCATCAGGTCGTCAAACTCCTCTAAGGCTGTCTGTGAGTCGCCGAGCTTGTCTTTGAGGATGAGACCCATGTTGTAGAGTCCTTCCTGCACTATGTCGGCTGCCTGAGCCTTCTCAAGGTCGGTCTTGGGGATGTCTTTGAGGTAGTACTCGGCATTGGTGGGGTCATCGGTGACGGGTAGAGCGTCAGTTTTTGATTCGTCGTCGGTATCGGTCGCGACAGGTCGCGACCCTACGTCATCGGCGGCGTTATCATCTTCTTCTGGTTGGTCGAAGTCTGACATGGAGAAGTCGCTCTTGTTGCGGCGGCGCCAGTTGTCCTCGTTGCGACGCGCTCCCCAGAGGCGTTGAAACTGCTTCTTGCCCTGCGCTACCGATGTCGGGTTATAGAAATACCACGAATCGTCGGTGTTGATGCGCTGTATGTTTGCCACATTGTCATCAGGCGACACGATGGGCTGGTTAGCCTCCTGCTCGGCGCGTTGAGCCTCGCGCTGTATGCGCTCCTGCTCCTCCTTCTGGCGGTCGACGTATTCGCGCGCCATGCGCTCGCACACTGCCATCTGCTCCTCAGGAGTGAGGGCGGCGAGGGCAAGCAGGGAGTCCTGGAGGTGGACGTTTTGGGCGTAGGTCGACAGCTCGTCAAGCACATCGCTGCGCAGACGTATCGAGTCGAGTCCGGGGAAATCGTCAGGGAGCTGCGGCACCGCCTCGGCTATGCAGGGCTGCGCGAGGTCATAGCGGTGCTGGTCAAAGTAGAGGTTGCCGAGGGCGAGGTTAGCCAGAGCCTTGTCATAACCCGAACGGGTGCTCTTGTCGACCGCCAGACGGTAGTTGGCTATCGCCTCGGTGGTGTCGCGGCGGCTCAGATAGAGGTTACCTATGGCATAATATACCTGGTCGAGATATTCGGCGTTACGGTCATAGCGCACCATGCGGCGCAGAGCCTTGACCTCGGGGGTTATGTCGTCACCCTGATAGACTTCGCTCTGGCGTATACGTGCATTGAACTGCATGGCATAGTCGGCAGAAGCCGAATGTCCGGCGCGTCCGAATGCCTTATACGCCTCCTCCTTGCGCCCCAGCCGCGTCAGTATCTGTCCGAGCAGATAGTTGAGGCGCATGCGCTGGTGGGCATCGCTCAGGGAGATGAGCGTCTGCAGGTGTGGCACCGCCTCGGCATAGCGGTCGGTGCGGATATAGAGGTCAGCGTAGTCAAAGGCATAGAGACGGCGGAGAGTCTTGGTGACAAGCTGCTCGGGCTTGATGCGCGATATGATCATCTCAGCCTCATACGTCCAGTCATCGGCAAGGTAGGCACGTGCCTGCCAGAGCTTTGCCTCAGTGACCACATCGGGCAGCCACTTGAAGTTCTTCGATATATAGTAAAAAGTGGCAGCCGCACCTGTGAAGTCGCCGTTATGGTACTGCGAACGACCCATCAGCATCCACGCGTTGTGGAGGAAAGGGTTGTACTCCGAGCGGCGCATCCACTCCTTGTAAGCCTCGTCATATGACTTGCCGGGTTGCTTCTTGGGCTTGCGCTTGATGGAGCGGATCTGGATGGCTTTGGCAGCCTTGTCGATCGAGCGCTGGAAGCTGCCTGAGGGCTGCGGTGCCTTGGCGTCGGCTTTAGCCTCTATGGGCGAGAGATAGAGCGTACGTGACAGGTCATCCTTATATGATGTCTCTTGCTCGTGGAGGGTGTATTTGTAGTGCTCGTCACCGTTGTAGTACACATTGTAGCGCGTGATGAATGCCATGTAGTGACGCGTGGCAGCGGTGTTCTTCTTAAGCGAGCAGCCTGACAGGAGCGCGACGATGCCCGTCACGGCGATGACAGCCATGGCGGCGACAAGAGGATGTCTACACGGAGTGCGCATTATAAATATAACGTGTAAATCTTATAAATCTTATAAATCTTATAAAATTGCTGGAGGAGCGGAGGGTGTTGCAAAACTCCAAATCGTACAATGCTGTAGGGACATGCCATGGCATGTCTAATCTGCAAATGCTTGAGTATCAGCAGACATGCCGTGGCATGTCCCTACAGCACACAGGCAGAATCACCACAATCGACAGTTTTTGCAACACCCACCCTACAAACTGTCAATCAGGGCAGCGCAAGCTCTGTAGGGACATGCCGTGGCATGTCCGTCACCAGCTGACTGGGGGGGGGCGAAATGCAACGCGGGGGCTGTCATCACGACAGCCCCCGCGCCGGGAGTTAATGCCGGAGAGGGTGGGATTCCCCCTCCGGCGGGGTTGGAAATATTTAACTTTCTGTGCTAATGAACAAATTTTTCTCTTTTCGTTAAGTCTTATTTTTTAAATATGGTGTTAAATATTTTCGGGAACGACCTGGGATAATCTGAGAGGGACATGCCTTAGCTATCAATCAGCCTTGGGGCGGCGGACATGCCACGGCATGTCCCTACAGTTATGTCAGGTCCGGGATCATTTCATGAACTTGGCACCGCCGAGGTTGGTGCTTACTACGTAGGCACCGCGGGCGATGTTACGGACATCAAGCACGATGGTGCTGTCGTCGATGCGGTCAGCGGATGTGCCGGTTACGAGCGATGCGCCCGAAGCGTCATATACCGCAGCGTTCTCGAGTGTCTTGCCTTCAGCCTTGACAGTGACTGTGCCGGCAGCACGGTTGTAGACGATGCTGAAACCGTTGCCGCGGATGTCATCATTGACATCGCTGATGGCGGTGGGCACTACGTCCTCAGGAGATACGTATCCGAAGAATGATACACGACCCTTGTCACGAGCTACGATGTCGTCCACATCACCCTCTCCGACGCCGTCAAGAGCAGTCTTGATGGCACCAGGCTCAGTAGAACGAGCCTTGCGGCGGGCACCATTTTTGGAATTATCGTAGTTCTCAGCTGTGACGTACTTGTCAGAGGTGAGGAACGGATAAGTGTAACGCACGTCATAAGCGAGCGGACAGTAGTCCTCGGGGTTGATACGGAGCTGGCTCATCACGTAGTTGTCTTTGGCAGTCGGAGTAGCGGCAGCCTGGAACTTGGCATCATTCTCAAATGCAGCCCAGAGAGGCTGGGTCTTGAGAGAGCCTTCGGCAACGCTGGCACCAGGCACAAACCATGATTCATGGTTGATGTGGCGGACCTTGAAGAACATGTGACGGTCAGCTGTCTCAAACAACTCTTCGGCAGGTGACAGACCACCAGCGGTCTGAGGTTCGAAAGCAGCCTTCTCGCGTACATCATAAATGGGGTCATAGTCCCAGATATACTCTTTATTCCAGTTGATGGGATAGGTGTTGTTACCAACGGATACAGAGCTATTGCCTGCGTTGACAGCAGCATTGATAGCCTCGCTGTACTTGTGGAACTCCATAGCCTTGGCATGCACAGCTGCAGCATCTGTATAGAACTGACTACGCTGATCCTCTGTGAAAGAGCCAGAGCCCATACCGTTACCACGTCCTAAGACAGCGGTCACGTCATTGGCATCAAGAGGCATCTCACCGAGGTAGAATCCGCTACGCTTGGTAGAGAAGTGGTTGCTCATGCCATAGTATCCGTGCTGGGGGTCGCGGATGTCGACATCAAAGCCTTCGGGAGCCTTGATGACGTAGCCACCGTCCCATACCTGGTACTTATCGCTGTTATCTGGCTTGACACCTGCCCAGTAAGCGCGGTGATTCTTAGGATGCGCAGAGCCGGGGATAAAGCCGGTCACCTTACCACCTTCGATGGTCAGGGTACCATTGATCTGGTCAGCCTCGTGGAACTCGGGAGCTACAAGAGCATTGTGATTCCACCATGCATTGTTGAGCTCAGAGTCGTTACGGAAGCCATCAGTAGACTCTACCTTGGTGCCGCGGAGCAGCGGATGCACCTCTTCAGGAGCGCCATATGTTTCTGTAGCGCCCATTTTGGCATTGCCGATGGCAAGGTGGTTGCCAGGGTTGAAAGGATTGAGATCCTCAGTACCGATCCACTTGTCGCCATGATCCATATACCACTTGCGGAGGCTGCGTGAGCCTACGAGGGCATTGTTCTTCTCCACAGCATGGAGAGCCACGTGGGCGTCCTCAATGTTGGTGAAGAGACCACCGTAGTTTTCAACGTATCTTTCGCTTACTGCTGTCACGTCCTTGGCGACAGTCTCGTCAGTCAGACGTGCATCGGCATCAGCCTGGGTAAGCACGTCGTGCAGACCCTGGCGGGGAGATGTCAGATTCTCCTCACCGTAGGTGAGCTCGGTCTCCTTGGTACGGGTCGTCACTTCGGGCATGTCGATACCCTCGTTCTTGTAGGTTAGAACCACCTTGAACTTGGCTGTCTGCTTGTGGCGGAGCTTGAGCTCGGTGCCGTCGATGTCGGTAGCGAGTTCGTCAGTAGCATCAGACTCGGTCACGTAAGGTATGCCGCCGATTTTCAGACGCTTCGCTGTATAGATCTTACCGTCATTCTGAGTGTCATCGGGATTAGCCTTCATGTCGAGGAGTGCGTCCTCATCGAAGAGAGGCATATCGACCTCGGCACCTGTTGTAGCATCCTTGCCTACATAATATACCTGGGCAAACACGCCTGTGCCGTCCATAGAGCCGATATAGCAGGGGATGTCACCGTTGTTGCGGTCGACATAGCGGATACGAGCGTAGCCGTCACGGTCAGCACCCTCTACCTCGTCGCCGTGGGTGACGCTGAGAGCGTTGAAGTGTACATCTCCGCTTTCTTTCTTGTCAGCTACGAGTGTGCCGTAGAGCTGGCCGGCGGGCATGTAGGTCATAGCCTCGGCAGTCACAGGTGCAGGGTTTTCAGCACCTTCCACAGCCACATCAAGAGTCAGGTGGGTAAGAGCGTTGAGGCGGGTCTTGATCACGTCGAAGTTCTGGGTGTTGACGTTGCCTCGGGCTACGCTAAAGTATCCCTGAGGATAGTACACCACAGCCTTGCCTTCCTGCTCTACTCCACCGTTGGCAGCAGCCGACTTATACTTCTGTGTGACCACATAGTAAATGTCGGTAGCATCAGCATCGGGAGCGTCCTTCTTGGTAATGTCTTTACCCTCGGTATCAAGAATGTAAGAGTCGGCACGGAGATTACCAAGCGTAACGGTAGCGCTGACCTTGTCAAGAGTGATAGTAGATGGGAGAGCCTTTATCACTGCCTGGATATCGGGATATACACGTATCACTGGATGATAAATGTGTGACTCGCTTCGTGCTCCCACGCGCTGCTCACCACGAATCAGACCCTGCTTTACAGAGAAGATGGTGATGGGGTGCGAGATGTTCCATTTGTCAGTCTCCTTAATGGTAAGGCCACTCTTAGGCACATAGACTACATCATAGATGTAAGCTATATAAGTGCCATCCTTAAGATCGTTGATAGTGGTTGTCTTCTCCTCGATATAATTATTATAAGGCTCATTCAGCTTATATGTGCTGCCTGCAACCGGGATCTCTTCAAAGCCCTGGGTAGGAGTGCCATACTCGGGATCATACTCGAATTTTTCAGGATCAATTTTGATGAGTTTGGTCTTATACTCCTTCACCTCGGGCTTGTCTCCAGCTCTCTTAGCATTGAGCCAGTAGCGCGCCACGCCTGTCTTGGTACCCTGCTTGTTGAGCTGGATGACCGGACGCTCGGCTTCGAGCTTGACATCCAGCCAAGAGTAGTTACGTCCGTCATTGTAATAGTTGACGGGGTCACCACCCTGCAGATGGTGGAAAGTAGTGCTGTTGCGGTCATCAGTATCACACTCGAGAGCGAGATAGAACTTGAGCGATGTCACATACTGGGCGTTGTCCAGACGGAAATACTGGCCGGCGGTATTGTCATCCTTACCATAATCGCCTTTGTCTCCTATGGATATCTGCTCCCAATAGCGGGTTGACACTTCATGTCCGTCAGCGTCGGTGGTGATCACCTGACCACCGCCGTTCATAGGCAGCTGCTGTGTGCTGCTGATAAGCATGTTGGCATAGGGTTCGCCATCTTTCTGCACTCCCACACCCCAGTTGGGATAATATGAGAGACCGTTGATAACGCTACCGTATTTGCGAGCACCGTAGCCAGTGAATACCTTGAACATACCTTGAAGCTCGATATTCGAAATCTCGTATTCAGCAACCATGAACTCCTTGGTGGTATGGCCGTGGTACATGAAGGTCTTGCGGTCAGTCTTGATATACTTAAACGTAAGAGCGTCAGCGTCAGGAGTAGTCACACCCTTGGTAGTGATCATCTGGAACTGCGGAGTGTTACGCGGAGGCAGAATGGTCGAGCTCATCACCTGATCCACTGCGGGGCGGACAGATGTGGCACGGTTATCAGAAGCAGCATCACCGCTGAAATAGTAGATGGACTTGCCCTTAGTATCTGTATCATCGACATGGCGGTCATAGATGTAGGGCTTGCCGTCCTCGGTCCACTGGATAAAGGCGTTGGTAAACGAAGCCTCCAGATCATCACGAGAGTCTATGCCGATATTCTTCAGGTCATTGTCGCTCAGACCTGACATGCCGAGTTTAGAGGCATAAGAGTAGCTCTGGTTGCTGCCAGAGAGAGCCTGGATATTCGACGATGTAAGACCTACCCAGGGGAAACCAGGCTTGGGAGCCTGCTTGAGGGTAGAGGGATACGAGAAGTCGATGGTGGCGGTGAGGTTATTGGTGGAAGCCGAGGGGTCAAACTCGAGACGCACCATAGACGCACCGACATTCCAGAAGAAACCACGCTCGCAGTTAGCCGTCATGGTAAACGGAGCGGACACTTTGGATGTAGCGTTAAGATCCGCAACCTGATCGATCTTGAAGTCCTGACCGGTAGCGTAGATATGGTAGGGGACAGAACCATTGTAACCCCAGTCGGTGACTGTGAGAGCACCGCTTGTTGCTGACTTGCTGACGGCACGGATCACGAACTGAGCGGCGGGAATCACCACAAAGTTGTCAAGCACATACTTGCCGCCTTCCTTGACGAGCTCCCACTCGGGCGAGAGGCGGTTGTCATTCTGCATAGCAGACATGTAGAAGTACTTGGTGTCGCCAGGAGCAAGGATCTTGTCGTCAGAGAGCGACCATGTCACGCGGTTGACATGCGGGATAAACGAGGGTGTCAGCTTTGAAGTAGCCACGCCCATCCATCCGGCGGTGAAGGTGGATTCGTCAAATGCGAGCTGCACATAGTAATCGCCGTTGACACGCACCTTGAAGTTGTGGTTGTCATTGACGTTGCTGTAGGTGTAAGCCTTGTTGGTGTACTGAGCTGTTGACTTGAGCTGGTAGTCATTAACTGAAGACGAGTAGCCTACGTAGCGCACGTAGTCAGAGGCATCGCCCTCGCCTTCGTAGCCGAGTGTCACCTTGACATAATATGCATCAGAATATACGCTGCTGTTAGAGGGATTGCCCGTCCATGACAGGGGATAGAAATCCCAAGTGCCGTTTTCAGTATTCTGAGTGAACTCACCTACGGCAGTGTTACCCGAAGTGCGGTTAACAAGTTCCACTTTCTTGATCTTGCGCACTGACTCGGGGAGAGCCTCGATGCTGATCTGCACATCATTGCCGACCTCCTTGAGGATCAGACGGTAACGTGCGCCTACCTGGAGGCCTGAGAGCTTGGCGGCGTAACGCTTCTTGTCGTTAGCATCAAGACCTGAGGGCACTTGACGCCATACGGTGGTGCTGGGTGAGCCGATCTGCAGACCGATAGGAGCATAAAGATTGCCCTTCGAGCCGTAAATGAGATATTCGGGAGTGCTCTGTGTAGCGGTGAATGCGTAAACCCAGCCGCCGAGAGTCTCCGAATGGTTGAACTCGCGAGTGCTGTCCCATGAACCTATCTCAGAGCCGTAACCCGTGATGGAAGGAGCGTTGGGATCGCCGCTGATGTCCATCTGCTTGGTGTTGGTATAGGGCGAGATGGAAATCTTGCTTGCCGTTGTGCCGTCAAATGAGATAGCAACCTCGGCTATGGCAGAGGGCTCGTTTACGCAGAAGTAATTGCCAGCACTATTTGAAGTAGAAGGCTTATGAGAGGTAGTTGAATCATAACGTCCGTACTGGACCCAGTAATTATACTGCTGACCGATGGAATAATATTTTTTACCATCCTTGGTGTCAGCGACGAAGCAGAAGCGGTTATCCCCACCACTGTTAGCAGCGCCCTTCAGAGCCTCGGTGGTCACGCCTGTCCAGTAGTTGTCCTCGCCGGTGCCGAGATTCTGAGTCAGGGTGCAGAGCAGTTTGCCATTGGCATCGCGGAGCTCTACCGACTTGATGTTAGCATCGGGATTCCACTCGGGGACGATGCTGTTGGGGACGAAACGCTTGCAAGGGACGGAAGAGCCATCAATAATGTGAGTGAAGTCATCAAGGTCGCCCTTGAGGGTCAGCTTGACAGCGTCGCGGTCAGCTCCGTCAAAGAACATACCGCGGGTGTCAGATGCAGAAGGTGTAAAGCGATTGAAGGAAGTGTACTCTGTGCCTGACGCCACGCTCACCACCTCGTTGGCATTGCCAAGAGAATAGAATGTGCCGCCGGCATCAGATGCCACATTGTTAGGTTCGTCATGGTTCATGACCACGCGGATGTAGTAATGCTGGGTAGCATCACCGGTGTTAGTGCCGGATACGGGAGAATGTGAGAGCACATAAGAGCCGTCAGCCTGATGGCTGAACTCACCGACACGGACAGAATTGCCCATAGGACCGTAGCTCCAGAGGCATATGCGGCGCACTGCAGCCGGACCTACCCACTGAGCATTGCGGACATCAGAGTCCACGCTCTGGTTAGCGACAGCCACTGAGCCGTCACCATCGCCCCAAGCGCGCACGAGAGCCTTGATAGGATAGCGAGTAGCGCCGTCTATAGTGCACTCGTTCAACATGTCGACAGGAGTGCCGGGAGTGTACACCTTATTGGGAGCAGCAGGACCGCAAGAGTAGAGTATCACAGCGTTGGCACTCGCAGGGAGAGTGTTGAGAGCCACAAGGGGTGTCAGCGTAGCCTTGCCGGTGTGCACATCGATCTCGATTTTTACCTCTGGGAGGTCATACTTATAGGTCTTGGCAGCAGCCACGTCTGACCATCCGAGACCCTCCTTATAGGCAGCCGCACGGATAGTAGTGTGACCCTTCTCGAGAGCGATGCCGCCGGCAGGGTATTCAGTCCAAGAGTCCTCAGAGGGATCGCCGGTAGCAGCCTCTGTGTAGTAGACAGTCGCGCCCGACACAGCCGGGATGACGATCTTGTTGTTTGTCGCCGAAGCAGGCAGCACCGGAGTAGCGGGCTTGGACTCAGTGAATGTCCAGCTCAGCTTATGAGGACCGTTAGGACTTGTCGATGCCAGATTGGAGGACTTGCTAAACGATATGACATAGTTGCCAGCATCAGTAATCTTGATAAAGCCTCCTGAGTTTCCATAAAGCCACAATTCTATATTATTGCTGCTTTTGCTGATAGAAGCTCCTTCCGTATATAATACCGTGTTACTTTGACCTGTTCCAGTATAGGAACTAATCTGTAGACGAAATTCATCACCAGCAGATGCGTTCTCAATCTTATACTCCCAATTCTTATCATCAGCACTGCTTACAAACTGAGAGCAGACCCCATCCATCAAGATATAGGGGGCAGGATAGATGACCACTGGGACATAGTTTTCGCTTCTTGTCGCTGTATTGCCAGAACCAAGTGTAAAACACTGATTCTCAACAGAACTACTTGGATCAACGAAGTCACCCTCCCATTTTTTGAAAGAGCCGACTTTTGAATTTCCGTCAAATGTAACAGACGAAACTTCACACGTTACTCCAATACTGCTGTTTCCAAAGCCTATCTCATAAAGATCGGTCCAATCGAATTCAAACTTGAAAACTTTTGAGCCAGCAGAAGTCTCTTTGCCTTGGTAGCAACTATAAAAATTGCTATCCTTGCCACAGTAGATATAGGCTTCATCCCAGTTTTTAGCCGAGGCATCCACATAGAATACCCATGAAGCAGCCGAGGCTGGGATGGAGAAACCAAGCAACGCAAACATCATAGCGAAGAATGTAAGAAATTTCTTCATAATGAGTTGGTTTTATTGTTAGTTAATTGGTTTGTTTTGATTATTGATTTTGATTGATTGTCGTTAGAAAAAAATCAGATCCGGGTCCGCGCGGAGGAGGTTGTCGAGGAGTAGCCGGGGAAGATAAATCTGATAAATCGTATAAGGTCTTATAAGATTTATACGATTTATAAGAATTTAGCCCAGATACTGAGTCGATGCCTTGTGCGCATTAGTGGACTCGGGCAGGCAGCCGCCGGGGGCCGCGGGAGCGTGAAATCGGATACGGGTAACCGCCCCCGAGTGGACGGCTCGCCGGCTGGTGCCGCTGCATACAGCGACGGTAGCGGCGCTTAATTATTTAGCAGAGGATGATAAGAAGTGATTTAGATGATTTTGTTACGTGCAAATGATTTAATGGTTAATTATATAAGTGATTGAACTTTAGATTTATACATAACAAGAAGCACCGATGAGCGGTGTGCTCTCCGGTGCGACAAAAATGGAATTAGCGGTGACGGCTCCCAGGCATGCAGCCACGGATTACCGCCTGTATGAAGTATGAAAATTCCCCGTTTATCCCAAATTTTAGCACAGGATTGCACCTACAAAGATACAAAAAACGCCTATAAATGTTATAAAAACCGCTCCGCAGTTAGATATAATTAACAGAAATTAACCCAACAGGGCAAGGAGTCAGGACGAGGAGAAATAAATCTTATAAGACGGATAAGTCGTATAAGTCATATAAGATTTATAAAAGTTATAAGACTTATAAGACTTATGCTTGTTACTGTCCGTTGCGGCGGCGCCAGTCACGGCGCACTTGCGACATCTGTTCTTTGATGCCGCCTTCGTTTATGAAGATTTCTTCCATCTTGCGGAGTACGGCTCCGAGCATGGCATCAAGCTGATGGAGCTGGGTGAGCATGATGTTGGCAACAGTTTCGTCAGTGCGCTGGGAGCATTTTGCCACGAACTGCGACGGATCGTCGTACAGTCGGCAATAGCGGCAAGCCTGTATGGCACGAGAGTCGCTGCGCTGCCATGTCACAAGCTGGTTTTGGCGGAGATAGTCCTGATAATCTTCAAGAAGCTCACGCCCGGAGCCTCGAGCGATGCCGACAAGACGTATGCCCATCTCCATCGACACCGTGGCATCGGTGATGCCTTCCACCAGATTCTGCTTGCAGGAGCGGGCAGCCTGACGCATCTGGTCAGCAGTGCGGGTCAGGCGCAACGAGTAGCGACGTATGAACATCTCGTTGACATCGCATACGATGAGAGATTTGCGGTAGACATTCCAGTTAGTGTAGTCACCGGCTATCTTCAGAAATTGCTGCTTCAGCTCCATTACATGTTATCAGGGGGTGATGGGGCTAAGATAGGGATAATATCTCAGATAAGTCGTATAAATCTTATAAATTCTTATAAGTCTTATAAGATTTATAAAAATTATAAGATTTATTTGTGTAGCGCTGGAGGAGCCAGGCGGAGAGGGCGTAGAGGGCGGCGAGGAGCCACATGTGGGTGTAGGGGGAGGCGACGGCGGCGAGGGAGGCTCCGTCGGAGAGGAGGCGGACGAAACCCTGGATGCCCCATGTGGCTGGGACGAGGGAGGCGAGGACGCGCCAGAAGCCTGTGATGGAATACATGGGCCATGTGAGTCCTGTGAGGAAGAGGAACACTACGCTGGTGAAGACTATGACGAGCATGGAGGTCTCGCGCTCGGTGACAAACACTTCGAGGGTCATGCCGAGCATGCACGAGCTGACGAGCAGCGGCAGCAGGAAGAGCATGTAGTCGATGAAGCTGCCAGAGTCAGGAAGGGCGAACATGTTGGGAATCCACAGCACGTCATAGATGACCATGGGCAGATAGATCAGCAGGTAGCAGAGGAGCCGCCCTGTGATGGCTGCTGCAGCCGGGGCGGCTACGCCGAGGGGGTCAATGCCGCCATTGGCGCGGCGGCGCTCTGCCCTGCCCCCGGCGAGCATGGTGATGCCGAGGATGAGGCTCTGCTGGAGGATGAGCATGAGGATACCGGGGATGACGAAGGAGGCGAAGCCCTGCGAGGGGTCGCCGATAAACACGGGGTTGGTGCCGACGGTGGAGCTGCTGCCCATGGCGGCATATGCAGGCGCGCCTATTATATCTATAGCCTGCTGGCGCAGGTCGCCGTCAACGGCTATCTGGAGCTGGGTGAGGTCGAGGAGCAGGGCGCGGTAGCGCAGCAGCAGGGAGGCATCGCAGTAGAAGCTGACGACAGCCTGCTCGGAGCGTCCGATGCGGCGGTCATAGTCACGCGGTATCTCTATGACGGCGTAGCAGTCATGGGAGGCGCACCACTCGCGGGCTTCGGAGAGCGACGAGGCGTAGCCTGCCACGCGCGCCGAGGGGAGCGCGTCGATGGAACGCGCCAGCTGGCGCGAAGCGGCAGTGCGTGAGTTGTCGACCACCGCCACGGGGGTCTCGCGCACCACCTCGGGGTTGTAGATGAGCGTATAGATAATCGGATAGACCGTGGGCAGAAAGAGGAAGAAAAGTATCACGCCCATGTCGGTGAACACCAGACGGAATTCACGGCGGCATACGAGATATACGGAGCGGAACCAGGCGAACATGACGAATCAGGGAAGATATACCGGCTGCAGGCAGTGGCGGCGCAGTTTCCACAGCGACGCGAGTGGCAGCAGGGTGAAGAGTATGAGGAAAATGTAGTAGAAGCGCGAGTAGTAGATGGGGATGCCGTTGAGCGCCTGGTCAATGTAGATCAGGAAGTACCAACGCACGGGATAGATGTAGGAGAACACACCTACCGACGGATACATCTGCGGCACGGGAAACGAGAAGCCCGTCACCGAGAAGGCGAGGATGCCGAGGAGGCTGAGTGTGGAGAGTGCCAGACGCATGTTGCAGAACACTCCTGACACAAAGAGGGCGAACGCCTGACATGCCACGACCATCAGAAACCATGCCGAAAGCATGTGCATAGCCGGGCAGTGGAGGGGAAAATCGCAGATGCGGTAGAACACCGCCTGCATCGCCCAGCCGAGGATGGTGAATATGACAGTCTGCGGGGCGAGAGTGCCGAAGGTGGCGATGTAGATGTTGCCGCCAGCCGCAGCGAGCCAGCGCGGCGAGGTGCCCTGCTTGATCTCGGTGGTGACGGAGAAGCATGTGATCAGGAATATCACCAGGGCAAACATGCCTGGAATGAAGGAGTTGGAGAGATAGTAGGAATAGTTGGTCCAGGGGTTGTGGATGAGATGGGTATCCACAACCATCGGCTGGAGCATGACCCCTGCGGCACGGTCATCGAGCAGCCCGGAGCCTGTGAGAGTGGTCTTGACCAGACCGCCAGAGGTGGTGACTGCGGTGGACATGAAGCCCTTGTAGGTGAGTGTGCCTGGCACGAAGAAAGCGAGGTCGGAATAGAACGACAGCGAAGTCTCACGTCCGCCAACGGCTTTCTGCATGAAATCACGTGGCACCACGAAGAAGCCGTAGACCTCGCCGCTCTTGACCAATTCAAGACCTTCGGCATATGATGAAGCCCGATGGGTGATGTCGACCAGCTCCGACGCCCCGAGATTGCGGATGACGCGACGCGACAGCGACGAGTCATCGAGGTCGACAACAGCCACCGGGGCGCGCAGGGGCAGCCCCTCGTGGAGCAGGTCGACGAAGAAGAATGTGAATCCGACAGGCACAAACACCATCAGGGCAAAGTAGACCTTGCGGCTGACGAGCCGTCGGCAGCCGAGGATGAGTGATTGCTTCAATGCGGTCAGAAATGACATAGATAACGGGGGATAAATCGTATAAGTCTTATAAGATTTATAAGAATTAGTCGGGATAATAGAGGATGGTCATGCCGGGGCGGAGGTCGGGGATGGAGTCGAGGGGACGCGCCTTGATCTCGAATGTCTTGGAATCCCAGTCGCCGGTGGCTTTGGTGGCATGCCATGTGGCATAGCTGCCGAGGTCACGCACGTAGTAGACACGAGCTTTGACCTCCTTCATGTCGAGAGCAGGGATTTTGACGGTGATTTCCTTGCCGAGGGGAAGATCGTTGAGGTATTTCTCGCGGGCGTTGAAGGTCACCCACTTGTCAGATATGCGCAGAAGCGACATTATCGGCGCACCCATGCTGACGAGTTCGCCCACCTCGGGATATATCTGGTCGATCTGACCATCGCAGGGGGCAACGAGATACTGGTCCTCAAGGATGCCTTTGACCTCCCCTACTCCAGCCGATGCGACACCCACCATGGCGGCGGATGCCTGCTTGTCCTCCTCACGGGCACCAGCCTGGGCAAGACTGAGCTGGGAGCGGGCTGCCGACGTGCCAGCCACGGCTGCATCATATGCCGCCTTGGCTTCGTCACGCTTCTGCTTCGACACCACGCCGTCACGGCACAGAGCTTCGAGACGCTCGTAGGTCTTGCGGGCTATGCCCTCGGCTGCCTCAGCCTGGGCAACGAGGTCGCGGGCTGACTGGATGGTCTGCTTGCGCGCACCCGCATCTACGGCGCGGTTGGTGGCAGCCGCAGCCTCCTTCATCGCCTCAGCCTGGGCGAGCTTGGCATCGACCACTGAGGAGTGGATGTGTACTAGCGTGTCACCGGCATGCACCATGTCGCCTTCATGGACGTAGAAGGTGGCGACACGTCCGGGGAGCTTGCCCGAGATGCGTATGCTGGTGGCATCAGCCTGACCTTCGATGATGTCGGCTGGATGGCGCAGAAACAGGAAGCCGATGACGGCTATTATGACGGCGGCGATGAGCACGCCTATGATAGCAAATGTCAGTATGCGCTCCTCGCGGCGCACGGGGTCTTGCGGATTGGATGACATGATTGTATATATAATAAGGTGTAGGTGATTTTTTAATTCTTATAAGATTTATAAGTTTTATAAGATTTATAAGATTTTATGTTATTCGGCGGGTGGTGCGGAGAGGATGCCGAGCACCTTGTCGAGATAGACATGGCAGAGGCGCACGTCGATGCGTGAGTCTATCTCCTCCGAGGCGGCTTTGAGCCAGGCGGTCTGCGCCTCCATGACCAGATCGGTGGTGGATACGCCCTCGCGGTAGGCGAGTGTGGCGCAGCGGAGGTTTTCATCTGCCTTTGCCATATTGTCTACCGAGGTGTGGTAGGTCTTGATGGCTTCCTGCATCTTATACCGTGCCTGATGCACCTGAAGGTCAATCATCTCCTTGGCATCCTCCACCTCTAAGGAGGCTATGTGGGAGCGGGTTTTGGCAGCCTTGTACTTGTAGAAGTTGCCGCCCCAATGCCACAGTGGCACCGATGCCATGACACCGATGGAGAACATGCCGCCGACCTTGTTTTTGAAGCCGTCAAACATGTTGGGCGTAGAGAACGAGTACGCTCCTACCAGGGCGATGTTGGGGAGCATGGACGACAACGCCACCGAGCTCTCGGCATCGCTCGCCTTGACGGCGGCACGTAGGGCGCGCAGGTCGTTGCGACGCTCATAGACCGCAGGCATGTCAAGCGGCGGCATTTCCTCGTCAGCCATGTTGACAGCCACTTCGCCGTTTTCATCGGCAAGCACCATCGGGGAGTCGATGGGCAGACCGCATTTCTGCGCAAGAGCCATCCGCGCAAGCGACAGACCGTTGGTGACCTTGGTGAGGTCAACCTGCCCCTGGTTGAGCTTGACATCGACGCTGAGCAGGTCAGCCTTGGTAGCCATGCCCTCGTCAAGGAGGCGGGTGACATTGTAGCGGAGGGTGTCAAGCAGCTCCACATAGCTTGTGGCGAGCCGTTCCTTAGCTTTGAGCGACACTACGAGCCAATAGGCGGCATCGACATCATAGACGATATTGTCATCGGCACGGTCACGCATGGCAGCGGCGGCTTCCTTGCCGGCATCAGCCAACTTGTTGAGAGCCACAATCTTGCCTCCCATGAATATCGGCTGGGTGAGCGTCAATGCCCCGGCAAATACATTGTGGATGTCAAAGGTCAGCGCGTCCTTGGGAAGCAGAGCCACCTGGGAGGGTATAGGCTTGCCATCGACTATGACAGGCTGCCCGGTGTAGGGGTTCTTGACCACATCAAACTGGTAGCCCTGCGATGCGAGGTCGAAAGACTTGACCGGCAGATAGGCATCCTCGGATATTACGGAAAGATTTTTCTGATTATACACATATGCTCCGGTGAAGTCAATGGCAGGCAGATAAGCCGCACGAGCCTGACGCTTGGTGTATTCGGCAGCCTGCAACTCGGCATCGTGGATGCGCGACTGCTTGCTGTTGGCTATCGCCAGGTCGCGGCACTGCTGCAAAGTCATGACCGCCTGAGCCGAAACACACGGCACCAGCGACGCGCAGAGCAAAATCAAGGTAATCAAACGTGGCATATCGCAAATAACAGGATATTTGTGGATAAATGGAATATTTGTGACAAATGACGCGCCGCAAAGCACTCAGCGGACACGTATCACAAATATAACCGCTGTGATGACAAAAAAGTTAACCGATTGGTAAAATCGTTAAATAAAAAGACAAAAAGGAAACAAAATGGACCAGACTCCATGAATCGTAGAGTCCGGTCCTGGGGATATTGATAAAAAAGTGAATCACATATGAGGTCGTGGGTCAGAGGGAGTGCTATTTGAGAGTGCCGTTCTCAGCCTCCTGTACCATCTGCTTGTTGGCGAGGATGTAGATTTCGACACGGCGGTTCTGTGCACGGCCCTCTGCTGTGGCGTTGGATGCCACATAGTCAGTCATCGGGAGACCCTCGGCGTAGAGACGGTTAGAAGCGACACCGCTGTTGAGCAGATAATTGCGCACGGCATCGGCACGACCCGTAGACACACGCTGGTTGACAGCGAGTGTGCCGGTATCGTCAGTGAAACCGTAGATACGCACGTCGGTCATAGGGTTCTGGATGAGCGAAGTGGCAAACTTGGAGAGGTCAGCCTTGGATGTGGCGTTGAGGGTAGTTCCGTTAGTGGGGAACAGGATACCGCTGTCAAATGTCACGCGGATAGCCTGCAAACCGTTGGAGTCGGTCACGCTCTCGACCTTGGCAGCATCGGCGAGCTGCTTCTCGAGCTCGGCTTTCTGCTTGTCCATCTTACGGCCGATGAGGGCACCGGCACCGGCACCTACAGCAGCACCGATGGCAGCACCGATACCTGCACCCTTGCCGCCTCCGATTAGCGCTCCGATGCCTGCACCGACAGCTCCGCCGCCACCGCCTCCGATGAGCGCGCCCTTACCGGTGTTGTTCATTGACGAGCAACCGCCGAGGCTGATGACCATAGCGGCAGCGAGAGAAGAGATTCCGAGATTCTTTGCTAACTTATTCATTGTAGATATGAATTAAGGGTTAAAATAAATAGTCGGGACATTATATGTGTATATATCCTACAACGTGGATTACGGGCATAAAGTTGAGAAATTTTTTCAACAACCGATGCAGTCAGCTTTGGCATTTTACGGAATATAACTAAATTTGTAAAGCCTTAACAACCTCATCGGCACCGTCAACATAACCTGACGGCTGCCAACCAAGATACTATGGCAGAAACACGCAAATCAGCCAACTCATCGCTTATCGTGCACCTCTGTGCGGCACTTGTCGTGGTGGTGTGGGGTGTCAGCTTCGTGTCGACACGCGTCGTCATGGACAACGGCATCGGTCCCGTGGAGATATACTACGCACGATTTTTAGTGGCTTACCTGCTGATGCTCATAATCAGCCACAAGCGGTTTATGTCGCTGAGCGTCAGGGATGAACTACTCTTTGCTGTGTGCGGAATATGCGGATGCACGGTGTATTATCTTGCCGAGAACTTCGCCTTAGAGTACACCCTCGCCACCAACGTGTCTCTGATAACCTCATTGCCCCCGATGCTGACCATGTTGCTGGCAGGACTCATCTACCGCGACGACCGTCCCTCACGGGGAGCATATGCCGGGTCGATGGTAGCGTTGGTAGGAGTTGCATTGGTGATATTCAACAGCAGTTTTGTGATGAAAGTCAATCCGCTCGGTGATTTCCTCGCGCTGGCGGCGGCTTTCAGTTTCGCCATATATACACTGATACTCAGAAAGGTACAGGCTTTTTACGATGCGGCTTTCGTGACGCGCAAGATGTTTTTCTACGGGCTGGTGACTTCGCTGCCGTTTGCCGTGTTCAGTTCCGAGACATTTGAGTGGAAAGCATGGCTAACACCCGCCGTATGGGGCAATTTCCTGTTTCTGACACTGTGTTGCACCGCCGCTGCTTTCGTGATATGGTCATGGGCTGTATCCAAGCTCGGTGTAATCAAAACCAACAATTACCTCTATTTCCAGCCTGTCATCACCCTCGTATTCTCAGCCATAGTGCTATCACAACCCATCACAGTGATAGGTGTGGCAGGCTGCATCCTCATCCTCCTGGGCGTCTACCTCGCCGACAAGCTCAACATGCGCCACAAGTCGCGCTGACCATCGTCCAACCACACCACATTCCCTACAGCAACTGACACGACAACCACGTTTGGTTGATGGCGCAACACCTATAAATCAATGGAAGCGGAAGGCTGCCAGGGTGATGGCTGTGGCTATCGCTGCGTTGAGCGATTCGCCGTGGTCGGCACCTCCGCGCGGATATGACGGGATGGTCACGCGCCTGTTGACGTGCTCCAGCACCTCAGCTGATATGCCTTTTCCTTCGTTGCCCACCACTATGACAGCCTCTTCGGGCAGTGGAGAGGCATAGAGATCGTCACCACCAAGCACTGTGCCATAGACAGGCATGCCATCCTCACTGAGCACGGAGAGAGCGGCGGGGAGGTCGCAATAATGCACCTTGACGCGCACGATGCTCCCCATGGTCGCCTGCACCACCTTCGGGGCGAAACAGTCGGCTGTCTCTCGGCTCGCGATTATGTCACGCACCCCCATCCAGTCGGCAGTGCGAATTATGGTGCCGAGATTACCGGGATCCTGTATCGTGTCAAGGGCGAGCACGAGCCTGCCGCGGAGCGCATCTGCATCTAATGAGTACTCTGGCAGACGGTACACCGCCATCACTTCAGGCGGAGTGGAAAGATGGCTCATGCGAGAGAGGTCACGCGCAGTGGCGCGTGTCACTTCGCACCCCATTACCATATCTTTATATTCTTCTTCCCATGCAGCCGTGCATGCCAGCATCTGCAGCTCGAAGTGCCCTATGGTATCGCAAACGGCTTTGGTGCCCTCCACTACGAATAGCCCCTCACGGCGGCGATGAGAAGCCTTGTCAAGCGAGGCAACGGTCTTGATTATCGAATTGTTAAGAATCATAGCGACAAAATTAATAAATTTTTAGATAAACTGGCTGATATTGTCGGGATTGAAAGTCGAGCTTTGGCAAATTGCTTTTGTAATTAAATTTTTGAAAGATTTTTGCTATTAAATTTGCATTTCTGATTTCATATTGCTTACTTTGCAGTGTCACAACATAACATTTTGCTCTATGGAATCAATTTCTACAAGAAAAAGGATTAAGAAACGCTGGATTATCCTGTTTGCGCTGACAGCGTTTATCTCTGTTTTAGGATTGTTTGTATCACCACGCGAAGGCAACTTCGACCTCCCCAACGACAACATCTACGCCAACGTGGCATGGATGATCACAGCCACGATATTCGTGCTGATGATGACCCCGGGTCTGTCGTTTTTCTATGGCGGCATGGTCCGCGCCAAAAATGTCATCTCCACCATGCTCCAGAGCTTCATAGTCATGGGCGTGGTGAGCGTCATATGGGTGGTATTCGGCTTCGGTCTCGCATTCGGCGATGACTGGCTGCATATTATAGGCAACCCTGTGGACTTCTTCATGTTCAACAACGTGGGAGTGCAGAACGTCACTGCAGCCGAGAGCGAACGCATAGCCACCGAGGTCGGAGGTTCCATCGGACTGGCTACCACCACTATACCGTTGGCACTCTTCGCGCTTTTTCAGATGAAATTCGCCATCATCACCCCGTCGCTTATCACCGGTTCATTTGCCGAGCGTGTGCGCTTCTCGGGGTATCTGATATTCATGATACTGTGGGTCATCCTTGTCTACTGCCCTCTGGCTCATGTCACATGGCATCCTGACGGACTGCTGGCACAGTGGCACGTGCATGATTTCGCAGGCGGCATCGTGGTGCATGCAGCCTCGGGCGTTGCGGCTCTTGCCGGAGCACTCTTCCTCGGCAAGCGCACCAGCACCAAGGATTCCAAGCCAGCCAATGTGCCATTCGTGCTTCTCGGCGCAGCCCTGCTTTGGTTGGGATGGTTCGGATTCAACGGCGGCAGCTCTCTTGCAGCTGACGGAGTGGCAGTATCAGCATTTCTCAACACCAACACCGCCGCCGCAACAGCCATGGTGACATGGGTGGTGTTCGATGCACTTCGCGGACACAAGCCCTCGGCAATGGGCGCAGCAATCGGCGCAGTAGTCGGACTTGTCGCCATCACCCCCTGCGCAGGATGGGTGACCGTCGGTCAGAGCATCTTCATCTCATTCATCATAACCCTCTGCTGCAACCTCGCCGTGACATGGAAGAGCCGTACACACTCGTTTGACGATGCGCTTGACGTATTTCCCACCCACGGTCTCGGCGGCATCCTCGGCACAGTGTTCACCGGAGTCTTCGCCTACAGCTATTTCGCCAAGCAAGACCCCGACATGATCAGCCACAACGAATTTTTCTGGATGCACATCCTCGCCCTCGTGGTAGTATGCGCCTACACATTCATCATGAGCTACGCGCTCTACTGGCTGACCAACAAGATGATACCTATGCGCGTATCGCGCCACAGCGAGGAAATCGGACTCGACCGCTCGCAGCATGACGAAGAATACGGCAACGAAGCCTCGACCGAACTTGCCGAAGACTCTGTGACTGATGACCAATGGTTCAAGGGATGCGAATGAAAATTAACGGACAGTCACTGATGTGTGTATAAAATGTTATATAAATGAGGAGAAATGTCCCTGCACGACGATGTGTAGGGACATTTTTTAGTAACTTTGCACACACATCAACCACCACCCAACCAAGCATATGGCAACCACAGATAATCTACAGGACATAAGACAGATGCACTACGACGGCAACAGCGCACTGCTTGCCGAAGCCGTCACCCACAGAGTGCTTGTGCTCGACGGTGCCATGGGCACTATGATACAGTCATACGGCTTGACGGAAGCCGACTTCAGAGGTGAAGAATTCGCATCCCACTCATGCAACCTCGCCGGATGCAACGATGTGCTGTCGGTAACCGCTCCGGCTGTAATCCGCGACATCCACAAGGCATATCTTGATGCCGGTGCCGATATAATATGCGCCAACACGTTCAGCTCCAACAGTCTGTCACTGGCAGAATACGGATTAGAGGAACATGTGGACGTGATTAACCGCGCCGCCGTCAAGGTAGCGCGGGAGGCGGTGGACGAGTTCTGCACAAGCCATCCCGGAGCCGTCAGATGGGTGGCAGCCAGCATCGGACCGACCAACAAATCCCTGTCAATGGCTGCAAGTCTCGGCGATGCCGACCCTCTGACATGGGACACGCTCACCGAAGCCTACCGCCAGCAGACCGCGGCACTCATCGATGCAGGCGTTGATGCCCTGCTGTTCGAGACCTGTTTTGACACACTCAACGTCAAAGCAGCGATATACGCCGCCATACAGTCCATGAAAGCCTCAGGTCGCAGAGTGCCCATTATGATATCAGCCACCCTGACCGAAAACGGGCGCACACTAGCCGGACAGACACTGATGGCATTCGTCGCTTCGGTGGCACACGCACAGCCCCTGTCCATAGGTCTCAACTGCGGCTTCGGCGCCGACCAGCTCATCCCGTATATTAAGCAGCTCAATGCCATCCCCTGTGCCGTGAGCTTCTACCCTAACGCCGGACTGCCCAACGAGTCAGGCGGATATGACGAAACTCCGGAGAAGATGGCAGACGCCATCCGTCTGCTGCTTGATGCACGGATGCTCAATATCGTAGGCGGATGCTGCGGCACTACCCCAGCCCATATCCGCGCGCTTGCCGCTCTGGCAGCCGATGCCACGCCGCGTCCCATCCCTACCCCCGATGACCATATGAGGCTCGCAGGGCTTGAACTGACCGACATACTCGCCACGGGCGGCGATTTCGTAAAAATCGGGGAGAGATGCAACGTGGCTGGAAGCCGCAAATTCCTGCGTCTCGTCAAGGAGGGAAAACTTGACGAGGCGATAGACATAGCACGCTCACAGATTCATGCCGGGGCAGCCGTCATCGATGTCAATGTCGACGACGCCATGCTTGATGCACCTGCCGAAATGGCTCGGTTCCTTGAACTCCTCGCCTCCGACAGCGTGACATCCACCGCCCCCGTCATGATAGACTCCAGCAACTGGGCAGCGATAGCCGAAGGCATGAAGCATCTGCGCGGACGCGGCATCGTCAACTCCATATCGCTCAAAGAGGGAGAAGAGACATTTCTGCTCCGAGCCCGCGAGATACGCGACATGGGATGCGCCGTAGTGGTGATGGCAATGGATGAGACAGGGCAGGCTGATACATACGAGCGCAAGATGGAGGTCGTGCGCCGCCAGTACGACCTGCTCGTCAACAAAGCCGCGTTACATCCATGCGACATCATATTCGACCCCAATGTGCTTGCCGTTGCCACAGGCATAGAAGCCCACAACGATTTCGGCAGGGCTTTCATCGAAGCCAGCAAGTACATCAAGGCAGAAATGCCCGGTGTGCATGTCAGCGGAGGCATAAGCAACCTGTCGTTTTCATTCCGCGGCAACAACACAGTCCGCGAAGCGATGCACACGCGATTCATAACCCTAGCCGAGGGTCTGGATATGGGCATCGTCAATCCGTCAGCCATGAAAAAGAGCGAAGATTTCGACCCTCAGCTCATCGAGGCCGTTGACCATGTATTGCTTAATGACTCATCCGATGCCGTAGACCGCCTTGTAGACCTCGCCGGGGAGATACTCGCTGCCACCAAGCCTGAGCCTGCCAAGGCATCCCCAAACCCCTCCGCCACCAAATCCGCATCGGAGCGTATAGCCGAGATGATAGTGCGCGGACGGCACGAGGGCATAGAGGCTCTGCTCCAGAGCGAGATAGATGCCGGCAAGTCAGCCATGGAAATCGTGGACGGCAGTCTGATGTCGGGCATGAACGAAGTAGGCAGGCTGTTTGCCGACGGCCGCATTTTCTTGCCTCAGGTGGTCAAGAGTGCCGGAGCCATGAAAGAGGCTGTCAAATGGCTGACCCCTTACATCGAACAGTCCTCTGCTTCAGGTGACGCCGCCCAGTCTGACGCTCCACGTGTGGTGCTCGCTACCGTCAAAGGCGACGTTCACGACATAGGCAAAAACATAGTGGCAATCATACTTCGCTGCAACGGTTTCAAGGTCGACGACCTCGGCGTGATGGTCCCGGCAGAGACCATCCTCGCCCATGCCCGAGACTTCAAAGCCGACATGATAGGTCTGAGCGGACTCATCACCCCCTCGCTCCACGAGATGCAGGAATTTGCCGCCCTGATGGAGCGCGAAGGGCTGCGGATACCACTGTTTGTGGGCGGAGCTGCCACATCCGCCATACACACAGCGGTGCGCATAGCCCCAGGATACAGCGGACAAGTGTTTCACACCGTCGATGCCGCCCAGCTCCCAGGCGTAGCACGCCAATGGCTCAACCCTGCCACACGTCAGGAAGCCATCCGCCAACTTCAAGCCCGACAGGAGAATCTGCGACACGACCATGACGCACCCTCGTCGCCCTTGCTGTCTTTCCAGCAGGCAAACAACCTGCGACAACCAGCACCCACCGACGGCAGCCAGTCATCTCCCCTCCCCGTTGGCACAGAAACACGCCATGTGCCCATATCCGAAGTGCGCAGTTACATCAACTGGCGCGCATTCCTGATAGCGTGGGGTCTGGATGCATCCCTCGCCTCAATGACCGACATCAAAGGCTGCGACCACTGCCGCGCCCAGTGGCTTGCATCGCTGCCAGAAGAGAAACGCAAGAAAGGGGCGGAAGCCATGCAGCTCATAAAGGAGGCAAACCGGCTGCTTGACACCCTATCCGAGAAATTCCCGCAAGGAATCACCGTACGCACCGCCACACATGCCGCAGGCTCGAGAGGAAACGACATAGCCATACAAACAGACAGCGAGGAAGTAGTGTTTCCGACACTCCGCCAGCAGACTGATGCCGGCGGACAACCGAGGCTGGCATTGGCTGACTTCGTAGCCGAGGCTACAGACAGCATCACATACCCTGACCGTCTGACATTCTTCACATGCACAGTAGGTCCAGAGATACAAGAGCGCATAGAATCGCGACGGGCTTCCGGCGATGAGTTCTCAGCAATGTTACATCAGTCCATAGCCGACCGACTCGCCGAAGCCGCCACCGAGATGCTCCACCAGCGCATCTCCGGCGGCCGCGGCATCCGTCCAGCCATCGGCTACCAGTCAATGCCCGACCAGTCTCTCATCTTTGAGGCTGACAAACTGCTTGATTACGACTCATTAGGCATCACTTACACCGAAAACGGAGCGCTCTATCCGCAAGCCACTACGACTGGATTTTTCATCATCCGCGATGATGCCCGCTATTTCAGCATAGGAGACATATCACCCGAGCAGTTTGATGATTACACACGTCGTCGAGACATCCCGGCAGAACGCATGAGCCACTTCATAGCACCTCGCATCTGTTAAAATGTGATAATTTTTGGCGCAAAGTATTGCATCATTCCCCAAAACTCCTTACCTTTGCATCGCTTTTGAAAATCAAATCGGGGTGTAGCTCAGTTGGTTAGAGTACGCGTCTGGGGGGCGTGAGGTCGCTAGTTCGAGTCTAGTCACCCCGACCAACAACAAAAGCTTGAAGATGATGAAGCCATCCGCTTCATCATCTTTTTTTATTTATATTCAAATATGTGCACGCTTTTGTGTACACATATTTGTTATATTACAAAGAAACCGTTATATTTGCGAAAACGTCAGAAACACATAAGCACCATGTACACACTCACAGTCAGAGATTTCCGCAGTAATATGGCATCATCATTTGACAAGGTTGATGCCGGTGAACGCGTCCTTATCCGCCGCAAACGCCAGACCTACGCCCTCATCCCCGTCAACGATGACGACCTCACAATCACGCCCGAACTGCAAAGCCGCATTAATGAAGCTCGCCAGAACTACAATAGAGGGAATTGCACAACATGCCATACAGCAGAGGAGCTAAATGACCTCTTAAATTCTTTGTAATGCGCTATTCTATCTCTTTTGATCCCAAGGCACTGAAAACCATGGGTAAGTGGAAGAAGTCAAATCCGTTGGTTTTCAAGAAACTGACCAATATACTCCAAGATATCACCCAACATCCACGCACTGGCATTGGGCATCCCGAACCTCTCAAAGGAGGCAACGATGTGCATACTCACGCAGATTGACTGCCCATGACCGTGTCATCTATGACATATATGACAACACCGTGTGCGTCATGATCATCGAAGTCGAGGGGCATTATGACGACAAGTAGGCGTCTTTATCAGATGTCAGAACGATAGAGCCATGCATAGAGACAGCCTACAAAAAGCGAGCCACCTACGATATTGCCGAGAGTAACGGGGAGAAGATTGCAGACCAGACCGCTCCAATCCCACAATCCGGACACATACATGCCGGCAGGGATGAAAAACATGTTGGCAACAGAGTGCTCCAGACCCAATATAACAAATGCAGCAACAGGGATCCAGCAGCCCACAGCTTTACCCACAATACCATCGGAGGTCAGAGCAAGCCATATGGCAAGGCAGACGAGCCAGTTGCACCCTATGCCGCGCCAAAAGGCGGTCATAGGCAACAAGGACATCTTCGCGTCCACCAGCTTTATTATCACAGCCGAAAACGGATCGGCATCAAGCAGACCGCTTCCGATCACCATCAAACCTACAATCAACAAAGCCCCTACAAAGTTTCCAACCCATACCACGGCAAGATTTTTAGCGACCTGACCGATAGACAATCTGCCCTGGAGCGCACCAGGCATGAGCACGGCACAATTACCAGTGAACAGCTCCGCCCCAAACACCACCGTAAGCAACAGTCCGATAGGGAACGTCAGACCCGACATCACCTTCTGAGCCGAAGGATTATCGGCAAAACCAGCCGAGGCGACAATTGACAAAATGCCGCCCAAAGCTATAAACGCACCTGCCATGACCGTGCGGACAAATTTCTCCACGGGTGTATAAGCGACTTTAGCCGAGCCGACACCGACAAGGTCACATATAATCTGCTGCTGTGATTTCATAATGACTGGAATTTGCCAGCAAAGTTACATCTTTTCCCACATATTCGCTATCTTTGTAAAGCTATGGCAAAGAAAATCAAGACTGCATGGTTTTGCACCGAATGCGGTGCCGAATCGCCTAAATGGGAAGGACGGTGCTCCCAGTGCGGGCAATGGAACACCATGGTTGAAGAACGCGTATCCCCCACTTCATCCAAGGCTCCGTTAGCTTCCCGCGAGCTCAAAAGCCGTCCTGTCAGAGTCTCCGACATCCCACGCAGCGACGAGGAGCGCATACATATGCCCTCCGACGAGCTTAACCGTGTGCTCGGAGGCGGACTGGTGACAGGCTCCATGGTGCTGATAGGCGGCGAACCGGGCATCGGCAAGTCCACCCTCGTGTTGCAAAACGTGCTCTCCATCAAGAGCCGCCGCATCCTTTACGTCTCCGGAGAGGAAAGCGCAGCCCAGCTCAAAATGCGCGCCGAACGCCTCGGACGTCTAAGCGAAAACTGTTACATCGTGTGCGAGACCTCTCTGGAAACCATCATGGACCACATCGACCATGTGAAGCCCCAGCTCCTCGTGGTCGACTCAATCCAGACCATAGCCTCCGACACCATAGAGTCATCGGCTGGAAGTGTCAGTCAGGTGCGCGAATGCGCCGCCCGGCTGCTCCGCTACGCCAAGACATCAGGCGTGCCGGTGCTCCTCATCGGTCACATCACCAAGGAGGGGAGCATAGCCGGACCGAAAGTGCTTGAGCACATAGTGGATGTGGTGCTACACTTCGAAGGCGACAAGCACTACATGTACCGCATACTCCGAAGTATCAAAAACCGCTTCGGCAGCACATCGGAGTTAGGCATCTACGAGATGTGCCAGCGCGGTCTGCGCGAAGTCGCCAACCCCTCGGAAATGCTACTGAGCCATTCGGAAGAAGAGCTCTCGGGAGTAGCCATAGGCGTGACGCTCGACGGCATCCGCCCATTCATGATCGAAGTACAGGCTCTGGTTTCCACAGCTGCCTACGGCACACCGCAACGAGCCGTGACAGGATTCGATTCCAAGCGCATGAACATGCTCCTTGCCGTGCTTGAAAAACGTGCGGGCTTCCACCTTGCGTCCAAAGACGTGTTTCTCAATATCGCCGGAGGTATCAAAGTCAACGACCCGGCTCTTGACCTTGCCGTGACAGCCGCCATAATGTCAAGCAACGTAGACCTTGCTGTGCCCCGTGACATGTGCATGGCTGGGGAAATCGGGCTTTCAGGCGAGATACGCCCGGTGACACGCATAGAGCAGCGCATACTTGAAGCCGAAAAGCTCGGTATGTCCACCATCCTGATTCCTCGCGGCAATCTCAAAGGGATGGACACTTCCAAGATGAAGATACGCTGCATCGAAGTGTCTAAAGTGGAAGAAGCATTCAAAGCACTGTTCACCTGACGACCATCTCTTGCACCAATGACCCTTCCCCAACCGTTCAGACAGGCATCCATTGCAGTAACAGCCGCTATCGCCGTGACGATGGTGGTAGCAATGTATGCCGTAGTGAGCATCGGAGGGAGCTGGGATGCCTCAGAGTCGTCAATCCTTTTTGCCGAGAATATTCTCTCTATAGGCATAAATCTCCTCGGTCTGTGTATAGGATACTGCGGCATGCGATTGTCATGGCGGTCCGTGATAATGCTGGCTTTAGTGGCATTGTCATACGATGCGGTCAATTTCGCATTAGTCTCTGTTGCCGGCTCCCATTTAACAGGATGGGATACCGCTACGGACAGCCCCCACAACCTCCTGACCACAGCACTGACAATGCTATTCTTCCCGGTATCATCGATGCCGTATCGGCTGATACACGGCTATCTCTTTTTGCTTATACTATCCCCGCTCATCAACAGAGGGCTTGCTGCTCTTGACCGACCGCAGATAAAAGCCCTTGTAATCATCCTGACAGTCTCGGTCATCCTGTGCGGATGGATGGCAGAGAACTATCTTGCATGGTGGCACTGGAATCTATATTACCTTATATATCTATACGTTACCGGATATTACATTAGGTGCACGCACGTCCTTGACCGGTTTCCCTCTCGCTGGCTGTTTATCGGCAGCGGAGCATGCACCATAGCCCTCGGAGCGGCTATTTACATTCATGACTGGATGAGCGGACCGTGGACCTACTGGTTTTCGTCGGGACATGCCAACAACGCATTCAGCCTGACGGTTTCAGTGTTACTATTCGCATATGCCACACGACATCGACGCGATTATAATGGTCCTCCGTGGCTCGCGACTGCCATACTCGGCACATTTATGCTGATAACGGGTCCTGCCGCCACACGGCTGATGGACATCACCGAACTGTCTCTGAAAGCCAATCTGGCGACAATGGCAGTAATATGCCTGTCCACCACGGCTTTTGCCGCGATTATAGCATGGCTCATATACGAGCCGCTGTTACTGATTACTGACTTCATAGCCCGGCGGCTTCCGGCATTACGCGCGACAGCACCCACAGCTACACTCACACCGATGCCTACTGTGGCTCGCTCATCATGCCGCAATTCTTCTATCGAGCTTGCCCGCATTCTTGCCATGTCGATGATACTGCTCGAGCACCTGACATTCTCCAAGACCGCCACCGATTTTGCATTATACGACGCATGGGGCATAATCATATTCGGCATAAATTCATGCTGCGTGTCTGTATATGTCATGTTGCTGGGAGTCATGGGATTGCGACTTACATGGAAATCGGTAATCAATATATGGCTGACAGTCCTGTTATTCAACGTCCTGTCACTCGTGACAATAGCTTTGCTCGGCAAGACTGCAGCCGAATACCACACTGTCACCGACCTCGTCAAATCCCTTGTATTCCCTATCGGAAGCAGCCACTACTGGTTTATCAAGGCATATCTGCTCCTGATTACACTTATCCCATTGGTCAACAAAGGTTTGTGCCGCTTCGACTTACGGTCATTGAGGCTTCTCGTCCTCATGCTTACGTGTGCAGGCATCTACTGCGGCTGGCTGGGACAGAATCCGCTCCATGACATGTATAACTACTGGGGATTCGATTACTACGACTACATCTATCCTGCTGATGTCATGTTTTATTTCCTATGGCTCTATGTAATCGGATGGTGGATGGTACGGGAGCCGCGTCTCAGTACCCTTTCCCCATGGGCGCTTATTGGCGGGTTCCTACTGTTTGCGACTATGCAAGGGATACTGCACCTCCCGTCAGTCGAAGAACCGGACGTGCAGACGTCACTTTTTTCACCTTATCAGCGGCAGGGGCTTCTGATTAATCTGAGTGCATTTTTCTTCGTATGTTTCTTCACACGCTTCTCGTTTCACAATAAGCTCATCAATCTGCTCGGAGCGGCATCTCTGGGTTGCTATCTGCTTCAAGACAGCAAACCCGGCTTCTTGATGTACACACTCGGAGCTCGGCTTTTTGACACGCAAGGTTTTTCTGCCACATATTGGCGTTTTATAGTTGTCTATTTCATAACGATATGGCTGCTGTCCGCCATAATTTTCCACTATAAACGCCGATGGATGCCTCGGCTTGTCGATAAAATCATATCAAGATTGCCTCAGAAATGGAAGAAAGAGATATGGTAGACCCCCAAAATATGGTCACGACAGACTACTTCAAAGTTCCCGTCAGTGCCATGGTGCGCCATCTCCTGGGGCGATGGCTGAAGATATGGGGCGTAGCTCTGGCTGCGGTGCCTATCATCTTCATAGCGGCATCCGTAGCCCTTCATGATATTCGTTGGGCACTGGTGGCACTTATGCTCGTCATGGTGCTGACACCATCTGTCATACTCATAATCTTCTACAGCCAAGCCTTGCGTCCCGAGACGGCTCGGGCGATAATCCCCCACCGCTTGGTCATATGCCGCGGACAATGGGTCAGGATAGAATACCGCCCGGATCCCGACAGGCGTGTCCCCGCTGACGAACTGATACCGTGGGACAGGATACGATATCTGCGTGACTGCGGTGCCTACTGGATGCTCATCTACTGATATTTTCGCATGGCGGCTGCTTGAGACGGGGCTAATTTTGTCGTGAATCCCACCACCAACCCCTTTTTTCACGACATGTTGACCATCCCGTTTTTTGTATCCGACCTGTTTATCCCCGACCCTGACACATCCCTGCCAGCTATTATCCAGTTATGTCTCATCGGTGCTGTGGAATACACATCTGTAGTGTTCTCAGCCCTCATTGACCTTTGGAGTGGCATGCGCAAAGCCAAACGTATGGGCATCAAACGCACCTCCCACAGCCTGCGCCGCACTGTCAGCAAACTCTCGTCTTATCTCGTTCTGATGGCTATGCTTACAGGCATAGACATCGCCATCGTGCTCAGCTGCCTCTTTCTAAGCCACAACGGCATGTCTGTCCCGCCGCCGTTCTTATGGCTCACATCTCTTGGAGCCGCAGGACATATACTGATTGAAGCCATAAGCGTCCTTGAGAACCTCGAGCAAGGTCCCCGTCTGCGATCATTGGGCAAAAAGCTATGGAACTTCTATCGCAAAAACCGTCGGTCAGCTACTTTTTGAAACCGCTGATACCTTGCTCAAGGAATTTGGCAAATTTCGCCACGTTTTCATCGTAGCTGTAAGGACCGGAGAGCAAACGTCCCTGCGTGTCAAGCACCACGTAATAGGGCTGGGCATTGGCTCCGAACTTAGAGCGTTGCAGGTAGCTCCACAGCTCTCCATAGGTGTCAAGCGTGATTTCACGTCCGTTTTCCACAACATTACGCGGCTGTGGCAGAGCTTTCTTCT
The DNA here is from genome assembly GCA_947039275.1 of uncultured Bacteroidales bacterium. GTDB lineage: Bacteria > Bacteroidota > Bacteroidia > Bacteroidales > Muribaculaceae > Amulumruptor. The sequence continues at coordinate 23,532 of CAMQYL010000012.1, read as the reverse complement.
CATCAACCATGAGCTTGATGACCACAAAGTTATCATCAATCATAGTCTTTATGTCAGCCTGATCGAGAACTGCGCCCTCCATCTTGCGGCAATTGACACATCCATAGCCCGAGAAGTCCACGAATACGGGCTTGTTCTCGCGCGCAGCTACAGCCATGCCCTCATCATAGTCATGATACTCCTTGAATCCGTCACCGTAGAGGTTGAAATCCTGTGTATAGAGCGGAGGTACAAACGCGCTTACACCCTTAAGCGGCGCACCCCACAGACCAGGCACAAGATACACCGTGAATGCAAACGAGACCATAGCAAGGAAAAACCTCACGAGACCTATCGACGAGTCGGCAGGTCCGTAGTGCTTGAAGTTGAACCAACCCATCAGATAGGCACCCAGCAGACCGAATACGGCAATCCACAAGCACAGGAATACCTCTCGGTCAAGAATATGCCAGCCGTAAGCCAGATCAGCCACCGACAGGAACTTCAGCGACAGCGCAAGTTCAATAAACCCGAGCACCACCTTGACCGTTCCCATCCAGCCTCCGCTCTTGGGCGCGCTCTGAAGCCATGACGGGAACAGGGCGAACAGCGCAAAAGGTATAGCCAATGCAAGCGAGAAGCCGAACATACCTACCATCGGACCGAATTTATCACCCGAAGTGGCAGCCTCTACAAGCAGAGTACCTATTATAGGACCGGTGCATGAAAACGACACCAGAGTCAGTGTAAACGCCATGAAAAACATACCAAGCAATCCGGTTGATTTCTCTGCCCGGGCATCTATCCTGTTGACCATCTTGGAGGGCAGCGTTATATCAAATGCACCGAAAAACGATACAGCAAACACAACCAGCAGCAGGAAGAAAATTATATTACACACCGCACTCGTCGACAGCGCGTTGAGCGAATCCGCGCCGAATATCAGCGTCACGACCATACCGAGCAGCACGTAGATGACGATAATTGACAAACCGTAGGTCAGCGCATCGCCCACCGCACGGCTGCGGCTTTTACCTTTCTTGAGGAAAAAGCTGACCGTCAGCGGTATCATGGGCCACACACATGGCGTAAGCAACGCCACAAATCCACCGAGAAAGCATGTAAAGAATATCCACCACAGCGATGACGAATTATAATCATCACTGGGATTAGCACCGTTAAATGTCACAGGAGCCCATAAATCGCCAAGACTTTCCTGTCCGATGGCAGATACGGTAGTGTCTGCTGACGCGACACCACCTTTAGTAATCGTATCGCCAACCTGCGGCAACGCATCTGCCGGTTGTGCCCCGGTTGCTGACGGCATTGTCCCTTTGACCTCGAAAGGTTCTTTGGTCGGAGGCAGACAGCTTCCGTCATTACAAGCCTGATACCTGATATTACCGCTGACAGAATATGTGTCACCGGTCACCTCAAAGATGCGTTTCAAGGTCACGCGCCCGGACCACCAGCTCAGTTCAGCCTGAAACACATCATCAAATTTATGCACAGGAGCTTTTGATGCCTGAAGGTCTCCTATCGGTTTAAGCCCTTTCACATCCTTTAGTTCAACGCTCAATGGCGTAGGTCCGACATTAGGATCGACGAGATTGCTGTACATGTGCCAACCGTTCTCTATCGATGCCGTCATCTCTACCGCGACCCTGCGGGCAGAAGCATCCTCAACGGATTTCACCGTCCATCTGACAGGGTTTTCCATCTGGGCATATGTATACGAAATGCCCGTAGATATCATCAATGCAAAGATTGTCAGCAAGCGTATTAGTGATTTCATAGCAGGTATGTTTTTCGTTACAAAATTAGCACTTTTAACTCATTATGACTCCGATAAGACTTCAATTTTTGCATATATCTGCTTTTTTATGCACTTTCGGAGCCTCTCGTGTGTTAAGATTATATCCTAATTACTTACCGATCGCATCATCATGAAATCCGGTACTTCATTTTTCACCACATTACCCAGAGGTGCAGCCGCCATGATATCAGTGCTATTATCATGGCTGATGATTCCTGTAGCCGCATCAGCCGTTGAGGCGCAGACAGTGGCAGAGACAGATTCTGCCGCTGTCATCATGAGTGACAGCATACCGGCCGACACATTGTCGCGCAGCCGGATGAGCGTCACCCGCGGAGCTCTGTTTGATTCCATCGCTGTGACCATGTTGCAGCTTGATGACGAGTATCTCACAAGGAGCATCGTGTATCGGAAACAGCAGATTGACGAAGATTTTCTCGCTATGGCTCCTACTATCGTGCCCACCCCTGGACCTCAGGGATTGCCGCTTTATTTCAGACCCTACTCCATGACTCTCAACGACCCTGACTGGGGTCGCTACTGGGCAAACATGGGTTTGATAGCAGGAGCTATGGGAGGTGCTCTCGCAGTGTTGGAGTGTCTTCCCGAAGATGCCACTTCCTGGAATCGCAAGGAACTCCAGGAAGTGCCACCCTTCAAACGCTGGTACCGCAACATATTCGTGCGCAACCCTGAACTTGACCGAGACAACTGGGTGTTCAACTATCTGCTCCACCCCTACGCCGGTGCGGCATACTTCATGGCTGCTCGAACATGCGGATTCAACTTCTGGAGGTCGATGCTGTCGTCGGCGTTCGTCTCCACGGTGCTGTGGGAGTTTGGCATCGAGGCTTTTATGGAGCGTCCGTCGTATCAGGACATAGTGATAACCCCGGTGGTCGGCTCAGTCATCGGAGAGCTTTTCTACAAACTCAAACGTGAAATCGTCGCCAACGACTACCGTCTGTGGGGTTCGCCGATCATCGGAGGCATCGTGGCATTCCTGATTGACCCGGTCAACGAATTTCTTGACCTATTCCGCGGCAACCCTCTTAGAGGATACCATCTGGATCTTGACGGCGAGCACCTCAAAGACCATCACGGCGGATTCCCTATTTACTCGTCAATCATGCCCACCCTTGTCAAAGGCGCTCCAGGCTTCGCATTATCCATCGTATTTTGAACCAAAAGCGTCTGTCAAACCTTATTTTAGTAACACACCATCCGAATAACCGAAATTCAATTATACCAAACACTATGATTACCGACAAAATCATCTGGCCGCCAGCCTACGAGCCTTCACTCGCCGACGGCATCGTATCCAACGAACTGATAGTAAAGCATATCGACCCCGAGGAGCTATGGCCCTATCTGACCAATATATCCGACTGGAACCGCTTTACAAAGGATGTGATGGATGCACAGTTCATCGACCCTTCTATTGAAGACCCCCATCTTTTCGCCAAAGCCGAATTTGAGTACCGCGAGGCTGGTCTGAGCCTTGCCGCCCACGTGCTTGAATGCGTAAAACCCAAAGCCGACCGTCCAGGCCGCATATCGTGGGAAGGAAATATCAAGGGGAAAGACGGAGCCGAATTCAGCTTCTGCCAGGCATGGCTTCTCGCCATGGCTCCTGACCACGGCACACGCATTCTTACCGAAATGTCTGTAAAGGGCAGCCTTGCCACGGATGAGCTCCTCGGCAGCTTACACAACATCAACCGCATGTGGCTTGAAGGACTTGCCGAGTACACCCTCAAGCACCTGACGCAGACCAACCATCCGCGTCAGCCAATGGACGGTCCCACACGATGACACTTCACAGCTCCATAGCGGGCTGATAATATATGCGGTCACCGCATCGTAGATTCAGAGGCGCCAGATAATACATCTGGCGCTTCTTCGCGTCTGTATATCTTACCGGGATGTAATGCTTCCCGCCAATTTCAAAAGCCGGCGCGCCAGCATAGGGCAGATCGGGCAACGTGGTAGTGACAAAACCATCACCCACCTTGATCATATCTCCATCTTTGACAGCAATATTCCTGAGCGCAGCGGGCAAAACCACCATAGGCGGCATCCCTTCGGGAGCATATTGCGTAGAATAGTGCATGGACATGTATTTTTCATAAGGCTCAGGAATGCCTCTCACTTTGGCAAGCGTTAGCCATCTGTACGAATCCCAAGGCAGATAATCCATGTATACCGGCTCATAGGGATTACGGCTATAGGTCTCCAACGCCGCTGTCAGCTCACGGCGCATGCGTGACTGTACCACGTCGACCGCTATCAGATGTCCGAGAATCAACACGCTGAGCACTGCCGACACTATTCCTCCTGCCACACGTCCTATGCGCCATCCATATCGGCGCCCCCACTGTACCAGGGCGATAATCGCCGTCAGCTGGGCAAACCATCCGCTGCGTCCCACTATGCCGCTTGACCCTGACATACATGCAGCCACGATTGATGCCACTACGAATATGATCCACGGAGTATGTGACATCTCGACAAGCCGATGACGGCGAAATACCGCCATAAAAGCCACGAAAATGACAAGAGACAGCGCATAGAAATCGCTTTTAAGCAACAATAGCCACAGCACATCGTTAGGTATACGCTCGCCGACACCGATGCCCTCGGCGATGAAACGACCCCATATGCCTGGCGACAGCAATGCAAACAATGTACCGCAGAAGAAGCCTATGACCATCCCCCTCTGTACGGATGACATCTCTCGCCACGGCTTTGACATCCACATCCATGCACACAGCCCGACGGAGACAGACACACCCAACCCTTCATGCATCGAAGCGGCAAAAGCAGCCAATAGCCATGCACACCATCGGCAGCGCAGCGTGGCTCCGCGCAGCAGCAACCACAGCACAGCCATGACCAAAGCCGATGACCACACATAGTTAAACATCACGTCATAGAGCATGAACGCATCCCACCATGGGAATGTAAGGAGCAGCAACGCTGTCACAAACAGTTTTGCCGTAGCGGTGTGACGCTTCCCTAATCCTGACAATACAAGCGTCAGAGCATAGAAGCCGAAGCACATCAGCCCGTTGACAGCATCAAGCACCCAACGGTTAACACCTCCGAGCCACCATGGCGCAAGCAGATTTGCCATGCGTCCGTTGCTATATATCCAGTGTCCGCCAGCAAGCTTGATATAGCCCCATAGCGAGCTTGCGACCACCTTCATCCCATCGGCATAGACGGCATCATCGCCGGCAAGCAGCTGCATGGAGCCGAACACTACAGTATGTATGCCTATCAGCCCCACGACAATCCATGCCCATATGTCGGCAGCCGAACAGGAGCCGATATGGAGGTTGACACGATGTCTCTCTGACATCATTCGGGGTAAATGGGGACTTTGCGATGTATCGAGTGGTCAAGCGATATGAGCGTCTCGGTATGCGTCACGCCCGGTATCATCTGTATGCGGTCATTGAGCAGCTCCATGAGGTGCTCGTTGTCACGCGCAAACAGCTTTATCAGCATTGTGTAAGGTCCGGTGACGAAGTGGCATTCGGTCACTTCCGGTATCTTTTCAAGCTCAGCCGCAACCTTGCGGTAGAGAGCGCCTCTCTCGAGGGTGATGCCTATGAATGTACAATTGTTCAATCCCAGCACATGAGGATTGACATAGTAGCCTGACCCGGTGATGACATTGAGGTCTATCATGCGCTGTATGCGCTGATGCACTGCCGCACGCGACACACCGCATGCTATTGCCACATCCTTAGAGGGGATGCGTGCATTGTTCATGACGATTTCAAGTATCTGCCTGTCAAGACTGTCTATTTTCTCCATGCTATCAAATTATCAGATAATTGCATTACCGATTACGCTTCAAACGCGCCTATTCTTGACAAATTTACACATTATTTTCCATTTTGCAATCAAAAAGACAGAAAAAGCAAGCGAGGAGACCGTTGACGGGTCTCCTCGCTCGTTTGTATGGTTTATGCGGAGTGATTACTTGCCGATATGCTCATACTGAAGTGTGAGCGTGGGCTGGTCGCACACCTCGGCGGGACCGTAATACTGCACGGGACCGGGATATACATAGTTGTCATTGACAGCCCATGAGTCACGCTTAGACGCGAAGTAGCGGAAAGCATTGCCTTTGAGGTCCACGAGAGCCTTCTGGATCACAGGCTTCATGGCTCCGTGACGACGCTCCATGTTCATCATCATGGTGATAGGTATGCCACCGGGGAGCCACTGCACAGATGCCTTGGTCAGATTGCGCATGCTTGACATGTAACCTGTCACGCCGGCATTGATTAGGCAAGAAGCAGTGAAACCGAGACCGTAGCAGTAGTCGGCATCGAAGTTAGAGGGGAACGCGCAACGTCCTTCATAACCGAAGAAGTGGTGCATTGTAGAGAACTTGCCGGCATATTTGCCCTCGGCACGGAGTTCTTCGAGGCGGTGAGACACCATCTCGCTGAGAAGCTTCTCTGTTTCGATGAGCGATACCTGCACGTTGCCGTGGGGGTCGCGGTCGAGGGTGAGCTGACGGGCTACACCGGCGGGCAGAGATGCGTAGATTTTAGCGTTCTCGGCATCAAGATGGTCTATCACATACTGACGCTGGTCAGCAGCGGCAGCAAATTCGTCGGCATTGTGGGCGAGCATCTCATTGAGTTCGGCGATGAGCTTCTTCATAGCGGGGATGAACTCGATGAGACCTTCGGGCACGAGCACTGTACCGTAGCCGCAGCCCTTCTCCTGACGTGCCACAACGATGTCAGCGATGTGGTTGACGATGTCGGCGAGAGTCTGGTTCTTCTCCTCTACCTCTTCCGAGATGATGGTCACGTTGGGCTGGGTCTGGAGAGCGCACTCGAGGGCGATATGAGAAGCAGAGCGACCCATAAGCTTCATAAAGTGCCAGTATTTCTTAGCCGAGAGGCAGTCACGCTGTATGTTGCCGATAACCTCCGAATAGGTCTTGGTAGCGGTGTCAAAGCCGAAAGAAGCCTCGATAACCTCGTTCTTGAGGTCGCCGTCGATGGTCTTGGGGCAGCCGATCACCTGCACGCCGGCATTGATTTCCTTGTAGTATTCGGCAAGGATGGCAGCGTTGGTGTTGGAGTCGTCGCCACCGATGATGACGAGAGCCGAGATGTTGAGTTCGCGGAGAATTTCAAGACCCTTGTCAAACTGCTCCTTGGTCTCGAGCTTGGTGCGACCAGAGCCGATCATGTCAAAACCGCCTGTATTGCGGTACTCATTGACCAGGTCAGCGGTGATTTCCTTGTACTTGTGGTCCACGAGACCGCCAGGACCCATAAGGAATCCGTAGAGACGGCTGTCACGGTGTATCTTCTTGATGCCGTCAAAAAGTCCGCAAATCACATTGTGACCGCCAGGAGCCTGACCGCCCGAAAGAATCACGCCGACATTGATGGGGCTGCCGGTTGTAGGATTGGGGTTGCGCTCAAATCGCAGTTCAGGCAGTCCGTAAGTGTTGGGGAAGAGCTTCTTGATTTCTTCCTGGTCAGCTACTGACTGTGTGGGCTGTCCCTCGACCACCTTCACCGGGTGTGTCATCACGATGGGAAGCTTGGGCTGATAAGCCATGCGGGCTTTTTGCAAGACGCTTTGTTTCATTGTTCTTTTTTAGACTCTAAGTTGTCCTATTAGATTAAATATATATGTGCCTATTATTTGACGCTGCAAATATCGCAATAATTTTCAAAATATCAATGCGTTGCCCCAAACGATTTCTGCCGCAACCTGTCATTGGCGGTGGAGGATGCGCGGGAAGAGCTTGCGGAAGCGGACGAGAGGGGCGGTGATGCTGCCGCCTGCCACCACGAAGGTGACGGCGGCGATGATCAACACGAGTCCGAGGGTCTCACCGGGGGTAAGGGTCTCACCGAATACGCAGATTCCTATGATCACAGCCGTGACAGGCTCCAAAGCCCCGAGGATGGCTGTGGGTGTAGCACCGATATACTGGACGGCCTTGGTGGTGCAGATAAATGAGATGACCGTGGGGAAGAGCGCCAGGCATAACAGATTGCCCCACATGGTCCAGTGTGTCGGTACAGTGAGATTGCCCATCGCCGACACTCTGGCTATGAACAGCAGCGAGCCGAATCCAAGCAGATAAAACGTCAGCCTCAACGTGGCTACGCCATGGAGTATAGGCCTGTTGACCCCGACGATATAGATGGAATATGACAATGCCGAGGCTATGACTATCAATGTCCCTACAGCCGACAGTGTGGCACCGTCCTCCCCTCCGGTATAAAGCAGAGCGATACCTCCGACTGCCAACGCTATGCACAGCACCGTCATCGCAGTCAGCTTCTCATGAAAGCACACTACGCCTATGGCAGCCACCATGATCGGATAGACGAAAAGTATGGTCGAGGCAATCCCGGCTTCCATGTAGTTGTAGCTCAGAAACAGCAGCAAAGATGACAGAGCCATCACGATGCCGAGGACTGCTACAGCTCCGAGCTGGCGACGCGTCAGCCCCGAAAAGCGGTGTCCACGTAGGCGGAGCATCACCGCCAGCACAGGCATAGCCATGAGATACCTGAACAGCAGCACCGAGTCAGCATTCATCCCGTCGGCATAGAGCGGGAGAGCAAACAGCGGGTTCATGCCGTAGGTGGCAGCTGCTACTGCCGCAAATATATATCCTCTGGTTTTAGCTGATGTAGTCATCTCTACGACAAAGTTACTCATTTTTTTCGCTATCTTTGTATCTCACTAACCACCATTGCAGTCCATTTGTCAGATTGTAAGTTTGTAGGGACGCGGCGTGCCGCGTCATCGCATCAGGCGATGCCATTTGATGACGCGGCACGCCGCGTCCCTACGTTCTCATGTCTCCAACATAATGTCAACTGTCTGGATTATAACCACCGAAGCCACATGAAGTTTGCCGAAGTGCTGATGCCTGTGCCTATTGCCGGCACGTTCACATATGAAATACCTGAAGAGCACGCCTCGGCAGTCAAGCCGGGATGCCGCGTCATCGTGCCATTCGGTCTGAGGCGCTTCTACACGGGCATCGTGGTGTCTGTCACCCCCTTGCAACCCGAAGGATTTGACACCAAGCCCATCGCAATGGTGCTTGACAACGGCGACCCGATAGTGCGATATCCGCAGCTGAAGCACTGGCAGTGGCTTGCCGACTACTATCTCTGCTCTGTAGGAGACGTGTACCGCGCAGCCGTGCCTTCGGGTCTGAAATTGGAGAGCGAAACCTTCATTGAGCTTAATCCCGACTACGAGGAAGATCCGGAATACCCTCTCAATGAGCGCGAAGCGATAGTCATCCAGGTGCTCAGCCACTTTGACAAACGCATGACCATGGCTGACATAGAGAAAGCCGCCGGACTCAAGCATCTCGCCCGCACCACCTCCACCCTGCTCCAGAAAGGGGCTATCATCATCTCGGAGCGACTTATCGAACGATACCGCCCTCTTCAGGAGATGTATGTGCGCCTCAACTTCCCCAATGGCGACATGGCAGCTCTTGCCGAGGCATTTTCAAAGGTCAAAGGCGCCCACAAACAGGAGACAGCGTTGCAGAACCTCATACAACTCTCCGAATTCAACCGCCAGTCAGAGCCGCCCAAAGAGGTGTCACGGGCTGCCCTCATAGAGCATGCCGACGTTACCACAGCCATCATCAAGGCATTGAGCGACAAGGGTATCGTGGAGATATACCGCAAGACCATCGACCGCTTCAAATACTCAGGCATCGTCTCCCCCGAGCTTCCCAAGCTGAGCGAACCGCAGTCAAAAGCCCTCTCTGAGATACACCAGTCATGGATGATCCACAACACCACATTGCTCCACGGTGTGACATCAAGCGGCAAGACGGAGATATATATCCACCTCATCGACTATGCGCTCCGTCAGGGCAAACAGGTGCTGATGCTCGTGCCTGAGATTGCCCTCACGACCCAACTGAGCCACAGGTTACAGAAAGTATTCGGCGACAAGGTGATGGTCTACCACAGTAAATTTTCCGACAATGTGCGTGTGGAGCATTGGAACACCCTGCTGCATGACGGCTCGCCACGGGTGATTCTCGGCGCGAGGACTTCGGTGTTCCTGCCTTTTTCCAATCTCGGACTCGTCATAGTGGACGAGGAACACGAGACCAGCTACAAACAGCAGGATCCAGCACCGCGCTATAACGCCCGTGATGCCGCCATAGTGCTCGCAGTCATGCACGGAGCCAAAGTGCTCCTCGGCAGTGCTACCCCTTCGGTAGAAACATATTACAAAGCCACTACAGGCGGCAAATACGGACTTGTCACACTCTCGGAGCGGTACCAGGGAGCGACCTTGCCACGCATAGAGATAGTCGACATGGGTGATGCCCGCAAAAAGGGGCTGGCACAGGGTGCGTTGTCGGCGCGAAGCCATGCACTTGTTTCCGAAGCCATAGGGCGCGGACATCAGGCGATAGTATTCATCAACCGCCGCGGATTCGCCCCGGTGGCACGATGCCGCATGTGCGCCAACATACCACGATGCCACAACTGCGACGTGGCGATGACCTACCACCGCTCACGCGGCCTGCTCGTATGCCACTACTGCGGTGCCACCCGTCAGCTCCCATCGGTGTGTCCTGCATGCCATGAACCAGCCATAGAGGTTATAGGCTATGGCTCGGAGCGCGTGGAGGAGGAGGTTACAGACGCTTTCCCCCAGGCACGGATACTGCGCATGGACCTTGACACCACACGCAACAAAGCCGGATATGACAATATCATCCAGGATTTCTCATCGGGCAAAGGCGACATACTCATAGGCACTCAGATGGTCTCCAAAGGGTTGGATTTCGGCGGTGTAGATACCGTGGTGGTGGTCAACGCCGACAGCATCATCAATTTCCCCGACTATCGGAGCGACGAACGCGCCTTCAACATGATCTCGCAGGTGGCAGGCAGAGCCGGACGACGCTCTGCCGATACGCCCGGCACAGTCACTGTGCAGACCCTCAATCCTGCGCACGAGATATTCCAATACATCGTCAGCCACGACTACAAGGGATTCTATGACTACGCCATAGCCGAGAGGCAAGCCTACCATTACCCTCCGTTTACCAAACTCATACGCATATACATCAAGCATCGCAACCTCGAGGCAGTCAAGCTGCTGGCTGATGCCTACGGAGTGCAGCTGCGACAACTGTTCGGCGACCGTGTACAAGGTCCCCAGGAACCGCCGATAGGACGCATCCAGCAGCTCTATATCCGCTGCATAATGCTCAAAGTGGAGACAAGCGCATCCATGTCAAAGGTACGCAAACTGCTCCTTGACCTGCGCAATCTGATGCACTCGATGTATCCCGATATGAAATCGGCTGTGATATATTATGATGTGGATCCGATGTAATTCTTATAAGTTTTATAAGTCTTATAAGATTTATAGGAATTTACAGGCTGTCGGTGATTGCCTTGACCATGATGCCGAGGGTGTCGGGCTGATAATAGGGATTTGATGCGGAGCGGGCTTTCTCTTTTCCCTCATCGCTCAGCGCATAGGCTATGGCGCGGTCTATCTCATCGGCTGTCACTCCGCAGTGTATGACGGACTCACCGGCGATGCGTCCCTGCTGGCGCGTACCGATATTGACGGTAGGTATGTGCATTGAGGGCACTTCCACTATGCCGCTTGAGCTGTTGCCGACTACTGCATCCACATATCTCAATGCTGACAGATAACGAGTCTTGCCCAATGACGGGATACCAACAGCCCGATGGCTGTTGGCAGCCACCCAACGCTCTATCAGCTCGACCAGACCTCCTCCACGAGGGTCGTTGTTAGGGTAAGTAATCAGCACATCTGCTTCTTCATGGCGGTCAAGCGCGTCGAGCAGAGACTGGAACTGTTCCAACGGGCTGCGCTCATCGGCAGTAGCGGCATGATATGTCACTAATAGCGTAGGGCGCTCAAAGGCCATACCCACGCTTGCGGCAAGTTCTTCACGGCTCATCAACGGCTCGTTGAGCGCATTGTACACCCCTATCGCGCCGGTATTTATGACACGCTCTGGTGACGCGCCCATAGCTATGACACGCTGACGATAAGGCTCGGTAGCCGTCAGATGAAGCGATGACATCTGAGTGATAGCGTGGCGTATGCTGTCATCTATCGCTCCGAGCGTAGTCTCTCCGCCTGCAATATGGATGATGGGGATGCGCATCATCAATGCCGCCGTAGCCGCCGAAAGCATCTCGAAGCGGTCGCCGAGTATGACAACACGGTCAGGTTTCAGACGGTCAAACGCTTCAGCCATGCCTCGTAGACACTGCGCCATGACGTCAACAGTCTGAAGTTCAGAGCCGTCAGTCTCATCCATCGGCACACGCTCCGCCACATTAAAACCGTCAGCCACTATTTCATCCACCGTATTACCGTAACGCGGCATCAGATGCATGTTGGTCGCGATGATTTTGACCTCAACGCCCGCTGTGGCTGCAAGAGCCTTGGCGACAGGGCTGAGAAGCCCCCACTCCGCGCGGGTCCCGGTAATGAAGGCTATGCGTTTCATCTCATGTGTGGATCAGAATGCTTGCTCTTCGCCTTTGACTGCGTTGATGACAGTCAATGCCATGATTTTGAGGTCGAGGGCGAAGCTCCAGTGCTCGATATACCAGATATCGCGCTCCACGCGGCCTTCCATCTGCCATAGCTCTTCGGTCTGACCGCGGTATCCTGTCACCTGTGCCCATCCGGTGATACCGGGCTTGACAGCATGGCGCACCATGTATGTATTAATCAGCTGGCTATACTCCTCCGTATGCTTCAGCATATGGGGACGCGGACCCACTATGGACATCTCGCCCTTGAATACATTAAGGAACTGCGGCAGTTCGTCGATAGATGTATGACGCAGAAACTCTCCCACGCGTGTCTTGCGGGGATCATCCTTTGTAGCCTGCACCTTGTCGGCATCGACATTGACCTTCATGGTGCGGAATTTATAGCAATAGAAGTCATTGCCATACAGTCCGGTGCGCTTCTGCTTGAAAAAGACCGGTCCGGGCGATGACATCTTGATGGCGATCGCCACCGGAATATATACGATGGGCGACAGCACCAGCACCACAGATGAAACAGTCAGATCAAATGCCCGCTTGATAAAGCGGTTGATGCGTGATTTAAGCGGCGTATCCTGCAGCGACATGACAGGTATGGAACCCATCGGCACGGCGTAGAATTTACCCTGAAGCTGACGTGGAATCTGCGGGACGAAGAAGAAACGCTGCATCCTCAACTCTGCCATACGGGCAACACGCGTGATTTCATCGGCTTCCGGCGACTCGGAACTGTAGAAAATCTCATCTACATGGTTTTCGGCAAGGAAAGCTTCAAGGGTGGATACCTCCCCACGGTAGTATTTCCTTATGCGGCTTGATTCATCAGGCACCACCGCCGAGAATACACCGGCTATGCGGTAACCAAGCTCTTTGGTATCATGCAGCATCTTGAACAGACGTTCTGTGGCATAACCGTGCCCCACAATCACTACCGTAGAGGTGTTACGCCCCATCGTGCGCATCTTATGCACAAATCCACGCAGGGCGAAACGTTCCAAAAGCAGCCCCCAGAACAGGGCTACATAAAACAACATCAAAGCCTGCCATGCCACATTGGTATTACCCATCAGATACAGCACCGTCACGAATATGAATGCATGCAGCAACACCTCAGAGACGATGCGGTTAAACACGCGTTCCGAACTTGTGGTACGAGAGTGGATAGTGTTGTTGGTAGTGCGTCCTACGACTATCACTGCCACGAGATTAAATAAGATCCATGATGTGGCATTGGACAATATGGGTGCATCCCACCACAATCCCACAATGAGATAGTAGACAAGGTTGTACATAGCCAAGTCCAATGCCCAACCGACATGGGGCAAGTAATGGCTATAATGTGTTGATGTTAGATTGGTCGGTGTAGTCATCTATATGATGATTATATTTAGTCATTTACCCCCCCCACGTTAAAATACGTTAAGAGGTAGCATAATTATTAGCAATTTTCCAAAAACAAACTGTGTCTTCATGTATGGCTGATGCATTTGAGAGTTTCCAGCTGATTATCTGTAGGGACATGCCTTTGGCATGTATGAGTATCAAGAGTATTTCATTCAACATGCCAAAGGCATGTCCCTACAAATGTAGAAGCTTTGGTTATCAGCCTTAAAAGACCCAGAGGCGAGAGGCTGTGCCTCAGATTTTGGAGTCTATAAGCTTTATCTTCTCCTCAAGCGAAGCTATATCCTCCTTCAGGCGCGAAATCTTGCGTTGCATTTCGCGCACCATCTGGTCTCCGTTCTTTGACTTAGACGAAAGGAAGCCCATGTTGTTTTCATATGTGTGCAGCTCGCTCCGGCGCGACTCGCATGCGCGAGCCAGACGCTCACGCTCGCGATAGAGCTTGTCACTGTCGCTGATATTGCCGATCGATTCGGCAAAATTAGCCATACGGGCTTGGGTGCCGCGTATGTCAAGCTCACGGTAGAGCTTATTGTTGAGCTCGCGGTAGGTGTCATAGATGCGGTCCTTATCCTTGAAAGGCACATGGCCTATCGCGGGCCACTCAGCCTGCACCTCCTTGAAACGGGCTATCGCCTCTTCGCGCGGCATCTCGGTAGTGATGGCTTTAAGACGCTCTATAAGCTCAAGTTTCGCTTTAAGATTTGCCTGTTCGGCAGCACGTGTATTGCCCGTAGCTTTCTTCTTCTGTTCGAAGAAGTAGTCACAGGCATCGTGAAAGCGTTTCCATATGGCATCGCTGTGCTTCTTTGCCACAGCTCCGATAGTTTTCCATTCTTTTTGGAGAGCCACGAGTTCTTCGGAGGCTTTCTGCCACTCGGTGCTCTCTTTGAGAGCCTCGGCACGCTCGGCAAGCGCAGTCTTGCGGCGCAGATTCTCAGCCAATTCATCCTTCATGTCCTTGAAGAACTGAGCCTTGGCAGCAAAGAACTTGTCACAAGCCTCGCGGAAACGTGCGAAAAGCTGGTTGTTGACCTTTTTATTAGCAAATCCGAGCTTCTTCCACTCCTCCTGGGCAGTGATGACCGCCTTGGTCATCTCATCCCATGCGCTATAGTTTTTGTTGGCGGAGAAGTCCATGCCTTCGACACGCTCGCACAGGGCGGTCTTGGCTGTCTCGTTTTCCTGTTCGCGCGCCTTTCGTTCCTCAAAGTAGTCCTGGTAACGCTTGTTTATGATGCCCGAAGCGTCCTTGAACTTCGCCCAGATTTCCTCACGGAGGTCTTTGGCAACCGGCCCTATGACACGCCATTTGTCATGAAGAGTCTGCAAGGAGCGGAATGCAGCGACCACATCGGCAGCATCAGTCAGCTTTTCAGCCTCCTCGATGATCTGCTGCTTCTCGGCAAGGTTCTTCTTGAAATCATAGTCACGCAGCTCCATATTGATTTTGAGCTGGTCATAAAAACGCTCCACGGCATCCTGATATGCCTTCCATGTCTCAGCCATGGCTGACGGGGGAACATCCCCTATCTCCTTGAACTTTGCCTGGAGATCCTTGGCTGCCTGATAGTGGCGGTTGACATTGTCGGCATCAGATGCCATGGCTATGATCTGGTCTATGATTTCCTTCTTGGCGGTCAGGTTACGCGCCTGCTGCTGCTCTATCTCGGCACGCATGGCTGCCTTCTTATCCTTGATGACATTCATCAGGGTTTTGAACTGCTCTTCCTGTGGATCTGCCTCAGACACATAGGCTTCAGGCGCGCAACCCTCAGCGATAAACTTCTCGCGGGCAGCCCGCTGTGCGGCATTGTGCATGGCATAAAACTGCTGCTTCAGACGCGCAGCATCCTCCGGCATGATTTCTTCAGCCGGTTTGGCGGCAAGAGCCTCCAATGCAGCCACGACATCTGCGACAGATGCCAGGGCATCCTTGATATCAGCAGGCGATGTGGGTTCACACACAGCGGCAGGTGTCTCTACAGCAGTCTCTGAGGAAAGATTCAAGTTGCTCTCAGCACCCTCTACAGGGACGGTCTGAGGCTTTTCGGGCAGTTCCATAAACGAATGTTAGTGATAATTAATAGAATTTAGGGGCTGGCCAATGGCCTTATATGCAATATACAAAATCCAAAATTAATATTTTTTTTGCAAATCACCATAATAATTGGCTTTTTTTTGTATATTTGACTTCGCTAACTTTACCGAAAACATCCCTTAGCATGGGGCAGGAATAGCAATGTAGGGACGCGGCGTGCCGCGTCATCAGACGCTCACCCCATCGCCTGAGACGATGACGCGGCACGCCGCGTCCCTACGAGCAAGTCAAACATCAAGACGCTACATCATACAATATACCTTCATGGCTCAATATATAGTATCAGCACGTAAATACCGCCCATCGACATTCGCGAGCGTCGTGGGGCAGAAAGCCCTCGCCACGACACTCAAGAATGCTGTCAAGACACAGAGGCTGGCACACAGCTACCTCTTCTGCGGACCGCGCGGCGTAGGCAAGACATCCTGCGCCCGCATATTCGCCAAAACCATCAACTGCGAGCATCCCACAGCCGACGGCGAAGCCTGCAACGAATGCGCCTCATGCCGTGCGTTCAACGAAGGCACTTCCATGAATATCATGGAGCTTGACGCCGCCAGCAACAACGGTGTGGATGCAATGCGTGACCTCGTGGACATGACGCGCAACCCGCCCTCCATGGGACGCTACCGCGTATTCATCATCGACGAGGTGCACATGCTGTCGTCAGCAGCCTTCAATGCGTTCCTGAAAACACTTGAAGAGCCTCCGAGCTATGTCATATTCATCCTCGCCACCACCGAGAAGCAGAAGATCATACCCACGATACTCTCGCGCTGCCAGATCTACGACTTCTCGCGCATCACCATCCAGGACATGATAGACCACCTGTCATACGTGGCTGCGCAAGAGGGTATGACCGCCGAGACCACAGCCCTCAATGTCATAGCCCGTCAGGCTGACGGCGCGATGCGTGATGCCCTGTCGATATTTGACCAGGTGGCAGCGCGCTCGATGGGCAACATCACCTACGCATCAACCATCGAGAGCCTCAACGTGCTCGACAACAGCTATTACTCGCGTCTGCTTGAGGCATTCCTCTCAGGCGATGTGCTGAAATCGTGGGAAATCTACAAGGAAATCCGCGACAAGGGATTCGACTCCCATTTCTTCATCAACGGCTTGTCGTCATATTTCAGAGACCTGATGGTGGCGCAGAGTCCAGAGACGCTCTACATGATAGAGGCAGGCGACGATGTGCGCCAGCAACTCGCCGCTGAAGCGGCAAAATGCTCGCCCCAGATGATCTACCGCGCCATGAGCCTCCTCAATGACGCAGACCTCAACTACCGCACCGCAGCCAACAAGCAATTCCTCACCGAGCTGACACTCGCCAAGATATGCCAACTATCAAGCCCCTCCCCAAGTGAAGACAGCCAAGGAGAGGGGCAGCAACTGCGCCCGATAGCTGTCAGCAATGCCACGACACCTGCCGCAACGGACATGCCACGGCATGTCCCTACAACCCAGACAAACGAACCTGTAGGGACGTACCGTGGTACGTCCGCACCCCCTACCGTAGGGTCGCGACCTGTCGCGACCGCTCCGACACCATCGCCCAAGGGCGCGGACATGCCACGGCATGTCCCTACAAGCTCTCCGCGTCCCACAAGCATACTTGGCGGCATCGGTGCTCCGCGAATCAACAGGCAGCCTACGACACAGCAGCCGCAGGCAGCCCCGACACAAAACGGCACATCCAACCGCGCTGCAGCATACGATGAGAACGCCCTGATAGCGGCATGGGACAAGTATATGGCGGAGCATCCCACCGAAACCATCCTCGTCCACACCATGCGCGCATGCCGACCGCAACGCGCCGAGGGCGACCGATGGACTGTATCGGTGGAAAACGCCGCCCAGCTCGACAAACTGACACTCGCGCTACCCTCGCTCATTCCTTCACTGCGTAACGCCCTCAACAATGACAATGTGACCATCGACGTGTCAGTCAACGAGGGAGAGCCATCACCCGAAGCATGGAATGAACGCGAGATACTTGACCATATGGTCGAAAACATACCCGACATGCGCAATTTCATCTCGGAATTCCGATTGACAGTCAGATAAAAAGCGCATATTGTGCACAGTCGTTTGTAACAAATTCGTAACTTTGCAGAATACACATGACCACGACACGCATATTACTATTGATTCCGGCAATATTGGCATGCCTCTGCATGGGGGCTTGCTCCGGGTGCTCGACCCAGCGCACGACTGCCTTTGAGACATCCACGCCAACATCCCAGACTGTGCCAAAGGTGGATATCCCTGTCTTTGACGCCGATTCAGCTTACGCATATGTAAGCCGACAGGTTGCCATGGGTCCGCGTGTCAACAACACCGCCGCCCACCGCCGATGCGAGCAGTGGCTCGTGGAGTCGATGCAGCAATTCGGAGCAGACACTGTCATCGAGCAGCGTGGGGTGGTGCATGACCATGCAGGGCGCGCCCTCGACATCAACAACATAATAGCACGCTTCAACCCATCAGCCACGAAGCGTATACTCCTGCTGGCTCATTATGACACCCGACCCATTGCCGACCAAGACCCCGACCCTGCCAAGCGTGACAAGCCTGTTCCGGGTGCCAACGACGGCGCAAGCGGAGTAGGCGTACTGCTTGAGGCCGCCCGTCAGCTCGGTCAAAAAGCCGCCCCCGTAGGAGTAGACATATTGCTGACCGATGCTGAAGACTGCGGTACCGATGAGGGTCCCGACTCGGAACTGACATGGGCTCTCGGCACACAATATTTCATGGAGCACCTGCCCTATGCGTCCTCGGCTGAGATGCCAGCCTACGCCATACTCCTTGACATGGTAGGCGGCTCAGGCGCTACATTCAAGCGCGAATACTTTTCACAGAGATTCGCGCCCGAAATCAATGCCAAGGTATGGAATGCAGCCAATGAGGCAGGGCTTTCAGCCCGTTTCAAGAGCGGACAGGGACCCGGAGTGGTGGATGACCACGTATTCGTCAACCGCGGAGGCATACCTGCCATCGATATAATCGAGTGCGAAAACGCCGAGACCGGCTCATTCCCCCCATACTGGCACACCCTTGCCGATGACATGCCCATCATCGACCGCTCAACCCTCGGCGATGTAGGCACTGTACTTATGCGCATAATATATACCGAAACTGCTCCGACTGCCACATCACAGCAGCCGTGACACACATATCATAAGATACTATGGATATAAACAAACGACAAGACGAGATAATCGAAGAATTCAGCGACTTTGACGACTGGATGGATCGATACAGCCTCCTCATAGACCTCGGCAACCAGCTCGAGCCTATGGACGAAAAGCTCAAGACCCCCGACCGCCTCATAGAAGGATGCCAGAGCCGCGTGTGGCTTGATGCCACCATGGACGACTCGGGACACATCCACTTCACCGCCGACAGTGACGCCATGATAGTCAAAGGCATCATAGCCCTGCTGACCCAGGTACTCCAGGGTGCCACTCCTGACGAAATCCTTGATAACCCTCTCTATTTCATCGACAAGATAGGACTGTCGCAGCATCTCAGCCCTACGCGCTCCAACGGACTCCTCTCCATGGTCAAGCAAATAAAGATGTATGCCCTTGCTTTCAAGGCAAAGCAGCAGCAATCACATTGATACATCAAACCTTAACTTCATAAACCATAAGAAAATCTGCTATGTTTAAAAACCAGCCCCCAGGACTAATCCCTGCCGCCCTGAGCAACATGGGCGAGCGTTTCGGATACTACATCATGAACGCGGTGCTCGTGCTGTTTCTGTGCTCTAAGTTCGGACTCCCCGAGGAGCAGAGCACACTGATCTACTCGTTTTTCTATGCCGGCATCTACGTGCTCAGCCTCGTAGGCGGTATCATCGCCGACCGCACACAGAATTACAAAGGCACCATCATCTCGGGTCTCGTCGTGATGACTTTCGGCTACGTGGTGCTTGCCGTACCCATCCTCGCCACCCCAGCCAACCACACATGGCTGCTGACGCTGACATGCGTGGCTCTGTTCCTGATAGCCTTTGGCAACGGTCTCTTCAAGGGCAACCTCCAGGCAATCGTCGGACAGCTCTACGACAATCCCAAGTATGCCGCGCAGCGTGACTCCGGCTTCCAGATATTCTACGTATTCATCAACATCGGCGGTCTCATAGCCCCGTTTGTAGCCCCCATGCTCCGCAGCTGGTGGCTCGGTGTGCATGATCTCAAGTACAATGCCGACCTCCCGGCTCTCTGTCACCAGTATCTGAGCGTCACCAACCCGATGACCGATGAGAACATGAACAACCTCTACACCCTCATCACCGACAATATCGGCACTCAGGCAGCTGACGTGCAGGCATTCTGCACCCAGTATCTCGAGGTGTTCAACACCGGCATCCACTACTCGTTCATAGCATCGGTGGCTGCCATGCTCATCTCTCTATTCATTTTCATCGCCACCAAAAAGGGTCTCCCCTCTCCAGCCCGCAAAGCCAAGACCGAGACTGTCAGCTACACCGCCGAAGAGCGTCGCGCCATGGCAAAGGAAATCAAGCAGCG
Organism: uncultured Bacteroidales bacterium; assembly: GCA_947039275.1. Classification (GTDB taxonomy): domain Bacteria; phylum Bacteroidota; class Bacteroidia; order Bacteroidales; family Muribaculaceae; genus Amulumruptor. The sequence continues at coordinate 3,087 of CAMQYL010000012.1, read as the reverse complement.
CATGTATGCCCTCTTCGCGGTGCTCGGCATTGTGATCTTCTTCTGGTTCTCATTCCACCAGAATGGCACCTCGCTCTCGCTCTTTGCCCGCGACTTCGTCAACACCGACACCATAGCCCCTGAAATATGGCAGGCTGTCAACCCCTTCTTCGTCATCGTGCTCACCCCGGTGATCATGTGGCTATTCGCATCGCTGTCGCGCCGCGGACGTGAGATTTCCACACCTCGCAAGATAGCCATAGGCATGGGTCTTGCCGGTATAGCATACCTTTTCCTTGCCGTATTCTCGTATATCGAGGGTTATCCTTCGGCATCGGAATTCAGCACCTATGCCCCAGCAGTCAAGGACGCTCTCCGCACAGGTCCCTGGGTGCTCATCCTCCTCTACTTCTTCCTGACCGTGGCAGAGCTGTTCATCTCTCCGCTCGGACTATCGTTTGTCAGCAAGGTAGCACCCAAGCATATGCAGGGTCTCTGCCAGGGCTTGTGGCTCGGAGCCACCGCTGTGGGCAACCTGCTTCTCTGGATAGGTCCGCTGATGTATAACAAGTGGCCCATATGGGAAGCATGGGGCGTATTCTTCGCCGTGTGCATCGTCTCGATGGGCGTGATGTTCGGCATGGTTTCATGGCTTGAACGCGTCACTGACGAAAAAGCGTGATTTTTTTCAAAAAAAATCGCATGCCTCGTGAACTTTTCCGATATGCACTTGTTATGTCTATAGAAGTCCGCAGAAATACCAATCCTGTGGGCTTACCCTGATTTAGATATTTTCCCCAATTCAATACAATCTCGGTGGTCGGAGGCTGTGAAGCTCCCGACCACTATCTTTATATATGTGTTTGGGGTTCGTGCGCGTGGCTTGCCACGGCGCTGCTGAAATCTAATTGACCTGCTGGCGGTACTCTACCGGGGTTGCTCCGGTGAGCTTCTTGAACCAGCGGCTGAAATGCTGGGGATAAGGGAACCCCAGCCCGTAGGAAATCTCGCTGATGGACTGGCAGCTGCCGATGATGCGGTCCTTCGCCACATCCACCATTTTCTGCTGTATGTGTTTAAGTGCGGACATCCCGGTCTCCTTGCGAAGAAGGTCGCTGAGATAATTGGCTGACATGCACAGCCGGTCAGCGCAATATTGCACCGATGGAGAGCCGTGCTCAGAGGGCGCATCCGACTCGAAATAGCTGTCAAGCAACGCTTCAAACCGCGCCATCACGTCACTGTTGGCATTCTCACGTGTGATGAACTGGCGGTCGTAATACCGCACACAGTAGTCCAGCAGCAGTTTGATCTTATCGGTGATAAGCGACTTGCTATGCTTGTCAATCGGATGCAGAAGCTCAGATTTGAGCTGCGTCATACACTCCGTGACGGTGGTGCGCTCCTGCTCCGACAGGTGCAGAGCCTCATTGGCATCATAGGAGAAATACGAATAATCCTTGATGGCACGTGCCAGGTGCGTACCGCGCAGAAACTCCGGATGGAAAGCCACAATCCACCCGGCAGGCTGATGCAACTGCCCGTCGTCAGCCGACCCGATGACCTGCCCAGGCGCGATGAAGAGCATCGTACCGCGCTGATAGTCATACACGCTGCGCCCGTACCTCACCGTGCCGCAGTCAAGATCCTTGAGTATGATGGCATATAATCCTAAGAACTTACGACCATATCTGATCGGACTCGCCTCGCGGCAGTCAATCACTGTCACCAAAGGATGCAAAGTCTCTACACCTAAGTAATCGTTATACTCCTGTATGCTGCCTATCTTATTGATTTCGTCCATAAAGCAAAGTTAGCCGTTTTCAGCAAAATACCCACAGCCACCGATAAAATTGGTAATCATATCCACTTTTTTGATAAGCCACCCCATATACTAAAACATTATCTTTGCGACAAACATATTATTATGAAAAAGCTACTATATCTGATTTTATTTGCATTCACCATCAATTCTACCACAACCATGGCACAACAGAAGATAACACAGACCGCCGGACGCACAGTCCTCGGCGATTTCGCGCCGAAATTTGCCGCCCTCAATGACGATGTACTATTCGGAGAAGCCGTGTGGAACGACTCAACACTCTCTCTGCACGACCACAGCATGGTCACCATCTCCATCCTCCTCGGCAAGGGGCTCATAGACTCCTCATTCCGTTCCCACCTCGAGATGGGCAAGAAACACGGCATCACGCGCAAGGAGATTGCCGCGCTGCTGACCCAGGCAGCCTTCTATGCCGGCTGGCCCAACGCGTGGGCAGGATTCCGCATAGCCAAGGAAGTATGGGCAGACCCCGCCGATGCCACCACCGAGAAGGAACGCTTCCAGCAAGAGATGATATTCCCCATCGGCGAACCCAATACGGCATATGCCAAGTATTTCCAGGGCAACAGCTATCTCGCCCGCGTGTCAGATACACAGATTCCGTTTGCCAACGTTACATTCGAGCCACGCTGCCGCAACAACTGGCACATACACCACGCCACCAAGGGCGGAGGTCAGATGCTCGTGGGCGTAGCCGGACGCGGCTGGTATCAGGAAGAGGGCAAGCCTGCCATTGAAATCCTTCCCGGCACAGTCATCCACATCCCAGCCAACACCAAGCACTGGCACGGAGCCGCAGCCGACAGCTGGTTTGCGCACCTCGCTTTCGAAGTCCCAGGCGAAAACTCCTCCAACGAGTGGCTCGAGCCCGTCACCGATGCCGAGTACGACAAGCTGAAATAAGCATCAGATCCATCGGCTTTTATAAGACTTATAAATCTTATAAGTCTTATAAACATATATAAAAGGAAACGCGACCGCTGCTTGCGCAACGACCGCGTTTCCGCTCAAGTGTCCGAGATGAGATTCGAACTCACACAGCCTAATGGCCACTACCCCCTCAAAGTAGCGTGTCTACCAATTCCACCACCCGGACATTTATGGGTAAAGATGAATAAAGCTTGTCAGCTTCTGACGGCAACCGTCAGACCTACGACTCTACAGGATGATTGCTTTGGCGGGAGCGCAAGGTGTTAAAAAGGGAAATTGGAGCGAAAAACGGGACTCGAACCCGCGACCCCAACCTTGGCAAGGTTGTGCTC
>CAMQYL010000011.1:0-82828 GCA_947039275.1 uncultured Bacteroidales bacterium | reverse complement strand
ATATAACAAATGGAAGCCATAGATGGCTCCCATTTGTGGGTAAAGGTTAGTGCCGTGGCATGTCCCTACACAAGTGATAGCCGGTTTCAATGTTACTGGAGATCGGGGAGGTTGCTCAGCACAGAGCGGCGAGCGTCTTCTTCATCAGTGGCTGTGGGCTGCTGCGGTTTAGGGTCGGGGGCGGCAATTTTTACCGGATTCAATGGCTCTGGAGCGGGTTCAGTTACTGGCTCGGATACGGGCTTGGGTATCTCCACCTCAGGCTGCGGTTGGGCAGGAGCTGGCGCTGGTACGACTTCTGGAGTAGGTTCTTGCTGGAGCACCCGGTCTATCTCATCTATATGCACTGTAGGGACTGGCGTCGGCGTGGTTTCTATCGGTTTAGGCTGGGTGGGCTTGGATTGCTGCGGTTTCTCCTTCGGTTTTTCAGACTTGGATGGTTTGGATTTTTTGGTTTTGTTGATTGATGCGAAGCTGTCGATGCGCCCTGCCCCGACGAATGTGCGCGTATAGTAGTCATCACTGAGATTCTGACACACAACTCCGCGCGAAGTGGAGGCGTGGATCATCTTGCCGTCACCGACATACAGACCCACATGCGACACCTTCTTACTCCCTTTAGTCGTAGCAAAAAACACCAAGTCGCCGGTTGACAGGTCTTTTTTTGAAATCTTGCGGCAATAGTCATGCTGCTTGCCTGAATTACGCGGCAGAGTGATGTCAAGCGAGTTACGAAACACATGATAGACAAAGCCGGAGCAATCGACACCTTTACGTGTGTTTCCGCCATACTTATAAGGTGTGCCGAGCCATGCCGTAGCTTCATTGACAAGCGACTTCTCAGCTTTGGTCATCGAGGCGATATCGATGTCCTTGACACTGGCAGGCTTAGACGGTCGGTGTGTAGCGGTCTTTGATGCCGACTTCGAGCTGCCGCATGAACCTAATGACAGACCGGTGCATACAGCTACAGTCAATGCCAAAATCCTGACACATGACCTGAGAGATATGGATATGGAGGGGATTATGTGAGAGTGCATGGTATGAATATTGTAAGCAGATGACAAAGATAACCTTAAAATTTCATTACGTTAGGCTAATTTTCTTTTATTTTAAACATCTGATTCTTAAATAAATCTAATATCAAGGTTTATTAAATGATACGGCAGAATAATCTACTGCTTTTTATAGTAATTTTGGCGCATCACCACAACGACAATCATATTTCACAACAATAACGAAACATAAGTTCATCATCTATTCACACACAAAAGGAGCTATGAAGCAAAACCACAAAAACCTTCTGACTGCCGCCGCTGTGGCAGTAATCGCTTCCGCAGGTACTATGGTCGCAATGAAAGCCACCGTCTATGACTCGCAGTCAGCGGCGGCATCATTTCAGGCTGATGTTTCTGTAGCGTCTCCAGGTCGCGGCATCGTCCCCGTGTCATCACGCGGCGGAGTGCCCACGGACTTCACACAAGCAGCCGAAAGCACCATCAACGGTGTGGTCAGCATAAAGAGCTATGTCACTCCGCGACGCCAGCGCAACAGATATTACGGCCAGCAGCCTGACATGTTCAACGATCCTTTCTTTGAATTCTTCTTCGGTTCGCCACGCCGCCAGCAGCCCCGTCAGCAGCCTCAGGAACAGGACAAAGACGGAGAGGAAGCCCAGCAGCAGCTCGGACTCGGATCAGGCGTGATAGTGACACCTGACGGATACATTGTGACCAACAATCACGTCATCGACGGTGCCGACCGACTGGAAGTCACCCTCAATGACAACCGCACATTCAATGCCCGCGTCATCGGCACAGATGACATGACCGATCTTGCCCTCATCAAAATCAGCGCCAACGAACTCCCCGTGATACCCATGGGTGACAGCGACGCGCTCAAAGTAGGCGAATGGGTACTTGCAGTCGGAAACCCCTTCGGACTGACATCAACTGTGACCGCAGGTATCGTCAGCGCGAAGGCGCGTAGCATCTCCGATGCGACACACGCTCCGTCAATGGGCGTAGAGTCATACATCCAGACCGATGCCGCCGTCAATCCGGGCAACTCCGGCGGTGCGCTCGTCAATCTCAATGGCGAATTGGTCGGCATCAACACTGCCATCTACTCCCAGACCGGTAATTATGCCGGACACTCGTTTGCCATCCCAGCTTCGCTCGTCAACAAAATAATCGGCGACATCAAGCAATACGGAGCTGTGCAACGAGCATTTATCGGTGTGACATTCCAACCCCTGACAGCCAAGCTCGCCAAGGAAAAGGACATTACAGCCGTCAACTCGGGCATCTACGTAGTAGAAGTGCAACCTAACTCTGCCGCCGAGGACGGAGGCATCAAGCCCGGTGACGTGATCACAGCCATCAACGGCGTGCAGACCACCACTGATGCCCAGCTTCGCGGACAGATCAACCGCTACAGCCCCGGCGACGAGATTACTATCGATTACTATCGAAACAACAAGAAGGAGACAACCAAAGTCAAACTCCTTAACCGCAGTGGCTCAACCTCTATCACACGTGCAGGTGACAGCAGCGAACTCGGATGCACATTCGGCGAAGTCAAGGAAGAAACCCTCAAAGAACTCCGCATATCCAGCGGCGTAGAGGTAACCAAACTCTCTGACGGTCTCTTCAAGAACGCCGGCATCAAGACAGGCTACATCATCACAGCCGTCAACCAGCAGCCAGTAACCTCAGGCAAGGATATAGAACGCCTCTACAAGGCAGCCATGCAGAGCGACAACAAGGTGCTCTTCATATCAGGCATCTATCCGACCGGCAAACGCACAGCATACGCCGTCAATCTCGACGAATAACCCCCCACATTCTCCTCTCAACTCTCAGGACGAAAACTGACACACACATTTTTCTTCCAGGGCGGACATCCCATCGGCGGGATGTCCGCCTTAGTTTTATACAGATTACGGTTGACCAGCAGATATACCAGATTGTAGGGACATGCCGTGGCATGTCCGCATTCAGGCACTGCATTTATGACAATTGTGGAAAGCGGACATGCCACGGCATGTCCCTACGATATGACGATTTATCGGCACAGATGTTAGTGTTTTATTCTGCATAGCAGCCCCAGATGGAATAAAATTCTGAAAGACGTAGGAGGCAGTGGGTGGTATTGGGTATTATGGCTAACTTTGTGAGTGAATAAACCACACTACACCATTGTACTCTATGACACAGCATGACATATTAGAGGAGATTGCCTCAGGACGACCAGGGTTTTCGTTTGAAGTGCTACCACCTCTCAAAGGCAAGAGCATCGCCACGCTTTTTGACAATGTGAGGCGTCTGATGCCATACAAGCCACGGTATGTCAACATCACCACCCACCGCAGCGAATTAGTGTACCGCAGCGTGCAGGGAGGGCTGTATGAACGGGTGTCAGAACGCTCTCGTCCAGGCACCGTGGCTGTGGCTGCGGCGATACAAAACCGATTCAATATCCCCGCCGTGCCTCACATCATATGCAGCGGATACAGCGCACGCGAGACGGAGTATGCGCTGATAGACCTCAGCTTTCTCGGCATAAACAACCTGTTGCTGCTGCGCGGCGACAAAGCGAAACACGACCCTCGTTTCATTCCCGATCCAGCCGGACACACCCATGCCTCGGAGCTGCAACAGCAGGTCAACACATTCAACGATGGAGTGATGCTCGACGGCACGGCTTTCGAGCTGGAAGAAGGTTTCAGATTCAGCTACGGCGTGGCTGGATATCCTGAGAAACATGAAGAGTCTCCCAACACCGACACCGACCTGCGCTGGCTCAAGCACAAGGTGGATCAGGGAGCGGCGTACATAGTCACACAACTTTTTTTTGACAACGAGAAGTTTTACCGATTCGTTGATGCCTGCCGCTCTGCGGGCATCACAGTGCCTATCATCCCCGGCATAAAGCCGATAGTCAATCTCAACCAGCTCACCGTATTGCCCAAGACCTTCAAGGTAGACATCCCCGACGAACTCGTGGACATGCTAAGCCGTTGCTCCGACAATCTGCAAGCCAAAGAAGCCGGAGTGGAGTGGGCTATCCGCCAGAGCCGCGACCTTATAGACCACGGTTACACACATATCCACTATTACAGCCATAATGCCGCCGCAAGTGTGGAGAAGATCGTGGCTGGCGTGTTCGGCACAGCTGTCAATGGCTAAAAAACGTTGTCATATATAATAAATGCCGCAATAATGAGTTAATAATATTGAGGTTCGTATGCAGACCTCTGAAAACTCATTATCCATATATTTCACCACATGGCATTTCGCAAAACGATTCTCGCCCTGACAGCAGCGGCACTCATATGCCCCGCCGCTCTGCACGGCAGGGATCTCGCTGAAAAAGGCGACGACATACAAGATATCAACCCTATCACTACCGGAGTGGCATCGCTACGCATCTCTCCAGATGCCCGAGGAGCATCCATGGGCGAACTCGGTGCCGCCACCGACCCCGATGCCAACGCACAGTACTGGAACTCCTCGAAATACGCGTTCGCCTACTCGCAGGGAGCTATCGCCATCAACTATGTGCCCTGGCTACGAAAGATAGTCAATGACATATATCTTGCGTCCGTGTCAGGCTACTGGAAAATCGGATCGCAAGACCTTCAGGCTGTCAGTGCCAGTCTGCGATACTTCTCATTGGGCGATGTGACTGTGGGCAACAACCAAGCCACTATCAATCCCTATGAAATGTCGTTTGACGTGGGTTATTCACGCAAACTCTCCCACAAGTACTCCATGGGTATAGTATTCCGCTATATCTACTCCGCCATGGGCTACGACAATACTGGACAGGATGCCAACTCCATCGGCGCATCGGCATTTGCAGCCGACATCAACGGCTACTTCACCTACTATCCTATCATAGGGCGTAACGAGTGCCAGTGGTCATGGGGCTGGAACATCTCCAACATCGGCTCAAAGCTCAAATACGAAGGCCAGCAAGCCGCATTCCTTCCAGCCAATCTGCGTATCGGTACAGCTTTCACGTTCCCCCTTGCCGACTACCATAACCTGACATTCGGTCTCGACCTCAATAAACTGCTCGTCCCTGCCAAGCCCCGCGCCCAGGACTTTCTCAATGAAGACGGTTCTACCAATGAGGAGGCATACCGAGAGGCGGAACAGGAGTGGGAAGACATGTCGTCATTCAAGGGCATCTTCAAATCGTTCGGCAAAGGATATAGCGGTAAAAACGAATTTTTCAAGGAGATAACCCTCTCGCTCGGTGCCGAATACGCCTACAACGACCAATTCTTCTTCCGCGCCGGTTATTTCTACGAGCATCCCACCAAGGGCAACCGTCAATACTTCAACGTCGGAGCCGGTTTTGCCATCAGCGCGTTCAAACTCGACGCCTGCTACACTGTAGCCACCGCAGCCAACTCCCCTCTTGACCAGACACTGAGATTCTCGCTCACATTTGACGTGGACGGTCTTAAAGGTCTCCTTGGAAAACGATAACCTAACGATTCCTTTCCACATATGAAAGCTCCATCCATCCGCATAGGACAAGGATTTGACGTACACGCATTTGCCACAGACCGCCAGCTGTGGCTTTGCGGCGTAAATATACCCCATGACCGTGGACTGCTGGGACACAGCGATGCCGACGTAGCTCTCCACGCACTCAGCGATGCACTGCTCGGAGCTGCCGCGCTACGTGACATCGGCTACCACTTTCCCGACACCAATCCGCGTTACAAAGGGGCTGACAGCCGCAAACTTCTGCGCGAAGTGGTCACTCTGCTCGCCGACAAAGGTTACGGCATCGGCAATGTCGATGTGACCATAATGGCACAGAAACCCAAGCTCCTCCCCTACATACCACAGATGGCGGCAAATATCGCCCAAGACTTAGGCATAGATGCAGACTGCGTGTCAGTCAAGGCAACCACCACCGAGAAGCTCGGATTTACAGGCCGCGAAGAAGGCATAGCAGCCATGGCTGTCGCCCTTATTTACCGACAGGACTGAAAAATATCCGCTTTATCCCCTCTGATGAAGAAATCCACGCTCAAGACCATACGCATCATAGTATCGTCAGTGATATTGATATCGCTGACGTTGCTGTTTACTATACCTACAGCGTGGATATGTGCCCATCTTCAGGGGCTTCAGACCATACAGTGGCTCCCTGCAGCAATGGCTTTTTCAATGACCATCTGCATAGCGTGGCTGGTGGTCACACTGATTTTCGGGCGCATTTATTGCTCCTCGGTATGCCCGTTAGGCACCGTGCAGGATATAAGCGCACATCTCGGATGCCGAAGCCGCGCCCGCGGTGTCACCCGCGGATGGTATCATTACAAGACCCCGATGTCAGTGCTCCGTAATGCCGTGGTCATCATCACCTTTGTCAGCCTGCTTGTGGGAATCACATTCATAGCATCGTTCATTGATCCGAGCAGCATATTTCACCGTACTTGTGTCAACATATTGCGTCCGATAATCCATGGCACACCGCCGTGGGTGACAGGTACAGTGACGGGATTTATACTTTCACTATGCCTGACAGGCGTGGTCATAGTGATGTCATGGAAACGAGGACGCATGTGGTGCAACACATTCTGCCCCGTAGGGACAGCTTTAGGTTATGTGAGCCGGCATGCAGTGATGCGTATCGATATTGATACAGACCGTTGCACCCAATGCCGCAAATGCGAGTACGTCTGCAAAGCCGAGTGCATAGACCTGACATCACATGTCGTAGACGGTTCGCGCTGCATCAACTGCTTCAACTGCCTGAGCGTGTGCGACGATGATGCCATTCACTACACCTACACCCGCAAGCAGCTATCCATCCCCATGATGCAGAAAATCAACGGACCCAAGACCGCTGCCACCCTCGACCGCCCTGCATCTACAGTACAATGCTCAAAAAGGAAGTGAGAATCCGCCTCATGAGGAAGAAGTCTTAACAAAAGCCAAAAGTTAGGGTGTGCCATGCAAATTTAATATAAGCAAGATGGGGAGATTGGGGAAGCTCAATAAAAAATCGTAAATTTGCAGTCCTTATTATCCACCGCTAATTTACGAACATCAATATCTCCCCACATGGGTTTCTTCAAAAATATATTTTCAAAGGAAAAGAAAGAGACGCTCGACCGCGGACTTGAAAAGTCAAAGAAGAGTGTTTTTGAAAAAATATCGCGCGCTGTAGCAGGCAAAAGCAAGATAGACGATGACGTGCTTGATGACCTTGAAGAGGCTTTCATCACATCGGATGTCGGGACGGACACCACACTTAAAATCATAGACCGCATACAGAAGCGTGTGGCACGTGACAAATACGTCACCACCTCGGAGCTTAACGACCTGCTCTGTGACGAGATTTCCGACATGCTCGCTTCAAGCGGCGACGACAGCACTACACCTGACTTTTCTGTGCCAAAAGACCACAAACCCCATGTCATCATGGTGGTCGGAGTCAATGGAGTCGGTAAAACAACCACCATAGGCAAATTAGCAGCCCACTTCAAACGTGCAGGCAACAAGGTGATGCTCGGAGCTGCCGACACATTCCGCGCCGCAGCCGTAGAACAGCTCGACATATGGGGACAACGCGCCGGTGTGCCTGTGGTCAAGCAGAAGATGGGAAGCGATCCCGCCTCTGTGGCTTTTGACACCCTCCAAAGCGCAAAAGCCAATGATGTAGACGTTGTAATCATCGACACCGCCGGACGTCTCCACAACAAGAAGGGGCTGATGGACGAGCTGACAAAGATACGCAACGTCATGCAGAAGATTGTCCCCGACGCACCCCACGAAGTGCTGCTGGTGCTTGACGGCTCCACCGGACAGAACGCATTCGAGCAAGCCAAGCAGTTTGTTGCCGCAACCCAGGTCAACGAACTTGCCATCACCAAGCTTGACGGCACCGCCAAGGGCGGTGTGGTCATCGGCATCAGCGACCAATTTAACATACCAGTCAAATACATAGGTCTCGGCGAAGGCATAGACGACCTCCAGGTATTTGACAAACGGGAATTCGTACGCTCACTTTTCGGCAAAGGCAACAAGGAGTGAAGCGACGTCCAGTAGATATTATAAGCTTAGGCTGCTCCAAAAACCTTGTCGACTCCGAGAGGTTGATGAAGATGCTATGCGATGCCGGATGTGAAGTGAGATTTGACCACGACACACCAGATGGCAAAAGCGACACCGTCATCATAAACACCTGCGGCTTCATAGGTGATGCCAAGGAGGAGAGCATCGACACTATCATGACATGGGTAGGAGCCAAAGCCGACGGGCTGGTCAAGACAATCTATGTCATGGGCTGCCTGTCAGAGCGTTACAAAAACGAACTGACTACCGAAATCCCCGAAGTTGACGGCTGGTACGGCAAATTTGACTGGCACGGCATAGTCTCAGCCATAGCCAAGACCGCACCCGGAGCGACATCCTATGACCGCGTAATCACCACCCCGAGCCATCATGCCTACCTCAAGATAGCCGAGGGATGCAACAGATTCTGCGCATTCTGCGCTATTCCACTCATCACCGGACGCTATAAGTCGCGATCCCTTGACGAAATCATTGATGAAGCGAGGATGCTCGTCAGCCGCGGAGTAAGCGAGCTAAATGTCATAGCCCAAGACCTCTCGGCATACGGGACTGACATCTACGGACGCCACGCTCTCGCCGAACTGACCGAACGTCTGGCTCAGATAGACGGTGTGCGACGCATCCGCCTGCACTATGCCTACCCCTCCGACTTCCCCATGGATGTTCTGGACGTGATGGCTCGTTATCCCAATGTCTGCAATTACATCGACATCGCCCTGCAACACATATCAGACCCAGTGCTTAAGAATATGCGCCGCCATATCGATGCCCAATCGACACGCGAACTGCTTGCCGAGATGCGTCGCCGTGTACCTAGTCTGCATATCCGCACCACACTCATGGTCGGATTCCCCGGCGAAGGAGAGGCTGAGTTTGAGGAACTGATGGACTTTGTGCGTGAACAACGGTTTGAGCGCATGGGAGCTTTTGCCTACTGCGAAGAAGATGACACATACGCAGCCAAGAACTTCGCCGACACCATCCACGATGACGTGAAGCAGAGCCGTCTTGACCGTCTGATGGCTCTCCAAGAATCCATCTCCCAGGAAATCCAACAGTCAAAAGTAGGCAGCACTGTCCAAGTGGTCATAGACGGCAACGACGCTGACTACTATATAGGTCGCACCGAGTGGGACTCTCCCGAAGTAGACCCCAATGTCCTCATCCCACGCGCCGAAGGTCTCAAGCTGACTCCTGGTCAATATGTAGATGTACACATAGACGAGGCACTACCATTTGAACTCATAGGACACATAGCAGCACAATGAAAGATATGAATACTCCAAGCATATCGGCGGTTACCCGACAAGCCGTGGACAAATGTCTGCGACAGAACATCCCGTTTGCGCTCTATGCCGTTCCCAGCTCTGACCGATACTCGTTCATGGCATCCGCTCCCACTGACGATGAGTTTCTTAACGACCACCAGACCACAGAGGGAGCGTTTGAAATCTCATTTTTTGCCCATAGCAATCCCTCTCCCATTGTCATATTGCCTCAATACAGCGCGACTGACGTGCTTGCCCTACCTGACAGCATCCAATATCCCGGAGCTGACACCTATCCGGCGATACAGTCGACGTCTGCTATAGCCTACATGGCACAGGTACACGAACTGGCAAAAACCGCACGCTCAATGCATGGAAAGGTGGTATTGTCACGCATCATAGCCGGAAAAGCAGAGGGCATATCCCCATTAGATGTGGCACTGAAATATTTCGAGGGACAGGAAGGGACACTCCGCTACATATTATTCACCCAGGAAACAGGACTGTGGATCGGAGCTACCCCTGAATTGCTCGTAAGTTTCAGACCAGAAACTGCCTCTGGCCAACATGGACGCATAACCACCATGGCACTTGCCGGGACACGCATCCATCTGACAGATACCGCCGACGAGGCTTGGGACGATAAAAACGTAGCCGAACAGCAGTTTGTCAGCCGTCATATATCCACATGCCTCCATGAAGCCGGATTAGACACCGTAGAGACAAGCGACTCCACCTTGCGCCTCAAAAACGTAGAGCACATATGCTCGATGTTTACCACCCAAGGCTCGCTCCAGCAAGCCTTGAAACTGCGTGAAGCCCTTGATCCCACCCCGGCTGTCGGAGGCTATCCTACTGACACCGCCATAGAGCTCATCAGTTACTTTGAAACCCACGAACGCCTGTGCTATGCCGGGACAATAAACATACGCGACACCTCAGGCGAAGGATTCAAAACCTTCGTCAATCTGCGAAGCATGCTCATCGCACCCGAAAACGATGGTGACTACCGCACAGCTTTCCTCTACAACATATATGTAGGCGGTGGCATAACTGCCGCATCACAGCCAGAAACGGAATGGTCAGAGACCGCCGAAAAAGCATCGCTGATGCTTGATGCCCTCTCGTGCGGCAACGAAACGCTCTCCGATACCGCCACACTCTACGATCAAATAAACATCGAGGCACAGGAATCACCGTCATTCCTGTCAGGACCTTTCTAAGCATTGCAAAGCTGATACAAAAAATTTGGAAATGGAACAAAACCAGAAGCCGTCGGGCAGCAACAAAAAGACCAATCCTACAGGAAAAATCGCACTTATAATACTCATTGCCATATTCATAGTGGCTGGTGTGTCATGCCTTCCTTTGCAGAAATGGACAGGAGGACGCATCAAGGATTTCAATCTTCTCGGTGACATACTTCCTCTGAGCGAGGACTCTTCATTTATCCAGCAGGGAGCCGACATAGTGGACCCGGAGTTGCTCCGCATACGCCAGCAGAGCGAATCAGAGGCAGCCGTCAACCAGCATGCCGATCTCTACGGCATGGATCAGGAACCTGAAGGCGGATGGACACCGTCTGACACCGTCAGACCATATGTGGATCCTGACACAATAGTGCCACAACCCAAACAGAACCGCGTCGGCAACCTCGTAGCCATCGAGGACTACACCACTGGAGGCAGGGGTCTGAGGTCACTCAAAGCAGCAATAGCTGCCGGACGCCTCGGCCGCATAGCCGTCGTAGGTGACAGCTATATCGAGGGCGACATATTCACCCAAAATCTGCGCGAACAGCTTCAGGAAGCCTATGGAGGAGAAGGTGTGGGATATATGAGCCTCTACAGCGACTTCCCCGGCTTCCGCCGCTCGGTCAAGCAAGGAGGCAACGGATGGCACACTTACGACCCCAACAAGAAAGCAAAAAACATATATCTCGGTCTGGCAGAGCACTATTATGTGCCTACAGGTAATGCCCTCGCCACATATCAGGGTGTCACAGCCCTCAAGCATGCCGACAAGTGGAGCAAATCACAGTTCCTGTTCATTGCTCCTAACAACACTGTCATCTCTACCAAGAGCGGAGAAGCCGACTGGACAGAGCATCAGATCCAGGGCAGCGACCGCGTACAGTGCCTGACCATTGACGGCTCTACCAGCGATTTCCAACTGAAAACATCCGACACCTCTCTAATAGGCTTGGGTGTATGGCTTGACGGCACCAGCGGTATCGCCGTAGACTGCATGTCATCACGCGGATTCTCAGGTGTTACCCTCCTCAGAGTCAATGCCGCTCTTTGCCGCGCCATGGCAAAGGTCATCAACTATGACCTCATCATACTTGAATTCGGCATCAATGCCATGACATCGTCACAGACCGACTACTCGCTCTACAGCCGCAAGATGGTAGAGGTAATCAACCATGTGCGCACATGCTATCCTACCGCCGACATACTCGTCATGGGTATCGGTGACCGCGGCGAAAAGCGCGGCGCGGAAGTCCACTCCATGAAGTCTGCCCCCTATATGGTAGCAGCCCAGCGTGAAGCCGCCCGCAAGGCGCACTGCCTGTTCTGGGACACACGCGAAGCCATGGGCGGCAACGATGCGATAGTAGCATGGGCAAAAGCCGGAAAAGCCAACAAAGACTATATCCACATGACCCATCAGGGTGGTGCCGAACTTGCCACTCTCCTCTTCAACGCTCTGCGTCTGGAGCTTAAATAATCAGACATCACCCCATCAATCACTCCTCAACCACTAACAGCAACGACATGAACCACACATCACGTACATCCCTGATATTGGCGGCTGTGCTGTCACTCACCCTGACACCAGTGTCAGCCTCTCCGACCAACCCCACACCGCCCGTAATCACTCCGGCTAATCCAGATCCCGACCAGGAAGAAACCAGCGAAGTCACCGAATCAGACGAAGAGGAAGACAGCGATGCCGCAGCTCCACACGAGACTGTCACAGAGGAGGTTGATGAGGATGACAACTCAGCCGAACGCGAAAATGAGGTAGTCATAGCACTGGATGACAATGACATTGACATCCCGGTGCCGTCGTTTATCAACCAGAAGGCTAATGTCATCAACCTCAACGGTGCAGACTGGTCCAACCTGCGCAGAGCTGTCAACGCCCATAAGATACGTCCACTGTCCATCCTAAACATAGGCGACAGCCACATTCAAGCCAATATGGGCACCGGTGTGACACGCGAGCTGCTTCAATACAAATACGGCAACGCCGGCAGAGGCATCATCACTCCCCTGCGCATGAGCGGCACCAACCAGCCCTATGACTACACCTTCTCATCCTCGCTCCCCTATACAGCAGTCAAACTGATGAAAGCACCATGGAAACGCACCATGGGTTTCACAGGCACATCCATCACCCCGTCAACCTCGCTGAGCAACATCACAATAGGCACACGCACGGAGGAAGATTACAACCCATTTAATGCCATAACCCTCTTTCACAAGGGCAAAATGGTCATTTCAGGTGTAACTGACGAGATGGGAAACAAAATCTCATATACCCAACATCCGTCACGTGATTTCACCTATCTCAAACTTGCATCTCCGCAGACACGCGTGACCATCAGCTACGAGAATCTCGGCGACCTCACCCTCTTCGGCGCGAATCTATCAGGTGGCAGACCAGGCGTATTCTATCATTCAATCGGCAACAACGGTGCGACCTACGATACCTATAACCGCATTGGTGACATAGGAGCATCCATCAAACCGCTCAACCCCAACCTTGTCATCCTCTCGCTCGGAACCAACGAGGCGTTCGGTCGTCTTGACACTGCCCGTCTGCGCAACAGCATCGACAAACTTGTCAAAGATATACGCGATGCCAATCCCGCCGCCGAGATAGTGCTGGTGACCCCCATGGAGTGCTACCGCTCGTCCACCAAGACGGTCACAAAGAAGATTCCCGTCAAGTCAAAAAAGCGCAAAGGGAAAAAACGTAGAGTGACTCGATATAAGACCGTAAAAACCAAAGTGCGCTCATCGGGTGTCAACACCAACATCCGTCCCATCCGTGATGCCATAGTAGCCTACGGTGCCGAGAACGGCATACCTGTATATGACTTCTGGGAAGTAGCCGGCGGCTCAGGCGCAGCCGCTACATGGGTCAAAAACGGACTTTTCAGTCCCGACCGTGTGCACCACAGCGCCAAAGGCTATAAACTTGAAGGGCGCCTGATGTATGACGCTCTGGTCAAGGCATTTGGAAACTGACGGAATTATCCTATACACTCGGAAGCCATCCTTTTGTTACAGCAGTCGCTACATGTAGCGACCCTACTATCCTGAAAATGGGTTTAATCAACATACATATTAATCAGCTCTGCAACAGTGTCAGAAATTCTTGACAAACTCAACATAGACTGGGAGAGACTGGCGGATGTCATCAAATTTGATGCCGCCAATCCCCTGCTGTTCAATACAGGCTTGTTTCTTGTACTCTTCGCAGGATTTATCGTGGTCTATCAGATGATAAGGCGGTGGAAAAACGCCAAACTCATCTTCGTCATCCTGTTTTCGCTCTACTTCTATTACAAGTCATCGGCAGAATACTGCTTCATACTCCTCGGAGTGTGCATATTCGACTTTCTGCTGGGGCAGTGGATGGGAAGCGCAGAGCGGCGCGGTATCCGCCGGCTCATAGTGACCATTAATGTGCTCGTCAACGTGGGGATGCTGGTATACTTCAAGTATTTCCGTCTGTTTATGGAGACCTTTGTCAATCTGACACGCTTGGAATGGTCTTTTGACGACATCATCTTACCTGCCGGCATATCATTTTTCACCTTCCGAAGCATCAGCTACATTGTAGATCTCTACCGCAGGAAGATGGAGCCTTGCCGCAATCTGCTCGAATATACATTCTTCCTGACATTCTTCCCTCCGCTACTTGCCGGACCTGTGGTACGCGCCAAGGACATGCTGCCACAGATTCGAGCAAACGAGACAGCCACACGCGAGATGGTCAGCAACGGACTGTTTCTGATCATTGCCGGTCTGATCAAAAAGGTTGTTGTAGCCGACTACATAAGCGAGAACTTTGTCAGCCGTGTGTTTGATAATCCGTCGCTCTACAGCGGTTTTGAGAATCTGATGGCAGTATACGGCTTCTTCATCCAACTCTACTGCGACTTCTCTGGATATAGCGACATCGCCATAGGCATAGCCCTGATGCTCGGTTACCGCTTCCTTGACAACTTCCACGCTCCATTTAAGTCGCAGAACCCTACCGAATTCTGGCACCGCTGGCACATATCCCTCTCCACCTGGCTGCGTGACTACCTCTACATCCCTCTCGGAGGCAACCGCAAAGGCACCGCCCGCAAGCACGTCAACCTTATGGCCACGATGGTCATAGGCGGTCTGTGGCACGGGGCTTCATGGATGTACATGATATGGGGTGGTCTGCAAGGCTTGTTCCTTGTCATCCACAAGGAAATCAAGCGGCTGTTTCCAGGATTGCCCGATGACAAGAAAGGCAGCTGGTGGCGTGTAGGAGCCAACATGTTCTTCACGTTCAACCTCCTGGCTATCAGTTTCGTATTCTTCCGTTCACGGTCGCTTGACGATGCCGCCGCCATGGGCAAGCAGATATTCACCGACTTCCACATCAGCGTGGCACCACAGTTTATCGAAGGATATATCTTCATAGTACTCGCCATACTATTGGGCTATTTCATGCACCTCGCCCCATCGAGCTGGAGCGATGCCATCAAGAAAGGCATGACACGCATGCCGGCAGTATTGCTCGCTGTGCTCCTCGCGCTGGTGATACTGCTTATAATACAGGTACGACAGAGCGACATTGTACCTTTCATATATCTGCAATATTAATAGGAAATGCGATTCTTTGCTTGCTCCATACTCGCCGCCTGCTTCATGTCAGCTTCAGCCTCAGTGCTGCTGACCACCAAGGTAACCGATGAGTCCGGCACTCCTATTCCCTACGCCAAGATCACCATACCGTCGCAGAAGGATGTGACCCTGACAGACTCCGCAGGAGTATTGCATTACAAACTCGCAACCATTTCCCCTGCCGACACGCTGATATTCTCCTCCATCGGCTATGAATCACGCGCTATAACCTACAAGGATTTAAAAGGACAATCTGCTGTCACGCTTCAAGAGAATCCCAACCAGCTCCATGAGGTCACAGTACTCCCGGCAAAGACCAAGAAAAAGACTTTCGGACGCACATCCATGAAAGGGGCGTTTGAGATAGCGGTCGGCAGCGAGCATAGCGAAGGCACCGGCATAGGGGTGCACTGCAAGGTCGGAAAACGCGCATGGATCACATCAGTAAGCATGGGGTGGATGCAACGTCCTGACTGTCTGACACGGATGCCGTTCAGGCTCAACATATATAATAAGGAGAAAGGCAAGTGGGTCAATGTCACCGAGCGTCCTGTCATGTTTACCTATGACAAGAATAATCTCAATGAAGAGGGACGATTCGTCTACAAGTTGCCCGAGCCGGTAATGATAAGCGGCGATACGATGGTGGAGTTCGAATTTCTTGAGCCGATGCAACACCGCTCAATGTACATCAAATCCAATGTAATGACAGGACACTTCTATTTCCACAACGAGGAGGACAAATGGGAGTCCATCCCCGTCGGTGGCTCTTTTGCCGTCCACGCCACAGTAGAGAAGTGACCCAATGCTATTCATGTAATGCATCACATGAATACGTAGAGACGCGGTGTGCCTCAATGCCTCTACCTTAAGCTAATCTTATCTTCTCATGTTCGCGCCCTAAAGGGCGCATCTCTCGATTAGCCGAGAGGCTCGCCCCTCGGTTTACGTCAGTTTATGTCACGCGCTGCGCTTTGCCGCAGCGCATTAAACCCCATGATGCTCAACATTATAACGACTGATGCGCTGCGGCAAAGCGCAGCGCGTATATACACCATCTCTTACCGAGGGGCAAGCCCCTCGGCTAACGGCGAGATGCGCCCACAAGGGGCGCGAATAGTGTTTTTGTCAAAGACATTCTCAAAAAATGACATCGGAGGGTTGACATGGGACAAAAAATGTAGTAAATTTGCAAGATATTGCGCAAGTTGCGCCCTAACACCACGTCCGTTACTTCCCACGCCTTTCAACAGCAGTTTATGGGTCAGAAAAAACGCAGACTCCTATCAACCCTCGCAGCACAGATGACTGCAATGATCAGCATGTCACTTGTGCTTATCGTATTAGGCTTGATGTCACTCGGGGGCATAGCCGCCCACTCACTGTCAGAGCAGGTGCGACAGAAGATGGGATTTACAGTCATCATGAATGACAATGCCACCCCTGCCGAAATCAACGCCCTGCTTCGGTCATGGCGCAAATCGCCTTACGTCTCAGCAGCCAAATACACATCACCGGCTCAGGCACTGGAGCGATGGAAAGCATCTACTGGCGATGAAGAAGATATAGTGGCTCTGCTGGGCACAAATCCGTTTCGCCCGGAAATGGATGTCAACGTCAAGCCCCGCTATGCCAATGTCGACTCATTGCGTCAAATAATAGCAAGTGTGGCGGCAATGCCGGGTGTAAGCGAAGTACGACTCCAGGCGCGCATGATCGAGAACATCAATAAAGCAGTAAACAAGACTGCCATCGTACTGGCTATAATAGCAGCGGCTCTGCTGTTCATATCCATTGTTTTAATCAACAATCTCGTAAGGCTGAGCATCTATGCGCGACGTTTCATCATCCACACGATGAAGTTGGTCGGTGCGACACCGGCATTCATACGCCGCCCCTTTGTTCTCGCAAGCGCCTTCAATGGTCTGCTGTCGGGCTTTATCGCCGTAGCCGTCATCGGCGCCCTTCTCGCCTATGGCTACGCCACCGGGCATGAGCTGGCAGCACTGTTGCCGATGTATCTGACTGCGTGGGTATTAGGAGGCATCATAGTGCTGGGGATATTGCTATGCACATTATCTGCATTTATAGCCACCAACCACTACCTGCGCATAGACTACGACAATCTGCACAAATAAACAGTACATCTAATATATAAATCCAGTATTCTCCTTTTTACAAACTATCATGTCTGGAAATCAAAACGGAAAACAACCGTCAATGGACCAGTTTGTGCTTGAAAAGCCCTCTGAACGTCCGCTCATAAAACGCAATTTCATGTGGATGATAATTGCAGGAGTCATGATTGTAGCCGGATTCCTCCTGATGCTTGGAGGCAGTTCGACAACCGAAGAGTTCAACCCCGATATTTTCAGTGCACGTCGCATCGTAGTCGGACCGACTATGGCATTTTGCGGATATGTGGTTATGGCTATAGCCCTTATACTCAAACCGCGAGTTGCGACGACAGCCGCACAGTCTAACGGAGAGGAGGTGGATCTATGAACTGGCTTGACGCACTCTTTCTCGGCATAATCCAGGGACTTTCGGAGTATCTGCCTATCAGCTCGAGCGGACATCTTGAGATATTCCGCCATCTGCTCGGGACAGATCTTGGAAACACTACCTCTCTTGAGTTTGACATCATGCTGCATGTCGCCACAGTACTGAGCACCATAATCATACTGTGGAAAGAATTTGCTCCGCTCTGCTTTTCATTCTTCGGCTTCAAGCGTGATGCCAACACCACATATGTATGGAAACTCATAGTTTCTTGCATTCCCGTAGCCGTGGTGGGCATCTGCTTCAAAGATGTAGTTGAGAGTTTCTTCACAGGCAACCTGACCATAGTCGGCATATGCCTATGCGTGACAGCTGCCCTCCTCTCGTTCGCCTACTTTTTCCGCACACGTCCCTCTATCGAACAGCATAAGCAAGGACACGAAATCACATGGGGCGATGCTATCGTGATGGGTATAGCCCAGGCTATCGCAGTGCTTCCCGGACTGAGCCGTTCTGGCACAACCATCGCCACTGGCATCTCCATGGGCGCACGACGCGAAGCTGTGGCGCGCTTCTCTTTCTTCATGGTCATCATACCTATCCTCGGCGAAGCGCTCCTCTCGACCGTCAAGCTCCTTCATGGCGGAGCGGAAGCCGATAGCTCATTTGAAGTAATAGGCTGGGGTCCGATGATAATCGGCTTCATAGCCGCGCTGCTTGTGGGCTGCGCCGCCTGCAAGTGGATGCTTGAGATAGTCAAGAAAGGCAAACTCGTATGGTTTGCAGTCTACTGTCTCGTGGTAGGTATCCTCTGCATAGTGTTATAACCACACCTCAGCAACATGGATTTCATATCAGGAGAAATACTACTGATTGACAAACCTCTCGGATGGACATCGTTTGATGCCGTCAAGCGTGTGCGTGGAGCCCTTACTCGCCGCATGAAGGTCAAAAAGCTCAAGGTGGGACATGCTGGCACTCTTGATCCCCTCGCTACAGGCGTGATGGTCATATGCACAGGCAGAGCCACCAAACGCATCGATGAACTTCAGGCTGGGGTGAAGGAATATGTAGCCACTCTGGCTCTTGGAGCTACTACTCCATCGTTTGACCTTGAGACGGAGATAGATGCAACTTATCCGATAAACCACATCACCAGCGAACTGGTGAAAGAAACTCTGCAGAAATTCCATGGCACCATACAGCAGGTGCCTCCGGCTTTCTCAGCCGTCAAAATCGACGGACAGCGAGCCTACAAGATGGCTCGTAAAGGTCAGACGCCCGAGCTGAAAGCCAAAACCCTCGTCATTGACGACATCGAGCTGCTCCAATACGCCCAGGACCAGATCACCCTGCGCATCGTATGCAGCAAAGGCACGTACATCCGCGCCCTCGCCCGCGACATCGGCGAAGCTCTGGGCTCAGGAGCGCACCTGACAGCCCTGCGACGCACACGTGTCGGCGACTTCACAATCGATAAGTGCATCAGTGTGGATGAAGCGGCGGCAATGATACGCGATGTCGACATAACCATGCCTGACGACAACGCTGACACCGCTCAGCAATAAACATAACCCATCAAGAACAACAACTTATATACCGCATATCGGCAATCCTCATGAAACTGTCACAGTTTAACTTCAACCTCCCCAAAGATCTCATAGCGTCCACTCCCGTAGCCGAGCGTGACGAATCACGTCTCATGGTCATCAACCGCGCTACAGGCGAGATAGAGCACCACATATTCAAGGAAATCATCAACTACTTTGATGACGGCGATGTGATGGTGTTCAACGACACCAAGGTATTCCCGGCTCGCCTCTTCGGCAACAAGGAGAAGACCAACGCTCTTATCGAGGTGTTTCTGCTCCGCGAACTCAACGAGGAAAACAAGCTCTGGGATGTGCTTGTGGAGCCTGCCCGAAAAATCCGCATAGGCAATAAACTCTATTTTGGCGACGACGACTCCATGGTGGCAGAGGTGATAGACAACACCACCTCACGCGGACGCACCCTGCGCTTCCTCTATGACGGTCCCCACGACGAGTTTAAGGAAGAGCTGTTCAAACTCGGCGAGACTCCGCTGCCCTATTACATCGACCGCAAGCCCACTCCGGAGGATGCCGAACGCTATCAGACCATCTTCGCCCAGCGCGAGGGTGCTGTAGTGGCTCCCGCTGCCGGGATGCACTTCTCTCGCGAACTGATGAAGCGTCTGGAAATACGAGGAGTGAAGCCCGAATACCTCACTCTGCACATAGGGCTGGGCATCTTCCGCGAAATAGATGTCGAAGACCTTACCAAGCACCGCATGGACTCCGAGCAGGTCAACATCTCACAGCATCTTGTGGATGTGGTCAATGATGCCAAAGACCACAACAAGCAGGTATGTGCAGTGGGCACCTCGGCTCTGCGCGGACTGGCAAGCGCGGTATCCATGGGCGGACACATCAAGACCTATACCGGCTGGACCAACAAGTTCATATTCCCTCCCTACGACTTCACGGTGACCACATCGCTCGTCACCAACTTCCATCTCCCGTACTCCACTATGCTTATGATGGTGTGCGCTTTCGGCGGTTACGACCTCGTCATGAAGGCATACAAGGAAGCTGTCAAAGAGAAGTACCGTTTCGGTGCTTATGGCGATGCCATGCTGATAATCTGAGGCTGATATGGGTAGCCGCTTTGTCACCGTCGACCATCCTGGCGAGAGCACGGTGCGCGAGAAGATGAGCCGTTTCCTGGCTTTCGCTCAGCCCGCCTCCTCTGCTGATGAGGCACGAAGCATCATAGCCGACTTCACTAACCGCTATCATGACGCACGTCACGTATGCTGGGCATACATGATTGGTGCCGACAGGATGGAATACCAGTCAAGCGACAACGGCGAGCCCTCAGGCACTGCCGGCAAACCCATACTGGGGCAAATCAATTCGCTCGGACTGACCAATGTGGCAGTGATAGTGGTACGATACTTCGGAGGCATCAAGCTTGGCACCTCCGGACTTATCGCCGCCTACCGTCAGGCTGCCCGCGAAGCACTTGAAGACGCAGGCACACGCGAAGGCTGCGAGATGTCACCGCTTGCTCTGACATTCGGCTATCTTGCCATGAACGATGTCATGAAAATCGTAAAAAGCGAAAATCTTGCCATAGTATCCCAGGAGCATGACAATACCTGCCACATGACGCTCTCAGTCCCATCGGACTCTGTGGAACAATGGAAAGCCAGATTCCTCAAAGCGGGAGCACAGTGTGACGACTGACACAACATCATATCAATCTCTTCATGACTATACATAACATACTCCGATACGCCACTATCAAAACGGCACTTCTGGCGGCTGTGATGCTGATGATCCCTACCGGATGCTCCATCAGCTACAAACTCAATGGAGCCGCGCTTGACTATTCGCTCTACAAGACCGTACATGTCGGGGAGTTCCCGATACGTGCGGCTTTGGTATATGCCCCGTTGCAGCCGATGTTTGAAAACCAGCTGACTGACTACATCCGCTCCAACACTCGTCTGCAGGTAGTCGACGGCCGCTCTGATCTTGACCTCACCGGCGAAATCACTGGTTACACCCTGACACCGCAGTCAGTCAATGAAAACGCCGTGGCTGCCCAGACACGTCTGACCATCACCGTGCGCGTCAAATATACCGACCATAAGGACGAGAGCAAAGACGTAGACCAGACCTTCTCGGCGTACTATGACTTTGACTCATCGTATATGCTAACCGACATCCAGGACCAGGCATGTGAAGACATCACCAAGCAGCTCGTGACTCTGATTTTCAACGCCACACTTGGCAACTGGTAATCTACCCTGACCATATGGACGCACAGCTTCTACAATATCTCGACCTGCTCAGTCAAGGCCGCGCATCCGAAGCCGATCCGGCATTGCTGCGCGAACTGAGCCGCCGATATCCCTATTTCTCCAAAACTGACACCACCCTTGCAGAGAAATTAAAGGCGGAAGGGCTCAGCTCTGATGACATAAAGGAATTGCAGGCTTCCATAATCAGCCAGTCAGCCAATCCCGATACTGTCTCGGCAGCCCTCGGCTTGGAGAGTGATGCCGATTTCTATGGCGAATCCAAACCTGCACGCGAGAAAATGACCACAGAGACCACCATCGACTCCTTCTTGGAACGCTACGGCAATTCTGCCGACAACGACAAGGAGATGGAACTTCTGGAGAAGCTCATATTCAACCCTGTAGCACCTGACTATACAGCCTCGCTCGAAGCTCTCGAACCGGCTGCGCATCCCCAAGCGGCAAGCACTGACGAGCCGTGCGTCACGTCAAGCCGTCAGGACCAGCTTATAGATGCGTTTATCGCCAAAAGCAACGAAGACACACCGCTGTCTGCAACCATAGACATCATAGCTGCAAATCCCCAGCCCTCTACCCCGACGGAACCACCGACAACCACGCCAGAACATCAACCAGACACCTCCGAGTCTCGCCAGCATGCACTGCTTACCGAGAGCCTCGCCAAGATATACATCAAAAAAGGTCGGTATGCCAAGGCTTTTGAAATTATTCACTCCCTAAGTTTGAATTATCCAGAAAAAAGTTGTTACTTTGCAGACCAATTACGTTTCTTGCATAAACTAATGCTTATTCAGGAACTGCAGACCAAAAACGACAAGAAATAACATAACTTACATAGCAACATAACAACAAAATGTACGTACTCATTATTGTTCTCACCCTTCTGGCAGCGGTGCTGCTCATCGGGGTCGTGCTTATCCAGAAATCAAAAGGCGGCGGTCTTTCGTCATCATTTGCCGGCTCAAACCAGATTATGGGTGTGCGCCGTACCACCAACTTCATTGAAAAAGTGACATGGACCCTCGCTGGAGCTATCGCCGTGCTCGCCATCCTCTCAGTCTTCTTCATGCCCTCAATCGGCGCAGGCCAGGCATCTCGCGTACAGGCTCCCGCAGCCACCGAGCAGACAGCTGCCGAGGATTTCAACACTGCAGCACCTGCAGCCGCTCCCGCGCCTGCAGCTACCCCTGCTCCCGCTGCAGCCCCCGCAGAATAATCCACACTGACATTATTCCCACCAATCCATATATGACAGACCGTAACACCTATTGCGGTCTGTCATAATTGTACCTAACCCTTTCACCGCCATGTTCTCAGGAATAGTAGAAGAAGCTGCCACCGTGGTAGCTGCCACCAGCGATAACGGCAATCTCAACCTGCGCATCCGCAGCTCATTTGCCGACGAACTCAAGATAGACCAGTCTGTAGCCCACAACGGCGTGTGCCTGACAGTGGTCGAGCTACACGACGACAACACCTATGTCGTGACAGCCATCCAGGAGACCCTTGACCGTTCAAACCTCGGCGACCTCAAAGAGGGCGACCTCGTCAATCTCGAACGCAGCATGCTGATGAACGGACGGCTTGACGGACACATAGTGCAGGGACATGTGGATTGCACAGCCGTGTGCACCGACATCCGCGAGGTCGACGGCAGCACATACTTCCAGTTTACCTACGACATCGATCCCGCCATGGCTGCAAAAGGCTATGTCACCGTCGAGAAAGGAAGCGTGACAGTCAACGGCGTGTCACTGACCGTGTGTGACTCGCAGCGCGACTCATTCCGCGTAGCCATCATCCCCTACACCATGGACCACACCAACTTCCACGCCTTCCGTCTCGGCACTCGCGTCAACATCGAATTTGACATAATCGGCAAATACCTCGCCCGCCTCCAGGACTTCAAGTAACCACCGCATATTTTGGCTGATTGAAATATATTGCTATTTGCAACGTTTTCTGACAGCAACTGTTTTAATAACAAGATGTTTTCATTATTTTTGCATTTAGCCATACTCTCATGAAGTTGATTGAACTCAATCTGCAACGAATCTTTGACCTTTGCCGTACTCATAAGGTCAAGACTCTCTCTGTCTTTGGTTCTATCCTTACAGATAGATTCAATGACGATAGCGATGTAGACCTGCTTGTAGATTTTGAGGCGATAGATCACAATCAGTTTGATTACGTCAGCAACTATTTCAGCCTACGCGATGCATTGGAGCAATTATTCAATCGCAAGGTGGATTTGATTGAAGAGAAAGGTCTTCGGAACAAATATTTTATTGCAAATGTCAATCGTACCAAACAACTGATATATGGCTAATGAAGAAATTCTGACCTATCTTCAAGACGTATTGGATGCAATTGAAGACGTGCAGAGTTGTTTTGATGGCTATCCAAACAGATATGATGTGTTTGAAAAAGACATGATGCGGAAATGCGTAGTAGAACGCAAGGTTGAAATCATGGGCGAAGCCATAAATCGCATCAAAAAGACCGACACTTCTATCAATATCCCTAATGCACGAGCCATCATCGACACGCGTAATCGCATCATACATGCATATGACAATGTACAGCCAGAGTTTCTATGGAGCCTGGTAATACGTCATATCCCTCAGCTTAAAAAGGACATCGAACAAATAATCTCTGACCTGGAAGCTGATTAGTACAATAAGTCAACGCTTCATACTGTCTCCATCAGGGTTCCAGCGGCGGGTCTGGAGGTCGGCAGACTTGATTTCTGCAGGGTTGTCGGCAGGCGACCAAAAGCGGTGATGACCCAGTTCGTCTGGCATGTACTGCTGACGCTTGAAGTGCCCGGGATAATCATGGGGATAGATGTAGTCCCTGCCATATCCCATATCCTTCATCAGCGAAGTCGGGGCATTGCGCAGATGAAGGGGCACAGGCAGGTTCCCGGTCTCACGCACCTTGGCAAGAGCCGCATCTATGGCGAGATATGCCGAATTGCTCTTCGGCGAGGTGGCAAGATATATCGTGCACTCGGCAAGAGGTATGCGCCCTTCGGGCCAGCCGATTTTGCGGAGTATGTCAAATGTAGCGTTTGCCAGAAGCAGAGCGTTAGGATTAGCCAATCCGATGTCTTCGGCAGCAAGGATGACGAGCCTGCGGGCTATGAACTCCGGATCTTCGCCTCCCTCCACCATGCGCGCAAGCCAGTAGATCGCAGCATCGGGGTCACTTCCGCGTACGCTCTTGATAAATGCCGATATGATGTCATAGTGCATCTCTCCGTTCTTGTCATATGCTGCTGGATTCTCTTGCAGACGGTCAGTAACCGTCTTGTCGTTAATGACAATTTTCTCCTGATCAGGTGTCGACTGCTCTATCAAGTCAAGTATGTTGAGCAATTTACGTGCATCACCTCCGGCAAATCTGAAAAGGGCTGTGGTTTCCTCGACATCCACACTGCGCTCTTTCAACACAGAATCATGCTCCAGCGCATGCCTGAGCAAGCGGTCAAGTTCCTCCTCATCAAGTGGTTTAAGCGTATATACACGCGCTCTTGACAGCAACGGACGGATCACCTCAAACGAAGGGTTCTCGGTCGTGGCACCTATGAGCGTGATAGTACCGTCCTCCACCGCACCGAGCAGACTGTCCTGCTGGCTCTTGTTAAAACGGTGGATTTCATCTATGAAAAGTATCGGTCGTCCTTTGCTGAATACGCTCGCAGCATCCTTGCGACACTTATCAAGCACCTCGCGCACCTCCTTAACACCGCTTGTCACAGCCGACAGAGTGTAGAAGCTGCATCCTGTAGTGTTGGCTATGATACGTGCCAATGTGGTTTTTCCCACTCCCGGAGGTCCCCAGAGGATAAACGACGAGAGCCTTCCTGTCTCTATCATCCTGCGTATGACCGCATCTGGTCCTACAAGATGGGTCTGACCGATGTAATCATCGAGTGTCCGCGGTCTCAATCGTTCTGCCAATGGCTGGTATATCATCTGCTCAATGTATTATGCTGATTTTATATATTACAAATTTAACAAAATCGGGCAGTTTTATCAGTTCATATCGGTGTTAATAGATTATAAAATGCCTGTGCTATTTTTGATTTTTATTTAACTTTACATCAATGACATTTGTTAATATTACAAAAGTCCACTTCACGTTGATACTAACTTAAACAGATAACGATATGAGCAATCAAGGTTCCAATGGCCTTCTAAGAGCCATCTTCGGTATTATAATGATAATCATCTACGTAGGCATGGGTGTATTGATACTATGCGGCACATTCGGCTGGTTTTCAGGCTCATGGATATGGCTCCGCTGGACTGCCGGCATACTGCTGATAATCTATGGCATATGGCGGGCATACAGACAGTTTGCCGGAGTAGAGACACCAATGTGATTCCATAATCCCAACAATACCACGCCAACAATATCACGATGAACATAATCAAAAGTTCCATCATAGCCATGACCGCGGCTGCGGCTATGGCTACCATTATGACATCATGTGACAAAAAAGCAGCAACCACCTCTACCTCGGGTCTCGGCTCGATAGTGTGCGATGCAAGCTTCGAAAACATCATGTCACAGGAGATAGATGTCTACGAATACATCTACCCCAAGGCAAGCATCATACCCTACTACGTCGACGAACACTCGGCAGTGGACTCTCTGCTTGACCTCAAGACCAAAGCGATAGTCATCACCCGGCGCCTCACCCAGCAAGAGAAAGACTACCTCAAGAGCAAGAAGAAAAATGTGCGCGAGAGCCGCATAGCTGTCGACGCGATAGCCCTCATAGTCAACCCAGCCAACACGGTATCAGTGCTGTCAAAGAATGAGATAGCGCAGATACTCTCAGGCAAGCTGCGCCGTTGGGACGAAGTGGAGCCGAGCAAACTCGGCGACATCGAAGTGGTATTTGACCACCAAGGTTCAAGCACGGTCCAGTACATGAAGGATTCTCTGCTTAACGGTGCCGAATTCGGTCCCAACGTATATGCCCAAAAGACCAATGCCGATGTATTCAAAGCCGTGGCAACAAACAAAAATGCCATCGGTATCATAGGTGTCAGCTGGATAAGCAGTGACTTACGCGAACGTGAATACACCCGCGAAGAGCTGGCTGCAGCAAGCAGCAAGAGCGACACCACCACCATCGAGTTCGACCCGCGCATCAAAGTGCTCAAAGTCCGTGGCAACGACGAGGTAACCGCCTACAAACCCTACCAGGCATATATCTATGATGGCAGCTATCCGCTCTACCGCTCCGTGTATATGATCAACACGGCAGCCGGCGGCACAGTGGTGCAAGGTTTCTACAGTTTCGTCACCTCATTCCAGGGGCAGAAACTCATCCAGATGACCGGCATACTCCCAGGCACACTTTCGCCACGCATGGTGAGCCTCGAATAACAGCTATCTGACCCCATAAAGACCCAAAATTGGCTTAATTTCTATGAAATTTCCACAATTTTGGGTCTTTGTCATGTTTATTACAAAGAAAATGCGTAATTTTAAAGTCAGTAACTACGTTTAAACAAATCTCAACAATACAAACAAAAAAACAATTAACCTGAACAGGACATGAAAAGAACATTCCTTTTCTCTGCACTCGCAGCATCAATGCTCGGTGCCATGGCCCAGGGCGGCTATCAGGACGGCATCGACTATTTCAAAGCCGACTATCCCGAAGAAGCAGCCATCATTCTTACCAAGACCATCAACGACCCAGCATCTGACAAAGCCCTTTCTTATTACTACCTCGGAGCAATAGACCTGCGCAAAAACGACAAGGCTGCCGCCGTGGCTAACTTCGACAAGGGCATCGCAGCCAACCCTGGATGCGGCTATAATTATATAGGCAAAGGCCAGGTAGAACTCCTCAACGGCAACGAATCAGCTGCCGAAAAACTTTTCAAGCAGGGCATTTCTGCTGACAAGAAAGAGAAAGGTGCTCTGTGTGCCGCAGTGGCTCGCGCATACTTCAACGTCAATCCGGTCAAGTATGCCAAGAAAATAGAGAAATACATCGCCGACGGCGACAAGGCAAGCAAATTCAAGGAGAGCGACCTCTTCGTGCTCCGTGGCGACATGGTGGTCAACAACCCTGGCGAATCAGCCGGACAGTATGAGACCGCTATCGTGACCGACGAGGAAGTTGGTGCCCCTGTAAGCCCCGAAGCCTATGTGAAGTATGCTCGTGTTTATTTCCATGTCAATCCTGAGTACGCCATCAACAAACTGACAGAGCTCAACAAGAAGCTCCCCACATCAGCCCTTGCACAGCGCGAACTCGCCGAAAAATACTACGACAACAACCAGCTCACTCTCGCTGCCGAGCAGTATGGCAAGTACATGAGCAATCCCAACCACTTCGAGCGTGACGAGCAGCGTTACAGCGGTCTGCTTTTCTTCGGCAAGAAGTATGCTAAGTCTCTTGAAATCGCCGAGAAAGTGCTTGCAAAGAATCCTGACAACTTCTACATGCAGCGCATGGTGATGTACAACCTCTTTGAGATGAAGCGTTACGAGGAAGCTGAGGCTGCTGCCAAGAAGTTCTTCGCAATGGTTCCAAAAAATCAGATTCAGCCCAAGGACTACGAATATGAGGGCGACATACTGATGGAGCTCAAGCAGTATGAGGCAGCCGTGGCTGCTTACAAGCAGTGCGAGACTGCATTCCCCGACCGCACCGACATCCTCGATGAACTTGCAGCTGCCTACAACAGCGCATCGCAGTTTGAACTCGCAGCCAAGACCATGCAGCGCTTTGTGGATTCAGGTGACCGCTCGCTAAACGATCTCTGGGACTGCGCCGACTACTACAAAAACTGGGGACTCAGCCTCCCCGAAGGCTCTGAGGAGCGTGCCGCTGCCGCTGCTGCTGGTATCAAGGTCATCGATCAGGCTATCGAACGTCAGCCCAAAGCTGGTCAGCTCTACCGCACCAAGTCACAGCTCTTCCAGGTAGGCAACGCCATCCCCAACATGGAGGCTGCCGACGCTTACAAGAAGATGATCGAGTGCTACGAAGCTGCTGGAGAAAAAGAGAAACGTCAGGCTCAGATCGTATCAGGCCTTATGTACATCGGTTCATATTACGCAGCCAACAAGGACATGGACTCAGCCCGCAGCTACTATCAGCAGGCTCTTGACCTCGACCCCTCTAATGAAGGACTTGCCAACTATATCAAGACACTCAAATAAAACGGATACGGGACCTACCATCCCGCATATCTGACACTCACACGCACGCTCCGCCGGGACTCACTGACCTGACGGAGCGTTCGGTGTGATTAGATACGATAACCAATGATAGAATATATCAAGGGTACTATAGCCCAATTGACACCCACCTACATGGTCATAGAGACAGCCGGGATAGGCTATGGGATAGAAATCTCGGTAAGCACTTTTGACAGTCTGCAAGGAAAAGAATCAGCCCGCATATTCATCCATGAAATAATACGCGAAGATGCCCATCTGCTGTTTGGTTTCGGCTCGGCAAAAGAGCGCGAACTGTTCAGGCTGCTTATCGGAGTCAGCGGCGTCGGAGCCAATACAGCCCGCACAGTGCTTTCGGCTCTGCCTCCCTCCTCGCTTGAAGCAGCCATATCTCAGGGCGATGTCAGCACGCTCAAAAGCGTCAAAGGCGTCGGAGCCAAAACTGCCGAAAGAATCATAGTGGACCTGCGTGACAAAATAAAACCGGGTGACGACACGTTATTAAATGTAGGTGGCAAGCGCAACGAAACATTTGAGGAAGCTCTCGCAGCTTTGGTCATGCTCGGTTTCCAGCGACAGGCATCAGTCAAAGCACTGAAAAAAATCTACGATGCCGATCCGCTCACCACTGCCGAAAAAGCCATCAAGAAAGCTCTTTCGATGATGTAATCTGCTATCTCTCACGCACTATCTGAAGTGAATTCACCACGTTCCCGCCGATACAGACATGTCACAAGCCTTTGCATAGCTGCCGTCATCATAGCGGTAGCCGGCTTGGTCATGCCCTCACGGGCGCAATACCGTCAGAGTTCACTGTCAGCTCCACCCCCACCCCCTGTACCCGTTGGCAATCCACTCATGCAGGCAGCAGATTCGTTGATGACCCCATTCCCGGTAGGCTACACTGTGCCTCCAGATGTGGATTATCTGCTCAATCAGGAATTTGCAGCCGACTTCGCCACACCCTCCAATATCACCACTGTGCCCGAGTATGACCCTGTGACAGGAGTCTACGTGGTGCGTACACGTGTAGGCGACATGGAAGTCGCCACACCATTTATTCTCACTCCACAGCAATATAACGACTGGCAGATGCGCCAGTCTATGCTTGACTACTACCGCCAGCGTAACGCCGAAGAACTTGACGAGTCGAAGAAAAAGCCGTTTAATATTTTCGACATGAATTTTGCTCTCGGACCGCTTGAAAAGATATTCGGTCCTGGAGGTGTCAATCTCAAGCTCAATGGCAACATGCAGATCAACATGGGTATATCAAGCCAGTACAACGGCGACCCATCACGAAGCAAACGCCACCAGCGCACCACCCGTTTTGACTTTGACCAGAAGATACAGGCTACGGTCAATGCCACTGTCGGCAACCGCATGTCATTTAACATGTCATACAACACCGATGCCACCTTTGACTTCGATTCCAAGAATCTCAAATTGGCATACAAAGGCGAAGAGGACGACATAGTCAAAGAAATCGAGGCAGGTAACGTCAGCATGACCACTGGCGGAACCCTAATACGCGGAGCCACCGCCCTTTTCGGTCTCAAGACAAAGCTGCAATTCGGCAAACTGACTGCCACAGCCCTTGTCGCACAGCAAAACTCTGCATCAAAGAGCGTATCGACCGAAGGAGGCGCACAGACCACCGAATTCATGGTCAAAGCCCATGACTATGACTCTGACCGCCACTATTTCCTCGGACTCTACTTCTACGACCACTATAACGAATTTGCCGCCAATCTTCCTCTGACCACATCAGGCGTGGAAATCAATAATGTGGAAGTATGGGTCACCAACCGCACCGGCAACTACAACAACTCGCGCGACATCATAGCCTTTACCGACCTCGGCGAGAGCGTCACCTCCAATCTTCAGAATCCCACACAAGTCCACGTCACCGGAGGCAACGAGGGCAAACGCCCGAGTAACAACAACAACGACCTCTATGCCTCAGTCAAGGATATAGAGAACTTCAATGGAGCCGAGCAGATTCTTTCGACTCGCGGACTCGTCTCCGGTAACGACTACATGAAGGTAGAGAAAGCGCGTCTGCTTTCGTCGGGCGAATATACCGTCAACAAGCAGCTCGGCTATATCTCCTTGCGCTCACAGCTTCGTGACGAAGTACTCGGCATTTCTTACGAATACACCTACAACGGCACCACCTACTACGTCGGCACCATGTCAAGTTCTGTCCAGGAGACCGAACGCCCCCTTATGGTCAAGATGCTCAAGAGTGTGCAGTCCAACTCTGACATGAAGACGTGGAAGCTGATGATGCGTAACGTCTACAACACAGGCGGTTATTCACTTGTGCGCGACCACTTCAAGCTTGATGTCAAGTTTCTCAACCAGACCAATGGCAACGTGGAGCAGATATACCTGCCCCTGTCAGGCACTATCGGACAGACACCTCTGCTCCAACTACTTGGTCTCGACCGCCTGAACTCCACCAACCAGAGTCCATCGGACGGCTTCTTTGACTGGCTCGACGGTTACACCGTGCTTCCTCAAACAGGGCGTATCATATTCCCTGTGACCGAACCGTTCGGCGAATACCTTGCCGAGCAGATAATGCGTAGCGGTTTTTCACGAGCCGAGGCTGACAAATATTGCTACTACGACCTATACACCAAGCTCCAGAGTGAAAACATAGAGACCGAAAACTCCAATGTGTTCACCCTGCAAGGACGCATGCAGGCAGCCACTGGCAACACCATCCGCCTCAACGCCACCAACGTCCCCCGCGGCTCTGTGGTAGTGACAGCCGGAGGTACGCGGCTGATAGAGAACACCGACTATACCGTAGACTATTCCATGGGATTGGTCACCATCCTCAACCAGAGCATCATCGACTCGGGTCAAAACATCTCGGTCAGCCTTGAAGACCAAGGCATGAACATGCTTCAGAAGCGTACACTGCTCGGACTGGATCTGCAATATCAGTTCAACCGCGACTTCTCCGTAGGAGCTACTGTGATGCACTACTCCGAGAAGACGCAGCGTCAGAAAATCTCCATCAGCGACAATGTGGTCAACAACACCATATGGGGTTTCAACTTCGACTATAACACGCGCTTCAACTGGCTCACGTCACTCCTCAACAAGATTCCGACCGTCAACGCCACCCAGCCCTCCACCCTCAACCTCAAGGGCGAGTTCGCACAGATCATACCCCACACCGTCAAGAGCGGCAACAACAACGGCAGTGTGTATATCGATGACTTTGACACCTCATCGAGCGCACTGTCACTCGCCTACCCCTCGGCATGGCAGATAGGCAGCGCACCCTATGAACGCACCATTGCTGACGAGGCAGGCAACATACCATCAGATCTTGAAACAGGATTCCAGCGCGCGATGCTTAACTGGAACATCATCGACCAGCTCTTTATCAACGAGCGCACAAGCGGTGCACCGCGCAACATATCGGGCAACAAGGTTATCCTTGAAAATCCCTACGTGCGTCAGATAAAGAAACTCGAGCTATTCCCAGGAAGTGCCGACTATGTCAATGACATTGACTATATCAACACTTTCAACTTCTCATTCTACCCGCTTGAACGCGGTCCTTACAACGTCAACCCCGACTATTACCGTCAGGACATACTGGGATTCCGCAGTAATCCTGTGACCTCCGAGCAGTCAGCCTCCGTGCGCGAACTGGCACAGAAGAGCTGGGGCACAGCCATGCGCAAACTCGACACCACAAACTTCGACCAGAACAACATCGAGTACCTGGAATTCTGGCTGATGGACCCCTTCATGGACTATGCGCCGCAGAACTTCGTGGCAGCCTCGCGCGAAGGCACCATGAAGATACAGCTCGGTGACATCTCCGAGGATATCCTCAAAGACGGACGCAAAAGCTACGAGAACGGCATCCCCTACGGCGGAGCCGACTCACCGCTTGACGAGACCGTCTGGGGCTACGTGCCAGCCCGCTCATCCATGGGCTACGCGTTTGCTGACAACAACGATTCACGCCCCGTACAGGACGTCGGTCTTGACGCGCTCAGCGATGCGCAGGAACAGCAGTTCCCTACCTACAGCGATTTCATCAACAAGGTGTCGGCTCAATCACCCGACCAGGCTACGATGGACTCGGTGCTTAAGGACCCTGCCAACGATGATTACCATTATTACCTCGGCGATGACTATGACGACGAGGGACTTGATATACTGCAACGTTACAAACATTACAACGGATTGGAATACAACTCTCTCGCCCGCAATAACCCTGAAGCCCCGGCACAGTATCAGGCTTATAAAAACACTCCTGATGCCGAGGACATCAACGGAGACGGCACGATGAACGAGTCAAACAACTATTACCAATATGAGATAGACCTCTCTGACCTACGCCAGGAAGGAAACAAAGGACGCATCACCGAGACTCGCACATACACCATCACCTACGATGACCTGTCGACCCAGGAGGTGACATGGTATCACTTCATCATACCCATCAAGCAGCCTGACTCGCAGGTAGGCTCCATCTCCAACTTCGCCAATCTGCGGTTTATGCGCATGCAGCTCGAAGGTTTTGACAACACGGTGCATATGCGTCTTGCCAACTTCCAATTTGTCCGCGGTACATGGCGCATGTATGACAAAAATCTTGAAGACCCCACCAATCCCCCGACGAGCCAGATGAGCACCGAGGCACTCAGCCTCTTTAACAACTCCGACTCCGAGCCAATCAACTACGTGTTGCCTCCCGGCGTGACACAGGAACAGGAAGCCAACTCTACATCAGCCCAGCAGCTCAATGAAGGCTCTCTCTCATTCACTGTCAAAGACCTTGAGCCAGGAGCCGCACGTGCCATCTACAAGTCTACATCGCTTGACGTACGTAACTACAAGAGCATGCAACTGTGGGTACACGGTCACCATGCCCAGTCGACCGTGCAAGGTTCCATAGAGCCTAATTCGCTGGAGGTATTCATCCGTCTAGGCTCTGACGCATACAACAACTTCTACGAAGTGGCAAAACCCCTCATTCTCACCCCAGTAGGTCCGTCGTACAACAACCAGAGCCTATCCGACCGTGAAGCCGTATGGCCAAACTATTTCGATTTCGAGCTGCAAGACCTCGTAAATCTCAAGCGAAGCCGTAACCGCGCCCACTTCGACACCTCAAAGGTCTACACAGAGCCATCTGATGACAACCGCGACCGCAAACTGCGCGTCAAGGGCAATCCCTCGATAGGAAGCATCCAGACTCTGATGATAGGTGTGCGCAATGTCCGCACCGGAAAGATTGACAATGTCACCGTGTGGGTCAACGAGCTTCGCGTGTCAGACTTCACCAACTCAGGTGGCTGGGCAGCAAAGATAGATGCCACAATAGGTCTGAGCGACATCGCCCGTGTGCAGTTTGGCGGCCACATAGAAACTGACGGATTCGGATCCGTAGACCAGGGACTCAATTCGCGCCGCCTTGACAAGTACGAGAAATACAATGTCACCGTAGAGGGCGATCTGCACCGCTTCGTGCCTGAGAAGGCGAAGCTCAACGCTCCCATCTACTACTCATATTCGATGGAGCGCACCACGCCTAAGTACAATCCTCTTGACAACGATGTCAAAGTGAGCGATGCCGTGGAAGACGCCACCACACAAGAAGAGAAGGATTTCATAGAGGGCTATTCGGTCACCCGCACCGTCAATCAGAACTTCGCCATGTCAGAATGGAAATTTGACCGCCGAAGCGAAGTGCCCAAGCCATGGGATCCAGCCAACTTCGTTGCCAATTTCTCATTCCGCAAGAAGACTCACCATGATCCTACTACCGACCATGAGTATAACAACGACTACAGCGGAGGTCTGACATATACCTACTCTCCCTATGCCAAGGGAGTGAAACCGTTCGGTTTCATCAAGAGCAAAAACCGCAACCTGCGATTCGTCCGTGACTGGGAACTCTTCTACTTCCCACGCACCATCATGCTCTCCACCGTCATGACCCGACACTATGAGGAGACACAGCAGCGTGCGGAGTTCAACTATGACCATCCCGAACTGACACCGACAATGCCGGCATACGCTGCCAAGGATTTCTACTGGAACCGCCGTCTCAATCTCGCTTGGAAACTGACAAATTCGCTTGAATTCACCATCAACACACAGACACGTGCCCGCATCGAGGAGACCGAAGGCGTGGTCAACCGCACACTCTTCCCCGACCGCTACAAGGAGTGGCGCGACACCGTGTGGAACAGCATCCTGCGGCTCGGTACACCTTGGGGTTACAACCAGGAATTTGTAGCCACTTACAAGGCTCCGTTTAACAAGATTCCGGTCCTTGACATGCTCAACGCCTCAGCCGACTACCGCGGTACATATAACTGGGACCGTGCCACCATCGTGGGCGACCGCAGTTCGGGCAACCGTATCCAGAACGAAGGCACCTGGACTGTCAACGGCTCGCTGCAATTTGACAACATCTACACCAAATTCGCCTATCTCAAGGAGATCAACAAACGCTTCGCCAATACACGCAATAACCGCAACCAACCCGAAAAGAAACCGCGTAAATACGAGCGAACATTCTCACTTCGTCCCGACACGACCCTCACCATACGCCACAACCTGCGCACTAAAAAGGTCAACGTAGTGGCTGTGAAAGCTGACGGCACACCTTTTGAGATACGTACCAAGGTAATAGACCCCAACACCATAGAGGTGCTTACACATGGCAGCGAATCGCTGAAATTCACTGTCAACGAAGTACTCAAGACTGACAAGACCTTCTGGACCGAACTGCTCGCCTACAGCACACGACTGCTGATGAGTCCGCGTAACCTCAGAGTGGTGTGGAAACACGGTAACCGCTCCGAGATACCTATGTTTATCCCCAATGCAGGCGATGTATTCGGACAAAACCTCACATACGGACCTATGGCTCCCGGCATGGCGTTTGCCTTCGGCATGACCGACGAGGGTTTCCTCAATGATGCACTTGACCGCGGATGGCTCATGAGAGACGAGACCCTCAACTCGCCAGCCATGTTCACCAAAAACGACAACCTGACCATCGAACTCAATCTCGAACTGTTCAAAGGTTTCAAGGTGCGTCTGACAGGTGCCCGCAGCCACGACCAGGTGAGCAACATACAGTTTGGCACATCCAATCTGATGACCACCTACTCGGGGCGCTACACCAAGTCACATGTAGCCATTGCTACCGCCCTGCGTTCATATAGCGCATCTGACAATTACCGCAGTGATGCCTTTGACAAGATGTGTGATTACGTGGCTATAATGCAGCGCAGATATGATGCACAGTATCAAGGCACGAACTATCCGCAAACAGGTGTATTCGCACATGGACAGCCCGCCAATGACCAGGCTGGAAAGCCGTTTGACCCTGCCAACGGCGTAAGCCCGACAAGCAGCGACGTACTCATCCCGGCTTTCATCGCAGCCTACACCGGCACCAATCCTGAGAAACAGTATCTTGACATATTCCCGTCCATCGCACAGATTCTCCCCAACTGGACCATCACCTATGACGGTCTTATCAACCTGGGGAATATGCGCAACATATTCAAGAGCTTCACCATCTCACATGCTTACCAGTGCTCCTACGAAGTGGGCTCTTATGCAAGCCACGGCACATGGGAAAGTGCTGGCATAGGTGGAAATCTCGGTTTCCTCTACAATGAGACCACAGGTCTGGTGCTTCCATCTTCGCCCTACAACGTGCAGTCAGTCAGCATCAACGAGCGGTTCAACCCCCTGATTCGTGTTGCTGCCACGCTCAACAACAATCTCAATTTCAGCGTGCAGTGGGCTGATACACGTAATCTGACTCTCAACACCTCAGCCGGGCAGGTCGTGGAAAACCTCTCGCGCCGCATCGGTGTCAGCGCAGGTTACGTCATCAACAATTTCAACTCCGTGCTCAAGCTCGGCAAGAAGCAGACCGGCTTCAACAACGACCTCACCCTGCAAGGCGAGTTCTCATATCAGGTAACCCAGGCTCTCATCCGCACCATCCAGAGCCGCTTCACCCAGGGCACAAACGGAGCACGCACCGTAGACCTCAACATCATAGCAAAATATGCCGTATCACGACTGCTCTCCTTCGGCGGATATTTCAGGCACCAGATACATACTCCTATAGTATCCACCAACGCCTTCCCGACATCCACCACCGATTTCGGCTTCACGTTTGACATCTCGCTGGCTCAATAGCAGCCTCCCAACAGAAATGGACTATCAATCACTATTAGACCGTCTCTCCTCATCAGGCAACCTACGCGCCATCCCGACCGAACAGACCGCGACGGTCATAGACCTGTCATCAAACGACTATATGGGATATGCCTCCGACCCGACGCTGCAACAGAGCTTCTTCGCTTCCGCAGACCATCTTTCCATACCCATGACATCATCAGCCGCACGACTGCTTGCAGGAAGCCAACGGTACTACAGTGCGCTCGAGAATCGGCTCGGCGAATTATATGGACGGCAGGCTCTCCTTTTCAATTCAGGATACCACGCCAATACCGGGCTGATCAGCGGGCTGACCGATGCCAGTGACATCATACTCGCCGACAAACTCGTGCATGCAAGCATCATTGACGGCATGAAACTAAGCGATGCAACCCATGCCCGCTGGCGGCATAACGACACCGCGCACCTCGAACGTCTCCTCAACCGCTACCGCGCTGAGCAACCAGATGTCCGCATATGGATTATCGCTGAAAGCGTCTACAGCATGGACGGAGACATCGCACCGATAGATGCCCTTATCGACATAAAACGCCGCCATGACAATGTGATGATGTGTATCGACGAGGCTCACGCTGTAGGTTGCTTCGGACACAATGGTCTTGGCGTGGTCGCCGACACTCCCAAAGGCGACATGGTGGATGTCATCGTGGGAACATTTGGCAAGGCACTTGCCTCACAGGGAGCATTTGCCATAATGTCACCTACCCTGCGCGATGTAGCGGTCAACCGCTGCCGCAGCTTTATCTTCTCTACCGCTATCCCTCCAATGTCGGCAGCATGGAGCCTGTTTGTACTAAATCATAGCATCTGTCAGGATGACCGCCGCGCCCATCTTGCCACAATCTCGGCACGTATGCGCCAAAACCTCGGATTAGATGCAGGCACACAGATTGTGCCATATATCATAGGCGATGCGGTGCGAACACTTGAAATCTCACGTGCGCTGCTTGACCAAGGCATCAAGATACTGCCGATACGCACACCGACAGTCCCCCCGGGAACCGAACGGCTCCGCATAAGTCTCAATGCATCCATGACATACGACCAAGTAGACATGGTTTCTGAAAAGATATTGAAAATCTGCCAGCCATGATCATTGAGCGCATACATAAATCAGAGGCAACGAGAGCCGTGGTGATTTTTGCCGGATGGGCAATGGATGCACATCCGTTTGCCACGTTGCACAAGGAAGGTTACGACATCTATGTGGCATATGACTACCGTGACACTGCTGCCGATATAAGCATGCTTGACGGTTACGAGGAGGTATGCATCATAGCATGGTCATGGGGAGTACCTGCCGCAGCCGAATTCATCCACAACAACAGGCATCTTCTCCATGTGACCGCAGCCATAGCCGTCAATGGTACCATGACTCCGATAAATGACCAATATGGCATACCTGAGAATATCTTCCAAGGCACACTTGACGGGCTGACAGAGGCAAGCCTCGCCAAATTCTATCGGAGAGTCTGCGGGTCGGCTGCCTCATACCGTCAATTTGCGCAGTACGCCCCAAAGCGCGCCTTCGCTACATTGCGCCCCGAATTAGAAGCGATACGTGACAATGGCGCATCCTGTCAGTCTCCTCTGATATTTGACCGCGTCATCATCAGTAACAACGACCTCATCATCCCATCTGCCAATCAAAGGCAGGCATGGGAAGGACATCCATGCGTCACTGAGACCGAGGGCTGTCATCTACCCGACTTTCAGCGCATCCTTGACCTCCATATACGCGACAAGTCACTGATCGGCGAACGGTTTTCAGCCGCATCAGCCACTTATCCGCAAGAAGCAAGCGTACAACGGTATATAGCACAGCACCTGTTTGAACTTTGGCGCAAACATGACGACAGACCGCAGCAGAGCATCCTTGAATTTGGCGTGGGTTGCGGATTTATGACCGAGCACTACATTAATGAGCCATGGTGCCACCACGTTCAACTTGTAGA
The DNA here is from genome assembly GCA_947039275.1 of uncultured Bacteroidales bacterium. GTDB lineage: Bacteria > Bacteroidota > Bacteroidia > Bacteroidales > Muribaculaceae > Amulumruptor. The sequence continues at coordinate 43,771 of CAMQYL010000011.1, read as the reverse complement.
CCTGTATCCGAGCTTTGACGGTGTCACAATCGGCGATGCCGAGACGCACACGTTTACATCAGCCAAGTGCGACACGATAGTGACAGCCTCAGCAATGCAGTGGTTCAACTCTCCGAGGAGGTTTATGCAACGTGTTGCGTCATCGCTTCCGTCTGGAGGCATGATGGTATTGTCAGGCTTCGGAGAGCTGCATTTCAGCGAGCTTGACGGCATTGTTCCGAAGTCGCTTTATTATCACTCAGTAGAAGATTTTGCAAAGTTACTACCTGACGATTTGCAGTTAGTTGCAGTCGACGAGGAGCGTATGACTATCAGTTTTGAAAGCATGCGCGAAATGCTTACTCACCTCAGGCTGACAGGGGTAAACGGCGTATCATCGCGCCAGACCGTAGGCATCACACGCCGCTTGCTGTCTGAGATGAAGCACGCCGATAAGCTTACACTGACCTATCATCCCACATATTTCATACTCAAAAAGATATAGATATGTCAAAATCAATATTCATATCAGGCATAGACACCGATGCCGGCAAAAGCTACGTCACCGGCTGGCTGGCAAAGACCCTTGCCGAGTCTGGCAAGAAGGTAGCCACAATGAAGTTCATCCAGACCGGCAATATAGGTCGCTCCGAAGACATAGAAGTGCACCGCCGCATCATGGGTCACGCTTTGCCCGAAGATGCCGACCTCACGACCGCACCTGTCATATATACCTACCCTGCTTCACCTCATCTGTCGGCTATGATTGACCGCCGTCCTATAGATTTCAATGCCATAGAGCGGTCACGTGCGCTGCTTGAATCGCGCTACGATGTGGTGCTGATAGAGGGTGCAGGCGGACTGATGGTGCCGCTGTCTGACGACATGCTTACCATCGACTACCCTGTAGAACACAACCTGCCGGTGATACTCGTAACCAATGGGCGCCTTGGCTCTATAAGCCACACCATACTATCATTAGAAGCCATCGCTGCGCGAGGACTGAAGCTCGATCGCGTCATATACAACAAATATTTTGACACCGACAAGGTCATCGCTCCCGACACTCACCGATACATCACCCAATACCTCTGCAAGCATTTCCCCGGGGTGGAGATGATAGATTGCCCCGTAATCAGCAAATAAGATTGAGAGAGTTAGCCGACATACTCGCCAATGCCGTTCCTGACCCTTCGGCTCGTGGACGGTTCGCCCCATCCCCTACAGGACGCATGCACTTGGGCAATATTGTTGCCGCACTGCTGTCATATTTGTCGGTGAAATTAAAAGGCGGCAAATGGATACTCCGCATCGAGGATATAGACCCACAACGCTCTAAGCAGCAGCATGCCGACATGCTGATGGACGACCTCTGCTGGCTCGGACTGCAATGGGACGAAGGTCCCTACTATCAGAGCCAGCGCGGAGAGATATATGAGGATTATCTTATGAGACTCTGCAAGCGAGGCATCGTATATCCGTGCCGATGCACACGTGCCGAACTGATGGCGACGCAAGCTCCGCACGAGTCTGACGGCCATATCGTCTACAGCGGCAAGTGTCGCCCAAACGGACTTGCATGCGGCTTGGAATTGACAGGCAATACTTTGCGGCTGATGGTGCCACCTTATCCAGGAAACGAAGATGCGCACAGCGGCATCGTGGTATTTGATGACCTGATATGTGGACGGCAGACAGTGTCATTGGGTGACCATTGCGGCGATTTCGTGGTCAAGCGGCGCGATGAAGCCTGGGCATACCAGTTTGCAGTTGCCATCGACGATGCACTGATGGGCATAACCGAAGTGGTGCGCGGCGAAGACCTGCTCCTCTCCACCGCCCAGCAGCTCTACGTCATGCAGCAACTCGGTCTGACATCCCCGCGCCACTACCTACACTTCCCCCTCGTGCGCAACGCCTCAGGCATCCGCCTTAGCAAACGCGACCAAAGCCTATCCATGGAGCAGCTACGCCGCACCTACACTCCCCACGAAGTCCTCGCCATGGCAGCAGAAGCAGCCAACCTCCCACACAAAGCATTGCTCAATCTGTAGGGACATGCCGTGGCATGTCCGCCGACTGATTTCCATACGCCTGTGATGCGGACATGCCGTGGCACAATGCCACTAACTTAAGCTAAATGTCTTCTCAAAGGCAAGACCTCCAGCGGAGGTCAACATATTAGGCCATGGTCATACAAGCGTTTAGGCTTGTATGACCATGGTAGCATCATCCCCTCCTGATCGATGCCTCCATAGGAGGCACACATACTCCGCATCATGTGTACGCCTCCTACAGAGGCGGAAAAGAGATGGAAAATCATTAACATGGGTCATCCAAGCCTAAACAGCTTGAATGACCCATGCCTAATATATCAGACCCTTACTGGGTCTTTTGGCCATGTTATGCTTAAGTTAGTGACATTGTGCCGTGACATGTCCCTACAATGGGAATATATTAAGGGAGCGTCAGCCCTCCGTCATCGGGGAGGATGACGATTTTGTGGGCTTTGTAGAGCTGTCCGACAGCGCGCTTGAAGTCCTTCTTGCTGCAATGCAGACGCGCCTTTATTTCCTCAGGTGAAGAATGATCATGGAGCACAAGTACATGGTCGGCTGAGTCATTGATAAGCTCGAGGATACGGTCAGCCACCGGACTGATACGTTCGCCCACTTTCTCGTTGAGCGTGAGGTCGATTTTGCCGTCGCGGCGCACCTGCTTGACCTTGGCGCGTATCGTAGAGCCGATTTCAAGGGGTGAATATATCTCATTGTCATAGATGATGCCACGGTGGAGATTGTCGACAATCACACGGTAGCCCGGGTCCTCATGTGCTATGACAAGAGCCTCTACCTCTGCACCCTTGGCATACTCCGGCATTACATTGCCGAGGAATTTCTCTATCTTGGCAGAGGCAGCCACACGCTTCGACGCATCGTCAAGATACACATACACGAGATACTGGCAGCCCTCGCGCATCGTGAGTTTCTGCTCCCTGAAAGGCACGAGAAGATTCTTAGGCAGTCCCCAGTCAAGAAAAGCCCCGATACGGTTGACAGCCACGACCTGCAGGTAAGCGAACTCTCCCACCTTAGCGAAAGGATGCTCCGTGGTAGCAATAAGCCTGTCCTCACTGTCAGTGTAGATGAATACCTCCATCTCATCTCCAGGCTGAAGCGGAGCGTCTATATGCCGTGCCGGCAGCAGTATCTCCCCAGCCTCGCCGCCATCGAGATACGCCCCGAAATCCACCAGCTTCTTCACCGCCAGCGTGTTATAATCACCTATCTTTATCATAACAATGCAGTCTTACGAATTTTGGTTTAATAAATTATCAACCTCTGATTTTAACCTTGGGATATGATTAACTACTATTGCCCACAATATTTCTGGGATGAGAGAATCATAGGAATGAATCACATAGTTACGAGTATCAACAATCTTACGGGCTGATGTGATCTGTATGTCAGGCTTTATCCTCAACAACCTATTCATTGCCTCTCCAATTATTTCGATGTTCCGTTCCACAAATTTACGGAATACAAAATCTGACACAAAAGTATCAAATTCTTTGGAACGCTCCGAGGTTGCGGTTTCTATCTCTATAATTGCGTTTTGTATATCATTCAGATACTTCGCAACTCTTTCATCCATATATCAGACGTTTTGTTTGGTTAAGTTCCTTTTTGAAAACACCGTTTGTGATATGATTATCAAAAACCATATCAACCTTCCGCCTGAGCAAAGCTTCCATCTCATGCATGAAATCAAAAAATATATCTGCCCAATCAAGATTTTCCCGATTTATTGCATCTTTGTCAAAGTCCACCGAAAAATCCACATCGCTCTGGTCAGTGAACTTATCAGTCAATATAGACCCAAACACATACAATTTCCGAACCTTGTATTTCTTACAAAGTTCAAAAATCTGACCTAAATGAAGTTCTATGAGTTTCATTCCGTATAGTTACTTTTCACAAAAGTACAACAAAATTCTGATTTGTGCAGTTCTCATAATTTATATTGAAGTATTGTTCCCGCATTTGCATCATTTTTACTAAATTTGCATGTGAATACATGCAGGCTATAGAGATAGCTGCTGGATTCGACTTTTTATCAAAAGGTGTTATTGAAATTTTATCTTCGTAATTCAAACTTGGTCGTTTGTAACCTCAATGAAGATGAGATTGACAATAGCACCTGCATCGGTTGCTTATACCCTGCCGCATGGCAGCTTATATAGCAAAATCGGTGTGGGGCTGTTGTTTTATCCATTGAGGAGGTAGACCAAGACCTGAATTACGGATAAGACAAGATACATTCCTCACACCTTTTTCATATCCAATAGTTAAAAGATACGTGCCAGCAGGGGAATGGTGACACGTCAAACCCAGCAAGATGAAAAAGTTAAAATTCATTGCTCTATCGCTCATCACTGTAGCGGTATGCCTTGGGATCGCGTCATGCAGCAACGATGACGATGAACCCGAACAAACCGTGCCCGAAATGCCTCAGCCAAGCGTCAAGAAACGGCTGACGCAGGTGACTTATCCGCATTCCGTCTGCGATATAAGCTACGACCAAGAAGGTAGAATAGAGAAAGTTGTCAGCACACATAATGGTGCTGTCAACAAAACGACTACCTATTCGTATTCATCATCACAAATTCAAGTGACAGAAATTAATATTTCTTGGAACGGGCATAGTTCATCATATATGGAAACTTATAGCCTATCCAACGGTTTGATTACTAAAATACAAGACGACTGGTTTCTTACATATAAAAGCGGCCGTATTTCAAAATGGACAGATGGTGGCGGCTATAAAAACTTTGAATGGAGCATGGGCGACATTTCCAGCACCCTGACACACTGGTCAAAGGATAACCGTGCTACCTATGAGTATTCTGACAAGTATGACTACGGACGGATCGTAGGAATAATAGCTGATAGCAACGATTTGCTATTTGATGATTTCGAACCGTACCTCGTCATGCAGGGCTATTTCGGACAAACACCGATCCATCTAGTCCAAGCCGCCATTGATGATAGAGGGGATGGCAGCGATGACCTATGGAAGTGGCAGTATGAATTCGATCAAGACGGTTATCCCATATCGGTAACCACATCCCTAAATGGCCGCAACACCGATACCTTCCATTTTTCATGGATGGAAGTATAGCGATAATCTCATAGACATAGGATAAAAGCCAAAATTGCAAAGTATCTTTGCAATTTTGGCTTTTATCCTATCATAACTCATTATAGATTAAGCGGATTTAATGGCATATTGACTTATTTCTTCCGTATCATGTAAATTCGTGATAAGTTTTTTCAGATTATATTGTGTATCTTTACAGTGTCAAAATTGTTATAGCTGTATGGATTCGCCTGAGATAGTATATAGGTATTTTCCGGAGATGAGCGAGGGGCAGCGGGAGATGATCGCTGCGCTGGGAGAGCTGTATGCGGAGTGGAACGCTAAGGTCAACGTGGTGTCGCGGCGTGACATCGACAACCTGTATGAGCGCCATGTGCTCCACTCGCTCGCCATTGCCAAGTTTATCACGCCTGCAGAGGGGTCCCGGATTCTTGACCTCGGCACCGGGGGCGGTTTTCCGGGGATACCGCTTGCCATCATGTGGCCGCAGGCGCGGCTGCATCTGATAGACCGCATCGGCAAGAAGATACGCGTGGCTACTGACATAGCCGAGCGCATAGGACTGACCAATGTCACGCTACAGCACGGCGACTCAGGGGAGTATCACGACAAAGTCGATTTCGTGGTGTCACGCGCCGTGATGCGCCTTGACGAACTCGCCAAGCTCTCACGCCGCAACATATCTCCGCGCCACATTAATCCTCTGCCTAACGGGCTTATATGTCTCAAAGGGGGCGAGATGGAGAGCGAGATGGGTGGCATGCGGCTGCCAATCGTGGAGATGCCTGTAACCGACTATTTCAACGAAGAATTTTTTGAGACCAAAAAGATAGTATATTGCAAACTATGATGAAGATAAAGACTTTCGTATTCAATCCGTTTGACGAGAATACGTACTTGGTTTGGGACACCGACACGCGAGAAGCGATGGTGATAGACCCTGGGATGTACAATGCCGCCGAACGGCAGCAGTTTGACGATTTCATCCGCGCCAACGACCTGACCTTGATCCATATGGTCAACACACATCTGCATCTTGACCACACGTGGGGCAACGACCACATAGCTGACACATACAATGTCAAGACCGAGGCAAACAGCGGTGACAGCATGCTCGGAGCACGCCGCCGCGAACAAGCGCAGATGTTCGGCATGAATCCTGATGCGTTGCGCCCACTCAACGTAGAGGTAGACCTGCGTCAGGGGGATGTCATCAAGGTAGGTCAGCTTGATTTTGAGGTACTTCAAGTGCCGGGTCATTCCCCTGGTGGCATTGCCCTATATTGCAAAGAGGCTGGAGTGGTTTTCAGCGGTGACTCACTTTTTGAGCGGAGCATCGGCCGCACCGATCTTCCGGGCGGTAATCATCTTCAGCTCATCAATGCTGTCACTGACCAGCTGCTGTCATTGCCAGGCTCTACAGTGGTGTATCCAGGACATGGACGACCCACGACCATAGCCGCAGAAGCTACAAGCAACCCGTATTTATAAGGGAAACGGACATGCCAAGGCATGTCCCAATGCTGTTGAAATAAGGCCGCAACCATGTGGACGTAGGGATGGGGCTGTAAGACTTCGCGGTATAACCGCGAAGGGAGCAGTAGCCACATGCAAGCAGACCGTCAGGTCTGCGCAGCTTGTGGTCGAATGCCATCCATAATATTCTGGCGGCGTAGCTGCCGGGGCTGATGTGTGCGGTTGCCCCGGCAGCTACGCCGCCGGTTTTCCCTACAATCCGTTTTCCACAAGCTGCACAAGCCTAAAGGCTTGCTTGCATGTGGCTATTACTTCCCTCGCGGTTAACACCGCGAGCCTTAATTCAACAACATTGCGGAATATACCTACAATTTTTCCGTATAGCGCGGATTAGGGCATATCGGGGGTGGCACCGGTTATGCCTATGCCAAAGAGGGCGAAGTCGTAAATGACAGGGTCATCGGGACGGAAGTCACGGAGGAGGGCAGTCAGTTCCATTACCGCCCGACGGTCATTGGCTTTGCGGTCAAGCATGCCTAAGGCTCTTGCCTGATTACCTACATGAACATCCATCGGGATGAACAACTGCGATGGCTTGATCACATCCCAGCATCCTAAGTCTACGATGCCGTCGTTTCTGACGAGCCAGCGCAAAGCCATGTTTACCCGCTTGAGAGCCGTGGAGTCAAGATTCTGCGGAAGGCATCTGCTGTCACCTTGCCCGTCATTGGCATCACAGATACTACGGTTTATGCCCGCAACGAGTTCCCATGATGGAGTGTCACTCTCGGCGATGTGCAGATGATGCGCAAATCCCTGCAACGAACCATGACGGGCATATATATCTCTCAACCCACGCATGTAACGGCGTAGATTTTCCACAAAAAAAGTACGGTGGATATTGCCATCTGGCAAAGTTTCATACGCCTTTCCCATCATGAAATCATACGGACTGTCACCCATCATGGCAAGAAGCTTCTCGCAGTCGCGGCATATCATCTTGCGGTTGCCCCATGCGATAGTAGAGCAGAGCAGGGAAACTATCTCCCTATCCTCCAACCTGGAGAAACGGCGCGGAAACTGCACCGGATCGCTGTCGGCAAACTCAGGCACGTTGTAAATCGCTGCCTGACTGTCCAAAAAACAGCGCAACCTCTCCATCTCGGAGGGATTGCGCTTTAATATTCTACTTATGTAGCCCATAGGAGAATCGAACTCCTCTTTCAAGAATGAAAATCTTGCGTCCTAGCCGATAGACGAATGGGCCGACTTTCCAGCCATCCTACATTTCAAGAAAGCATTGCACTCTACGAAAAATGCGTCTCAGGTGCCGGTATGCTGTTACGTGTAACTTTCTGCGGGATTAAGCAGAGAGCTTGTTGATGTGACGCGCGAGCTTGCTCTTGAGGTTTGAAGCCTTGTTCTTAGAGATGGTGTTCTTAGCAGCAAGACGGTCAAGCATAGCTTCAACCTTCACGAAACGTGCCTGAGCTTCAGCCTTATCGGTGAGCTTGCGGAGAGCGCGAACAGCGTTACGAGCAGTCTTGGCATAGTAACGGTTGCGAAGGTTGCGTGTCACAGTCTGACGGATTCTCTTCTCTGATGATTTATGGTTTGCCATCGTTGAAAATCGTAATTTTTGTAGCTTGTTTGTTGTTGTAATGTTTTTGTTTAGTAGCCCATAGGAGAATCGAACTCCTCTTTCAAGAATGAAAATCTTGCGTCCTAGCCGATAGACGAATGGGCCAACACAATCGCTCCGGCTTGTCACCAAAAGCGACTGCAAATATACGCCCAAATATCCGAATACGCAAATTTATTAACATCCTTTTACAAATAGAACCGTTTTAACGGACATAATTTGTCTGATTGCAAACTAATTCGGATATTTGCATCAGTAGGCTTGACAGCGGCGTGCCCACCAAACGGCAATCCTCCATAGCCTTTGCAGTCAAGCTCATGCCCAACGGCACAGGTCAGGACGGCCAATGGGACAAGCAGAACCGACAATCAGTTATATAAGATTTTTTGCGTACTTTTGTAGGTGCAGATTGTTATATCTGCATATAATCAAATACAATGTCAGAACAGGATAAGATGATAATGGTACAGAAAATCAGAGACGGGGTGCACAAGGCACAACGGCTGATGATTGAGCGCAAAGTCAAATTAGACGAAAGTGTGGTGATTGCTGATAGCACCGGTCAAGCAATACACATCAGTGCGAAAAAAGCCCAAGTCCTATACGGCATCCATAAGAAAGGGTGAAAGATTCATCTGTAATCCTATCATATGTTATTTCTGACACGAGCATGATATGAAAGACATGATATTAAATAAGGAGGTGACCGAGCGGGCAGTGCTTGTGGGTCTGGTCACTCCTACGCAAAGCGAGACCAAGGCGAAAGAGTATCTTGACGAGCTGGAGTTTCTGGCAGACACCGCTGGAGCCGACACTGTCAAAACGTTCACCCAGAAACTCGACTACCCCAACCCACGCACTTTCGTAGGCAAAGGAAAACTGGACGAGATACGCGAGTATATCGAAACCAACGACATAGGCATGGCGATATTTGACGACGATCTGACAAGCAAGCAGGTCAGCAACATAGAGGCTGAGCTGAAAGTCAAGATACTCGACCGCACAAGCCTCATCCTCGACATATTCGCCAAGCGCGCACAGACCGCCAATGCCAAGACCCAGGTGGAGCTGGCGCAGTATCAGTACCTGCTTCCCCGACTGACACGCATGTGGACCCACCTCGAACGTCAGCGAGGCGGCATAGGCATGCGCGGACCTGGCGAGACACAGATAGAGACCGACCGACGCATCATCCTCGACCGCATATCGCGCCTCAAGGAGGAGCTCAAGAGCATAGACAAGCAGAAATCCATACAGCGCAAGAACCGCGGCAAGCTGACACGCGTGGCACTTGTGGGTTACACCAACGTGGGCAAGTCCACGCTGATGAACCTGCTGAGCAAAAGCGAAGTGTTCGCCGAAAACAAGCTGTTTGCCACCCTTGACACCACCGTGCGCAAAGTGACCATCGAAAATCTGCCGTTTCTGCTGACAGATACAGTAGGATTCATCCGCAAACTCCCCACGCACTTGGTGGACTCCTTCAAATCCACCCTTGACGAGGTGCGCGAAGCCGACATACTGGTGCATGTGGTGGATATCTCACACCCAACTTTCGAAGACCAGATAGAGGTGGTCAACAAGACTCTCAACGACCTCTGCAAGGGTGCCGAGAAGCCTGTCATCATGGTATTCAACAAGATAGATGCTTTTTCATATCAACCCAAGGAGGAGGATGACCTTACGCCGCGCACACGCGAAAACATATCCCTTGACGAGCTGAAAGCCACATGGATGAACCGCATGAACGACAACTGCGTGTTTATCTCAGCCAAAGAAGGGACAAACATCGACGAGCTGCGGCGTCTGCTCTACGAGAAAGCCAGAGAGATACACCTTTCGCGTTTCCCATACAACGACCTCCTCTATCAGAAATACGACGAAGAAGAGCTCAGCTGAGGGTGGAGCATAGCCTTCTGGCGGACATGCCACGGCATGTCCCTACAAACAAGATAGCACAACCCCTGACCGCTTCCGCGGTCAGGGGTTGCTGATTCATTGGCGTTATATCTGTATTAACGGACCATGTACTTGTGACCGCCGTAGATGTATATACCTTCGGGGAGATTGTCCAAAGCCTGTGATGCGGGGACATCATGGCGAACGCATACGCCCTGCATGTTATATACGTCCACCACATCAGGGGTCTGATTTGCCGTATCCAGCGACACGTCGTCGATATCCGTAGGATCAGAAGTATAATTCCAATATATCGCCTGACGCGGTCCACCGTCTGTGCCGTTAGCCATATCGAGATATACGTAATATGCAAGTTTCTCATCGGCAGCACGTTGAGTGGAAGTTGTACCCGGGAGAGTATAAGAACCATCAGCTGTCTTGTTATCAGCTCGCCATGCGGTCTCCACCCCAGATATCACCGTTTCAAAGGAGGTATCGTACCATTCCTGCACCCATTCGGTCTCACCGTCTGCCGCCGTGATTGTGGAGATCATATTGTAGCACTCCTGAGTGGCAGCTCCAGCCTTATCCTGAGAGTTCGTCACACATGCCACAGTGTTAGGCGCATACACAGCACCAGGCTTCGGAAAGTATTGTTTGCCTGAATTGACGGAGTTCCACGGATTCGGGTCGGACGCGCTCGTGGGCAATACCGTTACGAATCGGTATCTCATCACATCTGAGGCAGCCGTATTGGGAGCCATTGATATAAACTGCACATCCTCCCAGACCAATGTGGTATAGGCATTCTGATTGGTCGGATTGACTTCGCAAAGGGGGGTACCCTCACCAATCAGCCTCGTATAACCGCTATGACGAGCATCTTCTACCCGTGTAAGCAGTTTTGTCGGACTCCATTCAATGCCTTTGATCGAGCCTATGATATATGGTTCGGCGAGAGTGGTAATCTCGGCACTCCCGGTGGCAGCCAGATCCTGAGTAGTTCCGTCATATTGACCCTTGTCATTATACACAGGAAGTGAAGTGCCTGATGCCTCAAGCGTGAAGCTGGTGACCTCACCGCCTTTAAGCACTGCCACATTCTTAAATGTGCCCGTCAAGCCTGTAACGTTCACGGTAGCAGACTGCATCTCACCGTAGCGGTCAGTATATGACATCACCACGGTATATGTCTGCTTATCCGGCTCATACACACCCGTCGGTTTGATGGTGAAATCCACATTGCCGGCAAATGAAGAGATTGCCGTGCCAATGCCCTCTATCGCCAATGTAGGCTTACTACCAGCCTGTGTACCTGTCATTATGAACTCGCCATTCCAGTTATTTCCGCTGGTCGGACGGAATTTAAGCGTACAGTTATAAAACACGCGGTTTTGGTTCGTGCTTCCCTGAGGAATCTGGATGTTGCAGTTAGCACCTGGATTTGACATTTTACGCCATTCGGTAGAATTCATATAATATGCGCTACCTCCACATCCTTGGGGTGCATACTGCTCGCTTGTACCGTAGATATACTTGTCACGGCTATTATCTGTGGTTTCAAAATATTCTTTGGCATATATCTTCCACTCGCTGTCAAGGACAGGGACATCACACATATAGCATCCCTCAGCTTCATTATAGATAAGAGGAATGAGTTTGTTGTCTTTAAACAGATCAAGATAATAGTCAGCATCAAGAGGGCTGGGTATGCTCCTTGCGATATAGTTTGACTGGATATAATCACGCACAAACATCGCCGTTTCATCATCGTTTTTCGACTCATCAAACACATGACCCGGGTTAGGGTCAGTGATGCTGCCGTCATCCGCGTCAAAAATCGGGGCCTTGTCGTCGTCGCTTATCACAGCATTCGCCACGAACGATGCTGACATAAGAGCCAGGATGGAAAGTAAAAAATGTCTCATGATAGTAATCAAGTAAATATATTAATCTCTAATTTCTCGAATTTTGGAATCTTATATCGGCACATCATACCGATTATCTTATCACATCTTCACATATAATAACACAGCTATCACTCCTATGGTTTTGCGACATCAGGCTATTTACAGTCTACAACAGCTGACATAACAGCAGCTTAGGCGTAAACGCATTGCGGATGTCGGAAATAATGCTTAATTTTGCACTTAATCGTTACTTGAGGCTACATGGCCTGTAGCGTTCGTACGAGACATGTAACATCATATTATTACATCCGGAGAAGGAGAATGAAATCCGCCAAACCCAAAACCAAGACACCTTTGGTCCGCAGGCTAATCCCGATGATGTGGGTCAGCTTCGGCCTCGCCATAACCGCCATACTCGTATTCCTCATCCTCATCTATAATGGGGTCATAGGGTACATGCCTGATATCGAACAGCTTAAAAATCCCCAAGATAAATTCGCGTCGGTCATATACTCGTCTGACGGGCAGGAGCTTGGTCGTTTCTTCCGCAACACCGGCAACCGTGTTTATGCCGATTTTGATGAAATCTCACCCTATGTGACAGATGCCCTGATAGCCACGGAGGACTCCCGATTCCGCGACCATTCAGGCATCGACGCACGTGCCTTGATGCGTGTTGCCACCAAGACGCTGCTGATGGGACAGAAAAACGCCGGAGGCGGTTCCACCATCACCCAGCAGCTTGCCAAGCAGCTCTATTCGCCCAAGAGCGAAAACATATTGAGCCGAGCCATGCAGAAGCCTATAGAGTGGATGATTGCGGTCAAGCTGGAGCGTTACTACAGCAAGGATGAGATAATAAAGATGTATCTCAACCAGTTTGACTTCCTGTACAACGCCGTGGGTATCAAGTCTGCCGCATGGGTATACTTCGGCAAACTGCCATCGCAGCTCAACATACAGGAAGCTGCCATGCTCGTAGGCATGGTCAAGAACCCCTCGCTCTACAATCCCGTGCGCCATCCCGAGCGTACACGCGAACGCCGCAACGTGGTGTTTGACCAGATGCTTGCCGCCGACATGCTTACCGAAGCTGAAGCTGACTCCCTCAAAGCACTTCCTATAGAGCTGGACTTCCACCGTGTGGACCATAAGGCTGGACCAGCGCCCTATTTCCGCGAGGAACTTCGCCGCATGCTTCGCGCCAAATTTCCCGTCAAGAGCGAATATGCATCGTGGGAAATGCAGAAATACTCCGATGACTCCCTCCAGTGGGCTACCAATCCGCTCTACGGATGGGTAGAAAAGAATCCCAAGCCCGACGGAAGCCGCTACGACATATACAACGACGGTCTGAAAATATACACCACACTTGACTCCCGCATGCAGCAGTATGCCGAGGAGGCAGTACAGGAACATCTCGGTGGCTACCTCCAGCCGGCTTTCTTCCGCGAAAAACGCGGCAACAAGTATGGTCCATATACCGGAAACCGCGCAGAAATCAGTGAAATCCGCCTCAACCATCTCATCAAGATGGCGATGAAGCAGACCGAGCGCTACCGCGCCATGAAGGCAGGGGGCAAAAGCCGTGAGGAGATAGAAGAAGCATTCCGCACACCACGCGACATGAAGGTATTCAGCTACTCCGGCATCGTCGACACCGTGATGACCCCGATGGATTCCCTTCTCTATCACAAGTCATTCCTGCGCACAGGGTTCATGGCTATGGATCCCAAGACCGGAGCGGTGAAAGCCTATGTGGGAGGTCCGAGCTTCCCGTTCTTCCAATATGACATGGTATCGACAGGACGCCGACAGATCGGTTCGACAGTCAAACCGTTCCTCTACACCTATGCTATGGAGGAAGGTTTCACCCCATGCGACGTGTTCTCAAACACTCAGCCGGTCATCACCGACGAAGCCGGCAACGTGTGGATGCCGCGCAATGCAGGCAAAGCCCGTGTAGGCGAGATGGTCGACCTGAGATGGGCATTGACCAACTCCAATAACTGGATTTCGGCACGCCTAATAAGTGAACTGTCGCCGGCGGAACTCGTTCGCCAGATGCACAACTTTGGCATCAACTCACACCTTGACCCTGTGATGTCGCTATCGCTCGGTCCATGCGACGTGTCGGTACAGGAAATGGTCAGCGCGTACACTGCCTTTGCCAACAAGGGCATGCGCGCCGCCCCTATGTATGTGACAGCCATAGCCGATGCCCAGGGCAACATAATCAGCGAGTTTACCCCTCGATATACCGAAGTCATCAGCGAGAAAGCGTATTACCGTATCCTGTCGATGCTGATGAATGTGGTGAGCGGCGGTACAGGCTCGCGTGTGCGTCGTCCGCCCTATAATCTCACTGCCGAGATGGGCGGTAAGACAGGTACCACCAACTACAATGCCGACGGATGGTTTATGGGCTTCACCCCTGAGCTTGTGGCAGGCACATGGGTGGGAGGCGACGAGCGCTACATCCACTTCAACACCATGGCATACGGACAGGGAGCTGCAATGGCATTGCCGATCTATGGATTATTCATGAAGAAAGTCTATGGAGACAAATCCCTTCCCTACAGCCAAGCCACTAAATTTGAATTCCCGGCAGATGTAGACCTCTGCGGCAAAGACTACTTCGGCGAGGACGATGACATGTCTGATGCCGACAACAACGCTACAGAAACCTCCATCGAGGGTATGTTTGACTAAAAAACCATCCAGCCGGTACATTCCCCTATATCATATCTCTGAATGTCATGATAATTTTCCCCTCTATATTCCGAAATTCTCACCGTCAGGTCATTTCGGTCATTGCAGCGGCAGCCATAGGCTTGTCAGCCATGGCATCTTCTGTGACAGACCTCCCGACCACATTTATCAACGGCAAGAAATACTACCGCTACAAGGTAATCAAAAAGGAGACTCTGTATTCTCTGAGCCGCAAACTCGGACTGACCCAGGATCAGATTATATTCTACAATCCTACGGTATATGACGGTCTGAAAGCCAACGACATACTGTATTTCCCTGCTGAAGACTTCGCTGACGGCACACCCTCAGCACAGACTTCTAAGGACTCTAATGTCCCTAATACCTCTAATACCGTCACCACCCAGCGCACTGTGACCCACGACGTGTCCAAAGGCGAAACAATATACGGCATATCCCACCGCTACGGCATCACCACCGAGCAGCTGATGGATGCCAACCCTGCCATACGTTCAGGTCTCAAAGCCGGCATGTCGCTCGTCATACCGCCAGCTGACGATAAGGCAGGCAGCACACCGTCCACACCTACCGGCACAAGCCAGTCAGCGACGCCCATGACCAATCATGAGATAGTTCGGAGTGTCGAATCACAGATACGTTCACAGCGTAAACGTAACGCATCAAGCATAGACATCGCCGTGCTGCTTTCATTTGACCTTGATTCGCCTAAGAAAAGCCGCGAGGCGCAATATAGCTTAGAGTTCTACAAGGGATTCCTCCTCGCTGTAGATACTCTGCGAGAGCTTGACCGTCCGATCCATGTCACCACATATGATGTGGCAAGTTCGGAGGCGACTCTGAAAAGCATCCTTGACAAACCGGAGATGAAACACATGCAGGTCATAATCCCCCCAGCCGACCTTAAGGGAGGATTGGATATAGTGGGCGATTTTGGCAGAGCCAACGATGTGATGGTGTTTAACCTCTTCAATGTGCGTGACAAGAGCTATCTCACCAATCCCGCCATGATGCAGGCTTCGGTGCCACAAGATATAATGCATGCCAAAGCCGTGGAAGGATTCATTGATAAGTATAAACATCACACTCCTGTGCTGCTTGTCAAGGATGAAAGTTCCAATGACCGCAACCAGTTCATGACTGACATAAAAGCACGACTGACAGCCGATGGGATTGATTTCGTCACCATCCCCTACTCCGGTGACTTGTCAGCCGATGCTCTCGCATCCTTGTCAGCATCGACAGACTATGTATTTGTCCCGACTCAAGGCTCCCAGCGCGACCTCAACCGCACACTTGACGCGATCTTGAAATTCAAGGAAAACAGCACAGGTGACCTGACCATATTCGGCTATCCCGAATGGATCACTTACCGTGGCGAAACACTCGACAATCTACACAAGCTAAATGCCACATATTACTCACGCTTCGTTGATGACAGCGATGACCGCTACACCAAGCATGTCATAGAGTCTTATAAGGAAAAGTATGGCACACAGATCAGTCCTTCAGTTCCCCGTCCGGGCATCATGGGCTTCGATTGCGGCATATTCCTGCTGCGCTCGCTCAAGTCAGGCAATGGGGACCTCACGGGTGACATCCCCCCCTATCAGGGTGTGCAAAACGGCTTCAAATTTCGCAAGGCTTCAGACAACCCTGACGCCGGATGGTACAACGAACGTCTGATGCTCATTACCTACCGCAGCAGCGGCAACGTGGATTATCAGGACATCTGAGATTGAACTCTAACTACATGCAGACATCACACTCAGTGAAATCCGTAATGCTCTCCCTCATAGCTCTCTGCGCTATGGCGGCAGCTCCCTCAGCCACTGCCCAAAGAACCTATCGCTCAAACCTCTCGGTGGGAGGCAGAGCCGGTGTCACCATGTCAAATGTATCATTCATGCCCAAGGTGCCGGAGTCAATGCTCATGGGCTGGACAGTCGGAGCCGTGGTGAGATACACCGAAGAAAAGCATGTCGGAGTGGTCGGTGAAATCAACATAAGCCAACGAGGATGGAAAGAAAGCTATGATCCGGGACAGGATTTCTCGTTCAGCCGCAGCCTGACGTACATCAACATCCCTGTGATGACACATATATATTTCGGGCCAAAGAAATTCAACTGCATAATCAATCTCGGACCCGAGATAGCTTTTATGATAGCCAACAGTGCCAAAGCCAATTTTGACTACAACAATATCAACAGTGTCAAAGGCTACCCGGTCAACTCGCGCGAAACTGCCCAGATGACCATGCCGATCAAAAACAAGATTGACTACGGCATCACAGCCGGCATCGGTGGCGAGTGGAAAATCAATCCACGCAACAGCGTATTGATAGAAGCCCGCTACTACTTCGGACTCGGTAACCTCTTTGAATCAGACAAAAAAGCCACGTTCTCCTCATCACGTCCAAGCTCCATAGAGGTGACAGCCGGCTATATGTTCCGCATCAAATAGACAATCAAACGGCGAATATTACAGTAATTTGATTGCTACGGAGAACTTTTATTGGCAAAAACTTGTATATAATCTCAAAACGCCATATATTTGCAACATCTTTAGTGCAAAGAAGAAAATGTATAACGCAATCACATCAGTCAATCGTTGGTGGCGCATCGGTGATAAACATCGATGGCAATCATGTATATATCTATACTGATCAACGGCTGACCCATAGCGTCTGACATTTCTCCCATAACTTTATCATGGAGCCATCGAGTAAACATTACTTGATGGCTCTTCTTTTTTAATCGCTTATTATAAAAAACTCTTTAAATATGAAAAAGTACCAACGACTACTTCCAGTGGACACCAACGGTTATTACGGACGCTTCGGCGGCGCATATATCCCAGAAATCCTGCACCGCAACGTCAAAGAACTCGGCGAAGCCTTTGACCGCTATGTCAACGACGACGATTTCATGCGCGAATTTGACCGTCTGATGCGTGACTATGTGGGACGCCCCTCCGCCCTCTACCGCGCAGACCGTCTTAGCGCACAATACGGCACCAACATCTATCTCAAGCGCGAAGACCTCAACCACACAGGCGCACACAAAATCAACAATGCCATCGGGCAAGCGCTTCTCGCCAAGCGCATGGGCAAGCACCGCATCATTGCCGAGACTGGTGCGGGTCAGCATGGCGTGGCTACAGCAACCGTATGCGCTCTCTTAGGCATGGAGTGCGTGGTATATATGGGCAAGACCGACGTAGAACGTCAGCAGCCCAACGTGCAACGCATGCAAATGCTCGGAGCGCGGGTAGAGCCGGTCACCTCGGGCAACATGACCCTCAAAGATGCCACCAACGAAGCTATACGCGACTGGTGCTGTAACCCGGACAGCTACTATATAATCGGCTCGACGGTCGGTCCTCATCCCTACCCCGAAATTGTAGCATACTTCCAAAGCGTGATTTCAGAGGAGATACGCTCACAGCTTCTGGGCATGACAGGCAACGAACTTCCTGACTATGTGATAGCATGTGTAGGGGGAGGAAGCAACGCCGCCGGAGCGTTCTACCACTTCATCAACGAGCCTGCCGTCAGGCTAATCGCAGCTGAAGCAGCCGGATTGGGAGCAAACACCTCTGAGACAGCCGCTACGATGTGCGCCGGATCTGAGGGCATCATCCACGGAGCACGCACCTACGTCATGCAGACCCCTGACGGACAAATTATCGAGCCATACAGCATATCAGCCGGTCTTGACTACCCTGGTATAGGTCCGCTCCACGCCTTCCTTGCCACTTCAGGACGCGCCGAAGTGCTACCTGTCACCGACCGACAGGCATTGGATGCCGCTTACAACCTCACGCGCACCGAGGGCATCATACCGGCACTTGAAAGTGCACACGCTCTCGGAGTGCTTGACTTGAAGCGTTTCGCACCAGATGACACCGTGGTCATCAACCTCTCCGGACGCGGTGACAAAGATCTGCACACATATCTGACACACAAATAACCGACAAGACACCATGAGTTGCAAAATACATATCAACAAGCGCATCATACCTGCCGACCTTGAGACCCCGGTCAGCCTGTATCTTAAAATACGCGACCTCCATCCCTCATCTGCTCTCCTTGAGAGTTCGGATTACCACACCTCATCCAACGCCATGAGCTATATCGGCGTTGAACCCACAGGAGCTTTCACCGTGCAAGACGAACATATCACGATGACCCGACCTGACGGCAGCTCGGATACTGTTACTGTCAAGGATTGCGATGGAGTGATACCGGCATTCAACAGCTACCTCCGCAGCTATGAGTTTGATGGAGAGACGGAAAGCGACAACGTGCTCTTCGGCTTCACCGCCTACGATGCAGTCCGCTATTTCGAAAAGGTGGACATCCAGCCACGCGAAGAGAAATTCCGCAGCATCCCCGACATGAAGTATATCTTCTACCGCTATGTCATCAGTCTCAACCACTACAAAAACGAGCTGACCATCTATGAGCGTATCCTACCGGGAGAAGTATCGGGCATTGACGAACTCATCAGCGTCATCCACAACAACAATATCGCACAGTACCCCTTCCAGCTCATAGGAGATCCGACATCGCCCATCACCGATGATGATTATATCCATATGGTCGAGCGTGGAATACACCATGCCATGCGTGGCGATGTTTTCCAGATAGTGTTGTCACGCCGCCACGAACAGCGATTCAGCGGCGACGAATTCAATGTGTACCGCGCATTGCGGTGCGTCAACCCCTCGCCCTATCTCTTCTACTTTGATTTCAGCGATTTCCGCATGTTCGGATCATCTCCCGAGACACACCTAAGGGTCAAGGGTGACACAGCCTATATCGACCCCATAGCCGGCACGTTCAAGCGCACAGGTGACGACCAGCGCGACCATGAGTTAGCTGCAGCACTGCTTGATGACGAAAAAGAGAATGCCGAACATATCATGCTCGTGGATCTCGCCCGTAACGACCTCAGCCGCAGCGGAGGCAAAGTCAGCATCGACTTCCTGCGCCAAATACAGTATTACAGCCATGTAATCCACATGGTGTCACGTGTCAAGGCAACGCTGCCCGAAGGTGCAGATACGCTCCGCCTGTTTGCCGACACCTTCCCTGCCGGGACTCTCAGCGGCGCGCCCAAAGTCAGAGCCATGCAGCTCATCAATGACATAGAGCCACATTCACGCGTGGTGTACGGCGGCTGCATAGGCGTAGTGGGATTCAACGGAGATCTCAACCAAGCCATCACCATCCGCAGCTTCCTCAGCATAGACCATACGCTCTACAGTCAGGCAGGAGCCGGAGTGGTGGCGCGTTCGGTGCCTGAGAGCGAGCTCAAAGAGACCGGCAACAAACTCGGTGCACTCCGCACAGCACTGGTATATGCCAGCCAATTCGGTCACTAATCACTAAATCCAAGCATTATGAAACTTCTCATCATAGACAACTACGACTCGTTTACGTACAACATAGTGCATGCCATACGCTCTTTGGGCATCGAACCTGAAATCTGCCGCAATGACATGATAGGCATAGACGACATAGAGCGATATGACAAAATCATCATCTCTCCGGGACCAGGCATACCCTCCGAGGCTGGCATAGTGCCAGAGATGCTCCAACGTTACGCGACCTCAAAACCTATACTCGGCATATGCCTCGGACATCAGGCGATAGGCGAACGCTTCGGAGCAAAACTCAAGAACCTCCCCAACGTGTACCACGGAGTGAAATCAACCATCACCGTCAACCAGCCGGACTATCTCTTTGAAGGCTTAGCTGACAGACTGGATGTGGGACGTTACCACTCGTGGGTGGTAAGCAAAGACAGTTTCCCTGACTGTCTTGAAATCCTCGCAACCAGCCCCGATGGCGAAATCATGGCTCTGCGACATCGGGAATATGACATACGCGGAGTGCAGTTCCATCCCGAATCAATACTTACGCCAGAGGGCATCAACATATTACGCAACTGGATAAACCACTGAAAGCAAAGATGAAAGACCTGTTATACAAAATGTTTGAGCACAAGAGCCTTTCACGTGAGGAATCACGCCGTGTGCTTCTCAATATAGCCGATGGCATCTATAACGAGGCACAGCTGTCGGCATTCATGACTGTGTTCCTGATGCGAAGCATCACTCAGGACGAACTGAGCGGATTCCGCGATGCCGTGCTTGAGAGGCGCAATCCCGTCGATCTTGACTGTTCCGATGCCATAGACATCGTAGGTACCGGCGGTGACGGCAAGAACACCTTCAACATCTCCACCGCTACCTGCTTCGTAGTGGCTGGAGCAGGGCGAAGGGTCGTCAAACATGGCAATTTCGGTGCAAGCAGCGTATCCGGTGCATCAAACGTGTTGATGCAGCATGGAGTCAAGTTCACCGCCGATAACGACCGCCTGCGACGCTCGCTTGACGAGAGCGGTGTGGCATACCTGCATGCTCCGCTATTCAGCCCTGCGCTCAAGAGCGTCGGGCCAGTGCGCAAAGCCCTCGGTGTAAGGACATTTTTCAAC
Source organism: uncultured Bacteroidales bacterium (assembly GCA_947039275.1). Lineage (GTDB taxonomy): Bacteria > Bacteroidota > Bacteroidia > Bacteroidales > Muribaculaceae > Amulumruptor. The sequence continues at coordinate 22,471 of CAMQYL010000011.1, read as the reverse complement.
ATGCTCGGTCCGCTCGTCAACCCCGTCATGCCCAAGTATCAGCTTCTCGGCGTGTATAATCTGAAACTGCTCCGCCTGTATGACTACATAGCGCGCCAGCAAGGAGTCAACTCCACCGTGGTACACTCGCTTGACGGATATGACGAGATTTCGCTGACTTCGCCATTTAAAGTCGCGTCAGCCGAAGGCGAGAGGCTCATGGATGCAGCCATGCTCGGACTGTCATCTGTGCATGAGAGCGACCTCTACGGCGGTGAAAGCGTAGAGGAAGCATCAGCGATATTTGACCGTGTGCTGGGCGGAAAAGGCTCCACGGCACAAGCCGACTGCGTGATAGCCAACGCCGCTTTCGCCCTGAAAACCATAGAGCCACAGATGACCCTTGACGATGCCGTAGCCACCGCCCGCGAGTCACTTGAAAGCGGACGCGCACTTGAAGCATTCCGCCGTTTTGTAACCATAAACTCCTGACAGACATGGCAAATATCCTTGACCAGATAGTAGACAATAAGCGTCGAGAAGTGGCAGCCGAGATGGCACTTGTCGGAGGCATCCCTACGGCATTCCACGCTCCGCTACCCCCATCGATGAAAACCGCGCTGCTGCAAAGCCCAACAGGCATCATAGCCGAGTTCAAACGCCGCAGTCCGTCAAAGGGAGAGATTCACCCCAAGGCGATGGTGTGCAATATAGTGCCAGGCTACGAACAGGCAGGCGCGGCAGCATGCTCAGTGCTGACCGATACTCCCTATTTCGGAGGAGCACTGACCGACCTCGCAGTTGCATCTTCATTGGTGACAATGCCTCTGCTGCGTAAAGACTTCACCATAAGCGAGTATCAGATAGCACAAGCACGGATATACGGAGCATCAGCAATATTGCTGATTGCAGCCGTGCTGACAGCAGATGAAATGCAACGCTTCACCGACTATGCCCACAGCCTTGGATTAGAGGTGCTGGTAGAGGTACACAATGCCGCCGAGCTTGACAAGCTGCCCGATGGTGCCGATATGGTGGGAGTCAACAACCGCGATCTGACCACATTCCGTACTGACCCGGCTTTGTCGCTACACATCGCCTCCATACTCCCTGACAAAGTGGTCAAAGTAGCCGAGAGCGGGCTGACATCAATGGATGAAGTGCGCCGACTCCGTGATGCAGGCTACCGCGGATTTCTCATCGGCGAGACGTTCATGCGCCATGACAGTCCAGCCGATGCACTGAAACAATTCATTGACAGCACATTACAGATATGATACGCGGCAAGGTCATCAAGGTATGCGGCATGCGTGACGCTAACAATATACGCCAGATATCCCTGCTCAAGCCCGACTATATGGGCTTTATATTCTGGGAGCATACGCCTCGCACAGCCATCGGGATGCCTGCATGCAACATCTCACTGCTTCCGTCCACTACGCACCCGGTAGGGGTCTTCGTCAACGAGACACCAGAATCAATCCTGTCTACCTGCGCCGCCTACGGAATCGACACGATACAGCTCCATGGCTCTGAAACACCAGACATGTGCCGCCAGCTAAGATCACACGGACTACATGTGTGGAAAGCCTTCGGAATCGATGACGGTTTCGACTTTTCGTCACTCAGAGACTATGAGCAAACGGTGGAAATGCTGGTTTTAGACACCAAGACACCTAAATGCGGAGGATCCGGCAGACGCTTTGACTGGTCAGTACTTGACCATTACGATCTTGACATCCCTTATCTGCTCAGCGGCGGCATCAGCCCTGACTCGGCAAATGAAGTGCTTGCCGCTTTCAGCAAACCACATCTCGCCGGCATAGACCTCAACAGCCGTTTTGAATCAGCGCCAGGCATCAAAGACTCAGAAAAACTCACTAACTTTGCAAACTCATTGAAAAGATGAACAGACTCAACACACTTCTAAGTAAAAAAGATAAAGACATACTGTCGGTATATTTCACAGCCGGATTCCCCTACAAGGATTCAACAGCGCAGATCATCGAAGCTCTCGATCGCGGCGGCGTAGACATGATAGAGGTTGGCATACCTTTCAGCGACCCTATGGCTGATGGCAAGACCATCCAGAACAGCTCCACCATCGCGCTCCGCAACGGCATGACCCTGTCGCTGCTGCTCCAGCAAGTCAAAGAAGCCCGCAAGTCATCGCCTGACATCCCGCTCGTGCTGATGGGGTATCTCAACCCCATCATCCAGTACGGACCTGAACGACTGTTCAAGGAATGCAAGGAGATAGGCATTGATGCCATCATCATTCCCGACCTGCCCTTTGCCGAGTATCTGAGCGACTACAAAGATATGTGCCGCCGCTATGACATACCGATGATCATGCTTATCACACCAGAAACATCTGATGACCGCATAAAGCTTATAGACGAACATTGCGACGGCTTCATATACATGGTGTCGGCAGCCGCCACAACAGGCACCCGTGACTCGTTCGGAGACGAACAGCATGCCTACTTTGACCGCATTGACGCTCTGAAGCTCAAGCATCCGCGAATCATCGGTTTCGGCATATCCAATCCAGCCACGTTCGCCGACGCATGCGCCCACTCCGCAGGTGCCATCATCGGCAGCAAATTCATAAAATGCCTTGAAGCCAATCCACAATCGCCAGAAAAGGCTGTCGACGAGCTTCTCAAGGCGATAGGTAAACGACAATAAATGAATAAAAAAGGACTGTTTGCTCTTGCTTTGGGCACATTTGCCCTAGGCATCACCGAATTCATGACCATGGGCATCCTCGGTGATCTTGCCCAAAGCATGGATATTTCAATCTCAAAGGCGGGGAGGTTCATCTCCGCCTATGCTTTGGGCGTATGCTTCGGCGCACCGGCTCTGCTGTTCGTGCGAAAGATGGATCTGCGGCGGCTGATGCTCTATCTTGCCGCCATGATAGCTGTAGGCAATGCGCTCGCAGCGTTTGCCCCAGGATATTGGACGCTCTGTATAGCCCGCTTCATCTCCGGGCTGCCCCACGGAGCATACTTCGGAGTCGGAGCCATCGTTGCCCGCAAACTTGCATCACCATCCAAGGCTGTCTGCGCAGTGTCGCTGATGATAGCCGGTATGACCGTAGCCACCTTAGGCGGCGTACCCTTGGGTACACTCGTCAGCAACCTGCTGTCGTGGCGTGTGGCATACGTGATAGTGGCAGTGTCCGGCATACTCAATTTCATTGCCATACGGTGTTGGGTACCAAGAGTGGAAGGGCTGGAAGACAGGGGATTCAAAGGACAGTTCCGCTTCATACGCACACTGCCGCCATGGCTCATATTCGGCGGCATACTCCTCGGACAGACTGGCATATACTGCTGGTACAGCTTCATCGACCCACAGCTCACGCTCGTGTCTGGTTTCAGCCGTGATGCCATGTCGTGGCTGATGGTCATAGCCGGACTGGGCATGCTTGTCGGCAATCTCACTGCCGGACAGCTTGCTGACAGGTTCAAGCCCGCAGGTGTGGCTACATGCGTGCAGATCAGTGCCATCCCCATCCTGTTACTCTTTTACTTCTTTGCCGACATCAAGATCTGCGCAGTGGTGTTGATGATGCTCGGTACTGCCGCTCTCTTCGGTTCGGGAAGCCCGCTGCAAAGCTCCATCGTCAGCTACTCACGCGGAGGAGAGATGCTCGGAGCGGCTTGCATACAGATAGCCTACAATGCCGGAAACGCAATAGCCGCATGGCTCGGCGGCGAAGTCATCCGAGACACAGGCGACTATCTGTCACCGTCAATCGTCGGATTGCCGCTCATTGTAATAGGCTCATCGCTGCTTTTCTACCTCTATTACCACTACGAGCGTGTCAGGAAAGCCTGAACGTCCCACGCACCCTCCGGCGTATCACCACGATGCTCAGCAACGTAAGCACCAGCATTATGCCAAGCATGATCAGTACTGTCGGAAAAAGTGACAATGGCGAAGCCTGCATCATCTCGAGCTGAGAAGACCACAGCCCCTGAGCGACCCATACGGCGACACCTGCCAACACCACTACCCCGGCATTGATGACAGCCACCATGCGCACGTAAGCCTTTGATATATCGCCAGGGAAATAGCCGAGAAGCATGAGGTCATGAATTTTGCGCCGGTTTTTCTGCAACAGCAGGTAAATGCTCAGCACAAGGATGAAAAATGACAGCAATGTTATCACCACTCCTATAGCGACTACTACCGATGTGGTCAGCCGCAAGAAAAAAGTCAATTGACCCGACTGGGAGGTATCTCCCCCCTGCTCGTATCCTTTGTCCGCAAAATAAGCGCTTATGGCAGGGTCGCCTTTGTCGACCACCTTCACTATCAGGCGTGACGGTGATGGAGCCTCCATCTTAGTGCTGAATCGCCGGTTAGCTTCGGAGAGGAACGCCTCTGGCACGGCTATAGTGTTAAGACGCGATGAAAAACCTACGATACGCGCATCTACGGTTTCTTCATCGCCATTTCCGCTCAACGAGAGCTTCAGCGGAAGCATCCCTATCATGGACTCGCTCAGCTGCGGCATGCCATGGGATGCCGCATAACCGAAATTATACAGGGCAAGATAGTCTTTGGGGATTATAATCGGCACTATACCCCCTTTCCGAGGGTCATAATCCCATTCCCGTGGAGTCACATCAAAGAACTCATCAGGTATGGTCTCCAGAAAAAGAGATGTCGAAAGCCTTCCTCCTCCCATAGAAGCGGAAGCATTGACATTGAAATCTGCGGCGGTGAATGCGCCTACTTTTCGTGCCCAGGGCTGATTGCTGATGTCACGGATTTCGTCAGCCGAAAACGATGAATTTCCGCTCCCCAACAAGCCGCCAAGACCGCTGACGCGTTTGGACACCACTATATAATTTTCGCCAAACAGCTTATCCTCATCGTGCCATATCGAAGTCACGTCACGGTAAAACTGCAACGCTACGGAAACTATAGCCAGTCCCACAAACGTAGCCACGGCATAACCTGCAAGCTGCCCAGCCGATATGTTACGTCTAAGCAGACGCCATACCATGTCACCATGTTTGTTATCCTTATTCTTCATAGCAGTATAGTACGGTCAAATTCAAGAGAGAGATGGTTACCTACAGATGTGGCTATCACCGCCGCACCACGTTCACGAGCTACATTATCTATCAACTGCGCGACTACCCTGTTGTTGCGCTGATCAAGATGGCTGACAGGCTCATCAAGCAGCAAGAAGTCCATGGGCTGACACAACGAACGTATTATCGCCACCCTCTGCATCTGCCCTATGGAAAGATGTCCGCCAAGCTCCGAAGCCTTGTCTGCGATGCCGAGAGCATCAAGAAGCTCCGTCAGCTGCGTCTCAGTATAAGTCCGGGTCAATCGGTTCTTTATTTGCAGATTTTCCATGACTGTCAGCTCCGGAAAGAGCCTCATATCCTGGGGGAGATAAGCGATATTGTAGCGACGCACCCTGCACCAGTCTTCGGGAGCAAGACCTCGCACATCCTTGCCGTCAAAAGCTATCGTACCGTCATAGTCACAACGCGAACCGTAGATAAACGCACACATCGATGACTTGCCAGTACCGCTCTCAGCACTGACCAGATAGCGGTGTCCGCGCTCAAAGGCCAACTCCTCAAGCCACACATGACTGCCCCGTATGATGTCGGTAGTCTCCTCACCGCGGAATACACGCGGCAGTGTACGGCTTAAAGTAATACACTCGATATTACCCTCTGCATAGGATGGTTTTGTCATACGGCTTATTCGTTGACAGCTGATTCAATATATGTTTTCAGGAACGGACCTTTCGTATCAGGGAAGGTCATCTCCATCTGCAAGAACTGGGGTTGCAGATTAGCTTTAACCTGGACAGGTCGGTCAAACATGCCCTTATATCCTTGCGGCATCATGAAATAAGCCCCTCCAAAACGGCTCTCAAAAGCCGGAGCCATGGAGTTTTCACGAGTCGGCTCAAACGGTATGGTGGCGATACCGAGATTGCCGTCGATATTACCTATGTATATCTTCATACCGGGAGCCGAAGCCACATAACGTCCCTCTCCGTCAGAAGACACCGACGCACCCATGCCACGGGCAAGTGCGACAAGACTCTGCACCGAGGCATTCACATCTTCCTGCTCCATATCTGCCATCACAAGCAGTGGAGAGATATGCCCCAGCTCGTCATCCGCAGAGTCGACAGACTGACCGGCGAAAGCCACCGTTCCCTTGACCTTGGAAATAAAAGGAAGCACCGATTCAAGCATGCCGCGCTGCTCAAAGGGCATCATCGGCATAGCCATCCTAAGCCATCCGGCAAGCGTCTCACCATTATCAACTCCCACAGCAAGGGCATAGTTGAAACTGCCAGGCACATAACGTAGGAAATCCCTGTCTATGTTACGGAAGCCGTCGGCGGGGACAATCTCTCCGTCGCTCAGCATGAGCTGCATATCCGCTTGGGCAGACATGCTGCCGAGCTTGACATTTGCTGCAATCCATGTGTCGGTATCCTTAAGACCCATGGCTGCCAGATTCATAACGATTCCAGCAGCATCAGAAGCCTCAATAAATTCGACCAGACCGCGATGTGAAGTGAAATTCTTATCAGATGCTTTTTCAAGCACCTTTGATATTTCAGAAACCACATGAGCTGCATCTCCTTCCATAGTCCACGCCTGACCATCTTTGACTACGGTCACCAATCTACCGGAATAGACTGTAAAGCCATCGCGAGTCTCAGGCTTCCCGGCCACCTCCTCCATGGCTTTCGCATAGCTATCGGCATCTTTGACAAGGTACGTCAAGATAAAATCCATTCGCTCGGCAAAAACCATCACATGCTTTGCATCGATATATGGGACAGCATTGACGATGCTTTCATATACCTGATTACCTATAGTGGCACTTATGCGTGATTGCATCTGCGGTGGCAGAACAATGCCCGATGATGTGATGTTACATCCGGCATTTTTCGCGACTTTCTCCATATTGACGACAGCCACAAATGTAGCATCATCCGGGACATTATCAAGCAATGAATTATCGGCTTTACTGCATGCCGAAAGTATAGCCATGCATAGAGAGACGGCAACCAATAGAGATGTTATCTTCGGGCACTTTAGACCCACGATAGGTTTCAGAGTTATTGACGACATAAAAATGTATTCTAAGGGTTAAACGGACTCAAACTCAGTCCTGACAATCAACGAATAACAAGCGAATATACGTAAAATGAGCACCAATCCTGTTTTTTTAACACAAAAAAGCACTCTAAGCATGCCCATGGCAGAACTTTAAAGCCCTACAACTTGTCATATCATAAAAGGGATAGATAATACCAACATCTCCCATAAGCGACCATGATTAAGCGATTAATAAGACTATCAGGCAAAAGCGCCTTGGCTTTGATAGCAACAATGGCGTTAGCGGCATCCTCTTACGATGCCCAAGGACAGATATGGTGGGGAGCGTCATACTCTCTTACATACCCATGGGGGCCCACTGGGTATTGGAGTCCTGGAGTAAGCATAGGTTCAGGAGGTGTATCTTTCAGTCTGAACATCGGAAGCGGATATAACCCAGTGTACTATAACCCCGCGCCAGGATATGTTGACCCTATATACTACAATCCTCCACCAGCATATTATCCAGCACCCGCCCCACCAGTGGTAGCGCCTCCGGTCACACCACCTCCCCGTCAACCTGCATATAATTTCCCCAACGGCAACGGATGGTCATTAACCCCAGGACGGCTTCCAAGCCCAGGACGGCTTTAGCGAGAGACAACATGTTTGTAATCCTCCATATACCGAGAGCGAAGCATATCTGATATTACAAGAAATGCGCGTTTCTCACAAGAAGAAACCGAAAGAAAAAAGAGGGGACGTTGAATTATCTATGCTCCTATCTTTTTCTCCTCTCTTCTCCTTCCCCGGACATCCACCACTCCGGGGAAGTTTTTTATTTTTGCGGCATTACGTCAGTGAGGCAGACATGCCATGACATGTCCATACAGGGATAGGGATTACCCGAAACGTGAGATTTTCTTAAGCGTGCCCTCGTCAAGTATCTTGATCTTGCGGCCGTCGACCACTATGATTTTTTCATTGACAAAAGCCGAGAGAGTACGGATGGCATTGGAAGTAGTCATATTTGACAGATTAGCCAGATCCTCACGAGCCATATATATGTGGAGGGTCATATTGTCAGGCTCATACCCATAGTGCTCCCTGAGTAACATCAAAGCCTCTGCAAGACGTCCGCGTATATGTTTCTGTGTGAGATTGACGATACGGGTGTCGCTGTTGCCGAGATTGCATGCAAGTTCATGGATGAAAAAGCGGTCAACCTGGATGTTCTTTTCAAGAAGCGTCTCCACCACCGAGAGAGGGATCGCCCCGGCTACCGACGGCTCGAAAGCACATGCGCTTGACACATAGGGAGTGCCGGCAAAATGAGCACGATAGCCGAAATACTGCACAGGGCGCAGAAGGCGTATGATCTGCTGACGTCCTCCCACGCCGTCCTTGAACTTTTTAATCTTACCTTTCAGCAAAGTCCACAGATATTCCGGTTCGTCCCCTTCTCGGTAGACAAACTGGTTTTTCTTGAACGAGTGGATAGTGAAATTATCTGTCACGAGACGTTTTTCTTCAGGCGTGAGGATAGACCACATGTCTGACATGTCTTCGCTTATGACTTTTTCAAGTGCGAACTTTATCATTTTGTACCTTAGAGGAGGAGACCTTGGAATCTTGACTACAACTTTTGCAAAATTAGCGGTTTTTTATCACCTTGACAAGAGTTAGGCGAATTTAATTGAAATATTCAATCAAATCCGCCCTGATAGCTTTATATCTGTCAGACAGAAACGTCTCTAAACCATAATCAAGCAAATCAATAGTTCCATTCGCCTGAAATCATCTGCAAGTTGTCACAACCGATGGTGCGCACATCTGTCAGCATATTGAAGCGACAGTTGATATACGTAAGCGATGAGTCAAACGATACATCGAGTGTCTGCAGCTGATTGTTGTTGCAGATCAGACGCTGTAAGAATGTCTGATTGCTGAGGTCAAGGGTTACAAGGTCGTTGTACTGGCAGTCGACATATTGCAGATTCTGACAGTTTTCGACCGAGAGTGTAGTCAGATCGTTGAACGCACATACCAGGTCTATCAGAGCCGGACAGTTATCCACCGACAGACTCGTCATGTTATTGTCACTGCACATGAAAGCACTGAGAGCCGGCAGATTTCTGACTGCCATCTGCGAGATGCGGTTGCTGTCAATGTTGATGTTCTGCAGGTTTTCCACACCAGCGAGCACCAGCTCGGTCAGTTTGTTGTAACCGCAGTAAAGATTCTTCAGAGCCGTGCATCCAGTCACATTGAGCTGCTCTATGTGGCAGCTTTGGCAATTAAGAGTGACGAGAGTGGGAGATCCTGAGACATCCAACGAAACAAAGTAATTACCAGCCACATTGAGGTATTTGAGATCCTGAGTATCAGAGAGGCTGATATCCATGAGCCTGTTGCGGTAGAGATTGAGCGAAACGAGAGCGGGACATCCGCTTACAGAAAAATCAGTGAGTCTGTTGCGGCTGGCGTTTGCATCTGTAAGAGCGGGACACGAAGCAAGCGTGAATTCAGTCAGCCTGTTGCCGCTGACATCCACCTTGACGAGCGATTTAAACCCGCTGATATCAAGACTGCCCGCCAGACGTTTGTCTTTCCATTCTATAGATACGATACGTCCGTTTTCCACTTTAACACCCTCCCACGAAGCAGGATCATTAAGATTGGTGATTTTGAGTGCTGCGGCATTGGTGGCATCATCCACCCCCGGAGACTGCAAGAACGCTTTCATAGCTTTCATTTCAGATTTGTCAGCCGCCGATGCGCCAAAACCAGCTGCCAACACCGTCATCGCTGTCAACAGTAGATATAACCTGCGTTTCATAATCAATTGTGTTTTAAGGAGATTTATATGTGATTAAATATCTTTATCTGATAAAAGAAACAACAAATATCCTCATATTGTTTCAAAATACTTTTAGCATAAGAGAAACGCAATAAATGTTAACGACGATTGCAGATTGCCAAGAAGATATTAAAATTTGTTTTATAGTCAATATTTGCTTAAATTTGCACACATTTTAATTGGCAACCCCTTACAGGATTGCCTGCATGTATCCCGATATTGTATTGTAACAAATAATAAAACCATTATAAAATATTATCGGCAGACCTCTAACACTTTATCAACCTGTCTCTCCACAATATATGCGTTAAAGGCTAAATGAGTGCCACTATTTTAAATCTGCTTGCCGCCCTCGTAATCAGCATCGTTCTCACAGGGGTGCTGATACCCAAAATCTTGCTGATATCATTCCGCAAGAATCTTTTTGATGTCCCCAACAGCCGTAAGATACACACCAGCACAGTGCCACGTCTCGGGGGATTGGCTTTCATGCCGTCCATCTTCTTCACTATCGCAGTTCTTGTCGGCCTCAACCGGCTTATGCTTACGAACCTGCATGTGCCATATTTCGTATTTAACCCCGTGACTCTCTGTTTCGGCATGTGTGCCGTGATGATAATATACCTTGTAGGCATAGCCGACGACCTAATCGGCGTAAAATACCGTGCTAAATTTGCCGCTCAGGTAATCGCAGCACTTTTCATCGTCTCCACCGGAATGTGGATACACAATCTTGACGGATTCCTCGGGGTATACTATCTACCAGAATGGGTAGGAGTGCCCTTGAGCGTCCTTGTAATAGTCTTTATAATGAATGCTATTAATCTTATTGACGGCATAGATGGATTAGCATCCGGTCTGAGCGGAATAGCATTTATCCTTTATGCTGTCGTATTTTACATGGCAGGACAAATAATTTATGCCATAGCGTGCTGCGCCATCCTCGGCACTCTGATACCATTCTTCTATTATAATGTATTCGGAGATGCAAAAATCAACAAGAAGATTTTCATGGGAGATACAGGGTCCCTCACCACAGGACTCCTGTTGAGCTTCATGGCGTTCCATATCTGCAACATGCGCATCCCCCAGCTATGGCACTATGACATGTTTGTCGTGGCATTCTCACCACTTATCATCCCATGCTTTGACGTATTGAGAGTATTTGGCAACCGCATACTCCACCATCACAATCCATTCACGCCCGACATGACCCACATACACCATAAATTACTCGCATGTGGACTCAGACAGCGTTACGCCATGATAATAATATTGCTTGCATCAATGATGTTTACAACTGTCAATGTCATCTTGGCTCCATATCTCAACATCACATGGCTGGTCATAATAGACCTGGTGGCTGTGTTTGCAGGCAATTATATATTAAACATAATAATCAACCGCCACAACCTGGCACAACGTCGCAGCCGTCTGGCATCCCATCCATCTTCTACGAGAATGGGACAAGCCAAGGACTCACAGAATCCCCAATATCAGGCATGACCGCCCGATGGCTCGCATAATTACAGAGATATAGATAAAAATGAATATTCACTGATACGTCACTTATACACACCTCTTGTTATGTCACTACAAAAGATACTGACCAGAACACTTTTAATGAGCGCGACAGCCATCGCTCTGACCGCCTGCCATTCGCGTGAAAAAGTACTGTATTTCCAGGACATGGTCGTCGACACCCCTGAAGTCGCACAAGCCCCGCAATACATACGCATCGAGCCTGGCGACAAGCTCTCAATAATAGTTTCAAGCAGCGATCCTCAGGTAGCTTCAGTATTCAATCTCATTGCCATGGACCGTGGAGCCGGACTCACCACTCAGAGCGGAGGCAACCGCAAATCCGGCGGAGGAAGCTCAAATAATGGTCTTGGGCTGTACACAGTCAACGACCGAGGCAATATCGATTTTCCAATTCTCGGCGAACTGCACATATCAGGACTTACACGCCAGGAAGCATCGGAGTTCATCAAGAAAAAACTTATAGATGGCAAATATGTGACCGACCCCGTGGTAACGGTCGAGTTCGCCAACCTCCACTTCTCTATTATAGGCGATACAGGCAGCTCCATGTATTCTATATCTGATGACCAAATCAACATAATAGAAGCTCTCGCTATGGCAGGCGACCTCAACATCACCGCCGAGCGCGACCAGATATATGTTATCCGCACTGAGAACGGTCTTCGTACCACCACACGTGTGGATATGCGCACAAAAGATATATTCAATTCTCCTGTCTATTATCTCAAACAAAACGACATCATCTACGTAGTCCCCAACGGCAAGAAGACTGGTGAATACTCCATCAACGAGAACCAGTGGAAGAATCCATTCATCTACGCTACCGCCTTCACAACCATTATCGGCATCGCGACACTGGTTGTATCCTTGACCAAATAACAATCATCTATCATAACCACACCTAACGGCATCTCCCATGGCTACAAAAGTACAGGCAGCCCCCAAACGTCAGGCTGACAGTATAAATATAAAGGAACTGTTACATTATTTCCTGTCGAAATGGTATTGGTTCGTCATCTCGGTGGCTGTCTGCGTGGCATTTGCATCATATAAGCTTCTTAAGACTCAACCGGTATATCTCAGGACTATAACCGTGCTCTTCAAGACCGAAGACAGCAGCGGTGGCACTCTGTCAATGCCCGACATGTCGGCTCTGGGAATAGACAACAACAGCGGTGACCTTGCCAACGAAATGATCACAATCCGTTCGGTAGGATTGTTGACCGATGTTGTAGAAGCTCTGGATCTCAATAATATGTACTATGTGAAAAACGGGCTCCATGACAAACTGCTATACAATAACTCTCCTGTTTCAGCCGTCAACATGGCTCCTGAGGACAAGAAACTGAAAGGCTATTATTCTTTTACCATCACAATGGTATCCGCCACAAAGTTCATATTGTCAGATTTCGTAGGCGGCAGCAATGCCAATAAAGATCTCAAACTCAGTGGAGAAGTAGGACGCACATACAAAACCCCAGTAGGACCTTTCCGCATCAATACCACGGAGTATTTCACCAAGGATTACATCAATGAGCCGGTGAAATTCATCCACAACTCTCCCGAAGCGGTGGCTGGCTCATTCTCGGGCCGCATCACTTTTGAGCTGGCAGAGTTTTCAACCTCGATTATCAATCTGAAACTTGTTGATGAATCACCACAGCGGGCAGAAGACGTTCTAAATACTCTTCTTGACGTCTATAACCAGCGCTATGTAATCGAACGCAACCAGGCAGCCCAGACCACATCACACTTTATCACCGACCGCCTCAACGTTATCGAAAGCGAACTTGGAGACGTGGAAAGCAACATCTCAAACTACCGCAGCTCCAACCTTATGGGCGATGGGTCATCTGTGGCTGGCGGAGCCATGCAACAACGTCAGGAATCACAAAATGCGATACTTGAACTAAACAACCGCATTTCACTTGTAAAATATCTGCGTCGCGAAGTGCAGAATGCCTCGCTTGATCAGCCGTTACCAAACCCCGCAGGCATAGAGGGTACCACTGTAGAGTCACAGATAGGCGAATATAACACCATTGTGCGCGAACGTAACCGCATGCTCGCGACATCATCTGACAACAACCCCCTTGTACAGGATCGCACCAACACCCTCAACACTCTGCGCAAGACCATGGTGCAGTCAATAGACAACTATCTGCTCACCCTCAACACTACCCTCCGAACTCTCGAACAGCAGGAAGCGAAAAGCACCTCAGAGCTTATCCGTAGCCCGAATCAGGCAAAATACCTCCTGTCGGTAGAACGCCAGCAGAAAGTCAAGGAACAGCTATACCTATTCTTGCTGCAGAAGCGTGAAGAGAACGAGCTCTCACAGGCTTATACAGCATACAACACGCGTATAATAAACCGACCTTCAGGACCTGGAGCTCCGGTAGCCCCTAAGGGTAAATCCACCATATTAATGGCATTCGCTATAGGTCTGGCAATACCTTTCATCATAATTTTTATTATAAAGAATCTGGACTCGAAAGTACGCACACGTCGTGACTTAGGACAGATGACCATCCCCTATCTCGGTGAAATACCGTTTTATGGGAAGAAGCCATCAATCAAAGAAAAATTGCTGCAGAACCGAAATCCCGAGTCTGACATACGCTCAATAGTAGTCCGTCCTAAAAACAGCAATGCCATCAATGAAGCTTTCAGAGTGGTACGCTCCAACTTCCACTTCATAAGCAACACCCAAGGCGTCTCCGGACACGAAGACAACATCCGCGTGATGATGGTAACATCACTCTACCCTGGTTCCGGCAAAACTTTTATTGCGCTCAACATGGCGACATCTTTTGCCGTGCAAAGCCATCGCACCGTATTGATCGACCTTGACATGCGCAAGGGCATCATGAGTAAAGTCGTAGGACCTGGCCACAAAGGCATCTCCAATTACATAATCGGACAGGCATCCGTGAGCGATATACTCGTCCATAATGTGGATGGCATTGACGGCCTTGACATGATACCCGTAGGAGCCATCCCACCCAATCCGTCCGAGATGCTCTATTCTTCCAAGTTTGAGCAACTGATAACCGAGCTCAAGACTCAATATGACTACATCATCATCGACTGTCCACCTATCGATATCGTGGCAGACACGCAGATTATCGGACGTCTCACCGACATGACTATTTTTGTCATCAGAGCCGGGCTGCTTGAGAAATCAGACATACATCAGATCCAGGATCTCTACAATGACAACCGTTATCCTAATATGGCGGTAGTCTTAAATGGTGTGGATGTCAAGAACTCATACTACAGTAACCGCTATTACGGACACAAATATGCGGGCTACATCAAAGAAGAGTGATACAGACCCTCATGAACAGATGTTTGCGAGAATACATATCACCACCTGACATCCATGCCGATTAAAATCTCGGTCATAACAGCAACTCTTGACAGCGCCGCCGTAATAACGTCGGCGCTGCAAAGCGTTTTAATGCAGACATACGGCATGGTTGAGCATATCGTTGTCGACGGTAATTCCTCAGATTCTACAGTGGATATTGTAAATTCTTATCGTCCGATGTATGAGTCAAGAGGCTACAGCCTGAAAGTGATAACAGGTCACGACCATGGCATATACGATGCCATGAACAAAGGCATCAAAGCCGCCACTGGCGACATCATCGGCGTCCTCAATAGCGATGATTATTTCACCTCGGCTGATGAGCTGACAGTAATAGCGGATGCCTTCGCTATCGCCCCCTCGCTCAAAGCTGTATATGCAGATGTCAACTATGTGCGTCCAGGAGCAGAACACCGCATAGTGCGACACTACCCTTCCAAGGGTTTCCGCCCATGGAAAATGCTTCTCGGCATGCAGCCTCCCCATCCGTCATTCTATTGCCGCAAAGAAGTCTATAGTCAGTTTGGCACATATGACAGCAGATACCGCATCGCTGGTGATTTTGAGTTCTTCGTGCGATGCCTCTACAAAGGACATATACTTACCCGACGTCTTGACCGCACAGTTGTGACAATGCGCACCGGCGGCACATCTGACCGCTCCATACTGTCACATCTACACGGGCTGTGGGAGCATCAGCTCACATATTTACGTCATCGTATGCCCACATGCATTTTGGCTGACACTATCCAGCTGATCCACAAGATCATGCATCTGAAACCGTTTGCCAGACTATGACAATGTTACATAATTTCGCCAACGCTATCCGCCATGCAACCACAGCCATGCTATTTGCGCTGAGCACTTCATGTGCAGGTGCTTTTGCCATGCCGTCGGGTTCCTTACCTGACACTCTTGCCGTGGACCTCCACGAAATAGACGTGACGGCTCTTAAAAGCGGGACAAATCTACGTTCTGCGCCCATGGCTTCAACAACCATCGGGGTGACAGAAATAGACAGGCTCAACATCGCCACTGTCAAAGGGGCTTCGAAGGTAGTACCCAACTTCTATGTCCCCGATTATGGCTCCAGGGTCACATCATCCATCTACGTCAGAGGACTCGGAGCGCGCATAGACCAGCCAGCGGTAGGTCTTAACGTGGACAATGTCGCGTTTCTCAACAAAGACAACTATGATTTTGACCTCCCCGACATAGAAAAAATCGAAGTGCTCCGAGGTCCTCAAAGCACCATGTATGGGCGCAATACGATGGCTGGGGTAGTCAACATCTACACTTTGTCGCCCAAGCACTTCCAGGGATGGAAACTGTCTGCATCCTTTGCCGCTCCGTTCCAGACCAAACTTTCGGCAGGATATTATACGATGTTGTCTCCACAACTCGGCATGAGCCTCAACGCCCTGTATACACATACCACCGGCGACCACCGCAATGCTTATAACAACTCTCGCATAGGGTCAGAAAATGCCGGCACCTTGCGATGGAAAACCGTATGGGATCCTCGCAGCAATTTCACTCTTGAAAACACAGCAGCACTGCAACTCAACGAGCAGAACGGATATCCGTATGAATTCGTGGAAACCGGACGTATAAGCTACAATGACTCATGCTACTACCATAGGTTTGCTCTGACTGACGGTCTAACCATCAACTGGTTGCCGTCGGAGCATGTCAGCATCACCGGCATATCGAGTTTCCAATATCTCAAAGATGACCTGACGCTTGACAACGATTTTTTACCCGACTCCTATTTCACGCTGTCACAACGTCGCCATGAGTGGGTGGTAACTCAAGACATCATAGCGCGTGGCAACGTAGCTGACAATACCTACCAATGGCTTGGAGGTCTATTTGGATTCTATCGATCATCTCATACTGATGCACCTGTCACATTTCTTGACGATGGGATAGCCAATCTGATAGAAGCCAATGCCAACAAATATTTTCCCTCCTATCCAATGATATGGGACGAACGCACATTTCCTCTCTCATGCCGGTTTGACACCCCGATGCGTGGCGTAGCTTTGTACCACCAAAGCACGCTCAATATCGGCAATTGGACTATCACAGCCGGTCTGAGACTGGACTACGAACATCCAGGCATCACATACGACAACAGTTGCCGCACCTCCTACACCATATATGACCTGTCAAATCCCCACCAGCCATCAGTGTTTGACAAATGCGCAGTCAACATATCCGAGCGCGGTCACCTGTCGCAGTCATTCACCCAGCTATTGCCTAAATTCACACTCACATACCGTTTGCCATCCGGACTCGGCAATCTGTATGCCAATGTAGCCAAAGGATACAAATCAGGCGGCTTCAACACACAGATGTTCAGCGACGTATTGCAGCAGAAACTCATGTCGCTCGTAGGTATAGCCGAACTATATCAAGTGGAGGAAATCATCAGTTATAAGCCCGAATGGAGCTGGAACTACGAAATCGGCGCACATCTCAACATCCCCGACGCCCGGATAAATGCAGACATAGCCGCCTTCTGGATCGACTGCTATGACCAGCAACTGACGGTGTTCCCCAACGGCAACACCACCGGACGCATGATGACCAACGCTGGCCATACCCGCAGCATCGGCTTTGAAGCGAGCTTGTCGTGGCGCATCAGCGACCGATGGCGCTGGGACATCGCTTATGGAATGACCGATGCACGATTCAGGGAATTTGACAACGGCATAGCAGATTTCAAAGGCAACCATGTACCTTACGCACCGCATAACACATTGTGGACCAATCTCCGCTACCAGCAGCCTCTGCATCAGAGAGCACTCAAGTCTCTGGAATGCAACATCAATACGCGTGGGATAGGAGAAATCTTCTGGGATGATGCCAACGAATACCGTCAGCCGTTCTATTTCATCCCCGGGGCATCTGTCATATTGCGAGGAGCAGCGGGATGGGAGGCAGAAGCATGGTGCACAAACCTGACCGACACAAGCTACGATGTATTCAGTTTCGTCAGCATCGGGCATCGTTTCGTGCAGAAAGGACAAGGAATACGTGGCGGCATCACTCTGCGGTTGACCATAGATTAGGCAAGTCGCAGAAAAATGCGTAATTTTGCAGCCACTTAACCAAATTACGACGTAAACATGACAATCTCCCGACTACACTCACTCCTCGCTGCCGTATGTATCGGCATGGCATCACTGTCGCTGACATCATGCGGCAATGATGATGACGAACCCTCTGCCCCTGCTGTCAACCCAGCTTATGAGCAATCCGTCACATATAAAGGCGCCACTACTATCAATGAGACCCAAGGTGAATTTGAGAACAGCAACGGCACACAGACCACAGACATCACCTACACTGTCAGCTTCAATCTCGCACAGAGCACTCTGACGATAACATGCAATAACTATAAGATTCCCGGATACGACAACATGCCGGCAATGGTTGTGTCATTCCCCGACATCCAGGCAGTATATAATGGCGACAACTTCACTTTCGCAGCCGGGCAGGTCAACGCAATGGCTGGAGGTCGTCCCGCTTCAGAGATGGTAACCGTTACCGACTTCACAGGCAGCGGAAAAGTAGGGGCTGGAGCCACACTCAAAGTACAATACAGATGCGCAGTCAAGGCTCCCGTAAACAAGACCTTCATAGTACGCGCATCCAGCTTGCAACCCTGACACCTTCCACTACTTCTGATGTTTTCATAAGTATGGATGTGGCGTGCCGCGTCATCAAAGGCGAAATGTATCGCTCAATACGATGACGCGGCACGTCGCATTCCTACGTCCGTGCGATTTGAAACCATAACTTGACAGTATCCGACATCACTCATATTCATGCAATTTCATCAGTTCTCCCTGATTTTTAGTGAAAAGTACATCACAGCATCTAAAATGATTAAAAATGACAGTGTTTTTTTTGCGAGATGATAAAAATGCACTAAATTTGCAATAGTGTTCAATATACCATGCTGCATCTAACCTAAAGCGTCCATACATCGCTGTCATCATCAATTGAGGATACTTGCGGACTAATGTTAACACTCCACTCTCCTGCCAAGGAGGCTATGAACTGCCGACTTAACAAATTTGTAAACCAATAACAACAACATCTTAAATTCTTTATTTCAGTATTTATTTAAAAACTATGGAAGCTCAAAAGCCCTCTAAACCTACGACTGAGAAAGTCAGCAACGTACGCGGTATCCGCAACGCCTTCTTGGTGATTGTTGCTTGTTTCATCGTCTGCGTTCTCCTCTTCATCTTCTGGTTCGGACATGACATGCACTTCGAGGAAGGTCATCCCATCGACATCTGGGGTACTATCTACAAAGGCGGTGTAATCGTGCCTATCCTCCAGACCCTCTTCCTCACCGTTATCGTTCTCTCTGTAGAGCGCTGGATTTCACTCTCAAGCGCCAAGGGCAAAGGCAACATCACAAAGTTTGTCGCTGCTATCAAAACTTGTCTCGCTAAGAAAGACATCAACGGTGCTATGGCACTCTGCGACAAGCAGAAAGGCTCTGTAGCCGCTGTCGTTAAGTCAGCCCTTATCCGCTACAAGGAAATGGACGAGAACACAGTCCTCTCTAAGGAGCAGAAAATCGCTACCCTCCAGAAGGAAGTTGAGGAAGCTACCGCACTTGAGATGCCCGCTCTCCAGCAGAATCTCCCCATCGTGGCAACCATGACCACCCTCGGTACTCTCGTCGGTCTTCTCGGTACTGTGATCGGTATGATCAAGTCATTCCAGGCACTCGCTGCTTCTGGTGCTCCTGACTCCACCGAGCTGTCAACCGGTATCTCTGAGGCCCTTATCAACACCGCCTTCGGTATCGCCACCGGTGCATTCGCTGTAATCTCTTACAACTTCTACACCAACAAGATTGACAACCTGACCTACGCTATCGACGAGATCGGCTTCTCAATCGTGCAGACATTTGCAGCTACACACTAATCCCGTTGCTTTAAGCCAAAGATTTTTTCAACAAACGATAATCTCCTAAAAATCAGCAACTCAAAGTAATATGGGAAAAGTAAAAATTAAAAGGAAGAGCACTCTCATCGACATGACCGCGATGAGTGACGTGACTGTTCTTTTGCTTACTTTCTTCATGTTGACTTCTACCTTCCTTCAGAAGGAGCCCGTGACAGTGATGACCCCGTCGTCAGTGTCAGAGGAGAAGGTGCCTACCGCCAACCTGGCATCCATCCTCGTCAGCCCCGAAGGAAAAGTATTTATCTCGGTAGCCGGCGAGGCTGACCTTGCCAACAACCCTCAGGAATGGGGCACCGAGGAAATGCGCAAATCAATCATCCGCGAGGCAGTGAACGAGTACAACAAACTTCACCCCTCCAAGAAAGTAGAGCTCACCGAGGCAGATGTGCTGGCATTCTCCAAAATCAACATGTTCGGAGTGCCTTTCAGCTACCTCCACGAGTTCTTGAGCAAATCACAGACCGAACAGGACAAAATCATAGGTGACATGACCAATCCCCGCGTAGGTATACCTATCGATGACAACAAGGACATGTCAAAGCCCAACGAATTCCAGATATGGATGCGCGCCATCCGTAACAGCGGCAATGAAAACATCGCCAACGCCATGAAGAAAGGCGAAGGCATCGCTGTCAAAGCCGACAAGGGCACTCCCTATGAGACCGTGCACCATGTGCTCGACAACCTCCAGTCACTGAAAATGAACCGTTTCGCACTGATGACGGCTCTTAAAACTGAGCAAGATTAATCATTATGGCACAGATAGAACAATCAGACAAGGGCGGCAAAAAGAAAAAAGGAGCCCAAAAGAAGATGTCTATCCACGTGGACTTCACTCCTATGGTGGATATGAACATGCTTCTGATTACGTTCTTTATGCTCTGTACCACCATGATTAAGTCCCAGACCCTCAAAATCTCTCTCCCCACCAACGAGAAGGTCGAGGACACTCAGATGTCACAGGCTAAAGAATCAGAAGCGATTACACTTATCCTCGCCACCGAGCGCGATGCCGAAGGCAATATACGCCACGGCGAGGACGGACGTCCCCTCAACATCGTCTATTACTACGAAGGCAAACCCGATGTCGCTGATGAAAATCACGACGGCAAGCTTGACAACAACAAGCTCCAGCGCGAAGCTTTCTTAGGAAACGATGGTGCGACCCAGCGCGGTATCCGCCGCATCTTGCACGAACGTAACAAGCAAGTACTCGAGAAAATCGATGTCCTCAAGCAGGACTGGCGTGACCGCAAGTTCTCGTCCAACAAGGACATCAACGACTCAATCTATCAGGCTAAAGCCAAGGAAATCCGTAATGACTCACTCCTGACACGCCCCGTAGTCATCATAAAGGCTACACCCGAGGCATCATGGGAGAGCCTTATCGGAGCTCTTGACGAGATGCAGATCAATCAGATATCACGTTATCAGATTGACAACATCAATGCCGTGGATTCTGCAATGATACTCGATTACATTGCTACCAAAGGTAAGAACTAAGCACATTGATGACTGATATATATTAACCCGACAAAAGACACACTAAGCAATATGTCAAAAGATGTAGATCTTTCATCAAAAGAGTGGCGCGACCTAATCTTTGAAGGTAAAAACAAAGAGTATGGTGCATATGAGATGCGTGCCAAGAGCGACGCGCGCCACAACCGTGCAATGCTTGTTATCATCATAGTCATAGCCGCAGTGGCACTTCTCGCCATGCTGGTCAACACAGTGATTGAGAAAGCCGCAGCCCGTCCCGAGGACCAGACTGAGCAGGCAATGGTCGAAATGGCGACCGAAGAGGCTCAGGAAGAAGAACCCCAGGAAGAGGAGCAGCAGCGTGTAGAGGAGCAGAAACCCGAAGTGCTCCCCGAAGAAGTGCTCAACACCATGAAGGCCACCGAGCTCAAGATTACCGCCGACGCTGAGGTGAAGGAGGAAATCAAGAGTCAGGACGAAATGAAGGAAAGCACCACAGCCGTGGGCGCCAGCGACTTTGACAAGGGTACTGACGACCTCAACGTTGTCCGCGAACACAAAGACGAGGTTGTTGTCGAAGAAAAGAAAGAACCCGTTGATGACAACAAGGTATTTGACGTAGTAGAACAGAATCCTGTATTCCCCGGCGGCGAAGCTGCCCTGCTCAAATATGTAGCAGAGCACATCCGCTACCCGGCTATGGCTCAGGAAAACAACATCCAGGGTCGTGTGGTAGTACAGTTCGTCGTGACCAAGACCGGTTCTATCGGACAGGTTAAGGTGGTACGTTCAAAGGATCCTGACCTCGACAAAGAGGCAGTCCGCGTTGTGAAGTCTCTGCCGAAGTTCACCCCCGGTAAGATGAACGGCCACGCAGTGAACGTATGGTATACCCTGCCTATCAACTTCAAGCTCCAGGGTGTATAATCCAGAACTTGATACACAACCTGATCTGACAATACAGAAACCAATAGTTGAAGCCCCGAACATCAAAGTTCGGGGCTTCTTTATTGTTGCTTGTTTGAGAAAATAACACTAAATTTGTGGTTAGTGGACTTAACATATAAGCCTTATAAGATTTATAAGATTTATAAGATTTATAAGATTTATAAGATTTATAAGATT
>CAMQYL010000010.1:0-83450 GCA_947039275.1 uncultured Bacteroidales bacterium | reverse complement strand
ACGTTTGTTAACACAATCCTCTCCTGAATTTATTTGCACAGGTCAGAGTAAACGGTTACGAGAAAGATGCGCCCTTTCGGGCGCTAACATGGGAAGAATAAGATTAGCTTAAGTTAGTGACATTGTGCCACGGCATGTCGTCCCTACTGATATAACCGATTAAAATGGACCCATTTCTTATCGATATGCGGCTGTTACGCACAAAATAAAAAGAGGCTGCATCTCGCAGCCTCTTTTTATAGGTTTCCAATAGGTACAATTTCTAAGGTAAAAAAGATTGTTTTAGGTTTGTGATACAAAGGTACACCCTTTCAGATGCCTTGTGCAAGCTTTTTAATATGTTTAATAACAACCTTTTTGAGCCACATCTGCCATACATCCATCTAAAACGCTATACATCAACGATGTAACAACATATTGAAAATTTGTATTCAATAGTTAATTTATATTAATTACCTATTTTAACCTCCTCTCGGATATCTACAGAGCTGTTTTAACACTCATTTTTCGTAACTTCGTGACTATAGTAAACCATCTTCACGCCAATCAGCGAATATCATCCTATACACAATATGGACCGCAGACATTTTTTGCGCAACATGGCTCTCGCAGGCATGGCTCTTAGCCTGCCGTCACACCTGTGGGCTGATGCACAGCCGCCGAAGCCAAAGCACGCGGGCAACGGACTGCAATTGTCATTCAAACCCTACGAGTTGAAACTCAAGCACTCGTTTAATCTTGCCAAATATTCACGCACGACCACACCCGACGTTTTGACCACATTGACCCTTGACGGCATCACCGGTTACGGCGAGGCTTCAATGCCCCCCTATCTCGGCGAGAGCGTGGATAGCGTGACACGGTTTCTTTCACAGCTTGACCTGAGCCAGTTTGATGATCCTTTCCGCATAGACGAGATACATGATTACATGGATAGCGTAGCCCCTGGCAACAACGCTGCCAAGGCTGCGGTAGACATCGCCCTCCATGATCTCCTCGGCAAAATAATGGGCAAACCTTGGCACCGCATATGGGGACTGAATCCATCACTTGCACCCAACACATCATACACCATCGGCATCGACAAGCCTGACATCGTACGCGTCAAGGTGGAGGAAGCAGCCCCGTATAAGGTACTTAAAGTGAAGATGGGTCTTGACCGCGACCGCGAAACCATTGAGGTCATACGCAGCATGACCGACCGCCCGATATGCGTGGATGTCAACCAGGGCTGGGACGACAAGCACAAGGCACTTGACATGTGCCACTGGCTCAAAGAACAGGGGTGCCTCTTCGTGGAGCAACCGATGCCCAAGGAGATGATAGACGAGACGGCATGGCTGCGCGAACGTTCGCCGCTGCCACTGGTGGCAGACGAGTTTATGCAAGGGCTTGCCGACGTGCCACGCTGCCACGGCGTGTATGATGCCATCAACATCAAGCTGATGAAGTGCGGGGGACTGCATGATGCCTACAAGATGGCAGTGCTCGCCCGAGGCATGGGCATGAAGGTGATGCTCGGCTGCATGACCGAGACCTCATGCGCCATATCGGCTGCGTCTCAGCTCGCGCCCATGGCTGACTGGGCTGACCTTGACGGCAATCTGCTCATAGCCAACGACTGCTTCTCAGGCATGAAGATAGTGGACGGCAAAGTCACTCTGAACCCCGACCTACCCGGCATCGGCGCGGAGCCGGTTTAAAAATAATTTGGTAATTTTGCACCGTAACTTATTATTCCATTATGATAGACGCAAACAAACCGGTGCTTGTGACCGGAGCCGACGGATTTATCGGTTCACATCTGGTGCTGGCACTTCTTGATAAAGGACTGCGGGTCAGGGCTCTCGCCCAGTATAACTCATTTAACTCATGGGGATGGCTCGAAGACATACACTGTGACCGCTTAGAGGTGGTGTGCGGCGATGTCAGAGACCCAGATTTCTGCCGCCACATCACCCGTGGGACAGGCACCGTGTTTCACCTCGCAGCACTCATCGCCATTCCTTACAGCTACGTGGCTCCAGACAGCTATGTAGACACCAACATCAAAGGCACTCTCAACATGCTGCAGGCAGCACGTGACGAAGGGGCTGATCGCATCGTGGTGACTTCGACCAGCGAAGTCTACGGCACTGCACAGTATGTGCCCATCGACGAGAAACACCCCCGGCAGCCGCAGTCGCCCTACTCCGCCACCAAGATCGGAGCCGACGCGCTTGCCAAGAGTTTCTACAACGCTTTTGATCTGCCCGTGGTGATAGCCCGACCGTTCAACACTTACGGTCCACGGCAGAGCGCACGTGCCATCATCCCCACAATCATCACACAGATAGCCAACGGAGCTCGTGAAATAAAGGTTGGAGACCTCACACCTACCCGTGACTTCAACTATGTGGCTGACACCGCTGCAGGTTTCATCGCCCTTGCCGAAGCGTCAGGCATAGAAGGTCGCGAAATCAACATAGCTACCGGGACAGAGGTCACCATGAAAGAGACCTTAGAGACCATAGCGCGTCTGATGGATGCCGATGTGTCGTTTGTCACTGATCCACAGCGGTTGAGACCATCGAAAAGCGAGGTGTTCCGTCTCTGCGGCGACAACACACTCATAACATCGCTCACCGACTGGCGACCGGCACACAGTCTGGAGGACGGACTGCGGGAAACAATCAATTGGTTCCGCAACCCGGCAAACCTTGCAAAATACAAAAGCAACATCTACAATGTCTGACGGATACCGCATACTGATGCTGGGAGGCGCGAAACGTGTCTCCATCGCCCGCATGTTCCAGCAGGCAGCCAGTCAGCTTGGAGCGGAGGCTGAAATATTCAGCTACGAAATGTCAAAGATGGTGCCTATCGCCGCATGCGGAGAAGTAATCATAGGCAAGCGGTTCAATGCCCCCGAGATACTTGAACATATGCATCAGACAGTGACCCGATATGGCATCAACATTATCATCCCGTTTGTCGACCCTGCAGTGAGCGTCGCTGCAGCCTATCGTGACGCTTTTCCTGGGACGGTATTCGTGCCAGTGGGCGACAAGTCCAAGGCAGAGGATATGTTTGACAAGTGTATCTGTGCATCACTTTTTGAAGCAGCGGCTCTGCCCATCCCTGCCACCTACCATGGCGGAGACATCACGATGCCCCTGATAGCCAAACCTCGCAACGGTTCGGCATCAAAAGGGATAGAGATGATCGACTCTTCCGAAGACTTGGCGCATCTACCTATGCCCATAGACAGCTATCTGATACAGGAACGGATAGATGACCGCGAGGAAATATCGGTTGACTGCTATGTGTCCACCATCGACGGCGAGGTACTGGCTGCCGTGACACGCCGGAGGCTTGAAGTAATAGGCGGCGAGGCATCGCGCACCGTCACTTTTCACGATGCAGAAACGGAAAACCTGGCAATCAGGACATTGCAAACTCTCGGACTCCGCGGAGCCGTCACCATACAGATGATCCGCGACAAGCATGAGGGACGGCTGATGCTCATGGAAATCAACCCACGATTAGGCGGCGGTGCCGTCTGTGCCGTGCATGCCGGGGCTGACATACCCAAGATGATATTACAGGAAGCCTCCGGACAGAAACCACAGTCAGCCTCATGGGATGCAGACGTGGAAATCACACGCTACATGCAGGAAGTCACATTCAAAAAAGGAGTTTTAGTCAATGATGAAAACAACTGACGACAGTAACCACGTCATAATAATAGCCGAGGCTGGTATCAACCACAACGGAGACCTCAATCTGGCTCGCAAGATGGTCTATGCAGCCAAAGAGGCTGGAGCCGACTATGTGAAATTCCAGACCGCAGTGCCGGAGCTGGTCATATCCACCTTCGCTCCCAAAGCAGAGTATCAGAAGGAGACCACCGGGAGCGAGCAGAGCCAGCTTGAGATGTGCCGCGCAATCCATCTTCCCCTGGGCGACTATGCGGGGCTGCGTCAGCTCTGCGATGAAGTGGGCATAGGATTCATGTCTACCCCCTTTGACCTGGTATCGATTGACTGCCTTGCCGACCTCGGCATGGATTACTGGAAAATCCCGTCGGGCGAAATCACCAACCTCCCCTATCTGCGTAAAATCGCAGCCAAAGGAGGCAAGATAATCCTGTCGACAGGAATGTCAACGCTTGACGAGGTGGAGGCAGCCGTGGCTGTTCTTGAAGATGGTGGCATTCCGCGCCGCGATATCATACTGCTGCATTGCACCACCCAGTATCCTACGCCTATGGAAGCTGTGAATCTGAAAGCTATGGATGCTCTCAGAAGCATCGGATGCGGGGTTGTCGGTTACAGCGACCATACTTGCGGCATCGAAGTCCCTATCGCAGCCACCGCCATGGGAGCCAAGGTCATTGAGAAACATTTCACCCTTGACAAGACTCTCCCAGGCCCTGACCACCGGGCATCATTAGAGCCGGCTGAGCTGACTGCCATGGTTACCGCCATCCGCAACATCGAGAAAGCCCTCGGCTCAGGCGAAAAAACAGTCACCGAAGCGGAGCGTCCCAACATCGAGGTAGCACGCAAAAGCATCATAGCCGCCTGCCCGATAGCCAAAGGCGAACTACTGACCGAAGAAAACCTCACAGTCAAGCGTCCAGGCAACGGCATCTCCCCCATGCTTTGGGACACCGTCATCGGCAAAAAAGCCCCCCGCGACTTCCTCCCCGACGAACTCATCAGCCTCTAATCCACCCCTCCAATAACGTTGTAGGGACATGCCTTCGGCATGTCCCTACATGGTATATCAATACCACAAATGGGCTTACCACTCAAATGTCAGAGTCTGCTCCTCTATATCGCCGTCACGGAGGTCAGTGCTGACGAGCTTGATCGGTAAGGCGGCTCCGTTGAGCGTCCACTCATAGGTGGATCTGTCGCCGTCATCCTCCGTTCTTTCGGTTGGGAGATTTCGGGTCGCTTTTCCAAGCAGACCTGCGAAATAGGCATATTCCATCTCGTCCATGTCAATGCCGAAAGTCTCATCAAAGAGCATCAGGCATCCCTTATTGTCGATAGGTGCAGTTCCATAGCCTATAAGATGCGCGCCACCGTCATCAGGGTCGTCAGAACGCATGGTCACCTTGACGATGTTACCACCGTCATAGACTATATCCGTGATTTCATTGCCTCCCTCGGTGCGTTTCATCTTGACGAGCTGACCAGAGGCATTGTAGTCAAACCACCATTCATCTACCGTGCCGTTACCTTTGAGCTGATGACAATACCGTACGAAACCAGCCTCATTAAGCAGCATGCTGAAGACATCAGCACCTGTCTCTCCGCCATCATTGACATTCATCACCACATCATAGGAATCCGCGCGGCTCACACCGGGATATGAAAACGTCACAGTCACATCTCCATCGGTGAGTGACTGCACCAGCCCATCAGAGCCGCATACCACCGACACATCGCCTACCTTGTCAGGTATGCCCGCTGTAAACACATCTGAGGGGTTGACTGACACCGATCCGCCAGGTACAGGAGCCGGATTTATCGGTCCTGCAGCAGGTCCATCATTGTCATCGCCACACGAAGTCAGACACAGCCCCATGGCACCACACATGATTGCAAAAACTTTACAATTGAAATTTTTCATAATTAGAGATTGGTTAAGTTAGATTATATAGATTGGTTACTTTGGTTATAGTTCAGTTAAACATCTTTGATGTTCTGCCCAATGTATTTACCACAAATGTTCCATGCGGCAGTGACGGCATAAGCCTCACAGTACCCTTATAGACCAGTTTACCCGTCAAGTCATAGACAGAAATGGATTGTTCGCCATCAAAATCCGAAAGAGATGCATCAGCTGTCACATCAGAAATTGATGACTCCACATCATTGATGGTCCTAAAGTATTTCCATACACTTGCCTCGCGATATTTTTCAGCCGAAGCGTCAGGCACTGTAAGATTTATGTCAATGTAATAGCCATCATAATCATCATTATATGTCACATCAAATGCTCCTAATGCACACTTAGGCGGTATAACGGCATCACACACTACCGATTTCAGATCCTCGTTGCCAGCAAAAGCTCCCACTTGGATTTCCTTGACAGAATCACCTATACGGACTTCATTTAGACCACAATTTTTAAAAGCATATTGTCCTATGCTTTCTACTGACGATGGTACAACAAGGGATTCAAGAGAATGAGAGTCCCAAAACATGTGCGACGGAATAACCCTGACCTTATCCCCTATATTCACTTTAGAGACACTACATCCCAACAGTGCATACTGGTTATAGTCCTCACAATCAATGGCATTATAATTAAATGTGGCAAGATTTTTACATCCGTACAAAAACGATTCTCCTATAGCATTGACTGACTCAGGCACGGTAAAAGTGGTGAACGACTCGCACCCTTGAAATGCATGTCCTCCTATCTCGGTTAACTTGGTCATGCTCAAGTCCACATCAGAGAGACTGCTACAATTGTAAAAAGCATGTTCCCCTATACTTTTAATGTTTTCTCCAAACGTAACAGATTCAAGAGCAGTACATGATTTAAACGCTTCCGCACCCATTGATTCAAGAGACGATGGAAGAACTACCTGCGTAATTTTATTCCACAAAGCAAAACAACGGTCTGGCAAGTTTCTGACTTCATTTCCAATAAACAAATTGACAACAGGAGCTATTGAAGCGACCTCTATCCAAAGAGACGTTTTACAGTCAAGAGCATCATAGTACACTGTCTCAAGGCTCTCACACATCAGAAAAGCATAGTTGCCTACACTTTCTAAATTCCGAGGAAAGTTTACAGATTTTAACGCATAACAATTAGTAAAAGCTTGCTCACCTATACTAATAAGAGATTCCGGCAATTGCACTTCCTCAAGCTTTTCCAAAAAACCAAATATACGTATCGGTATGTTTAAAACACCCTCCTTTATTGTAAGAGATGTGACGCTTGGAGGGAAAACTTCAAGTTGACCACCAGCAATTTCATAGGGATAGTTTTCCCTATAGTTACAATCAATAGCCCCATAGATCACAGAAGTTAGTCCTGGAGAGAAAAAAGCTCCATACCCTATCGTCTGTAATCCAGTGCCGATGGTTACAGATTTCAGATTAGTACAGTGAGAAAACGCTCCGACTCCTACATAAGACACATAGTCTGGAATCTTGACAGTCATAAGTGCTCCACACTGCATAAAAGCTTCATATCCGATATACTCTAATCCAGCCCCCCACTCTATTTCTTTCAATCCGAGGCATAACATAAATGCCTTTTCTTCAATCCGCTTCAGGGAATCGGGGAGTTTTATAGTGGTGAGGGCATCGCAATGACGGAATGTTTCCTTCTGGATAACCTCAAGTCCAGCTGGAAAATGAATGGACTCCATGGCAGTGCAGGATGCAAACGCAGATGCTCCGAGTTCTTTAAGTCCATCAGGAAGATCAACGTATTTCAACGCTACGCAACCCGAAAATGCAGCTTCTCCGATATAAGTTGTGTTCTCCGGGATGTTTATCACCTCCAATCCCTGACACATAAAGAACGCTTCTTTGCCGATAGTCGTAATCGATGACGGAAGAACTACTTTTTTCATTAGTGACCATAAAGCGTCATAATTGCTGTTGAATGCGCCATCACCAATGGCAGTAATCTCCAACGAAACACCCTCGTAAACCACAGTTTCCGGGATATTAAGAACTGCCATAGTATAATCCGAAAAGTCCTGATTAGATGCAACGGTTGCAGAGAGTCCATCTTCATTGACAATATATTTCAGGTCTCCATAGGTGAATGTCTGAGCCTCGAGTCCGATGAAGATTGAAAACAGGAAGCAGATAGTCAAAATTATTTTTTTCATGGTTGGATTCTTTAAGGGATGATTTCTAATTTGGGTAGATGGGTCTCTACGAGACGGTATATCATCATGCGGGCTATGCGCGAGAGGGAGGGCTCGGGCTGGAATACGCCGACGAATTCAAATCGGTCGCTGCCCCGGCGCTTGAGATAGGTTATGCGGCGCAAGAATGGACGGCTACACGTGTCGGCAATATGAGCCAGGATGCGGTCGGCATCCACATTGGTCTCGATGAAATACATGCCGTCGTCCGACAGACGGTTGTCCCAATGGTCGTGTGATTCATTTGGAGTCCATACCATGTAGCGGTCCTCGTAGCCAGGTACGGCAGCTCCCCCTCCGATTATAAACCCCATCTCACGAGGAGATGCGCCATATTGGCTGCATGTGCCCTTGATAGTACGAAAGGCTTCATGAGGGATTTCCAACGGATAAAAGTTTTTCATAGATAATGATCAGTCATCCCGTTCCCCAAGGGATGTCAAAATATTGGCAAAAGAAAAGCGTGGGAACTGTATCGTCACTCGTCCCACAGCTCAAAGGCCTTCGCATTGCCCATCATCATAGGACGAGCAACGCAGAAGCCCACGCCAATATGTATAATATTAGCAATCCATATGTCTATATGACACATGGCCGACAGATACATACATATCCACAGGCATCTACCGTTGCTTCATTCCTGACGATGATCTATAGAAGTTGCGAAGTTCTGAGCTGTCAAGAATCAAGCGTCTGATAAACGCTTTCCTAAAAAATTTTTCAATGCCCTCCCATGACTCTGCTGCCGCGAGCCGCTTCTCCAAGCTGTCCGGATGATTGGCGTGGTCTTCAGAAGATGCAATTCCAAAATTAATGAATTTCCATCGGTATTGCAACGCCTCACGCAATATTTTTTTTTGCATTCGGCAGCGAAATCGATATATCGACCTCAGAGGGGTCGCATATATTAGGCATGGGTCATACAATCCGTTAGGATTGGCTGACCCATGTTATTGTCACGCTCCCAATTCCGCCGCTGTAGGTGGCGCACAGCCCCTGCATGGGTTGTGTGCCTCCGATGGAGGCATTTATCGGAATGGGATGGTATCACCATGGTCAGCCAAACCTACAGTTTGTATGACCATGGCCTAACATGTTGACCTCCAACAGAGGTCTTGAATTCCAGATTTGCAACGTTCTGCGAGCCTGAACATCATGTTACATCTCACTGGTAGTAGTAGGTCAGGGAGATGCGGACTGTGTTTTCATGGATGACGCGGGCGACGGAGATGTCGGAGCGTTTGAGTTGGTTGATAAGACCGAGATATGACATGACGTTGATTTCCACATTATCAAAGACAAAACCTGCGCCGAAACCCCATTTGAGATCCCCGCGTCGCCATATGCCGTCGGTGCCGAAAAGGGAGTAAGCAGTTTCATCAATGGGCTTGGTGATGCTTCCGCCAAGACACACGGTGCCCTCAAATCCTGTCATGACGTTCATCCGCTTGTCGTCAAACAAGCCGAACTGATAGCCGATGGTCAAGGGAATGATGATGTCAAATTTAGAAATCCGGGCAGATGCCACGTAACTGTCTGCTTGCAAATCTATACCGAAGTCATTGTAAGAAAGAAGCAGACCAGGCTCCAAAAACCAATGGCGGTCACGCATCACGCGATAGACCACACCTGCCGCTCCTCCGTAACCGAAATTGTTTTCGTTGACTGCATCTGGGTCAGTTGAAGTCCATTTCCCAGGAAGGTTGAGATCAAATGCGCCCTTTACACCGAGCGAATGGGTATAACGCGAAGGGGTTTGAGGTTCATGGGGAGTCTCGGCTGACGAGAGTAAGGGCATAGCAAGTATTAGCAAGATTGTAGTTAATGATTTCATCATGATGTGATTATGAATTGGGATGTAGGGACATGCCATGGCATGTCAGCATAAATAGCCACATCGTCTGGGAAGCGGACATGCCACGGCATGTCCCTACGACCTCAGTCGGCGGGGGCGTGGATGGTGGCTTTCTCCATGAAGTACGGGATGAGACGGGCGGGTACGGCGGGGAATACGGGCTGGCAATGGGAGGCATCCGCTTCGTCGGCAGAGACGTTGGCGAATGCTTGGCGCACTACTTCAGCAGAGGATTCTTCCGATGTCAGTGTCGGCTCCGCCTCTATTCCCAAGCCGTCAAGCACCTGCATGCGGCTATCGCCCTCATATGATGAAGATGCCATGAGGGATTCATCGTTGACTATGATTTCCGGCTGGACAGGGGTTATGATTTCAACATGCTTATCCTGTGGTTTTTTATCGGATTTTTTCTTTTTGCTGCCAGCATAGCGCGATGACATCTTGCTGTAGAGGTTGAGGATGTCTTTGCCATATGACTTGTTGGCAGCCCAGCGTCCGCTCAATCCCTCCCACGTGGGAGCGCATCCGCGGCTGACAAGCTTGAAGCGGGCATCTACCAATTCCTCGCCGTCGGGCAGACTGCTGCGGGTGGCATAGGCATAGAGATGCTGTATTTGAGCCGTAACACCCTCTTGTATGGAGCTGAAAGCGTTGCCCTTGACACCGAGACGTGTGACACCTAAGCCGCAAAAATTATACTGGTCGGGGGTGACGGCGGTACCGTCACGAAATTTGAACCATCCGGTCTCTATAATAGCCTGACACAGAGCCACATCACCGCGTATGCCATAGCGCGAGCCTATCTCGTAGTAGGCTTCGGCTATCTCCATAGAAAAATCGGGATTATGCTGACGCACAAATTCGCACATATCCTCGGGAAGCACCATCGCCTCCCCGAGAATGCTGTTAGATGCACGCAGGCTCACAATACCGCACGCTATGAGCAGTATGAATGTCAAAAGATGTCTTTGCATGGCGTAAGTTAAGTCATGCAAAATAAACAAAAATTTGATTATTAAGCTTATAGAATCCTAAACGTCATCAGCATTTTAACACTTTTTATGTCTCACATGCTGATCTGACGGAAAGTGACAAGGCGGTTATAAATGAAATTGGCGATGGTATAGACCATCATTCCTATGACTGTGGCAACACCGTAGCCCGAGAAGGAGAACCCTGCGATCGTCACAAGGAAGTCATCGTAAATGACATAAGTGGTCAGCAGCCAGGTAGCAGCAAACTGAAGTCCGTAGCATAGTGCGAAACCTACGAGAAATTTCAGACCCTCACCCTGCCATCCGTGGCTGTGGCTGTTAAATACCCATAGCTTGTTCCACAGAAACGAATTGATGACACCGCCTACATAGCCGATGAAATTAGACACCCAAGGATTTACGCCGATGATGCCTTTGCATACATAAATGATTACCAGGGTGACCAATGTGTTGATGACACCGACCAGCAGGTATCTGACAAACTGCATCAAATCCTTACGTTTGACCTGTTTCATAGCGAGTATGTGTGATAATGTGTATGTTGGTTTATTTCTGTAATGAATTGTAGTGGCGGCAGTAGGATCGTATTCCGCACTCCATGCAGTCAGGACGACGCGCCTTGCACACATATCTGCCATGGAGTATGAGCCAATGGTGCGCCCGGGTGACAAGTTCTTCTGGTATATATTTGATAAGCTGTTGCTCCGTCTGCAGCGGACTGCGGGAATCTGTGGTCAGCCCGATTCGTTCGCTCACTCTGAACACATGGGTATCCACCGCCATGGCAGGTTTGTCATAGACCACGGCAAGAATCACATTGGCAGTCTTGCGTCCCACCCCAGGAATGGTCATCAGTTCGTCAATCGATGAAGGAACCTGACCGTCATATTTCTCGACAAGAGTCTTAGCCATGCCGAGGAGCGACTTGGTCTTATTGTTGGGGTACGAAACTGACTTGATGTAAGGATATATGTCATCAAGCTGAGCCTGCGCCATCGCCTGAGGCGTAGGGAACGCCTCAAAAAGCGGAGGGGTAATCATATTGACCCGCTTATCGGTGCATTGCGCCGATAGGATTACAGCCACAAGCAACTGATATGGATTATCATAGTGCAGTTCTGTTGCAGCCTCAGGCATAGCCTCAAGGAAGTAATCAATGATACCTTTAAAACGCTCCTTTACAGTCATGTCAGCCTCCTTGTATTATATCATTCTCAGCAGTTTCTCCGTGCCGAACAGGCCTAACGCACAGGCTCCGAGACCGCCGAGCACAGTGATAGCCACATAGAAGAGCATCTCGCCGATGCGACCGTTCTGTATCAGCTGCATGGCATCAAGCGTAAAAGCCGAGTAGGTGGTGTAACCTCCCAGAAAACCAGTCAGAGCCACAAGATATACCCATTTGGGCAGCCCAAGATGCTGAAACAATGCCCACAGAAAACCTATCAGCAGACAGCCAGTGATATTGATGGCAACCGTGAAATAATATTTGTCGTGGTCAAGAAACGGCAACTGCTCCACACCATAACGTGACAACGCCCCTAACCCTCCTCCGAGAGCCACGAGTGCACAATCACCTATGATATTGAGGAAAGTCATATGAAGCAGTCGGTATCAGCGGGCGCTGCGGAACTGGAGAAGGAAACGGCGGTCGTTTTCAGAGAACAGGCGCAGGTCCTTGACCTGATACTTCAGGTTGGTAATACGCTCTACACCCATGCCAAGGGCGAAGCCTGTATATTCCTTGCTGTCAATGCCGCATGCCTCAAGCACGTTGGGATCCACCATGCCGCAGCCGAGGATTTCCACCCAGCCTGTACCCTTGCAGAACGAACAACCTTTGCCCCCACAGAGGTTGCAGGAGATGTCCATCTCTGCCGACGGCTCGGTGAAGGGGAAGTAGCTCGGACGCAGACGGATTTTGGTGTCAGGTCCGAACATCTCACGGGCGAAGTAGAGAAGAGTCTGGCGCAGGTCAGCAAATGACACGTTGCGGTCAACGTAGAGAGCCTCCACCTGATGGAAGAAGCAGTGGGCACGCGCCGAAATCGCCTCGTTGCGATACACACGTCCCGGGCAGATGATGCGGATGGGAGGTTTGGTGGTCTCCATCACGCGCGACTGTACTGACGAAGTATGAGTGCGGAGTAGCACCTCAGGGTTGCGGGCGATGAAGAATGTATCCTGCATGTCACGCGCAGGGTGGTCAGCAGCAAAATTGAGCGACGAGAACACATGCCAGTCATCCTCGATCTCAGGTCCCTCGGCTATAGAGAAGCCGAGACGGTCAAAGATGGCGATGATGTCATCACGCACTATCGACAGCGGATGCCGGCTGCCGAGCTGGCGAGGAGCCGATGTGCGGGTCAGGTCTATGTCAACGTCCACCGTGTCAGCGTTTTCAAGAGCCTCACGCAGAGAGTTGATTTTGTCAGTGGCGAGATTCTTGAGCTCGTTAAGAGCCTGACCTATCTGACGTTTCTGGTCAGCAGGGACAGTGCGGAAGTCGTTGAACAGTGCCGATACCGAACCTTTCTTGCTCAGATATTTGATACGCAGCTCCTCTACCTGGGCTGCATCAGAGGCTGTGAGTGCTGCGATTTCATCGCGCAGCGCATTTATCTTGTCTATCATTGCTTGTCGTGGGCAAATATTATTTTGACAAATTTACAAAATAATTTTCAAACCTATAGGGTCACGTTATTTACTTCGGTCATTATCGTCTGGTTGTAGGGACATGCCGCGGCATGTCCGCGTGCCACAAAAGCCATAACAGCATTGTATGGGAGGCGGACATGCCACGGCATGTCCCTACAGCCAGTCCAAAAATATAACATCAATCGTCGTAGTCATAGACCAGCTCGATGTTGTCAAGCCACATGGTAGCCTGGTCGCAGCCGGTGAAATAGTCGCCGAGCTTGCTTGCCGATGCTGTTATGAGGATATATTTAGGCACACGGGTTGTGGAATTGTAGTTGAAATCCACGTAGAATTCGCGGTAGGCATCAACATCCTCCTGCTGTATCATCTCGCCGTAGGCTATGACACACGGGTCGTTGCGGTCAAAGAGGCGGCGGTTTGACGGATTGGTGCGTATCTCATAAGGCTCGTCAGCATCAATGAGCGCTACCCATACGATACCTTCGTCAGGCTGTCCCTTGAGATCTTTGAAGTCTGTGGATGTGCGGTTGATAGCGCCACCCTCATATTTGAAATATCCATGGAGACGTGTGGGACGAGCAGTGAACGGACGTCCCATGTTGAGGATGCCGTTTGTACCGTCAACACGTACAAACACGCCGGCATAGATGTTTCCGGCAGCCAGTTTGCCCAACGGACCGATGCCTACGAAGCGGCTCATCAGCTTGGCAGCCTGACCTACACCGTCAGAAGTGTCATCAGTGGGCACGGTGTTGCTTTCGCCGAGGGTCGTAGCACCCTTGTTGCCTGTATCCCACCATGACTCGCCGCCCTCAGCCCAGGGATTCCATATCTTGCCGTTTTTCCACCAGTTGTCAAAGCGGTTGTTAGGCACCTGAGGATTATCGCCAGTGGAGAACTTCGTCACAAGCGACTTGTCATCGCCGCTTACAGCCTGCACCTCGTAGTTAGTCAACGGCGACAGATGACGCAGACAGCATGTCAATGCACCACCCTCCACCGTGACCCATGAAGCCGGAGCCGCATACCACTGCGCCTGCCCCTCCTGACGGTAGTTAAATGTCACATCCAGACCCTCCTGAGCCGAAGCGTAAACCCATGCCACCTGAGTCCAGGCATCCACAGAGTTAATCGTCACCACCATATCCGTAGGCTCTACAGTGATAGTCCAGACGGTCTGACGGCCAAACTCATCGACAGTAACAGAAACAGGATCTGTGAAATCCACAGTCTGACCATTAAGGTCAGGAGTCATCACAGCCTCGGGACCTGCGAGCTTGATATCGGTGACCTTGACAGCCGCTATATCCTTGATGCTCGGATATAGAGCCTTGACAGTATGAGTGACAGCATCTATCTCCGAAGCTCCGATCTGGTCTTCGATGGAGAAACGCCGCTCTATGTCCTGCACGGCAGTTATGGTCCAGTCATAAGTCTGATAGAGCTGTGTAGACACTACGTAAGGCGATGAGAGGTCTATCGTCCCCGACAGGCTTGACGGATTGGTCAGTTCGCCAGTGGAAAGGGCATAGTCCGACACCACTACATTATATATATCGGCATACTCGTCAAGCGTGACAACTATGGAACGGGTAGCCGAATCAATCTGCGCATCACGCATCTGATGCTCAACCTCAAAGACGGTGAACACCGGCACAATACGCGCATAAGGTATGTCATTTTTTATGCAGCCGACCATCGTGACTGCGAGAAGCGATATGGCGGCGAGTGCCGATGCACCCGGAATATGTATCTTACGCATAATGGTAATGTGTTATAATCAGATGTGCACTCCGAGCCCGAAGTTGATATTGAAAATGTTAAACTTGAAATTGGCGCCTGACGAGAATCTTGACCCCTCGTCGACACCGTCGGTCATCTGATGCTGGTTAGTCATATGCACACCAAACACACCGAACGAGATATTGAACGACACATAGTCCATGACAAACACAGTCAGACCAGGCGAGAAGTTGAGAGCCACAGATGTAGTGGTAGTCGAGGTCTCCTTGCTGACCCCGCCTATGGTGCGGCGGAAACGCCCGGAGCCGGAATTGAACGACAGATCCACCTCATTGAACACGCCGAAACGCTTGGCACGGCTCAGCCCGATGTAATGACGGTAGAACACCGATGCGCCAAACGACTGGTCATAATAATGCACATCACGTATGTCGAAGTTGGTGTCCTCGTCAAATTCCACCGAGAGATTGCCCAGACGGGCATCCGAACGGATGTAATTGAATTTCAGACCTACGGTGTTGTTGTTACTGAACACATAGGAGATATAGGGGCGTATGGAGTATGTCTCGCCCTTGAAGTCAAAATCCTTTAGGACATCGAGTATGGCGACATTTTCGGCATCAAAGCTCGCATAGCTGGCGTTGAGACCAGCCATCCACTGCCCTTTCGGCAGAAACAGATAGTTGAACAGACCGCGGTCAAAACGCCCCCAGTTACGCTCAGGCAATATCATGCTGACGGTATCACCATTGACTATCACCAGATCAGGCAGCGGCTCAAATGCCGGGGTCTTGTCTTTCTTACGTATAGGATACTGTACCTCGGGACTCTTGGAGGCAGGGCGCTCATCGGCATAGGCAACAGTATAAGCCGATGCCGCTATCACTATGGCGCATGTCACGCGACGTATAAAAGTGGAGGTTTTCATATGTAGAAGGTTGCGCCAAACTGGATTGAAAACAGGTTGATACGGAAATTAGCCGACTTGCTGTTGTGGTGCGAGTCGTATATCTGGTCACGGGTGGAGTTAGTATGGCGGTAGTTAAATCCGAGCACGCCTACGTTGACTTCCACAGCCGAGTAGTTGTTGAGAAACACGACCATGCCCGGCTGGAGACCCACACTGAGAGAGAAGTTTGTCTCATAGGTGCCGGTGAAATCATCGCCAACGCCGTTGGTAAGCTTTGACTGTCCGCCTCCAAGCTGCAACTGCACCTCGTTGAAGAAACCGAAACGCATGCTGCTGCCTATCGACAGATAGTTGCGGAACACGCCTGCCACATAGAAGTTATGTCCTATGCTGTAGAGATGGTCCACGTCAAAGTTCGTACCCTCGCCAAGATTGAGCAATCCGGAGTCAAGCTGGGTACGTGTACGCTGGTAAGCGAAACGTCCGCCGATCGCCAGATTGTCCTTGAAGGCATAGAGCACCGTCGGACTCACCTTAAACGAGTAGGTATCACCGTTGAGGTTTTCCAGTACGAAGAAAGTATAATTGTCGGCATGTTCCTGAGCATAGCTGACGCTCACGCCTGCAATCCATTGTCCCTTGGGGATGAATTTGAGTTGCTGTATGCCTCGCTCAAATACAGGGATGGTGTCAGTGGTTGTCGCGGAAGAAGCAGCATCTGCCGGCTGCATCGCCACCGGCGCCTCCTGCCCTATGGCAAGCGTCGGAATCCACGCCACGGCAGCCAGAGCCATGACTCGGCAGCCTAACATAAGATGTCGGATGTCAAACATAAAAAAGATGTTGTGTGTCTATGTATGCTTAGTTATTGTTTCCTATTGTATCATCTATTGCCCTATTCAATACTGTCATGTCAGCGTCAGTATGACAGCGTCAGCTCATCTACTTCCAGGATACTTCCTAAAGAAGAGGCTGTCTGTGCGTCAGGTGTGGTTACGACATGCTGCGACTCGTATTCGATATCGCCGATGTCATATGATGAAGATATCATCACCATTATGGTCGAAGCCTTCGCCCCGAATATCGGATAGCGTATGGGGACGCTGAATGATGCATTTGTAGCACTCGGATAAAGTTTGCCGGTAGAATGTGTCAGTTCGCGGTATTGTCCGTTGACCGTTCCCCACAACGACACATCCACACGTCCGCAATCTTCGGGCGAACCTCCACCGGGATAATAACGGTAGATGCCGTTGATCGCCGAGGGGCGTGAGGCAAACGGATACCCTTGCTGATATTCCTCCTCACTGCCGTTATAGGCATACGAGCCAAGAAATATCTTGCCGGCAGCCCTATAGCGTATATCGGGGATATTGGGATTATAGTCGATAAACGGAGCCGATACCTGACGGTATGGTGATATTTTCGCCCCCGCGGGATCAAATGCCACACTGACGAGTTTTATGGAAACCGCTCCGCTTATAATGTTCGCGCTCTCCATGGTCGAGGGCTGCATGTACCATGTATTGGGATTGGATGCCCCGAGATAAAAAGTCTTGTCATTGACCGATGCCCACGGAGCCTTGGGCTGGCTCGCCGTCACATCTGCGCGGTTCTGACGATTGAACAGCGGCATGGCATTCTGCGAATACAGTCCTCCCATCGGCAGGTCTTCCCAGTTTATGACTTCCTCTGTCTCTTCAAACGCCCCGTTGGGCAGCTGTATGACATCTTCAGTGGTCACACGCACCGACGGTGTGAAATCATCGCTGTCAGGGTGACGGAATATAGTGGAAGCGACATCGTAGGTGGTCGATGGGGTGAGGCCAGTGACATATACAAGACCGTTATCTGCGTCACGCATATATATATTGGCAGGCGTGCCGTTGACATACACGTAAGCCGACGAAGCTATAGCACGCGTGGACCGCGGAGACTCGCCGTTGATTCTCACCGCCAGATGCGACGCGAAGGCATCGACATCGATAGTATATGGCGGCGTGGTGAAATACAGATCAAACGAAGCCGCAGTCTGCCCGAGGTAATCCATGCGCACCTTGACAGAGGGATATAACGACTCAGGGAGGCTAAAGGTCACTTCATACAATCCGTCAGACACCTTGGTTGACCGTATAACTGTCTGGGGAGTCCAGTTGTCACCACCGTTATCAGACGTAAATATCCCGAGATGGTTGACAAATTCGCCTGATGTAGCCTTGACCCTGACTGTAGCTGTTGAAGCCCCGGCTTCCACACGGTCTGGCGGGAGCACCTCTATCTCCATAGGACGTAAATCCACCTTAAGTGTCACCGGAAGGCTGACCTGTCCGAGGTCATTGATGGCTATGAGTGAGAATGTAGGCAACATCTGCCGTCCGGAGGCATCATTAATAGCTGGCATGTCGGCAGATTTAAGATGTGTGAGCAGACCTGTTATATCAAGCGTCAGCGACTTTCCGTCATTGCTGACTGCACATATCGCTCCATACTGTCTCAGCATCTCCATGACCGAGGCATCGGCATCTAACAGATTTATCTCACGGGCTATGCCCAAAGCGAGCAAAGACGGGGGTTGTACCGTGAACACCACTTCGCCGAGCGGATGTGATGATGTGACATGGAACACTACCGGTTCGGCAGGCGTGACTCCCTCTACCACCGGCAGAGGAGTCTCAGGCATGAAACCTGTAGGAGTTATATCGGGAGCTGACGCAGAAAACAGCTCTGACGTCAACTCTAACACACGCGACCCGTGGGCTGCTGCATCAAGCATGACAGCATTATCATCTGCCGACAGCGCACATGATATATTCTCGCCCTCTGAAGCCTGCAAGCGGTACAGCAACACTGATGTCGAGCTGCCGTCAGCAAGCGTGAAATGGAGGAACATCTCCACTTCGCCAGCTCGTACATACAACGGTCCATCAGACTCGGATGCGTATTCAAAATAGCTGCCTCCCTCTGAATGAAATATCACCCTGTAATCACGCATCCGCGAAGAAAACGACTCTTCAATATCCAATGAGACGGCAACATTTATCCTCTTACAATGGATAGCCACGTCAACAGTCTCATTTGAGACCACGTCAAACGATGTGCTCCCCGTATAGTAAGGCTTCCCGAAGCCTTCAGAATTCTCAGCCCCATATGATGCGGACATGACGTAACGCCCCGGACGGAAACCCTGTTTGGTAGAGAAAGCCCCTATGTTTGTCCATGTATGCTCTTTTGCCGAGCCATCAGTCAGAGAGAGAGAAAACGACGCAGCATCGGGAGCATCATCTCCCGTCACATACACATGAGGCGTGATGAAACCAGCATCGGCTGCCCCGACAGAATCACCGAGGTCGTTGCTGCATCCGCTGCAAAAGCAAGCTACTAATATGATGAATATACAAAAGAGACTTTTTAGCATACAAGGCGCAAATTTACACTTTTTTTAACAGATATAAGATTTCACCAACTTAAAACATGTTAAGTCAGAGTGTTAGAGGGTGTTTAATAACAAAAGTTAAATCCTGAGTGGTGTATCTTTTGATTAAATGGCTGTATGTGAGGAGGGAGCATAGCGGTGCTATGTGACCGACGAGCATCAGCCAGTTAACAAAAGAGACACCAAGGCGATGGTAACTTCAAAGAAACATCAAAGAGATGAAACATACGAATGACACAAAGATAGTATTTTGTCTGCGGCTTTTGAGCGTCTTCGTCCCTATGCCTCAGTCACATAGCCCGCTATGCTCCTTCAGCATAGACCCGAATCCGCCTCAAAATCCGCAGCTCAGGATTTAACTTTTGTTATTAAACGCCCTCTAAGCGTGTCTATCGCACTAATGTTGATAAAAAGCCCACGGATGTTAATGCAATGTCAATAACTTCATGGAAATGTTGATAACTTTTTCTAAAATGTTAATAACTTTCCCCATTGTTAATAACTTTACAACCTATACTACGTGCTATCAGATTATTTCGTATCTTTGTAAAGGCTCTTGCCACACATTAAAATACATAATAACTAATACCTATCATCTATCTGCGTCACTTCAATCCTTATGAAGAAAATCCTCACATCT
Organism: uncultured Bacteroidales bacterium; assembly: GCA_947039275.1. Classification (GTDB taxonomy): domain Bacteria; phylum Bacteroidota; class Bacteroidia; order Bacteroidales; family Muribaculaceae; genus Amulumruptor. Next base: position 63,319 of record CAMQYL010000010.1, on the reverse strand, counting down.
CTCGCATGCGCGGCAATGTCAACCGCCGGGCTATGCTCAGCAGCCAATCTTACGATAGACCGCGTAGAACCGCCATATTGGTGGACCGGCATGCAACAGGACACGCTCCAAGTCATGGTACACGGCAAGGACATCGGCAACAGTCTCGTCTCTGTAGACTATCCTGATGTACGATTAGCCGAGCAGGTACGCCTCGAAAGCCCCAACTACCTTCTGCTCTATCTCGCTATAGGCAAAGATGCCCAACCCGGCACGATGGATCTGAAATTCAAGGACGGCAAGAAGTCAAAAACCCTCCACTATGAACTCAAAGCCCGCACCAAGGCTCCAGAAGATTACAAAGGCTTCGACTCATCAGATGTGCTGTATCTCGTGATGCCTGACCGCTTCGCATCTGACGGCAGAAAAGAGGACAAAGCCGTCAAAGACCTCGACTACCCCATCACCGCCGACCGCACCGACCCTAACGCACGTCACGGCGGCAACATCGGAGGCTTGCAAAAGCACCTTGACTACATAGACTCTCTCGGCGTGACAGCCGTGTGGGTATGCCCTGTGCTTGAAAACGACATGCCCGGAGGCTCATATCACGGATACGCCACCACAAACTACTACCGCATTGACCCGCGTTTCGGCACAAACGAGGAGTGGAAAGCTTTCATCGAAGAAGCGCATAAACGCGGCATCAAGGTGGTGATGGATATGATATTCAACCATTCTGGATCCAACCACCCTTGGCGCAAGGATGCTCCGACCGCCGACTGGTACAACAATTCCGACAACTACATCCAGACTAACTACCGCCTGTCCACTGTACACGACCCCTATGTGAGCGACTACGACTATGGCCGCACCGTGGACGGATGGTTTGTCGAGGCAATGCCCGATCTCAACCAGCGCAACAAGCACCTTGCCAAGTACCTCACCCAAAATTCGATATGGTGGATAGAGGATGCAAAGATCGATGGCATACGCATGGATACTCACCCCTATGCCGACTTCAATGCTATGGCACAATGGCTACGCGACGTACGCAAGGAATACCCCTTGTTTAACATCGTAGGCGAGTGCTGGTACGGCACTGAGGGCGGCGAAGCATACTGGCAGAAAGGCTCTAAGGTCAATCCTCACGGCGACTCTGAACTTGAGACTGTCATGGACTTCGTGCTCTCGATCAAAGCCCGTAATGCGTTCTCGTCACAGACCGACCCCTGGAACGGACTCAACGAGATGTATGACCATCTGGCTCTCGATTACCTCTTCCCCAACCCGTCTAAGATTCTCACCTTCCTTGACAACCATGACACTGACCGCTTCCTGCTCGAAGAGCCCGAAAACCTCGGATGGTGGAAACAGGCGATAGCATTCCTCCTCACCACCCGCGGCATACCTCAGCTCTACTACGGCACCGAAATCCTCATGAACGGCTCCAAGGAAGGCAGCGACGGATTCGTGCGCAAGGACATGCCCGGTGGTTTCCCCGGCGACAAGGATGTCAACGTATTTACCGGCGAAGGGCTCTCTGACAAGCAGAAAGAGGCTCTTGACTTCATGCGCAAGGTGCTCAACTGGCGCAAAGGCAATGATGTCGTAGCCAAAGGCTCGCTCAAACACTTCATGCCGCAACAGGGTGTGTATGTCTACGAACGCCGCCTTGGCGACAAGCAGGTAGTGGTGATGATGAACGGCAATGATGCACCCAAAACCATGAATATGGAGCAGACCGCCGAAATCCTCCCCTACGGCACCACCTTGACCGACATGCTCACCGGCAAGAAAGTCACCATCACCCCCGAAATGACATTCGGTCCCCGCGAGCTTTACATCCTCGAGAACTGATGCCATTTTATAACCCATATTGACACCTGTAGGGACATGCCATGGCATGTCAGCATATAGCAACGGTTTGACCAGCAACACAAGGCAGACATGCCGTGGCATGTCCCTACAAATAGTATCTAAACATTGAAAACAACAAAAACAGCCATACTGGTTATTTTTTGCACAGCTACCATCGGCGGACTATTCAGCTGCAAGCCATCGGAGAAGCATTACCGAGAGGCTTACGAAACCACTGTCAAGACACGCCACTCTGGTGAGGAGGAGTATCTTGACTCGACGGCTCGCGCAGCAATGCAGACTGGCGGACGCCCAGCCATCATGCACGTTGGCGACACCATCCTGTCATATCGTGTAGAGTGGATACGCCCCGTCATAGACAAGAGTTCCACACCGACAAAACCGACAGCAACCGATGCCACGCCTGGGCGTCCCTCGCTTTTGGGCAAACCGTTTTGCATCATAGTCGGGCAATTCAAGCAACGTTTCAATGCCCGTGAGATGTGCACCAGGCTCCAGGGCTACGGCTATCAAAATGCCATGGTATTTCAAAACTCAGAACCTCGCTACTTTGTAGCTGCCGACACCGTCAGCAGCCCTGAGAATGCCATAAAGCAGCTTGACGCAGTCAAATCCGACCAAAGATTGATGCTTAAAGAGCCGTTTCCTACAGTCATTCAACCAGCTCAGAGAGGATACTAAGAAACACAACGAACTTATTTATGCTTTATTAAAAATAATTTTTTGAATTTTACAGAAATTCCCTTTACCTTTGTAATCACAAAGCAAGAAGGATTATTGATACTACTGCTTTGAGAGCATTTTTCCAAAAATATATATGTTTTTATAGATTGTAGATTATGATAAACTGTTGGCATCGTGAGATGCCAACAGTTTTTTTATGCCAGTTCAAATAAAGCAAGTCGTATAATTCTTATAAGATTTATACGACTTATAAGAATTATACGACTTAAATTATAGTCTTTAAGCGACTTACGTCATTCCTGGAACTCCACGAGCAGTGCGTCTGTACCAACGACATCGTTGACATCCACAAACAGGCGCTTTACCACCCCATCGGCTGGAGCCTCGACATCGTTTTCCATCTTCATCGCCTCATAGACGAGCACCACGTCGCCCTCCTTGACTTTCTGTCCGGGCTTGACATTGACAGCGATGACCTTGCCACCCATAGGAGCTGATATAGTGGGACCTGTCACAGGAATCGCCTCCTCCTGAGCCTTTGCTTCAGCCTCAGCCTGGGCAGCCTTGATTTCATCGGCATGCTGAGCCTCATACTCCTCACGACGACGGTTTTTCAGGAAGTTGACTGCTACGGAGGGGAGAAGTTCAAGCAAAAGGTATTCCTCGTCATTGGCGGCAAGTTTCACGCCTCCAAATTCTTCAAGCACAGGATTTTCAGGCTTTTTATATGATGATACATCATAAGCCTTCTCAACGGGACTGCCTGTTATCATCTCACGGAAAGCAGGGTCTACTGCCACTGGCGTATGACCGTATTCACCCTTGATGAGCGATATAAACTGGTTGGATGGATTGCTGTAGTCCCTGTTGCCTTTCTTGCGGTCAAGCGCGAGGCTCACAGCCTGACTGCCCACAATCTGACTCGTCGGGGTCACAAGGGGTACCAGACCTGCGTCTCGGCGTACCTTGGGTATCAGAGCCATGGCATCGTCAAGCAGTTCGCTTGCTCCAAGAGCCTTGAGCTGAGCCACCATGTTGCTGTACATGCCGCCTGGCACCTCGGCATCCTTGACAAGCTGGTTAGGCTTCGGGAATCCGAAATAGCCTTCTATGGCGTGGCATGCATCAAGCAAAGCTTGCTCGTCACTTCTCTTCGCAGCATCTATAGCCTTGTCAAACAGAGCATCGACCTCTGCCGGAAGCATATCCTTGAGAGGATCAAAATCCTTAGGCATCTGTTTGGCGAGGTCAAACTCCTTAAGAGCCTTGCGCGCCTCAAGCAGCTCCTTACGAATCTCGCCGACAGCCTCCATGTTGACCTCAACGTTGACACCGAGCTTCTTGGCGAAAACATACACAAGCTCTATAGCCGGGGCAGCCGAGCCGCCGCCAAACCACCATATGTTGGTGTCGAGAATATCCACGCCGTTGATGATAGCCATCACCGATGAAGCCAGACCATAGCCGGGTGTACAGTGGGTATGGAAATCCACAGGCACTTTCAGTTCGGATTTGAGCCGTGAGATGATAGAGGCGGCACGGAGCGGATTGACCAGACCTGCCATATCTTTAAGAGTAATGATCTTAGCCCCGAGAGCCTCCATCTCCTTAGCCTTGCTGACAAAGTATTCGTCAGTAAATATCTTACGCGGGGCTGCCGGTTTGGAACCGAAAAGCGATTTAAGTTTTGCGCCAAATCCCGCAGGCTGCTGGGGAGCTTCGTCCTTGGGGTCGACAGTGTAGCACACCGCGCCATCGGCGATGCCGCCAAGCTCATTGATCATGCGTATCGAGTCCTTGACATTATCGATGTCGTTGAGCGCATCGAAGATACGCATCACATTAAGACCATTCTTGATTGCCTCCTTGTAGAATCCTTCAAGGACCGAATTAGGATAAGGCACATAGCCGAATAGGTTGCGACCGCGTGACAAAGCCGACAGGAGCGACTTGCCCTTCATCGCCTCGCTGATGGTGCGCAGGCGTGTCCAAGGCGATTCGTCAAGATATCTCATCACCGAGTCAGGGACGGCTCCGCCCCACACCTCCATTATATAGAATCCTGCATTTTCATAGTAAGGGAGCAGGCGATCGATAGTCTGCTGGGTCATACGCGTGGCAAACAGCGACTGCTGACCGTCACGCAACGTCAGATCACGGATTTTTAAATTTCGTTGTTCCATCATATCTGTTGAAAACGTTAGGTTAATATCCGATGGCAAATTTAAACTATCATTTTGAATTACGGAAATTTTTCCTCAATTATTTATTATTTAATATAGGTGTATATACTTATGCACATTTGGAGGATTTTTGTGTTATATAACATAGTTTTTAGTTAAAAGAGCATTGACAACATTGCAATCTTAAATGATTCTCAAACCAAACTGTAACATTTTGTAATCAAATTAGCAATCGGGATTATAATATTGTTGTGCACATCAATTATTATCTGTACCTTTGCACATCCTCATCACACACGCATCATCAAGGCGTGTCACACTTCATTTATATAAGGTAAAAAAGATAGTCATATTTTATGAGCGACCGATTGTATATATTCGACACCACTCTGCGTGACGGCGAGCAGGTGCCAGGATGTCAGCTTAACACCGTGGAGAAAATCGAAGTGGCAAAAGCCCTTGAAGCTCTCGGAGTGGATGTAATCGAAGCCGGCTTCCCCGTGTCAAGTCCTGGAGACTTCAACTCCGTAGTGGAAATATCCAAAGCCGTGACATGGCCTACAATCTGCGCTCTGACACGCGCCGTGGAAAACGACATCCGCGTGGCAGCCGATGCACTGCAATATGCCAAGCGCAAGCGTATCCACACCGGCATAGGCACAAGCGACTCACATATCAAATACAAGTTCAACTCCAACCGCGAGGACATCCTCGAGCGCGGCGTGGCAGCTGTCGCCTATGCCCGCAAATTCGTTGACGACGTGGAGTTTTACTGTGAGGATGCCGGACGCACCGACAACGAGTATCTCGCCCGGGTAGTGGAAGCTGTCATAGCCGCCGGAGCAACCGTGGTCAATATTCCCGATACCACAGGCTACTGCCTGCCTGAGGAATACGGAGCCAAAATCCGCTACCTGATGGAGCATGTCAGCAACATCGACAAGGCTATACTCTCCACCCACTGCCATAACGACCTCGGCATGGCGACAGCCAACACTGTCATGGGTGTCATCAACGGTGCCCGTCAGGTGGAAGTGACCATCAACGGCATAGGCGAACGCGCCGGAAACACTGCCCTCGAGGAAGTAGTCATGACCCTCCGCTCCCACAAGGAACTCGGCATAGACACCAACATCAACGCCACAAAAATAGCCTCGACAAGCCGCATGGTGTCATCGCTGATGAACATGCCCGTACAGCCCAACAAGGCTATTGTAGGTCGCAACGCATTCGCTCACTCATCGGGCATACATCAGGACGGTGTGCTCAAAAACCGCGAAAGCTACGAAATCATCGACCCCAAGGATGTGGGCGTGGACGAAAACTCCATCGTGCTCACAGCCCGCAGCGGACGCGCCGCCCTCAAACACCGTCTGCACACCCTCGGCATCAATCTCGACACCGAAGCCCTCGACAAGGCATATGAGCAGTTCCTTAAACTTGCCGACCGCAAGAAGGAAATCAACGACGATGACGTGCTGATGCTCGCCGGCGAGCACCATAAAGCCCGCAGCCGCATCAAGCTCGACTTCCTGCAAGTCACCTCTGGCGTGGGCATCCGCTCTGTTGCCAGCGTCGGTCTCGACATCGCCGGCGAGAAATTCGAAGCAGCCGCTTCTGGCAATGGTCCTGTAGATGCAGCCATCAATGCCATCAAGATCATCATCCGCCGCAAGATGCTCCTCAAGGAATTCCTCATCCAAGCCATCAACAAGGGAAGCAACGACGTAGGCAAGGTGCATATGACCGTAGAATACGAAGGAGCTCACTACAACGGCTTCTCTGCCAACACCGACATCGTGGCAGCCTCTGCCGAAGCATTCCTTGACGCCATCAACAAATTTGTGCACTAATCATCACGAAATCAAACCAATACAACATTATACAGATACATGGCAAAGACATTGTTTGACAAAATCTGGGATGCCCACGTGGTCAACCACATCGAAGACGGTCCCGACCAACTCTATATCGACCGCCACTACTGCCACGAAGTAACATCGCCCCAGGCGTTTGACGGACTCCGCCAGCGCGGTCTCAAAGTCATGCGTCCCGAACGCACCTACTGCTCTCCTGACCACAACATACCTACCCTCCACCAGGACCAGCCTATAGCCGACCCAGTGAGCCGCAACCAGGTGGACACCCTCACCCGCAATGCCCGCGAATTTGGCGTGACACTCTACGGACTGGGACACCGCAAGAACGGTATCATACATGTCATCGGTCCGGAAAACGGTCTGACTCTCCCGGGCTACACCATCGTGTGCGGCGACAGCCATACCTCTACCCACGGAGCATTCGGTGCGGTAGCGTTCGGCATCGGCACCAGCGAGGTGGAGATGGTGCTCGCATCGCAGTGCATTCTCCAACCCAAGCCCAAGAAGATGCGTATCAATGTCAACGGCAAGCTCCGCCCAGGCGTGACAGCCAAGGACATAGCCCTCTATATCATAGCCAAGATGACCACCAGCGGAGCCACGGGCTACTTTGTGGAATATGCCGGTGATGCTATCCGCAACCTCTCTATGGAGGGACGCATGACCGTCTGCAACCTCTCGATAGAGATGGGTGCCCGCGGCGGCATGATTGCTCCCGACGAGACCACATTCGAGTATGTCAAGGGTCGCGAATTTGCTCCCCAGGGAGAGGATTGGGACAAGGCTCTTGCTTACTGGAAGACCCTCTACAGTGACGAGGACGCAGTGTTTGATGCCGAAATCAACTTTGATGCTGCTGACATAGAGCCGCGCATCACCTACGGCACCAACCCCGGACTCGGCATGGGTATCAACGATGCTATCCCTGCATTTGAAGGCGATGACGAGACCGCACGTCAGAGCTACGAGAAGTCACTCTCCTACATGGGATTCCATGAAGGTCAGAAACTCAAAGGTATACCCGTGGACTACGTGTTCCTCGGAAGCTGTACCAACGGCAGAATCGAGGACTTCCGTGCATTTGCCGAGATAGTCAAGGGCAAGAAGAAAGCCGACAACATCACTGCTTGGCTCGTGCCGGGATCTTGGCTCGTGAGCGACCAGATCAAGGCTGAAGGTCTTGACAAGATACTCGCAGAGGCAGGCTTTGAGCTGCGTCAGCCCGGATGCTCGGCATGCCTGGCAATGAACGAGGACAAGATTCCCGAAGGCAAACTTGCCGTCAGCACATCTAACCGCAACTTCGAGGGTCGTCAGGGTCCAGGCTCGCGCACCATCCTCGCCGGACCGCTCGTGGCTGCTGCCACTGCCATAACTGGTGTGCTCTCTGAGCCTTCTGACCTCTAAGCCATTTATCTGACCAATATTCCACCTTTTCACTATGAAAGAAAAATTCACCACCATAACCTCCACCTGCATACCTCTGCCCATAGAGAATGTGGATACCGACCAGATCATCCCTGCCCGATTCCTCAAAGCCACCAGCCGCGAGGGATTCGGCGACAACCTTTTCCGTGACTGGCGTTATGACAAGGACGGCAACCCCAACCCCGACTTCGTGCTCAATGACCCCACCTACAGCGGATGCGTGCTCGTGGCTGGCAAGAACTTTGGCAGCGGCTCGTCACGCGAACACGCCGCATGGGCTATCGCCGACTACGGATTTCGCGTAGTGGTCAGCAGTTTCTTTGCTGACATCCACAAAAACAACGAACTTAACAACTTCGTGCTCCCTGTTGTGGTCAGCGAAGAGTTCCTTGCCGAACTGTTTGACTCCATCGCCAAAGATCCCAAGACAGAGGTGCGCGTAGACCTCCCCACCCAGACCATCACCAACCTTGCCACCGGCAAGAGCGAAAACTTTGACATCAACGCTTATAAGAAGCAGTGTCTCGGTCAGGGTCTCGATGACATCGAGTATCTCCTGACCAAGAAAGCCGACATCGAAGCCTTTGAAGCAAGCCATGGCGCATGTTGAGATAATGGACACGACACTCCGCGACGGCGAACAGACCTCAGGAGTGTCGTTTACTCCATCTGAGAAGCTGACCATCACACGTCTGCTCCTCACCGAGCTTCACGTGCCGCGCATCGAGATAGCCTCTGCGCGCGTCTCTGAGGGTGAACGTCAGTCAGTGGAGGATGTGTGTCGATGGAGCGAACGCGCCGGGCTGATAGATGCCATAGAGGTGCTCGGTTTCATTGACCGCGGTGTGTCCATCGACTGGGTACGTGCCGTGGGCGGACGTGTCATCAATCTGCTTTCAAAAGGCTCGGAGAAACACTGCCGTTACCAGCTAAAACAGACTCCCCAGGAACATATCGAAGCCATACGCAGCGAGGTGCTCCGCGCCCGCGAAGCCGGACTGAAAGTCAATCTCTATCTCGAGGACTGGAGCAACGGCATGAAGCACTCGCCGGAGTATGTGTTCAACATGGTGGATGCGCTTATGGACCTTCCCATAGAGCGGTTCATGCTCCCTGACACACTGGGCATCCTCAACCCCTATGATACCCTGTCATATGTGCACCGCATGGTCAAGACCTATCCGAAGCTCCACTTCGACTTCCATGCCCACAATGACTACGACCTCGCCACAGCCAATCTGTTTGCTGCCATCAAGGGCGGAGCAAAGGGCGTGCACACTACTGTCAACGGTCTGGGCGAACGAGCCGGCAACGCCGCCCTGTCAAGTGCGCTTGCCGTCATCCACGACCAGCTCCACATGACCACAGGGGTCGACGAGAGCAAAATCAACAAGGTCAGCCACATCGTCGAGTCGTTTTCGGGCATCATGGTGCCACCCAACAAGCCCATCATCGGCGACAGCGTGTTTACCCAGTGTGCCGGCATCCACTCCGACGGTGACAACAAGAAGCAGCTCTACTACAACGACCTGCTCCCCGAACGCTTCGGACGCGAACGCGAATATGCGCTCGGCAAGACTTCGGGCAAAGCCAACATACGCAAGAATCTCGAAGTTCTCGGCATAGAGCTGAGCGAGGAGCATGTCAAGACGGTTACAGACCGCGTCATCGCCCTCGGCGACAAGAAGGAGATAGTCACCCAAAGCGACCTTCCATTCATTGTGGCAGATGTCATCAAGCATGCCACCCTCCCCTCCACAGTGCAGCTCGTCAACTATGCCATAAGTGCCAGCAAAGGTCTGCAACCGATGGCAATGGTGAGGCTGAGCGTAGACGGCGTGGAATATGAAGCCAATGCCTCGGGCGACGGACAATACGATGCCTTCGTCCGCGCACTCCGCAGCATATACCGCACCAAACTCAAACGAACATTCCCGGTGCTGACAAACTACACGGTCAACATCCCCCCGGGCGGACGGTCAGACGCGCTCGTGCATACCACCATCACGTGGGACTACGACGGACGCATCATCAAGACCCGCGGACTTGACGGCGACCAAACCGAAAGCGCCATCAGCGCGACCCTCAAGATGCTCAACATCATCGAGAGCTACGAACAGTAAAACTGTAGGGACGCGGCGTGCCGCGTCATCAAACGGATTATACCGCCTTATACGATGACGCGGCACGCCGCGTCCCTACATGAAAATGAAACATTCATTTAATCTATTCTATATTAAAATTAAAATGGACTTCAAAATTGCAGTGCTTGCCGGTGACGGCATAGGACCCGAGATATCGAAGCAGGGTGTCGACGTAATGACTGCCGTATGCGAAAAATTCGGCCACAAGGTAGAATATAAAGATGCTCTCTGCGGTGCCGATGCCATTGATAAGGGAGGGGATCCCTTCCCCGAAGAAACATACCAGACCTGTCTTTGGGCTGATGCCGTGCTTTTCTCAGCCGTAGGCGACCCGAAGTTTGACAACAATCCCAACGCCAAGGTACGTCCCGAGCAGGGTCTTCTCGCCATGCGTAAGAAGCTCGGTCTGTTTGCCAACATCCGCCCTGTGGAAACTTTCAAGTGCCTTATCCACAAGTCGCCCCTGAAAGCCGAACTGGTGGAGGGTGCCGACTTCGTGTGCATCCGCGAACTCACCGGTGGCATGTATTTCGGCGAGAAATTCGAGAGCGATGACCGCGCCTATGACACAAACGCCTATACACGCCCCGAAATCGAGCGCATCCTCAAGGTAGGTTTTGAATATGCCCGCCGCCGCAACAAGCACCTCACCATCGTAGACAAAGCCAATGTGCTCGCTTCATCACGTCTGTGGCGCAAAATCGGACAGGAGATGGCTCCGCAGTATCCCGATGTAACCACCGACTTCATGTATGTCGACAATGCTGCCATGCGCATGATCCAGGAGCCACGCTTCTTTGACGTGATGGTGACCGAAAACACCTTCGGTGACATCCTCACCGACGAGGGTTCTGTAATCTCAGGCTCGATGGGTCTGCTTCCCTCGGCTTCTACCGGCGAGAAGACTCCCGTATTCGAGCCTATCCACGGTTCATGGCCCCAGGCAAAGGGTCTCAACATAGCCAATCCCCTTGCCCAGATACTCTCTGTAGCCATGCTGTTTGAATACTTCGACCTCAAAGCCGAGGGTAAACTCATCCGTGATGCCGTCAATGCATCGCTTGATGCCAATGTCCGCACACCTGAAATCCAGGTGGAAGGCGGAGCCAAATATGGCACCAAGGAGGTAGGCGCATGGATTGTGGACTACATCCGCAAAGCCTGAGCTCCAAGCCGACATCTGCAACCGACTGACATATAAATCAAGAAGCGGGACCCGAACCAGGGTCCCGCTTCCTTTTATCGTGTTATCAAGCAATTTCTCACTTGACAAATACTTTTGAAACCTTGCCGTTGGCACGACGGATATAGACACCGTTTGACGGGTTTTCAACCCTCACACCCTGGAGATTAAAGTATTCAGCAGCTGCTTCATCATCAGCATCAACACCTACATTTTCCACGCCTGAAGCATGCATCTTGCTGTCAAGGGTTATGGTCTTGTCGGCATTGAATGTAACCTTGAAATCATATGTGCCCGGGGCTATCTTGAACGCATTGCATGCACCAGCCATATCCGCTTCATCGGCAGCATCGTTGGTGAAGCGTTTGACAGCATTAGTGGCATAGAGTCCGCTGAATGTGATAGCTGTACCCTCCACGGCAGCACCGTAACGGTCACTGGCACTGAGGTCTGGCCATGTAGTAGCTTCGGTATTGACTGCAAACTGCACATAGCCATCGGTCGAGGGTGCTTCACCCACTGCAGCAGGCACTGCACCTACAGTGTAGTTTTCAATGCTCCACACATTTTCGGCACGGGTCATAGCTGTTACTACAATCTCATTTGCAGTATTACCTCCCCATGGAGTGGATAATACACCGAATGTCGCAGGTACCTCTGGCTGCGGATCATCGCCGCCATTATATATCACCTTGATTTTAGACGGTATGGCTGAATCAGCCACATCCGAGCCAGGCACGAGAGTGAACACGATGGTTGTCTCTCCTTCGGTTTCATAGGTGAAGTTGTTTCCGCCCCAATACCAGGCATCGATTTCCACACCGCTGGGAGCTGAGGTTTCATCTCCGGCTCCGAAGTTCTTGCTGTCCCATGAGCCATCCCATATCTTCCAGCCCTTGTTGTCAGCAGTGGTGCCGGCAGGATCTTTGATACCGTTGGGAAGAGTGAGGGTATACACATTGCCGTTCTGGGTAAACTTGAGTGATTTGTCAAGTCCCCAGCCAGTCATTGAACCTACGAAATACCATGATTCGCCAGGAATAGGGGTAGGATCATCGCCACCCTGATATACGCCTTCATCGGTGCACTTCTTGTGGCCTTTGGCATTGCCAGCTTCGTTGGATCCTTTGTAGACGTGGTTGTTTTCTACCCCGACGACATCGACAGTCTGTGTGCCTGAGCCATTGTTGAACACCACCGATGAACCTGCGGGTACTGTCGTCTTCCAGATGTCACCCTCGACATTGGTCATGTCAGAGCCAGGCCATGCGGCACCATTGGCAGCATCATTTGCAAAACTGTAGCAGAGGACTTTGCTCCATGATGTCACACTGTTGTCATAGTAGATAGTAAGCGTGGTCGGATCATCGCCGCCCTGCTTCTTGGTATAGGTGAATGCCTGGACATTGCTCTCCACACCATCAGCTGTAACAGCGAGAGTCTTGATAGTCGTAGTCTCTGACAGGGCGATAGGTGCAGTGTACTTGGAAGAAGACGCTGTAGGAACAGTACCGTCGATAGTGTAATAGATGGTAGCCTCGGGGCTGACGCTAAGAGAAACCATGACAGAAGTTTCAAAGCGTGTGCCAGAAGCGGGATTTGCGCTTACCACAGGCTTTGCAGGAATCGGCTCGTCGCCTGAATTGACCACAGTGAGCTTCATTGTGGCAAAATCGGCAGTGATGTCATATGTACCAGGGGCGATAGTCCATGACAGACAGCCCTCGGCATCTATGTCTTTGAGATACGGGGTGATTGTGGCAGGGGTGCCCAATGTCACCGCTTCGCCTTCAGTAGATGCACCATAACGGTTGGCATCAATGTTAAGAGCTGCCCATGTGGGAGCCACAAAGTCGGTCAAGTTGAAGTAACATTTAGTCTCTGTGGCACTTGCAAGCACAAACTTGGCACCTTTGACAGTAAATGTGGTGCCGTTCTTTGTCATCGCGAGTCCATCGCCGGGAGTGGTTGACCATCCTGCAGTGCCCTCAAGGTTGCCGAGAAGATAGAGCTGATCCGGTACGGTAGGCTGGGGAGTGGGGTCGTCACCGCCGCCATTGACCTTTGACCATACGCAGTAGTTATCGCCAGCCGCTTTGATGTCAGAGTCAGTGTAGCCTGAAGGAGAGTCCATAGAGGGACCGATTTTCACGACAGCCTTGCCTTTGGTACCTGTGATTTCTGCCATGTAGCAGTTGCTTGCTGACTTGAGCACATTGACTTTTGACATGTTGTGGATGCCAACAGCATTACGCAGAGCTATGAGTTTCTTGAGCTCAGCTTTATACTGCTTCCAGTGAGGAAGGAAGATACACGGTGTACCGGGGCTGAAGAGTATGAAGGCATTTGCCGCAACCACCTTGTCGCTGGCAAACTTGCTACCATCACGGTAAGTGTCGTGATTGTCCACGAAAGTCACGGCATACTGAGGATAGCCAAAATGTATCATGCCTGCCGGCTGATCGGTCGTGCCGTTAGCTTTCCATACCAGCTCACCCATATTATTGTCAGCGAAAGCCTTATTGATCTGGTACTTGCAGGGGAAGTCAAATGCTGCCGATGTCTTGCCGGTAGCTTCGATCCAACCCTTTACGGCATCATAACTGCCGTCCCAGTATTCACCTACGCTGAATTCGGGCTGAGAATAGTCGTTGTAGATCTTGGTATATTGACCCCCGTAGCCTTTCACCATATCATAGCGGAAACCAGCATAACCCATATCCTCAAGGAGGAACTTGCAATATGCCTTGCAGTTGTTCTGCACATTGGCATTGGTGTGGTCAAGGTCACGCGAGCCATTGAAGTCTTCACCGGTGTCGGGTGCGCCTGTAGGTTTTGCCTGACCGGGAGCATTGGCAACCTCATCAGTGCTACAGATGCCGTCTGTACCTATTTTCCATGTCTGACCGTTCCACTTTTCAGCGGGGAAGTCAGTCCAGTTGGTAGCACCGCTACGATGGTTTATGACCACGTCCTCTATGATGCCTGTGCCTTTTTCTTTAAAGGTCTTGATCATGCTGCGAAGCTGAGCCTCTGTGCCAAATGACGAGTTGTGGTTAGTAAACCAGTACACCGGGTCATATCCCATGCCTGGATTAGAGGCAGCCTTTCCGCTGTTAGGGACCCATATTAGGGTGAAATACTGGCTGAGTTCGTCAGCCTGTGACTCGAGGTTAGCCCAATTGGTGTCTTTGAAGGAATCCCAATAGAAACCCTGGAGCATGACACCCTGATAGTTGGCGGGCCAACCCGGCTTAGCTTCAGCACTGAAGCAAGCCATCAGCATTGCTGCAAGGACGAGCAATGATTGCTTAAAAAATTTCATGGTGCAAAAAGATGTGATAAAATAAAATTAAGATATGATGTTGTTAAGAACTCGGATATGTGAAATTCATGGCTGTAAAACCAATCGCAGTCTCCTACAATTTAGTTTCCACAAAGATACTTATTTTATCTATTATTAGATACATAATACCTACATCTTTTTCAACTGATCAGATTTTAAGCATTGACAAATACAAATGTAGGGAGGGAGTTGCAGAACTGGAAATGCCTCAACCTGTAGGGACATGCCATGGCATGTCCCAATGCTGTTCACTTAAGGCTCTGATGCGGATAGATACGTCGGAGACGTATCAGTCGTGCGAAACCCCATGCACGGAGCGTCAGCGAACGTACATGGGGTCAGATGATATGCGATTATGATCAACCTCGGAGAGGTTGTGGCATACCCACGTCCCTGCACCGCCATTCTCATTTCCCACTTTAAATCAATGACTTACATACATAATCATGCGTGCCACAACCTCTCCGAGGTTGATTTACATGGGCATCATGTCCCCCCCATGTACGTTCGCTGACGCTCCGTGCATGGGGTTTCGCACGGCTGGCACGTCTCCGACGTACCTTCTATATTGGATTCACTGACCATGCTTAAGTGAACAGTATTGAGGCATCTCCCTGCAACAATGCTGCGGCAAAAAAACAGAGGCATTGCCCGCAAAATACGGGTCAACGCCTCTATTGATATCAGTGGATTATGTTCAGGCGGTCATGCTTGCCGCACTGTCCATAATTATTATCAGAGCTGGGGACCAGCAGCTACGAGAGCCTTGCCGGCTTCGTTGTTCTCAAACTTCTTGAAGTTGTTGATGAACATGTCAGCGAGCTTCTCTGCCTTGGTGTTCCACTCCTGAACGTCAGCGTATGTGTCGCGGGGATCGAGAATCTTGGGATCTACGCCGGGGAGTTCGGTAGGCACTGTGAAGTCGAAGATAGGTATCTGCTTGGTGGGAGCCTTGAGGATAGCGCCGTCAAGGATAGCGTCGATGATACCACGTGTATCCTTGATAGAGATACGCTTGCCTGAACCGTTCCAGCCGGTGTTGACGAGGTAAGCCTTGGCACCGCTCTCGTTCATCTTCTTGACAAGCTCCTCAGCATACTTAGTGGGGTGGAGCGAAAGGAACGCAGCACCGAAGCAAGCAGAGAATGTGGGAGTAGGCTCAGTGATACCGCGCTCTGTACCGGCGAGCTTGCTGGTGAATCCGCTCAGGAAGTAGTACTTGGTCTGCTCGGGTGTCAGGATTGATACGGGAGGAAGCACACCGAATGCGTCAGCCGACAGGAAGATGACGTTCTTGGCGGCAGGACCGCGGCTGGGCTTAACGATGTTCTTGATGTGGTCGATAGGATAGCTTACACGAGTGTTCTCTGTAACTGACTTGTCGGTGAAGTCGATCTTGCCGTCCTTGTCAACAGTAACGTTCTCAAGGAGGGCGTCACGTGTGATGGCGTTGTAGATATCGGGCTCGCTTTCCTTGTCAAGGTTGATAACCTTTGCGTAGCAGCCACCCTCGAAGTTAAACACGCCGTTGTTGTCCCAGCCGTGTTCGTCGTCACCGATAAGCAGACGCTTGGGATCGGTAGAAAGGGTGGTCTTACCTGTGCCAGAGAGACCGAAGAAGATGGCTGTGTTTTCGCCGTTCTTGTCGGTGTTGGCAGAGCAGTGCATAGAAGCCATGCCCTTGAGGGGAAGGTAGTAGTTCATGATAGAGAACATACCCTTCTTCATCTCGCCGCCATACCATGTGTTGATGATAAGCTGCATGCGCTCTGTGAGGTTGAATGCCACGCATGTCTCAGAGTTGATGCCGAGTTCCTTCCAGTTCTCAACCTTAGCCTTAGAAGCGTTGAGCACTACGAAGTCGGGCTTGAAGTTCTTGAGTTCGTCTTCAGTAGGACGGATGAACATGTTGGTCACGAAGTGAGCCTGCCATGCTACTTCCATGATGAAGCGGACAGCAAGACGTGTGTCAGCGTTGGTGCCGCAGAATGCGTCAACCACGTAGAGAGTCTTGTCAGAAAGCTCCTTGTCAGCGATAGCCTTGAGAGCATCCCAAGTTTTGGGAGTGATAGGCTTGTTGTCGTTCTTGTATTCATCGCTGGTCCACCAGATGGTATCCTTGGATGTATCATCCATCACAAAGAACTTGTCCTTGGGTGAACGGCCAGTGTAGATACCGGTCATCACGTTAACCGCACCGAGCTCTGTGTTCTGGCCCTTTTCGTAGCCTGTCAGAGAGGGATTGGTCTCGTCAATGAAAAGCTGATCCCAGCTGGGATTGTGTACCACCTTTGCGCCGGTGATACCATACTGAGTCAAATCGATGTTACTCATGATTGTTGGAAAACACTTTTAAAGTAGTTATTTACGAAAGATAATTGTACTTGCTTCTGGGTAGGATTACCGCCATAAGCTGACGGCAAACAGGGGAACATCAGTGTCGCGTCATATGCGTCGCCACGCATATATCTTTTATCACTGATGCAAAGTTACTTCTTTGTTTTTGCAATAACAACACTTTATTAGCGAAAAATTTCCTTATTATGGGTGAAAAATGCTTAAAGCTTCGCATTTTCAGCCGATTAAGCCTTTCTTATCCCCCCATTACATGTTGGGATGCATTTATTACTTGTCAATCTTTTGCCGCGTAGAGCTGACGAGATGGGATTGTCTCAACTTGCTATGCAACACACCGTATAAATCTCGTAGGGACATGCCATGGCATGTCCGCTTTCAGCAGCACCCGCAAATACGCCTGATTGGCGGACATGCCACGGCATGTCCCTACATTTTTACGATTCATTACATAACCAACCAAAGATTGACCAGCAATAGGACGCGCCGCGTCCATGCATCCCTGCGCAAAGTGCCTTAGGGCGGCTACTCCTCTTCAGGGTATTTGCGGTAGTGCTCGTCAAGGACGGTCTGGATGTTGAAGTAAAATTCGCCGGCATCACGTCCGTGGCTGTCACGGACCTTGATGCGTTCAAAATACGGCGCTATAAACGCATGGTCCACCACCGTGAACCCCATCATGTTGAGCAACACATACTCATGTTGCGGCTCTACCACCCACCATGCCTCATCGTCATCAGTGCCGGTGCCGGTGGATACAATCGCCATCAGTATGTAGTTGAGCTTGTATTGCCACACCTTCGCGGCGTTGATGTCGCCCTTGTCACGCAGCGCCTGTATGAGAAGCGCCATGCTGCGGAGATCAAACGGATTGTTGTCAAGCGAAAGACGGGCATACTTAGCCACAGTGTCACACTGCTCTCGGGTCAAAGGCTGCTTGGCATTATAAAGCGCAGACAGGTCCTTTTTCACGGGAGAGGGACGATAAGGGTCATAGTCCTCCTGAAGCATATAACCGAGATACAGGCGGCGGAATTTGTCAATCTTCATCAGCGTATCGTTACGCTGAAATTCCTTCATCAGCCGTGGGTAATAGTATTGGCTTCCGCGGTCATTGATTTCTCGCTTTATCTGCTCCATGTCGGGGGTTTCACGTTTGAGCTGGGGCAAGATATTCTGCGACACTGACGCGATGGTGCCTGACAAGACTAATATGGTGATGATGAGAATGTGCTTCATAATTGATTTTATTCAGACCCGCAATTACGCGGCTCTCGCCAAAATTAGCAAATATACACAAACATCATATCCACAGACATGATGATTTAGGATGTTTTATAATTTGGCTGGATTTGTCTGAAATTTTCCCAACAAATCATGAAAAAGCCTCAGCCATAGCCTCCAGGGCTTCCATGAGGCACTTGCGCGGCGTAGCCACATTGAGGCGCACGAATCCGGCTCCGTTCTCGCCGAACATCTTGCCGCTGTTGAGCGCGAGGTGTGCTTTATTGACTATCGTGTCGATAATGCGCTCGTGGGTCATCCCCAGTCCTCTCATGTCAAGCCACACGAGGAAGCTCGCCTGCGGCCGGTGCACCTTGACCTGAGGCATCCTCTGAGCCATAAATTCCTCCACAGCGATGATATTGTCCTGCAAATATGGTATCAGGGCATCAAGCCACTCACCTCCATACCTGTAAGCCGTTTCAGCAGCTAATGTTGCAGTAAATGTAGGGTCGGATAGTTCGTTGGTTTCAAGCCACGCATAGAAGGGTCGACGCATCTCCCCGTTGCGTATCACTATCCACGAACTTGCAAAACCGGGGATATTAAACGTCTTTGACGGAGCTCCCAGCCATATGCCCACTTCGGCTGCTTCGGGACAGCTTTCCACAAACGGCTGATGCTTCTGTCCCCACAGCATCAGGTCACCATGGATTTCGTCGCTCACAACCTTGACTCCATGCTTCTTTGCCATACGTGCCACACGCTGCAACGATTCCTGAGTCCACTGCACTCCCGCGGGATTGTGGGGATTGCACAGTATCATCATCTTGACCCGGGGGTCTGCCATCTTCTCCTCCAGATCGTAATAATCAATCACATAGTCACCTGCCGACAGATGAATGAGACGGTTGTTGGAAACGACCCTTCCGTTCCCCTCTATAACCATGCGGAACGGATGGTAGACCGGTTCCTGTATTATAATATGGTCACCAGGCTTCGTGAAGAAATTGACACAGAAAGCCAGAGCCTTGACTACTCCGGGAGCAAACGTCAGCTCTTCACGGCTGACTTCCACTCCGTGACGTTCGGAGAGCCAATCGATTATCGACTGCCAATATGAATCCGGAGTAGCAGTATATCCATAGATAGGGTGTGCGAAGCGCTTCATCATAGCCTCCTGGATAGCGGGATGGCAGGCAAAATCCATATCGGCAATCCACAACGGGCGCAAATCACATCGCCCGAACAGCGGCTCAAGCTGCTCGTATTTCATAGCACAGGTACCCGACTGGTCAATAATCTTGTCGAAATCAAAAGTGTGTTCCATAGCTCAATTATCCTGAATGCCGTCAAAGCATCCTGTATATAATCCTATATATGATATGTGTGAAAGGTTCTTGCACCACAAATTTAAGCATATTTTCTGAAACATAGCCACTGGGATCTTTCCTATCAGAAATTCCGCAAATGTTTTTTGGCAGATGGAGCGTTAATGCTTATTTTTGCGAATATATCAGTTAAACATAAAAAACCACGATACGCCATGAAACATACATGCCTGTCCCTCATCACAGGAGCGATGTGCGTCATAAGCGCACATGGTGCCGATAACACCGCCAGCCACACATTACCTCCTATCCAGCAAGCCTCGTCAGGAAGCATCGACCGACAATACGTCTATTCGCCGCAATTAGGAGAAAACTGGACTATAGATGTATGGCTTCCTGACAATTATGCCTCTGACCCAAACACCCGCTACCCAGTGATATATATGCATGACGGGCAGAATCTGTTTGATGCAGAGACTACCTGGAACCATCAGGCGTGGGAGATGGACTCCGTGACCGACTCGCTTATCGCCAATGGACTTATCCAACCACCTATAATCGTAGGTGTGCACAGCCATGCCGACACCCGCAAGGGGGATCTTATGCCACAAAAGGCAGTAGCAGACGCACGAATTCCGCAAGCCCAGCTCGACAGCCTCATGGGAGGCATACCCATAAGAGGCGATGCCTATGCACTATTTATCGTGGAGACGCTCAAACCGCAGATAGATTCCATCTACCGCACTCTGCCTGACGCACCCAACACTACCGTCATGGGGTCAAGTATGGGCGGACTGATGTCGATATACGCCATGAGCGAATACCCTGAGGTATTCGGCAACGCCATCTGCATGTCGACCCATTGGATAGGCAACCCCGACCATGCTGCCATGTTTGCCAATGCCATGTACCACTATCTTGACAAGAATCTGCCCCGCGACGGCAAACACAAGCTGTATCTCGACCATGGGACCGAAACCCTCGACAGCCTCTACGGTCCATGGGAAGAGATGATGATAGGACTGATCAAGACCTGCGGATATGACACACCTGAAACCCTTCAGACCTACATAGACCATGGCGGCGCACATACCGAGACATCATGGGCAGCAAGAGTGGACCGTCCGTTGCGCTTCATCCTGGGCAAGAAAACCCAGCATTGATCTGTCGCAGTAAATGCAGAGAGGGTATCCAACAAATAGCAATCTTTCGCCTTGTAGGGACATGCCATGGCATGTCAGCTCCTACATGCAAGGTTCCAGCAGCTACAGATACCAGATTCAGACATGCCATGGCATGTCCCTACAAGTCGCCCCATATCCATATTTAACTAATCTAAGTTTTGGACAATGGCTCTGTAATGACTAACTTTGCTTTGACAGCAGACGTTATATACGATGACATCCGACTGCCCCAGTCTTTAATTTAAATCCAACTACCGACCACACGCCATGATGAAATCCGTCATACTCCTGATTGTCGCTGCCGCCGCAGTAGCTATCATCGCCCCATCTGCGCGGGCATCGCTGACTGCCTCAAAGGCTTTCGCCACCGCCCCCCAAAACGTGTTCCCGCTTCTTGACGCCAACACGAGGCTCGACATGATCGACTACTACAACAGCAACCTCACCACCCCTTCGCCCAACCGACTGGACGGTCGCAGTCGCATCACCGCCCTGTCTGACAAGATGGTAAGCGTGGATCTGACCCCGGCATCGAGCTGCGATGTCATCATCCTCCCGGCTGCCGCAGGCGATTCCATCATAGCCGTCATAAGCACTGTAGCCACACCTGCCCATGACAGCCACATCTCATTCTATGGCAGGGACTGGAAGGAGATTCAGACTGCCAAGTTGTTTGAGAAGCCTGTGCTGACTGACTGGCTGAGCCAGCAGGGCAAGAAAAACCGCGGAGACGTAGAAGCCATGGTGCCGTTTCTGCTGATAAGCTACACTTGGGATCCATCAAGCAACATCCTCATTCTCACCAACAACACCAAGGAGTTCCTTACCGACGACATCTACAGTTTCGTCAAGGATTACATGCTCCCGTCTCTATCCTACCGTTGGGACGGCAGAAAATTTTCCAAAATAAAGGACTGACACTGTGAGAGGTCACACCATAGACGATGCCCTGACCCTTGAGTCGCTCAACAGGCTAATCGGCGCACTCATCACCACCGATGCCACCCAAAATGTCTGGGTAACAGCCGAGCTGAGCGATGTGGCAGTGCGTGGGGGGCACTGCTATCTCGAACTGTTACAGAAAGACCCTGCGACAGGCAGACAGATAGCCAAAGCGCGCGGAATCATCTGGGCAAACCTCTATCCCACTATCGCTGGAGGATTCATAGCTGCCACAGGACAGCAATTTGCCTCGGGCATCAAGCTGATGGTACGCGCATCGGCTACGTTCCACCCAGTATTCGGGCTATCGCTCGTCATCAGCGCGGTCAACCCGGAGTACACCATGGGCGACCTGATGCGCCGCCGCATGGAAATCCTCAAACGCCTCAAAGCCGAAGGCATTCTGGAAGACAACCGCAATCTGAGCCTGCCTGACGTGCCACAACGCATAGCCGTCATATCCGCCCCGGGAGCAGCCGGCTACGGAGACTTCATCAACCAGCTCTTCAACAATCAGCATCACCTCCGCTTCGATGTGAAGCTTTTCCCTGCCATCATGCAGGGCGAGAAAGCACCTGCATCCATCATAGCCTCTCTTGAGGATATTCTCGCCGAGGACCACCCGCGCCAGTGCGTGGTCATCATACGCGGTGGCGGAGCCACGAGCGACTTGCAGGCATTTGAAGACTACGACCTTGCCGCGAGCATAGCCCAGTTTCCGCTCCCTGTCATCATAGGTATAGGACACGAGCGTGACATCACCGTGCTCGACTACGTGGCAAATATGCGCGTCAAGACACCTACGGCTGCCGCGGAGTGGCTGATAGCCCGAGGGGCAGACGCCCTCAACCGATTACAGTTGACCGCTGCCACTATAGCATCCACCGTCAGCGAACGCATCTCGGGTTGTCTGCAACAGCTTGCATACTTTGAGGGAATACTCCCCACGGCTCCCCTACGTGCTGTAGAGCGCGGACGCGAACGCCTGAATCTCGCCGCCATGACACTCTCCCAGTCAGGTGACCGCCGCATAGGTCCCGAGCGGATGCGCCTACAGTCATATCTGCCGAGACTCGAAGCTGCGGTCGCTTCACGTCTCACAAGCCTCCGCGACCGTCTTGACTCATATGCCAGGCTTCTGGATGCCCTTTCGCCGCAAGCCACCCTCAACCGTGGCTATTCTATCACCCGACTTAACGGACACGCCATAACGGATGCAGCCAGCCTCTCCGTCGGCGACACCATATCCACAATCTTCGCTTCCGGCGAGGTCACCAGCACCGTAACAAGATAAATACCAATATGGACACACCCACATTCAAGCCCGTAAAAGATCTCACATATAATCAGGCAGTAGCCGAGCTGGAGCAAATCCTGCGCACCATGCAGAGCGACAGCTGCGACATCGACATGCTGAGCCTCTACACACGCCGCGCCGCCACGCTGCTGTCGGAATGCCGCTCGCGACTAACCACCACCGAGGCAGACCTGCAAAACGCGCTTGCCGACCTGATGAAAAAGTGCTAAATTTGCCTGATTGTTCCATCATCCCAACATACACACTGCCATGCCACGCAACGTCAAACCTAAAAAAGCCTTAGGGCAGCATTTTCTGACCGACTTGTCAGTAGCCCGGCGTATTGCAGCCACTCTTGACGATTACAAGGGTCTGCCAGTCATCGAAGTAGGACCTGGCATGGGTGTCCTGACCCAGTTTCTGCTGTCACAGGGTCATGATGTGAAAGTCGTGGAAATCGACGGCGAAAGCGTAGACTACCTTAAAGAGGAATATCCCGAACTGTCTGACCGCATAATCGATGCCGACTTCCTCAAGCTCGACCTCAACGAGGCTGTGCCAGGCGAGGGACAATTCTGCGTGATAGGCAACTATCCCTACAACATATCGTCGCAGATATTTTTCCACGTGCTCGAATACCGCGACAGGGTGACCTGCTGCTCCGGCATGCTCCAGCGCGAGGTAGCCGAACGGCTCGCCGCCCCTGCCGGCACCAAATCCCGCGGCATACTGAGCGTGTTGCTGCAGATGTGGTATGACGTGGAGTATCTTTTCACCGTCGACGAAAACGTGTTCAACCCTCCGCCCAAGGTCAAAAGCGGCGTCATAAAGATGACACGTAACGGAGTCACCGACCCGGGTTGTGACGTGCGTCTGTTCAAGACCGTCGTAAAGACCTCTTTCGGTCAGCGACGCAAGACCCTGCGCAACTCCCTGCGTGGACTTCTTGCCCCGGGAGCATCGCTGCCCGACACTCCGATGATGGCTCTGCGCCCAGAGCAACTGACGGTAGAGCAGTTCATCGAGCTGACCAACCTCATCGCCGCCTCTCGCCTCCAGCAAACCGAATAATACCAATCATCAGCCACAACCCCGGATTTATCGTCACATGAAAGAATATTCGCCCGAAGATCTTGAGCACATCCGGTCTATAATATCCTCCAAGGACGAGGCAGCGGCTCGCAAGCTGCTTGAAGGATTGCACCCCGCCGATATCGCCGACCTCTACCAGGATCTTGATCTGGAGGAGGCTGAATACCTGTATCGTCTCCTTGACCCCGAGACGGCAGCCGATGTGCTGATGGAACTTGACGAGGATGACCGACGCAAGCTTCTCCACAGCATGCCGGCTGAGGAAATCGCCAAGCAGCTCATCGACAATCTCGACACTGACGATGCAGTAGACATCATCCAGGAACTCGACGAGGAAGACCGTGAGGAAATCCTCACCCACATGGATGACGTGGAGCAGGCTGGCGACATCATCGACCTTCTGAAATATGACGAGGACACCGCCGGCGGTCTCATGGGACGTGAAATGCTGGTGGTCAACGAAAACTGGAGCATGCCCGAGTGCATCAAGCAGCTCCGCATGCAGGCAGAGGACATGGACGATGTATATAATGTGTACGTGGTCGACAACGACAACAAGCTCCGCGGCGTGCTGCCTCTGAAGACGCTCATCACCCATCCCTCAGTGTCAAAAATCAAGCACATCATGGAGACCGACCCTGTGGCTGTCAGAGCAGACACACCGGTAGACGATGTGGCTCTGGACTTTGAGAAGTATGACCTTGTGGCTATGCCGGTCATCGACGAAATCGGACGTCTGGTAGGTTGCATCACCGTCGATGACGTGATGGACGAGGTGCGCGAGTCAAGCGAACGAGACTACCAGCTGGCATCAGGTCTGTCAAGCGATGTGGAAGGCGATGACAAACTGATAGCACAGACCAAAGCTCGTCTGCCATGGCTGCTCATAGGCATGATAGGCGGTCTGAGCAACTCCATAATTCTCGGGCACTGGGAAGAGGGCTTTGTGGCAGACCCGACACTGGCTCTGTTCATCCCCCTCATAGGCGGCACAGGCGGCAATGTCGGCACTCAGTCATCAGCCATAGTGGTGCAGGGTCTTGCCAACGGATCGCTCGACATCAAACATGCCGGACGTCAGATACTCAAAGAGCTTGGCGTCGGGCTCATCAACGGTGCCATCATATCACTGCTGGTACTCATCTACAACTTCTTCCGTCTCGGTGACGGACATGCCATCACCATGACCACCATGTCGGTGAGCATCGCGCTTTTCTGCGTGGTGATGTTCGCCTCGGTCTTCGGCACCTTCGTGCCTCTGACGCTCGAACGATTCAAAATAGACCCTGCGCTTGCCACGGGTCCCTTCATATCCATCACCAACGACATCGTAGGCATGATCATCTACATGGCTGTGTCATCCATGCTGATGCTCCACTTCCTATAACCTGGATGCCATTACAGCAGCCATCTCTGACAAGGCTTCTGCCACAGTGGGCATCTGAGCCTGCTTCATCTCGGCAGTGGGAGCTATCACATCCACAGGTTTACCGTCAAATTTAGCTACGAGTTTGCGCACAGACTGCGAGCCCCACGCATAAGAGCCGGCTATGCCGATGACTCTGTTCTTGACTCCGCGCGCCACAAGGGCATCGGCAAGATGAGCCACAGGCGGATATATCTCGGAATTATATGTGGGGCTGACAAGCACGAGTCCCTTGAGCCTCATGACCTCACCCAGCACATGGCTCAAAGGCGTACGTGACACATCAAACATCACGATGTCCTTGACACCGTTGGCAGCAAGATTGGAAGCTATCTCCTCAGCCATGGCTGTCGTGTTGCCATACATGGAGCCATAAGCCACCACTACACCGGCATCGCCTTCCCAGCGGGCCATGCGAGCATACTGCCCCCCTATCTCCTCTCTGCGGCTATGCCATACCGGACCGTGAGTAGTGCACAGATAGTTGACTGTCAGATGCGCTATCTTGGCGAATGCCTTCTCTACGAATGTGCCGTATTTTGCCACTATGCATCCATAGTAACGGTATGCTTCGCGGAAATAATGCTCCACCATCATGTCATCGTCGATGACGGCGCCGTTCAAAGCCCCGAAACAGCCGAAAGCATCCCCCGTAAACAGGATTCCCTCTTCCTGAAGGTATGTGAACATAGTCTCAGGCCAGTGCACCATCGGAGTCATGATAAACTGTAGTGTCCGGTCGCCGAGACTGAGCGTTTCGCCATCTGCCATGACCTTGATGTTAGATTCCACGCCGTAGAAACCTTTGAGCATATCGACAGTCTTGGCATTGCCCACGATCTTCAAGTCAGGATAGCGGTCAAGCAGCATGGGGAGCACTCCGCTATGGTCAGGTTCAATATGATTGATGACAAGGTAGTCGGGATTACGCCCGTCCAAGGTGTCCTCAATGTGGCGGAGGTATTCAGGGGCATGACCCGAATCGCTCGCATCTATGATGGCAGAGGCTTCGCTGCCTTTTACTATGTAGCTGTTATAGCTGACACCGAGTGGCAAATCCCACAGACCCTCAAAAAGATCTGTCGTACGGTCATTGACGCCGCAGTATATCACACGGTCTGAAATATTCTTTATATTCATGTCTATGTATTAAATATTTTATTTATCAACGCTCTTATAGCGTCCCCGGGTCATGGAAAACGCCTGTTTCTTGAATATCAGCACCGGGATGGTGGCACCCCCGGCGAGCACTCCGATGACCATGCCCGTGACAGCCGAGTTGGCGACAAACTGCTCGAGGTAGTCAAGAAGCTGTACGTTGCTGTCGATGTTCTGAATCAGCAATATAAGGGCGAACACCGATTTATAGGCATACATACCCGGAACCATCGGCAACAACGCCGGTATGAGCAGACAGGTCATAGGAGTATGGCATGCGCGCCCTAACGGCAACGACAGCATGCCCATCGACACCGAAGCGGCAAGACTGGCAGTCACTATGTCCACCTCGGCATAGTTGATAAGGGAGAAACGCAAGGCATGCCCCACTGCGGCAAGCAACGCTATAAAAGGAAACGTCCGCACTCCCGGATCGGATATAGCCCCGAATCCTATCGCAGCTACTGCGGCAAACATGCCGTCAAGCAATACATCAACGATTATATCTGTCATGACATATACGATTTATAAAAGCGAACCCTTGATGAGCAACAGCGTAAACGAAAGCCCTATGGCTATGCACATTATCAGCAGCAGAGTGCTTACCAACCTGCTGAAACCTACGAGGACATGTCCGTCAAGCACATCGACAAAACTGTTGATTAGCGGCACTCCCGGTATCAGAAACAGCGGACTGGTAGCTATGGCGATCTGAGCAGTGCAGTCAAACAGCAACGACACCGAAGCACACATAGAAGCCACATATGCAGCAACGACAAACACTATGAAATGGTTGACATGACGCTTCTGCATATACTGCCGCAGTCCGAATCCGATAATGGTCGCCACAAACACCACAAGCATTGCCAGAGCGTCACCTCCAAAAAGACGGCAAAAACAAGCATTGGCAAGCCCCACAAGCACCAGCACGAGCTGCGGATTGATGCGCGGCTTCGATGTGAGACGGGCAAACTGCGCCCGGAGTTCTTCAAGGGTCAACTTCTCATCTACAGCCTGCCATGACAGACCGCTGAGGTCTGAATTGCGCAGAAAGCTGATGGGCAGAAGCTCCACCGTGCCCACACGAGTCAGCACCGTCCCGTCCGAAGGGTCACGCATTGACATGACGAAATGCCGCAGGGTGTACGATATCTCTACCTCCACGTGGAGCGAACGCGCTATCCTCTCAGTGCATCGCACCACCCTCGAGGTATGCACCCCACAACCGAACATGTATGACGCATATTCGCTACAGAAATCCATTATGTCGCCAAGAGGCATGGACGATTGAGGTTCATTCATAGTAACTGTTATTACACCTTATATATATGTATGTCATTAAGTTTTCACTCCTCATCCAATGGGTGCGCCAAATAATCACGATATATCCTGCCCTCGGGATGACGGCGGAAAAAGTCATCGAGCCGCGGCGACACCACGTCATTAGGACCAAGATGCCACAGGGAAGCATCCGAGGTGAAATTTGCCGTACAACGGTTCTCGACAAACACGTTGGGCAACTGACACGACCGCCATTCTTCCATAGGCACTGTAGATCCGAAATATATACGCCTCGCCACCTCCCATCCAGTGGAAACGAGACACAGCAGAGACACCACGACAAAAGCCTTGCGCAACCTGCGCGTATGGGTTTTCCATCTGTTGACAAATATGGCGACTTCAAGCGTAAGGAGCGTCTGCACAGCCATCTGCATCCTTGATCCGAAATCGGCAGAATATCCTACCTGTATGAAGAAAGCTATGGCACTCGGGATAAAAAGCAGCCAGAACTCCGGCATGCGACCTATGCGTTTCCATAGCACAGGCATCCACACCACCATCTGCAGCGTGATTATGATCAGTATATGCACTATCATCTTGATGCGCTGTATCACCACAGGTCCTTCACCTGCCGGATACCATCCTACATGTCCGGCTGCATTATTAAGAGAGAGAAAAGCAGCCACCGGTATGACTATGATTACCGAAGCAATATTCACCGGCGAAAACAACACGCACATTTTTGATGACAGACATTGACACTCCGACATCTCCTTATATAACATCCACACCACTAACGGCAACAGCGAAAAGGCTGCTATGGGAGAACTTATCGCCATCAGAGCGAGCACTGCAGGAGCATATCCCTTGCACGGACGGGTGAGTATCATCATCGTAGCAAGAAATGCCGGGATGTACTGATTGAAGATGAAACCCATCAGAGCCATGTTTGGAGCAGTAAACCCAGCCGGCGAATAGCCCCAAAGCCCCCTGTATATGGTGAAATGCATGTCAGGGAAAAAGTTGCTGTATATGGCAACCCCCATCGCATCAAATCCTGAAAACAAAATGAGCACCAACAACGTAGGCAGTGTGACACTCCCGATCCGCTCATACATCATCCTCAGTCCAAGCCATATGCCTGATGCAGCATAAAGCAGCTGGCATATATTACCCAACTCGATGCTATGGAACAGTTTGGCAGCCACTGCCGCCGGCAACCAGAACCCGAAATAGTAATTGAGCATCTGCCCTCCGGTAATCACAGGCCACGGATTGGATACCAGATCGTTAAAAACAGCATTACGGAATATATGATCCACCGGATCCTGCCACATCAGCCCCCCTATGCCGGCGTTCGCAGTCCAAAACAGCACAAGGAAGGCTATCAGAATCTCCTTCCAAGCCGAAGCAAAGTTCACGCTGCCGCCGACATGTCTGAACGGCGCTACTGACACCCACAAACCGAGCAGAAGCGGCAACACAGCAATCCACCAGTATGTCCACCCCACGAGAAATATCGCCAAGGGAAGCCACAGGTAGAGCATGGAAACCGTATAAAGCACTCTGCGTGACATTATGAGAGATCAGATGATT
This sequence comes from uncultured Bacteroidales bacterium, assembly GCA_947039275.1. Lineage (GTDB taxonomy): Bacteria > Bacteroidota > Bacteroidia > Bacteroidales > Muribaculaceae > Amulumruptor. Next base: position 33,725 of record CAMQYL010000010.1, on the reverse strand, counting down.
AAACCATTCGTATCGGAAACCGTCAGTTAGAAAAGACAGGGCAAATTTACGAATATTTTTTCGCTTTATGCGCGTGTCATGCCTCCCAAATGCCACGACTCTCACTCCATAAAGCCCGCTTTTTGATTGGTCAAAACATCACAATTTTACGTGTATTTTGTCCTATTTTTACCATTATGGAATCTCAAAACGGATTTTAGACACAAAAAAATCGTATATTTGCACCTTGATTACTATGCACAAGCGAGAATTAACAACAAACCTATCACATATTTACATTATTTCCTAATTAGCAGATGAAAGCTATCACGTTGAAATCAGCAACCCTGTATGCTCTCTCCACAGTCATCGCAGGGTCACTCCTCACCTCTTGTGGCGGACAGCAGCAACAGCAGCAGGCAGGTGCCCCAGAGATTGCCGTCATGACAGTAGGCGACACCAACACCACCCTGCAGCAGTCATATCCAGCCACACTCCGTGGTAAAACAGACATCGACATCCGTCCGCAAGTAACAGGCTTCATAACCAAAGTACACGTCGACGAAGGACAGCAGGTCCACAAGGGACAGGTACTTTTCACTCTTGACCAGGTGCAGTACCAGGCAGCCGTCGACCAGGCTCAGGCTCAGGTAGCCACAGCCAAGACAGCCGTCAGCACCGCCCAGCTCACCGCCGACAACAAGCGCCGCCTCTATGACAAGAACATCATCAGCGAATATGAGTGGCAGCTTGCCGACAACGACCTCCAGAATGCCAAGGCGGCTCTCGCCCAAGCTAACGCTGCCCTCGTGACAGCCAAAAAAAATCTGGCATACACAGTGGTTACTGCCCCCAGCAGCGGCGTGGTAGGCTCCATACCTAACCGCGAAGGCTCGCTGGCATCACCCTCAAGCCAGACCCCGCTGACCACTATCAGCGACATCAGCGACATCTACGCCTACTTCTCCCTTACCGAAAAGGACATCCTAGCCATGACTGACAACGGCAGCCGTAACATCAACACTGCCATCACACAGATGCCCGAGGTAGAACTTGAACTCGCCGACGGATCCACCTACAGCTCCAAGGGCAAGGTTTCCACCATATCAGGTGTCATCGACAGCAGCACAGGCGCAGCAAGCGTACGAGCCATATTCCCCAACCCGAGCGGCATGCTCCGAAGCGGTTCTACAGGCCGTGTAATTATCCCACGCACCTTCAATGACGTAATTGTCATCCCCCAGAAAGCCACAAACGAGCTTCAGGATCGCCGCTTTGCATATGTGGTCAACGACTCCAACAAGGTTGTCGCTACCCCCATCACAGTTTCACCCCTCAATGACGGCAGCAACTTCGTGGTCACTTCGGGGCTGAAGCCCGGCGACCGCATCGCAGTCGAAGGCGTTGGCATTTCTGTCCGTGACGGTGTGGAAATCAAGCCAGTAGATGCAGCTGCCAAAGCTGCCGCCATGGCTCAGCAGGGCGCAGCTCAGCAGCCAGCCGCCAAATAACACCGAGCCTGATACGGCTATAACTCACTCCACATACATTACTTTTTCGTAAGACTATTCACCACCAATGAAACTTGATACCTTTATTAACCGCCCGGTGCTATCGACGGTTATATCAATCTTCATAGTGCTGTTGGGTCTGATCGGTCTCGTGTCCCTGCCCGTGACCCAGTATCCCGACATCGCTCCCCCAACCATCCAGGTGTCTACCACCTATCAGGGTGCAAATGCCCAGGCTGTGCTCAACTCTGTGATTGCCCCTCTTGAAGAGTCAATCAACGGTGCCGAAGGCATGACCTACATGGAGTCTACCGCCACCAATACAGGCAGTGCTACCATCAACGTCTACTTCCGTCAGGGCTTTGACCCCAACATGGCAGCCGTCGATGTACAGAACCGTGTCGCCAAAGCCCAGAACCTACTCCCCTCGGAGGTGCTCCAGGTGGGTGTGCTGACACAGAAACGCCAGTCATCAATGCTCGTGGGCATAGCTCTATATGACACCTCGGGCAACTATGACGGCGAGTTCCTCGACAACTACGCTAAAATCAACATGATTCCGGAGCTGCAGCGTATCAACGGTGTGGGCGACGTGATGAGCTTCGGCGCCGACTACTCCATGCGTGTATGGCTCAAGCCCGAAGTACTCGCGCAGTACAATCTCATGCCCTCTGATGTGGCTTCCGCTCTTGCCGAGCAAAACCTTGAGGCAGCCCCCGGTGCATTTGGCGAGCAGGGTAACCAAAGCTTCCAGTACACCATGCGCTATAAGGGCCGTCTGTCCACACCCGAGGAGTTTGACAAGATTGTGGTACGCGCCCTTCCCAACGGCGAAACACTCTACCTCAAAGATGTTGCCGACGTGGAGCTGGGACGTGTGACCTACGGTTTCTCCAACTCGCTCAACGGCTACCCCTCCACGATGTGTATCGTGTTCCAGACCCCTGGCTCCAACGCTACGACCATCATCAACGACTGTCTCGGTTACGTAGACAAGCTGAAAGAGGAACTTCCCAACGGTCTACAGATAGCCGTGCCTCTTAACAACAACGACTTCCTCTACGCCTCAATCCACGAGGTTATCAAGACCCTCATCGAGGCATTCGTGCTCGTGTTCCTTGTGGTGTACATCTTCCTGAGCGACTTCCGCTCCACCATCATCCCTGCTATCGCCATCCCCGTCGCCCTCGTCGGCACATTCTTCGTGATGAACCTCATCGGCTTCTCGGTCAACCTCATCACACTCTCGGCGTTAGTCTTGGCGATTGCGATTGTGGTCGACGACGCCATAGTCGTCGTCGAGGCGGTCCACGCCAAACTCGATGTCGGGTACAAGAGTTCGCGAAGGGCTGCCATAGATGCCATGAACGAAATCGGCGGCGCGATTATATCCATCACGCTCGTCATGATGCTCGTGTTCATCCCTGTGTCGTTCATGCCCGGTACTGCAGGTATCTTCTACCAGCAGTTCGGTCTGACCATGGCGATTGCCATCGGTTTCTCCGCGCTCAACGCCCTTACCCTCTCGCCGGCACTCTGCGCCCTGTTCCTTAAGCCCCACAACCCCGACCAACCACTCAAAGAGCGCGTGGCTGAGGCATACAAGGCTTCTACAGAGGCTGTTGTCGGCAAGTACAAGAAATCATTCTCGCTCCATCCGCTCATCGTGGTGGCTCTCCTCGCTTTCACCATCTACTGCATGGTGGCTGGATGGTTCAGCACCGCAAGCATCGTGAAACTTGTCATCGCCATAGCAGTGGCAATTGTCACCGTGGCAGGTCTGTTTACCAAGCGTTTCCACGAAGCATTTGAAGCCGGCTATAACTCGCTCATCGGTGGTTATAAGCGTATCGTCGCATTCTTCGCCCGACATAAGATTTCAAGCTTCGGCACAGTGCTTGGCGCCATTGCAATCCTCATATGGCTTATGAACATCACCCCGAGTGCCCTCGTGCCCAATGAGGATACCGGCGTGCTATTCGTCATGGTCGACATGCCTCCGGGCACATCCCAGGAACGCACTGAGGAGACCCTCAATCAGGTGGATGCCGCCATTGCCAACATACCAGGCATCGAATACCGACAGAAGATTGTCGGCTACAGCTTCCTCGCCGGACAGGGTGCCACATACGGCACATTCATCGTAAAGCTCAAAAACTGGGACGAACGTACCGCCAAGGACGAGTCTGCCGATGCAATCCTGATGAAAATCTACGGCGTGACGGGTCAGTTTGTCAAGGACGGACGTGTCGTAGCATTCGCACCCCCTATGATTTCGGGTTACTCCATGACCAACGGTTTCGAAATCAAGATGCAGGACAAGACCGGCGGCGACATCAACCAGTTCTTCGGCATCGTGCAGGGCTTCCTTGCCCAGCTCAATCAGCAGCCTGAGATTCAGGTGGCTTATACGACCTTCAACCCCACCTTCCCACAGTATCTTGTAGACATCGATGCCGCCAAAGCTAAGCAGGCAGGCATCAGTCCCCAGACCATACTGAGCACACTGCAAGGATATTATGGCGGTCTGTATGTGTCTAACTTCAACCGTTTCGGTAAAATCTACCGCGTGATGATGCAGGCTGGTGCCGAAAGCCGTATCTCGCCAGAGACACTTTCTGCCATCAAGGTGCGCAACTCATCAGGCACTATGGCAAGCATCAGCAACTTCGTCACCCTTGAGCGAGTATTCGCTCCTGACTTGATGAACCGCTTCAACATGTTCACCTCAATCTCCGTGACTGGTAGCCCGGCTGCCGGATACTCTTCAGGTCAGGCACTTGAAGCCATCTCACGCGTGGCAGCACAGACACTCCCCGCAGGTTACGGCTATGAGTATGCCGGTATGACACGTGAGGAGGGCAGCAGCTCGAGCGGTAGCGCCACAGCCATCATCTTCGGTCTCTGCCTCCTGTTCGTCTACCTGCTCCTCTCGGCGCAATATGAGAGCTACATCCTGCCGCTGGCAGTTATCTTCTCGATACCGTTCGGTCTGATGGGCTCATTTATCTTCGCACAGATATTCGGTGTCGACAACAACATCTATCTCCAGATTGCGCTCATCATGCTTATCGGTCTTCTTGCCAAGAACGCCATCCTTATCGTGGAGTTCGCGCTCGAACGTCGCCGCACGGGCATGTCGGTGCTCAATGCAGCGATTGACGGTGCAGTGGCGCGTCTCCGACCGATCCTCATGACCTCTCTGGCTCTCATCATCGGTCTGTTGCCTCTGATGTTTGCCCACGGTGTAGGTGCCAACGGTAACCGCGCCCTCGGCGTAGGCTCTATCGGCGGTATGTTGATAGGTATGATACTCCAGATTTTCATCGTGCCCGCCCTGTTCGTGACATTCCAGCTCATCCAGGAGAAGATAACTCCTATGAAGTGGAAGGATACATCAAACGAGGGCCTCGAAAGCGAAATCGAACAGTATTCACGATAACCTCACTTGCTCATCCTCCTCTCTCCCCTATTTTTCATTACTGACAACTTCCATATACGCTCAATGAATATCAAGCATATATCATGGATTGTGGCAGCTGCCATCGGCGCATCAGCAATGACCGGCTGCAACATCTACAAAAAATTCGAGATGCCTACCGACACAGCCCTGACATCACAGTATGTCAAAGCCGACTCGGTGACACGCAACCCCGAAGCCTACGGCAATCTCCAGTGGCAGCAGGTCTTCACCGACCCTGTACTTGCCGGTCTGATCCAGCAGGCACTTGACAACAATACCGACCTACAGAACGCCAAACTCAACGTAGAGGCAGCACAAGCACGTCTGCAGGGAGCGAAACTGGCATATTTCCCCTCGGTAGCTCTCGCTCCTCAGGGCGGCAAATCATGGACTAAGCTCCATGGCGGCGACATGAACGGCTCTGACTGGACCTACAGCATACCTCTGTCGGTCAACTGGGAGGTGGACATCTTCGCCCGTCTGCTCAACTCCAAGCGCGGTGCCAAGATGGCTCTGCTCCAGAGCGAATCATACGAGCAGGCTGTCCGCAGCCAGATCATCGCTTCTGTTGCAGCGATGTACTACACCATCTCATCACTCGAAAGCCAGCTCGAACTTTCACGCAACACCGCCACCCTCTGGGGCGAAAGTGTGGAGGTTATGAAAAACCTCAAGCTCGCAGGACGTGTCAACGAGGCTGCTGTAGTACAGTCAACCGCACAGTATTATTCCATACTCGCCTCTATCACCGACATTGAGGTAAATCTGCGCAGTGCCTACAACACTTTGTCGCTGCTTCTCAATACTATGCCGCAGAAGTGGGACATCCCGGCACAGCACACAGCCCTGATGCCAAATATAGTCCGCGAGTCCATCCCGATGGTCGAACTGGCATCGCGCCCCGATGTGAAAGCATCTGAGTACGCTCTCGCTACAGCCTACTATGCCACCAACTCAGCTCGCTCGGCTTTCTATCCCTCGCTCAACATCACCGGCACAGGTGCGTTCACCAACAGCTTCGGCTCTCTCGTGACCAACCCCGGCGGATGGCTTCTCAATCTTGCCGGACAGCTCGCCGCCCCCCTCTTCTCTCGCGGTCAGAACATCGCAAACCTCAAGATTGCAAAGGCACAGCAGCAGCAGGCACTCAACAACTTCGAGTACACTCTCATGTCAGCAGCAGCCGAGGTATCGGATGCCATGATGACCTATCAGAAAGCGACCGAAAAGCAGGAATACCTCGCCGACCAGACCGACAACTACTCAAAGGCTGTAGAGTACAACCAGGAACTTCTCCAGTATGGCACCTCGACCTACCTTGAAGTTCTCACCGCCCAGCAGGCACTCCTCTCGTCACAGATAGGAGAAATCACATGCCGGTTGACACGCGAGCGCGCCCTGATCAACCTCTATCAGAACCTTGGCGGTGGCCGCTAATCACGAAATCCTTATATCTATAATCAAATACATAATACCACCATGGGAAAAGGAATAAGCCAACTGGCTCATATCGACCCCTCGGCTAAGATAGGCAATGATGTGATCATACACGCCTTCGCCTATATAGATGCCGACGTGGAAATCGGCGACGGATGTGAAATAATGCCTTACGCATCCATCATACATGACACCCGCATCGGCAAAAACACCAAAATTTACCAATATGCCGTCATCGGTGCAGACCCCCAGGACTTCCGCTGGAAGGGCGAAAAGGGTCTGTGTGTCATAGGTGACAACTGCGTGATACGTGAAAACGTCATCATCAACCGCAGCATCCGCGAAGGTCAGGCTACTACCATAGGCAATGAGGTATATGTCCTCGCCAAGAGCCACATAGGCCACGACTCAGTCATAAAGGGCAAGACAGTGCTTGGCAACGGCGTGACCATCGCCGGCGACGCCGAAGTAGGCGAATGCACCATCATGTCATCCAACACCATGCTCCACGAGCGTTGCAAGATCGGTGACTGGGTGCTCATCAAGGGTGGCTGCCGCATCGGCAACAACGTACCTCCCTACACCGTATTCGCCCATAACCCGGCTGAATATGACGGCGTGAACGCCGTAGTGATGGCACGTCACGGCTTCACCATGCACCAGATCGATGACATCGCCAAGGCATACCGCCACGTCTACCAGAGCGGCACATCAATCTTCAACGCCGTGCGCCGCATCGAAAACGACGTAGAGCCCAGCCCCGAGCGCGAAAACATCCTCAACTTCATCGACCGCGTAAACCAGCGCCTCGTCGACCTCAAAGTCGACACCCGCGACGACTAACCCATCCCCCCATACAATAATGACAATAGGGGCAGAAACCATGGTTTCTGCCCCTATTGTCATTTACATAGCCATGATGCGACTGCATTGAGCGACATAAAAGACTGACGCGATGGAGGCAGCGGTGACTGTGAGGCAAGAATCAGCATGCGTCCTTGTTCACAGAGGGTGAAATCGTGGGCGGAGGGTTTGTAACGGTCGTGGAAGACTTCGTTAGTTAACAGGATTATTTTTGCACCTGCGGATTCAGCTTCATCTCGGAGCTGTTTCTCATCTTTGGAGATGAATGGGGATACAAGGACACCGCCGTTTGCTGCAAGATGCAGCCATCGCAGACGGTTTCGTTCTCTAATTTCGGAGGAGTCTGCACGGTGGATTACTACCTGTGCTTTAAATGGATTATCCAGCAGGTGTATATTGCCGTAGCATTGCCATTGCTTCCCTGCCAATGCCAGATTGTTTATACGTCGGAAAAAATCAGGATTGGCTTTGCGGACTGCTAATCGTCGGGGATTGTCGCGGATATACTTGTACACCGCATCCAGAGGCTTATCCTGCCATATGATGCGGTCATAGAAATCAGGCGCAAATATCGGCGAGATGTCCGCTTGCGCTATCTGTGACCTGTATTGCTGCCCTATTTTGACCTTGAGCATTCCTATATAGCAGCCGAGCGGCTTATCCATGCGGCCAGTCACCTGCACCAAGAAATGCACATGGTCGGGCATGATGACATATTGGAGCAGTTTCAGAGAGGGATTCAGGTCAGAAATACGCCAGATGTTGGCGGCTATGATTTGCCCCAAAGGGCTTCTGTCGATATTGGAGCCTGAAAGGTGACCGAAAGCGGGGATGCCCGGTGCCTTGGTCATAGTGATGTGGTAGAAGCTGCGGTCGCGGTAGTCGTGGTTATAAGCTCTGGGCATGGGCGATTGGATTAAGGCAGCAGCAAGCTGCTGGCACAGAAGGCAAAATAGAGGTTGAATAGTCTTTTGTTTTCGTGCGAGCCGCTTGCGGCTTGTCGGTTAAAGAGCGAGCTTCAATGCTGCCCTTTCTGACAAGGGACAGGCATTGCAGCTCGCAAATATCTGTGGAGTCTCGATTACTCCTCTAAGGCAGCCTGCGCCGCGGCTACGCGGGCGATGGGCACACGATAGGGTGAGCAGCTGACGTAGTTCATGCCGAGTTTGGCGCAGAACTTGACTGACGAGGGTTCGCCGCCATGCTCGCCGCAAATACCCACCTTAAGCTCAGGCTTGGTGGCGCGACCCTTTTCTACGCCCATCTTGACGAGCTGGCCTACGCCTTCCTGGTCAAGGACTTCGAAGGGATCGGTCTTGATAATGCCGTGCTCCTTGTAGAATTTGAGGAACTTGGGAGCATCGTCACGCGAGAAGCCGAATGTCATCTGAGTCAGGTCATTTGTACCGAACGAGAAGAAGTCTGCCACAGTGGCGATTTCGTTGGCAGTCAGAGCTGCGCGGGGCACCTCGATCATCGTACCTACCTTGTAGGGAACTGATGTGCCAGCCTCCTCAAACACCTTGGCTGCGGTGATGTTGATTACATCTGCCTGATTCTGGATCTCCTTGAGCGAGCCGACCAGAGGTATCATGATTTCGGGATGCACGTCAATGCCACGAGCCTTGACTGCGAGAGCTGCCTCGATGATGGCGCGTGTCTGCATCTCGGTGATTTCGGGATATGTGATGCCAAGGCGGCAGCCGCGGTGACCGAGCATGGGGTTGAATTCCTCCAAGCTATCAACCTTTGCCTTAACCTCCTCAAGAGTCAGACCCATCTCGTTTGCCAGCTCTTTCTGTGTGGCTGTCTGATGGGGTACGAATTCATGCAGAGGGGGATCGAGCAGACGGATAGTCACTCCGAAGCCGTCCATAGCCTCAAAGATGCCCTCGAAGTCACCACGCTGCATCGGGAGCAGTTTGGCAAGGGCGTGGCGGCGACCCTGCTCGTCAGAAGCAAGAATCATCTCGCGCACAGCCTTGATGCGGTCGCCCTCGAAGAACATGTGCTCTGTGCGGCACAGACCGATACCCTGAGCACCGAAGTGGCGAGCCTGCTTGGCATCGCGCGGTGTGTCGGCATTGGTGCGGACGAGGCACTTGGTAAACTTGTCAGAGAGGTTCATGATGGCACCGAAATCGCCACCGAGCTCGGGTTCGGTGGTGGGCACCTGGCCGTCATACACCTCGCCTGTAGAGCCGTTGAGAGAAATCCAGTCGCCCTCCTTATATGTGATACCGCCCATGACCACGGTCTTAGCCTTGTAGTCAACGCGGATTTCACCGGCACCCGACACGCAGCACTTGCCCATACCGCGGGCAACCACAGCTGCATGGCTGGTCATACCGCCACGCATCGTCAGGATACCCTGAGCCACAGCCATACCGCGAAGGTCTTCGGGAGATGTCTCGATGCGCACGAGCACCACTTTCTTCTTCTTCTCTGACCATGCCTCAGCATCTTCGGCTGAGAACACAATCATGCCGGTAGCGGCACCTGGAGAGGCAGGGAGACCCTTAGCTACGACACGTGCGCGCTTGAGAGCAGCCTTGTCAAACACGGGGTGGAGCAGCTCGTCGAGCTTCTGAGGCTCCATGCGGAGCACTACGGTCTTCTCGTCGATGACACCTGCGCGGAGCAGATCCATCGCTATCTTGACCATGGCAGCGCCGGTGCGCTTGCCGTTGCGGGTCTGGAGCATCCAGAGCTTGCCGTCCTGGATAGTGAACTCCATATCCTGCATATCCTTGTAGTAACCTTCGAGCTTGTTGGAGATGGCAATCAGCTCGGCAGCGCATACAGGCATCGACTCCTCAAGAGAAGGATACTTGCTGGCGCGTTCCTCCTCAGAGATGCCCTGGAGGGCAGCCCAGCGGCGTGAGCCTTCCACAGTAATCTGCTGGGGTGTGCGGATACCAGCCACAACGTCCTCACCCTGAGCGTTGATGAGATACTCGCCGTTGAATATGTTTTCGCCTGTAGCTGCATCACGGCTGAAAGCCACACCTGTAGCAGAGTTGTCGCCCATGTTGCCATAGACCATGGCCTGAACGTTAACGGCAGTACCCCACTCTTCGGGTATCTGGTTCATGCGGCGGTAGATGATGGCGCGCTCGTTCATCCAGCTGTCAAACACAGCGCAGATACCGCCCCAGAGCTGTTCCCAGGCATCATCAGGGAAATCCTTGCCGGTATGTTCCTTGACAGCAGCTTTAAACAGCTTCACCAGAGTCTGGAGGTCTTCGACATCAAGCTCTGTATCAAGCTTCACGCCTTTCTGCTCCTTGACCTTGTCCATGATTTCTTCGAAGGGATCGATGTCCTCTTTGCTCTTGGGCTTCATGCCAAGCACAACGTCGCCGTACATCTGCACGAAACGGCGGTAACTGTCCCATGCAAAGCGTGGATTGCCGCTTTTTTCAGCCAGCGAAGCCACTGTGGCATCGTTCATGCCGAGATTGAGCACTGTATCCATCATGCCAGGCATGGAAGCACGCGCTCCAGAGCGCACCGACACGAGCAGAGGATTAGAGGGATCGTTGAACTTCTTGCCCGTAAGGCCTTCAACATGAGCGATAGCTTTGTGCACATCGTCGTTGAGACGCTTCACGACCTCATCGCGGCCATATTGTGTGTATTCTGTGCAGACTTCGGTTGTGATGGTAAATCCGGGAGGCACAGGCATGCCGAGCAGGTTCATTTCAGCAAGGTTGGCACCTTTGCCACCGAGAAGGTTACGCATCGAAGCATCGCCTTCGGCATGTCCGTCACCGAACGTGTAAACTCTTTTCATCTGTAAGGGTTTTTCTGTAATTAAGGTTAATGTATTTTAAGAATTGATTAGACTAAGTTAACTGTTTTTATACATTGCGATTCCAATTCATGGCTGCAAAAATAAAAATAGAACATCCACAAGGCTCCGGGGAGCGACTTGTGGATGCAAATTTACTATTTTGTTTCATGCTGTCAAAATAAACAGCATTTTATTTTATCAACAAATTTTAAGAATATACGCAGAGACTCGCCGCAAATCAACGTGCTGCGATCACCTCTACCTCTACCAAAGCCCCTTTGGGGAGATCCTTGACCGCCACAGCGGAACGGGCAGGAAACGGTTCGGTGAAGTGCGATGCATACACTTCATTCATCGCTGCAAAATCCGCTATATCAGCCAAGAACACGGTGGTTTTCACAACATTTTCCAAGCCAAGACCTATTGATTTGAGCAATGCCTTGACATTGGCTATAGCCTGCTCGGTCTGGGCTGTGATGCCTTCAGGCATTGCACCTGTAGCAGGGTTGATGGGTATCTGCCCTGAGCAAAACACGATATTGCCAAGGTCTATGCCCTGGGAGTAAGGTCCGATGGCTCCGGGAGCCTCGGTGGTGGAGATTACTTTTTTCATGTCTGAGAAATTTAATATGGGTTAATTTACTGTAATCTTGGTAAGAGGCAATGGCTCTACATCTACCGGGATGTCTATAAACCGTGTCTTATCGGTAATAGAGGTGAACTCGCAGTCAAATCCTTGGGCAATCTTGTTGACCGCGGCAAAACGCTTGTCAAAAAGCGGGATGAAGCCCGAGGTGCCGTAATTGTCAATCAGCCCCATCACATCACCCACAGTCAACGTCTCTACCGGGACTGCGAGCTGCAACGGCTGCTCCCCTTCGGTGGCATCGGTGGTCACATAGTCAAGCACCCTCACGTTGACAAGCAGAGTGGCTATATCCTTGACAAGCCGCGCCGGCAGAGCATACGTACGTGCCAGCTCCGTGACATTCATCGGAGGCTTGCGGTCGTAGAAGCGACGGCATATAAGCGTCATGACTACAATCGTGACCTTACGGCGATAGTTGGGAGATATGCTGTCAACCTGTCCGATGAAGCTGAGCGCGAAAGTGTTTTGCGATGCGTAACACAGTATCGCGCCTATCAATGTGATAAGCCATACGAGGTAGAGCCAGAGCAGAAACAGTGGCAGAAACGAGAAACTACCGTATATCGCATTGTATTTCGCCACATAGATCTGCCCCGACAGAAACAGCCATTGCAGCACCAGGAAACTCACTCCGGCGATAAACCCGGCAATCAGAGCATTGCCGAACTTCACCTTGGTATTGGGTATCAGCATGTATGCCCCGGCGAAAAACAGGCATGTGATTGCATAGCTCGCCAAATCAAGGAAAAACTCCACCGCCGGCGACAGGAATCCGAACGGCAGCAGATTATGCAGAGTGGTCGACATCGTGATTGAAATGCCGGCAGCCACTATCATCAATATAGGCAATATGAGGAAGATGGCAAGATAATCGGTCACCTTGCGCCACAGAGTGCGTCCGCGCTTGACATCCCATATTATATTAAAGGCATCCTCGACATTGCCGAGCAGCGATATCATGGTCCACAGGAGGAACACGATACCTACGCCGACAAACAGCCCTTCGGAAGCCTGCGACAGATAGCTGTCGACAAACTTGAGCGCAGTCGAAATCATAGTGTGCTGCGACGGGAAAGCATCATAGAGCTGCTTCTGAAGCAGATTCTGGAAACCGAAGCCGCGCCCGATGGCAAACACCATAGCCAGCGCGGGCACGACTGCCAGCACAGTATTATATGTCAGCGAGGCTGCCCTGACCTGCAGATCAGAGTCCATAAATGACCTTACGGCAAGATTGAGCGTCTTGACCACCGACACCTTCCAGTTGCGGCGGGGGTCAAGCCACACACCCGTGGTGCAGTAGGTCCAGCGCGCCTTTGCCCATGACATCAGACGCTCCAACCGCGACGGCGAAACAGTATCTTTTGATTGCGGCATATGTGACAAATATAGGTAAATTTTAACACAACTTGGCTATATAATGCAAAAAAGGTAACTTTGCACACTGGATAAATACCTTTCGTAGGAAAAATGTTCACACATCTAACCCCATTTTTACCCCTTATGAAAAAGACATTGATTTCATTGGCAGCAGCCGTTATCGTGGCGATATGCGCGGCAGTACCCGCCTCAGCACAGTTCAAGTTCGGTGCCAAGGTCGGCATGACTGTCAACTCGCTCCACTTCAACAAGTCGGTATTCGACTCTGACAACCAGAGCGGTTTCACAGGCGGTGTGATGATGCAGTTCATCGCCCCGGCGATCAATCTCGGTTTCGACGCCTCACTCATGTACGTGCGCCGCAACCTTGAAGCACAGTATGACTACGACAACCTCAGCTCCGACATCGTCTCGCACCGTGACTACATCGAGATACCCATCAACCTCAAGTACATGATCGGACTCCCCGGCATCGGCAAGATAGTATCTCCTTTCGTCACCACCGGTCCGTCATTCGCCTTCCTGACCAGCCGCACAGGCATCAACGACGCGCTCAAAAACAAGACCTTCGACGTGGCGTGGAACTTCGGTTTCGGACTCCAGGTAATCAACAAGATACAGGTAGCCGCATCCTACGGTCTCGGTCTCTCCAACTCTGTAGTCAACCGTCTCAGCGGAGGCGAGCTCAGCAATGTCAGCATTGACGGCAAAACCCGCTGCTGGACCATCACCGCCGCCTACCTCTTCTGACACCAATCACTACTTTTGGGTATCCCCTGGCAGCCATAAACATTGTTTAAACCCGTTTTTGGAAATTTTTCGCTGAAAAATGTGGCGCATTTGCCAAATATATGTAATTTTGCATCACAGAAAGTGAGTATTGTCACAGGCAGCTCACCAATGACAGAAATTCCTAAAAGCTAACTTATAAACACTAAACTACTATGGCTTACGTAATCACCGACTCTTGTGTCGCTTGCGGCACCTGCCTCCCCGTCTGCCCCGTGGGCGCTATCTCTGAGGGCGACATCTACCACATCGACCCCGATACCTGCATCGACTGCGGCTCATGCTCTGAAGTATGCCCCAGCGAAGCAATCATCCCCGGCGAATAATCTCCCGCCGACACAAGAAACATAACACACCACCGACCGGAGCAAGGCACCCCGCCCTGCCCCGGTCGCTTATTTGCCACCAGATTTGTTTCCCCCAAAATTTTGACACCTCACACATTCTGACTAAATTCGCAATGCTCTTATCAACCAAGCGTTAATTCTTAGCTATGGCAAAAATCACTGTACAGAATACTGAAGTCAACGTGATAAAAGTAGACGGAGAGGATTACATATGCCTAACGGATATGTTACGCGCCAAAGACGGAGATTTTTTCATAACCGACTGGCTCCGAAATCGCAACACACTTGAGTACATAGGTATATGGGAGAGAGTATATAATCCAGATTTTAATTATGGCGAATTCGCCATAATTAAAAATCAAGCAGGCTTAAACAGCTTCAAAATAAGTGTCAAAGAGTTTGTCGCAAAGACAAATGCGATAAGCGTTCAGGCAAAAGCAGGACGATACGGCGGCACATATGCACATAAGGATATAGCCTTTGAGTTTGCGATGTGGATAAGTCCGGAGTTCAAAATCTACATAGTAAAGGAATTTCAGAGGCTAAAAACGGAAGAACAGCATCTTCTGGGATGGTCAGCGAAACGCGAATTGTCAAAAATCAACTATCGAATACACACCGAAGCCATAAAGCATAACCTTATCCCGGCAGAGATTACCCCAGCACAGACAACCATGATTTATGCCAACGAAGCCGACGTGCTCAACGTGGCGATATTCGGCATCACGGCGAAGCAATGGCGCGACGCACACCCCGACCTGAAAGGCAACATCCGCGACTATGCATCAATCAACGAGCTAATATGCCTGTCCAATATGGAAAATATCAATGCGGTTTTTATCGAACAAGGCATGACACAGAGCGAGCGACTTGTAAAGCTGAACCAAATAGCCATCCATCAAATGAGCGTATTGGAAAGCGGCGATAACGATAGAAAATTGTTAAAATAGCCTTTATCACATGATTAAATTCCAACAGGCTGCATGAATAAACAGACTTGTGTGCACGATTAAACCCTATCTATGCTTCAGCTTACATTTCCCACATCTATCAATTCGGCAAATTAAATTCACATGGCAAAGAAAACCATACAATCGGTCGAACCCAACATAGCAAATTTAGCAAATGGCTGGTTAAAATCATACGGTCTTGACTATAGACTTGAACAACAGGAACTCAACCCGGAGATAGACAACGCCCTAAAAGCATATCTGTCGAAAAACGGCGGATCAGGAGCAAACCGTCCCGATGCAAAGCTTCTACTTCAAGACAAACGGTTAAAATGGTATCCAATCCTTATTGAGTATAAAGGTTATCAAGATAAATTAGTCAAACTGGATGCAAACGGCACAGTAGAGAACCGGACAGCCAAAAACGAGTCAAATTTCAAAAATATAAATTCTTATGCCGTAAACGGGGCTGTGCATTATGCCAATGCGCTTCTTCATCACTCGATCTATACGGATATTATCGCCATAGGGATGACTGGTTGGAGAGACCCACTTGGGAATCTACAGCATAAAATCAGCGTGTACTATGTATCAAAAGACAATTTTGGGGCAGGACAGGAGGTCGGAGAGTACAGCGACCTGTCATTCCTCTCAAAAGAAAATTTTGACGAATTTATCCATAAAGTCGAAGAACTGAGATTGCCACAGAGCGAGTTAGAGCGCATAAAAGAGCAGCGAGAACGTGAGATTTCAGTCAGCCTCCGACGTCTCAACAGCGACATCTACAAAGATGAAAAAACCTTGGAGAAGATGAGCGTGTATATCTCGTAGCCGCCTCCATCATCGCGACCATAGGTATTCCTGGCGATGTAGCCCCGCTTGAAAAGGATGAGCTGAAATCATCCAATGAAACCGGGAACACAGACGGAGACATAATTTTACGGAAAATCAAAGCATTTCTCAGCCATAAAGAGCTGCCAGAGCAGAAGAAAGATCTCATCATACGGACTCTTCAAAACACACTGACAAACGACAATATAAACCGCGTGGAAAACGGAGAAAGCCAATTGAAACATGTGTTCTGTAAGATAATCGATGATTTAGGAATCTATTATAAAATCGGGCTCACAACAGATTTTGCAGGAAAGCTATTCAACGAGATGTATAACTGGCTCGGGTTTTCACAGGACCAGCTCAACGATGTCGTGCTTACCCCTTCATATGTCGCGACTTTACTGGTCAAGCTCGCCCGTGTAGATCAGAATTCCTATGTATGGGACTTCGCCACCGGTTCTGCCGGACTGTTGGTTGCCGCAATGAATGAAATGCTTGCCGATGCAAGGAAAAACTCTACATCGCCACAGTCTCTGGCAAAAAAGGAACAGCAGATAAAATCCGAGCAATTGCTCGGGCTTGAAGTGCTACCAAACATTTATATGTTGGCAATACTCAACATGATTCTTATGGGAGACGGAAGCTCTAACATCTTAAATCTTGATTCGCTCAACAACTATAACGGCAAATACGGCTTTGGCGCTACAGACAAAGATTTTCCAGCGAACGCCTTTGTGCTGAATCCCCCATATTCGGCAGAAGGGAATGGAATGATTTTCGTGAAAAAAGCGCTGGATATGATGACCCGAGGTTATGCCGCAATTATCATACAAGGGTCGGCTGGCACCGGCAAAGCAAAGAGCTATAATATTGAGATACTTAAACGTCATACTCTTTTGGCAAGCATAAAGATGCCCGAAGATCTATTTGTGGGTAAATCGAGCGTCCAAACATACATATATGTATTCCGAGTAAATGAACCACACGATGCAAGAAGCATAGTCAAATTTATTGATTTCTCAAATGACGGTTATACACGCACCGACCGTAAGAAAGCAAGTTCAAACCTAAAAGACACCGACCATGCAAAAGAACGCTATGACGAACTTGTGAATCTAGTCCATTTCGGGAAAAACCATCTCCGCTATCTATCGGAAAACGACTATTACGAAGGGCACATATCTCCCGACAACGGCTGTGACTGGAATCAGATTGCCCCTGTTGACACCACACCGCATCTCAAAGATTTCAATAAGACAGTGTCAGACTATATGGCATGGCAAGTAAGCGAAATCTTAAAGAAGCAGACTCTGGAGGACCGCCTGGGAAAACAATAAGCCCCCGGTCAAAAGCTCTTGAAAAATTCACTAAAGCCGGGGGCTATTTCTTAAAAACAAAGGCTTCAAAACTCTTCAAGGTCAAATCAAATCCACAATTGGATAAGGGAGCCTTCAACTTCTCCAAAAATTCAGAATACCCTTATTTTACCCGCACAGTGTTTAATAACGGCATTCTGGGTTACGTTGATTATTTGGATTCCGAACACCTCATACAAGGGAACAGTATCGCTGTAGGCATGATGGGAATGCAGTTCTTCTATCAAGAACACGACTTCTATGCCGGGCAGTTTACCAAGACCGTATTTCCATTGTTCGATGGTCTTACGCCAAAGGTGGCCTTATGGTTTATCACATGGTTTAACAAGAGCAGACACAAGCTACTTAATGGTTCCGTCAGACAGTTTGAATCTCTATTCAATGAAATAGAAATCAATGTGCCTTACGACATTGAAGGCTATGTCGCTGTAACTTTCATAGAGGAGCGGATACGCGAACTCGAAGCCTATATCAAAGCCTGTGGCTTTGATAACATAGCCCCTACCCCCCGAAATCAGCACTTTACGCAGATTGGAGACTGATTCCATCACATATAAGGAATATCGGATTTTGGACCTCTTTGAAGTCCAAAACACTCACAATATTCTTAAGACGGAGGTCACTTATAACAGCGGCAACACTCCCTATGTTACCGCCGGAGTGGACAACAATTCCATTGCTTCATACATAAATTATGACAGGAACTTAATCGAACGCGGCAACTCGATAATGATCGGCGGTAAAACCACGGTCATTACATACCAACCCAGGGATTTCTACTCAAATGACAGCCATAATCTGGTGTTGAAATTGCGAGAAATGGAACCGACCGAAAATATCAGCCTGTTTATAGTCTCCTCTCTCATCCGCAGCCTGTCGCATAAATACCATTGGGGCGATTCAATCTCAAAGGCAAAAATCACAGCTGATACCGTGATGATGCCTGTTGATGACAATGGTGACATAGATTACACCCTAATGGAACACTTGATAAATGGAATAAAGAAAAAAGTGATCGCCTCAATAAAACATTTTTATCCTACAAGAGCGCAAAGCTTATGAGACTATAATCCGCTAAGTGGGGCTTTTGGCTAAGTGGTGGGGAATTGCTAACTTTGTAGTGTCCTTTTTAGTGCGTGTATGTCAGTCAACAAGGTTATACTTCTCGGCAATGTGGGGCGCGACCCAGAGGTGCGTTACCTCGAGCAGAAGCGTCCGGTGGCAACTTTTCCCCTTGCCACCAACGAGCGCGCTTCCGCCAACTCTCCTGAGCTGACCGAGTGGCACAACATAGTCATGTGGGACGCTGCCGCCGAAGCCGCCGAACGATACATACGCAAAGGCACCAAACTTTACATCGAAGGGCGTCTGCGCACCCGTTACTGGGAGGACCGCAACGCCATCAAACGCACTGTCACCGAGATATACGTGGACAACTTCGAGATACTCGGACGGCAGCAGCCTTAACCTACATTCAATACCTGAAACCCAAAACATCATCACATTATGTCAACCAAGACCACCGACCTATCAGCCGAAAACAAGGAGATATACCTTGACGCGGATCCCGCACAGCTTCCGGAAAACGCTTTCCGCGAACTCGCGGCAGACGAGACATTCCGCCCCATGATGCATCCGGCGCGCGAATACAAGGAGGTGACCCCATACTCAGTCACTCTCGGTCTCATCTTAGCCGTCATATTCAGCGCGGCAGCCGCCTATCTCGGACTTAAGGTCGGACAGGTGTTTGAAGCCGCCATCCCCATCGCCATCATCGCCGTGGGTCTTTCGGGCGCATTGAAGAAGAAAAATCCTCTCGGTCAGAACGTCATCATACAGTCAATCGGAGCTTGCTCGGGCGTCATAGTCGCAGGTGCGATATTCACCCTCCCTGCCCTCTACATCCTCCAGGCATCATACCCCGACATCACTGTAGACTTCCTTGAGATATTTCTCAGCAGCCTCTTAGGCGGCATATTGGGCATACTGTTTTTCATCCCCTTCCGCAAGTACTTCGTCAAGGACATGCACGGCAAGT
Source organism: uncultured Bacteroidales bacterium (assembly GCA_947039275.1). Lineage (GTDB taxonomy): Bacteria > Bacteroidota > Bacteroidia > Bacteroidales > Muribaculaceae > Amulumruptor. Next base: position 14,312 of record CAMQYL010000010.1, on the reverse strand, counting down.
ATCCTTTCCCCGAAGCTACTGCTACAGCTCAGGTATTGGCGAGCGGACAGACTTCAGCCAAGGGTGAGAAAGGAGGTCAGGCACTGACTCTCGTCGTTGCCAGCCTCATCGGCGGCATCTATGACTATGTGGTGGAGACATTCGGCTTCTGGGCTGGCACCATCACCACCGCAGCCACATCATGGGGACAGGCAGCCGTCGAAAAGGCAAAAGTGGTGCTTACCTGCAACACCGGAGCCGCTCTGCTCGGCTTGGGATATATAATCGGACTGAAATACGCATTTGTCATCTGCGCCGGATCGGCGTTCATCTGGTGGGTCGTAATACCCTTGATGGGCTCCTACGGCATGCCTGAGATAGCATCGCTCCCGGCAGAACAGATATTCAGCGACTACGCGCGCCTCATAGGCATCGGCGGCATAGCCATGGCTGGAGTCATCGGCATAGTCAAGTCATGGGGCATCATCGTACAGGCTGTCGGACTTGCCACACGCGAGTTCAAAGGCGGCGAAGCAGGCAAGCGACCTATACGCTGGCAGCTCGACATCTCCATGAAGCATATCACATTCTTCATCGTCATAGCCTTGGTGGCAGTCCTCCTGTTCTTCTGGGTAGGTGTCATCCACAACTTCTGGCAGGCGCTTGTGGCATGGATCGTGGTGACCGTGATAGCATTCCTGTTTACCACCGTGGCAGCCAACGCCATAGCCATCGTGGGCAGCAACCCTGTCAGCGGCATGACCCTGATGACCCTCATCGTGGCATCGGTGATATTCGTGGCGATAGGCATGAGCGGATCGAGCGGCATAGTTGCATCAATGATTATCGGCGGCGTGGTCTGCACGGCACTATCTATGGCTGGCGGCTTCGTGACCGACCTCAAAGTAGGTTATTGGCTCGGCTCCACGCCTCGCAAACAGGAGAGCTGGAAATTCCTCGGCACACTCGTTTCGGCAGCTACAGTAGGCGGTGTTATACTTCTGCTCAACGACGTGTACGGATTCAGCGGCGAAAATGCCCTCGTGGCACCCCAAGCCAACGCCATGGCAAAGGTAATCGAGCCGCTGATGATGGGTGGTGACACTCCCTGGATACTATATCTCACAGGTGCGATACTCGCCCTGCTCCTCAACTGGCTCGGTGTTCCGGCTCTGGCATTCTGCCTCGGCATGTTCATCCCCCTGAGCCTCAACACTCCTCTTATCGTAGGCGGTGCGCTGGCATGGTTTGTAGGTTCGCGTTCCAAGGACAAGGCTGTCAATGATGCGCGCCGTGACCGCGGCACCCTCATCGCCTCAGGACTTATAGCCGGCGGTGCGCTCTTCGGCGTGTTCGCAGCTCTTACCCGCTTCCTCGGATTTGAATACACCTGCCCCATGGAACAGGGGCTCAATCAACTGCTCGGTCTCGTGGTCTACGTGCTTCTCATCATCTATGTAGGATGGGACAGCATGCGGGCTAAAGGCATGATAAAACGATAGCCCGTGAAGAAAACCGATCGCGACATACTGGCTCTCGCCCTGCCGTCAATAGTCACCAACATCACCACTCCGCTGCTCGGACTGGTAGATGTGGCTATCACGGGACACATGGGTTCGGCTGTGTATCTTGCCGCGATTGCCGTGGGCAGCACGGTGTTCAACCTCCTCTACTGGCTCGTGTCGTTCATACGCATGAGTGCAAGCGGCATGACAGCCCAGGCATATGGACGCGGCGACTCCGATGCCCAGAGTCTGATACTGTCACGCGAGCTGCTCGTCTCTGTTGTCATCGGCATCTGCTTCATAGCCCTGTCTCCACTTCTCGCCTCTCCCCTGATACACTTTGTCGATTCCTCGGACGAGTCATCGGAGCTGGCACTCCGCTACTTCAGCATAGCCATATGGGGCGCGCCGGCGGTGCTTGCCACATATGGATTCTCCGGATGGTTTCTCGGCAGGCAGGATTCGCGCACACCCATGTGGGTCTCCATCCTCATCAATGTCTCCAACATCCTCATAAGCCTCGTGCTCGTGTTCGGATTAGGATGGCGCATTGAGGGGGTAGCCACAGGCACATTGGCAGCCCAATGGATAGGTGCATTGGCGTTCTTGGTCATGGCACTGCGCCAGCACCCCAAGTGGCAAGGATGGAAACCCGTAATAGCACCGCGCGAACTCGCCAGATTCTTCCGCACTAACGTGGTGCTGTTTCTGCGCACCGTGTGCATGATAGCCGTGACGCTTTGGTTCACACGCACCGGAGCCTCCCAGGGCAATGTAGTCCTTGCTGCCAACGCCCTGCTGCTGCAGCTGTTCATGCTGTTCAGCTACGTGATGGACGGCTACGCCTTTGCCGGCGAAGCTCTCGTAGGACGCGACATCGGTCGCCGCGATGTGACCGCACTGCGGCAGACCGTCAGGTCGCTGCTGCGATGGAGCGCATCTCTCGCCGCAGTGTTCACAGTCCTCTATATACTCGGTGGAGAGTGGTTTCTCGGCATCCTCAGTAATGACCGCCAGGTCATAGAAGCTTCAGCGGAATACGCCGCATGGGCATTCGCCATCCCGTTGGCGAGCTTTGCCGCCTTTGCCTACGACGGCATCTTCATAGGCACTACATCCAACAAGATGATGCTTCTGCCGATGCTCTATGCTGCCATAGCATTCTTCGCCGTCTACCTCACAGCCTACCACACTATGGGCAACCACGGACTCTGGCTGGCATTTCTGGCATACCTGCTGACCCGAAGCCTCACCCAGGCTGTCCTCTGGTCCGGCATGCTACGCCGCATTGACAAATCGATACAACAAACTCAGCAACATATATAACCCCATCATAATCTCTACAATGGCACAGCAACTACCGAGAATGGTGATAATAGGCGGCGGTTTCGCCGGGCTCAATCTCGCCAAGAAGATTGACAAGTCACGCTGGGACGTGACCATCGTCGACCGCAACAATTTCCACAGCTTCCCTCCGCTGTTCTATCAGATAGCGTCCAGCGGTCTCGACCCCGGCAGCATATCGTTCCCCTTCCGCCGCGAGATGCGCAAAGGCTCGGTGCGCGGCGTCCACTACCGCATGGGCGATGTGATGACTGTCAACACCGACCAGAAGTGGGTGGAGACGCAGTTTGAGCGCATCCCCTACGATTCGCTCGTAATAGCAAATGGCACGACCAACAATTTTTTCGGCAACGACGAACTGCTCAAACGCGTATTCACCCTCAAGAGCGCGGCGGAGGCAATCCGCTGCCGCAACGAGATTCTCGACCGCCTCGAACGGGCATCCATCTGCCATGACGAGGCAGAGCGCAAACGTCTGCTGACATTTGTGGTAATCGGCGGCGGTCCGACAGGAGTGGAGATGGCTGGAGCCATCGGAGAGATGAAACGCTATATCCTCAAGCGCGAATATCCCGAACTCAACGTTGACGATGTGCGCATCATACTGCTCGAAGGCACCGACCGCCTGCTGCGCACCATGAGCGAGACATCATCGGGTCATGCACTCGAATACCTCGGGCATCTGATGGTAGAAGTGCGACTCAACACTCTGATGGAGAGCTACAAGGACAATATCGTCACCCTCAAAGACGGCAGCACCATCTACAGCGAGACTGTCATATGGACAGCCGGTGTGACAGCCGTCCCGGTCACATTCCAGGGCAAGCAGCCCCAGCGCGGTCCAGGAAACCGCTACGTGGTCGATGAGTACAACCGTGTAGCTGGACTTGAAGATGTCTATTCGCTCGGCGATGTCTGCATCATGCCCACTGCCGACAAGCCCAAGGGCGACCCGCAGCTCGCACAGGTGGCGATACAGCAAGCCCACAATCTGGCAAAGAACTTGCGCAAAGGCTCATGGAGTATCCCGTTCCGCTACAAAGACAAAGGCTCGATGGCAACCGTAGGACGCAACCGCGCCGTAGCTGACCTCAACCACCTCAACCTCTACGGACGCCCCGCATGGTTCACATGGATGTTCGTGCATCTGATTTCCATCCTCGGCATGCGCAACAAGATCACCGTCCTCATCAACTGGATCTGGTCGTATTGCAGCTACACCACCTCCCTGCGTCTGCTCATGCACCCCAACCGCTATCCCCTCCGCCGCCGCTGGGGCGAATAAACCGGATCCACTGGCAAAATAGCACACCACGTCATAACTCCATAATTTGTAGTCTTGTAGGGACGCGGCGTGCCGCGTCATCAAAGGCAACACACATCGCCTGATGCGATGACGCGGCACGCCGCGTCCCTACATTGAAATACCGTCAATGGATACACCACATCAGTGATGGGTGCGCGATGCTGCCTGCGCATCCTCGGCTGGCGAGGGTTGTTTGGGCAGCTTGAGCTTAATGGTGTCGAAGCCCTCGCCGTAGACACCGTTTACGAGACCCTGAGCTATGAATGCGTGTTCGTCGATGCTCTTGACTATGCGGAATATGGTCACTGACTCATAGCGGCGGCACATCACCAGAAGCACCTTGACATCGTGCTTGCTGTACCAGCCCACACCGTCAAGCACCGTACAACCACGGTGGGCTTTCGACAGCACCGCATCGGCTATCTCCTTCCAGTGCGACGAAATGATGGTAAACTGCACCGCCTGGCGGTTGGTATTGATAATGACATCGGCGAGCATCGGCACCACGAAAAGGAAAACCACACCATATATGGTGGTCTCTACGCTGTGGAATATGAAATATGACGATCCGATGATACACATGTCAATATATATCATCATGCGTCCGAACGACACATTGCTTTTCTTGGAGACTATGGCAGCCACAATATCCGTGCCGCCTGTAGAGCCGTTGTGGATATATGTGAGTCCCACGCCGAAGCCGCCCATAATGGCTCCGATGAGCACATTCATGAAATCCTGACCCTTGACTATCGGCTCATGGAAAAACGGCTGAAAGAAACCTATGCCGAGCGACAGCACCGTCGCGCCGAATATCGTGCGGATTACAAACGTCTTGCCCACCTTGCGCCACGCTATAGCGAGCAGTATGGCATTGATGGCATAAGCGGTCACCGCCACAGGAACCCCGTGGCTGAAATGATCCTGAGTGACAAAATACACAATGGTACTCACACCCGTCACGCCTCCGATGACCACCTTCTCCGGCAAGACAAACGCACAGAATCCGAAGGCATACATCGTGAGACCTAAAGTGATGATGATATAGTCCTTGGCAGAAAGCCAAATCTTGTTATACGACAGTGTCATTATGGTGTTACTTTTTAAGGCTGTGCAAACATAGCAATTTTTTTCGTTTCGGACATCCAAATGACAGAGATATTTGTAACTTTGTGATGCATGTGCATAAGACATGTCCTATTCATCCCTTGACCATGACACATATCAAAAGCATATTAACATCGATATTCACATCAATATCTCTTTTATTAATCGCGCCTGTGCACTCTGCGGCTGCGGATTTTTTTGACACGCGCCCTGCCGACAAATTCCTGGAGATAGGCATACATGGACTCGCCGGGACAAGCACCCTGCTGCAAAACTACCAAAGCTGCTACCCGGCAATAACCGACATAGACATGTCGGCAGGATTTGCAGGAGGCGTAGGCGGTTCGGTGACATTCGGATTACGTAATTACTTGGCTCTCAGCACAGAGTTAAACTTCATGGCGCGCAACAGCAGCACCTCCATGGCATTTCGCGGAACTGACGAGATACCGACATCAGCCATACGACTCTCTAACCGTTCGTATTCGTTTGAAGTGCCGGTATATGTGTCGGTCCGATTCAATCTGGCTGACAATGTCCGCTGGAACCTGCAAGGCGGTTTCTATTACTCGCTCGGACTCACAGGCACGCAACACCAGACCCTCATGAGCTCATATATCAATGAGCTAGGGCAGATGGTCAACATATACGAAAAAGTTGATGCGGATTATTACAACGACCCCGACGCCTTCATCAATTCGCAGTACCGCTCCGACTGGGGCTTGATGGTAGGCACATCCATCGATGTGTGGAAACATGTCACCGTTGGTTTCCGCACCATGTTCGGTCTGAAAAATGTCGCCAATGACTCCGACTCAGGCACCATCCATCCCAGGGTGCGCAATCTGGCAGCCCTCGGCACCGTCGGATGGCGTTTTTGATCAGCGACTAATTGCATAAATGGATTTTTAATACTACCTTTGCACTGTCGCAAACCAACGGAGTGGTGCTCGAGTGGCTGAAGAGGCACGCCTGGAAAGCGTGTATACGCCAAAAGCGTATCCCGAGTTCGAATCTCGGTCACTCCGCTAACTTGAAAATCCTGTAGCAATCCTTGCCCACAGGATTTTTTTGCCATATACCCACTTCAAATACGACATGAAAAATAACAAAATAAGATACATAGTCGCTGCAATAAGCGAGTTCGCATCAAAATTTGGACTGACATTTAAGCAAGCCACGAATTATCTCATAAGATTCAAAGGTCTCGACTTTCTTGAAAAGCACTATGAAATCGAGCATCAGTTATCTTTTAATGACTGCGTGGATGACATGGCAGCTGTCTGCAAACAAAACGGAGGCGCAATATGATCAGGCTTTACCACGGCTCAAACACCGAGATAGATACTATCGATCTGGCAAAAGGACGCCCTTTCAAAGATTTCGGTCAAGGGTTCTACCTAACTGAACTCAAAGAACAGGCAATAAAAATGTCGTCCCGTACCGCAGACCGTTACGGTGGCATCCCTACAGTAACGGAATTTGACTTTGATATGGAACATGCATCGGATTCACTGAATATAAAGTTATTCGATTCACCAAACGAGGAATGGGCAAAATTCGTTATGAGAAACAGACGGATAGGAGCCAAGCTTCATGAACATGACTTTGACATTGTCATAGGACCTGTAGCCGATGACGATATAGCTTACCTGATTCGCAACTTTGAAAATGGCTTCATCGATATGAAGAGACTCCTGGAAGAGTTGCAATTCAAGCGTTTCACATCTCAATATTTCTTTCATTCACCAGAATCTATCAAATTTTTGCATAAATGCTGACCCATAAACAAATAGACTACATGAAAGAAGGTATCATTTCTGACATCATCGAATACATATCTTCAAAAACCAGTCAGTCTGTGCAAAACAGTCTGATGGACTTCGTCAATTCGGAGACCTACGCAAAGCTCGAAGACAATAATACGGGGCTCTATGCTGAGGGTTCTGGATATGTCTACTATTTATACGAACAAGAACGAGTTAACGGGAAATTTGCATGATAACGTCAAAGTCCAAATAAACAGCCAGGACTTAACATTGTGAGAATACGTAAGGCTAATATAAAAGACATAGAGGTAATACTGGCACTCCTTGACGAAGCCAGGGCGTTTCAGCGGCAATCGGGCTTCCGTCAGTGGGAGGACGGCTACCCGGGACGCAGTGATGTAGTGAGGGACATCGATAGCGGGACGGCATACGTATTCATTGACACAGACATGACAGCGGTCGGATATGTAGCTCTTTCATCATATGACGAAGCATATGACCGCATAGGTGACATATGGGAGCATAGCGGAAGTTACGGGGTGGTACACCGCCTCGCATTGGGCGACCGCCTGAGAGGACGGCACACCACCTCCACACTGTTTTCACTCATCGAGCAGACATTACGCAGCCTGGGGATCACAAGCATCCGCCTTGACACAGGCACCGACAACCAGATAATGCAACACCTCATGGCAAAATACGGCTACACCAGCCGCGGAATCCACCAATTCCCATGGGGACCACGCCTCGCCTACGAGAAACGGCTGTAAATCACCTCCACACCTGTCATTCGCAAGTTTAGCAAATACAGCCTGTTATCTGGAACGCCCCGATTGTAGGGCTGTACCCTGGTGCAGCCGATATCCAGAGACTGATTATCGTGTTGGCGGATGCACCAAGGATGCATCCGCAATGCTATTTGCTTAAGATTATTTTGCATTTAAGGCGCGGCATAGCCGCGGCGGGAGTAGTAGCCACATGCAAGCAAGTCGTCAGACTTGTGAAGCTTGTGGTCTAAAATGCCCCATAATATGACGGCAGCGTTAGCTGCCGGGGCTGATTCATGCGATTGCCCCAGCAGTTACACCGCCGGACTCCCATTACATCCGTTTTCCACAAGCCGCGCCAGCTGACAGCTTGCTTGCATGTGGCTACTACACCCCTCGCGGTTAACACCGCGAGCGTTGAGTAAACAGCATCATGCCCCATTCCTACAAGCTACAGTATCTTTTGTGTCCGATAGGAGTGGTTTTAAACGGACGAAAGTTGTGACTTCTCCCATTAGACGGTACCCACGGCATAATCTATAGAATAAACCAGCCATCCCGAATCATTCCTGGTGATTTTGGCAACTCCGACAAGATCAAAGTCCGTCCAAATTTCCACCTCCATCTCCTCCCCGTCAGCTAATCTGACGGATTTCAGGATTTCATTACATTTGGTGTTACACATAGCTTTAAGTGTTTCCAAGCTATCACCCATGCGTCCGATGTGTACGGACATTGTTTTCCGAGGAGATATGGCATCCTCGTTCCTTTTGAATCGTCTATATGAACTCATTTTATTTGATTTGGTTATCTGTCACAAAATTATAAATCAGCACTATGTCTCCCAAATCAGCCATTAACAATCGTTAACCACCTATGGGGCATATCTTTAGATTAATGACACCCATCAGTATGTTTTAACACTACTTGGCTATTATTATGCCCAATCGCACAACAATACGCGCCACATACAATAAGACATGAGAAGTAACAAATGGACACACATATCAATCTACAACTTTGCGATCCAGCAACTTGTTATTATTATAAACTACGAATCATGAATAAAAATACCACACAAAAAGCCATGGCGGTTCAGACGACTAAAGAAGCTGCCGCAAAAATGGCACAAGAGACCGAAGCGTTAGAAAAAGAGATTGAAGCCGACAACAAGATACTCGAAGAATTAACCGCCGAGGCAAAACTTGACGATGAGTGTATCGAGAAATTGAAAGCGATAAACGCCAACGAAAAGCTGACCCCAGAAGAAAAGAAAAAGCAGAAGGATGCTGTAGTGGCGGAGCTTGACCGCAAAGTCAAAGCACTAAAACAGCAGCACTAAAACTTGCTTTGAGCCGCAGTCTACTTCAAGACTCACCATATTCCATTTAATATGTGGATACAATCCGAGGTCTCCGGAGATAGAATCTCCGGAGACCTCGGATTGTGCGCATGAAGGGACTCGAACCCCCACGTCCTGAGACATTAGATCCTAAGTCTAACGCGGCTACCAATTACGCCACATGCGCATAGGGTGGATTGTCATGTGGTGCAAAGGTACGCATTTTTTCCCTATGGGCAAAACATTTTTAGAGTCGTCATGCTGATATTTTCGCATGCCTGTAGATTTCAGGGGTTGTAGTTTTGTGACAAATTACAAAAACGAAACACCGATGACAACACAATCCGCACCTAAGCCACGCAAAGCCAAGTGGAACCACGCTGTATCCCGTAAGTTCTACCTCCACATCTGCCAACAGATACATGGCGTATGCCAGCTGAGCGATGATATCAACGAGGATAAGGTAATCAAATGCGTCGATGACTATATTGACACCGGCAGAGCCGAGGTAGACTTCACCGACACTGAGACTGTAGTATTCACCTTGCTCCAACCGCTTATCGACAAGGCGATAGAGCGTTCACGCCGTGCACGTGCCGCTGCTGCACGCCGCCAATCACGAGAGGCTACTGCATCAACCGATGCCGTCCCGCCCACCGCCACTCCGTTGGCAGCCACTCCAGTGGCAGACCCCGTCATAACACGCGATGACAGACACGCCATGCGCCGCGCAGACGCACGTGACCGCCGCCTCGCCAAGCATCAGAAACGCCTGGCACGCCGACAAGCCGCCCTCTCCGACGGGATGTCATGAGCGGTTTTAATATTGTTTCACACCCTGCATAAGGGCTGGATTTGGGAGTTTGGTTGTTAATACTTATATTTGCTATTCCCTAAAATTCGGAAGTAACAATATTAATTATAAAAGATACAGACATGGACAACCAGGAACTTATAAAGCAGGTGACAGCCAAAGCCGAAGCTTGGCTGACCGATGCATATGACGAAACCACACGCGCTGAGGTGCGCCGCATGCTCGATGCGACCGACAAGACCGAGCTGATCGAGTCGTTCTACAAAGACCTTGAATTCGGCACAGGCGGTCTGCGCGGCATCATGGGAGCCGGCACCAACCGCATGAACATCTACACCGTGGGCGCAGCCACACAGGGTCTCGCCAACTACCTCAAGGAAGCATTCGTTGACGAGCCTGAAATCAAGGTGGTCGTAGGACACGATGTGCGCAACAACAGCCGCAAATTTGCCGAAATCGTAGCCGACATCTTCTCAGCCAACGGTATCAAGGTGTATCTGTTTGACAGTTTCCGCCCCACACCCGAGCTCTCATTCGCCATCCGCCATCTCGGATGCCAGAGCGGCGTGAACATCACCGCCAGCCACAACCCCAAGGAATACAACGGTTACAAAGCCTACTGGGCTGACGGAGCTCAGATCATCGCCCCCCACGATGTCAACATCATCAACAACGTGGAGAAAATCAAGAGCGTCAACGACATCAAATTCAAGGGCAACCCTGCCAACATCCAGATTATCGGTGACGACATCGACCAGGCATTCCTTACAGCCATCAAGGGCCTCTCGCTCAGCCCCGAAGCCATCAAGAACAATGCCGACCTCAAAATCGTCTACACCCCTATACATGGCACCGGCGTGAAACTGATACCTGACTCCCTCCGCAACTACGGCTTCAAGAACATTATCCACGTGCCCGAGCAGGATGTGCCCAGCGGAGATTTCCCCACCGTAGAGTCACCTAATCCCGAGGTGCCTTCAGCCATGGCAATGGCTATAGCCAAAGCCAAGGAAGTAGGCGCCGACCTGGTCATGGCATCTGACCCCGACGCTGACCGCATCGGAGCCGTCATCCGCGACAACAAGGGCGAATACGTGCTCATCAACGGCAACCAGATCGTGATGATACTCCTTAACTATATCATCACACGCAACATAGAGCTGGACCGCATCAAGGGCAACGAGTATATCGTCAAGACCATTGTAACCACCGAAGCCATCAAAGCCATCGCCGATGCCAACAACATACCCATGTATGACTGCTACACCGGCTTCAAATGGATCGCATCGGTGATCCGCGACCATGAAGGCACAGGCCGCTATCTCGGCGGCGGCGAAGAGAGCTACGGCTTCCTCGCCGAAGACTTCGCCCGTGACAAGGATGCCGTTTCTGCCATTTCCCTCATGGCAGAGGCATGTGCTTGGGCAAAGGACAAGGGCATGGACTTCCTCCAGATGCTCCAGGACATCTACATCAAATACGGTTTCTCACGCGAAGCCGGCATCTCGGTAGTGCGCAAAGGCAAGACCGGCGCCGAGGAAATCGTGGCTATGATGAAGAATTTCCGCGAAAACCCACCCAAACAGCTCGGTGGCAGTCCCGTCATCGAGGTCAAGGACTACGACAGCCTCAACCTCACCGACCTCCGCACTGGCAATGTCAGCAAACTCGACATGCCCACCACCTCCAACGTGCTCCAGTACTTCACCGAGGACGGCTCCAAGGTATCAGTGCGCCCCTCAGGCACAGAGCCTAAGATCAAGTTCTACATCGAAGTACGTGGCAAGATGGCATCAGCAGCCGACTACGACCGCGCCATCAGCGAAGCCGACAACAAGATCGAAGCCGTAAAGCGCGACCTCGGCATCGCCTGATTGCAGACACTATGACAGTAGGGACGCGGTGTGCTCCAATGCCACTAACCTAAGCAAAACAACTCCGAAGACCCAGTATGGGTCACACATATTAGGCATGGGTCATACAAGCCATAGGTTTGTATGACCCATGTTATTGTTACGACACCGATTTCCGCCGCTGTAGGTGGCGCACAGCTCATACCATGGGTTGTGTGCCTCCTACGGAGGCATTGATTGGAAAGGGCTGGCGTCACCATGGTCATACAAGCCTACTGGCTTGTATGACCATGGCCTAATATGTTGACCTCCGCCGAAGGTCTTGAATACAAGAACCTCCAACGTTTAAGTTAACAGCCTTATGGCATGTCCCTACACCCGGGCACCACTAATATAATATGATGTGAGCCGCCATGCGATTATGTTGTCGCATCGCGGTTCTCGTCGTATTCCATCATCTCACTCCAAATGTCCACATCGCCAAATATTTAACATATTGGCTGAGAGGGGTTACAGCTATCCCATTGCGCACTTTTGCGCCATTTGAGCATAAAAACTCAATTCTTGGATGTAAATGTTTTCCATTTCGGAAATTTTTCTCTAAATTTGCATCGCGAAATGATTTTACTAACCAAATAACTAAACAACTATGTCAGAAATCGCATCACGCGTGAAAGCTATCATCGTTGACAAGCTCGGCGTTGACGAAAACGAAGTAACCGAAACAGCAGAGTTCACAAAGGACCTCGGTGCTGACAGCCTCGACACTGTTGAGCTCATCATGGAATTTGAAAAAGAATTCGGCATCACCATCCCCGATGACAAGGCTGAAGGCATCACCACTGTCGGCGACGCTATCGCTTACATCGAAGCCAACAAATAATCACCCTTTGTCCGCAACATGCCGGGACATGGCAGCATGACTGTCTGCTCCCAGAGCAACGTGAAAAGACTTCATCAAGCGTGATGGCCGTCAGAACGCTCTTGACGGCCCTCGCTTTTTTACCCCTCTCCTATCTCACTGTCTCTCCCTCTGCCCTTATCTCCTTACATTCAAGCGACACTTAATCTAAAAATTCACCATATATGGAATTAAAGAGAGTAGTTGTTACGGGTCTCGGAGCCATCACGCCCCTCGGCAATGACGTAACATCAACATGGGAAGCCGCAGTAGCCGGCAAGTCAGGCGCGGGTCCTATCACCCACTTCGATGCTTCTAAATTCAAGACACAGTTTGCATGTGAAGTCAAGGACTTCAAGGCTTCTGACCACTTCGACCGCCGCAAGGAGCGTCAGCTCGACCTCTACGCCCAGTATGCGCTCGTTGCTGCCCGTCAGGCTGTCAAGGATGCTGCTCTCGATGCCACCGACGGCTCCATCAACCCTGACCGCGTAGGCGTAATCGTAGCTGCCGGTATCGGCGGTCTTCACACGTTCGAAGAAGAAGCCGGCTACTATGCCTGCCATCAGGAACAGGGTCCCAAATACAACCCCTTCTTCATCCCCAAGATGATCGCTGACATCGCCAGCGGCCACATCTCTATGGAATACGGTTTCCATGGACCCAACTACGGTGTGGTTTCGGCTTGCGCTTCGTCAAACAACGCCATAGTTGACGCATTCAACCTGCTTCGCCTCGGCAAAGCTGACGCTATCATCACCGGCGGTGCCGAAGCAGCCATCTACCCCGCAGGTGTGGGCGGCTTCAACTCCATGCACGCCCTTTCCACCCGCAACGACAGCCCCGAGACAGCATCACGCCCCTTCAGCAAGAGCCGTGACGGATTCGTCATGGGCGAAGGTTCGGTAGTGCTTGTGCTTGAGACCCTCGAGCATGCACTCGCCCGCGGAGCGAAGATCTATGCAGAAATGGCTGGCGGCGGTCTCAGCGCAGACGCCCACCACCTGACAGCAACACACCCCGAAGGTCTCGGCGCGATGCTCGCCATGCGCAACGCTCTCGAGGACGCCAACATGAAGCCCGAAGATATCGACTACATCAACGTACACGGCACATCTACACCCGTGGGCGACATCTCCGAGATCAAAGCCATCCGTGGCGTATTCGGCGATGCAGTGAAGAAGCTCAACATCAGCTCTACCAAGTCGATGACAGGTCATCTTCTCGGTGCCACAGGCGCACTGGAGGCAATGTTCAGCATCCAAGCCATCATCAACGGCATCATTCCTCCCACCATCAACCACGACGAAGATGACAAGGACGAGGAAATCGACTACGAATCGCTCAACCTCACCTTCAACAAGGCTGAGCACCGCGAAGTCCGCGCCGCGCTGAGCAACTCGTTCGGTTTCGGCGGCCACAACGCCACCGTAATCTTCAAGAAGTACGAAAAGTAACCATTCCACACATCCCATATGCAAAGGGCTGCCGAAATCGGCAGCCCTTCGTATATCCCCACCCCTATTTCACCCCTGTCCGTAGGGACATGCCGTTCACTTAAGCATGGTCCGTGAATCCAATATAGGAGGTACGTCGGAGACGTGCCAGCCGTGCGAAACCCCATG
>CAMQYL010000009.1:0-85156 GCA_947039275.1 uncultured Bacteroidales bacterium | reverse complement strand
TCAATTCTATCACTATATCTTTCCGCATTTCACTTTTTTGTAGTAACTTTGCATTGCAAAGTTACTAAATTTCCGCCATATCGGCTTGACGCGCCCGTGGCAGCGGTATCAGCGACAGCACGATCGTGAACGCGGCATTGACCAAAAGTAGCTCGAATCCAATCTCGTAGCCCCACTGCGTCTTGAGCCACCACTGCATAGCCCATGACAGCACGGGCGCGCTGACACACGCCACCGGCACCATGCGGTCATCTACGACTCGCTTGCTCAGCAGCCCGAGGGCAAACAGCCCCAGGAGCGGTCCGTAGGTATATGACGCAAGCGTGTACACAGCCGAGATGGCATCTTCGTGCGCCATGTAGTAAAACACCACTATCACCGCTGCCATGACCGCCGTCATGGCAAGATGCACCATCTTGCGTGTGCGCGTCAGAGTGCGCTCGTCGGCATGCTCACGCTGGAGGATGTCGATGGTAAACGAGGTGGTCATCGCCGTCAGTGCCGACCCGGCGTTGGTGTAGCTTGCCGATATCAGCCCCACGACAAAGAGCAATCCCACAATCCACGGCATCCCCTCCGAAGTGACCACCATGCCGAAGAGGTCATCGGTCTTCTCCGGAATCCGGAGCGACGGATGATGCTCCACATACATGACCATCAGAGTCCCTAAGGCGAGAAACAGGAGTATGACACCGACTTGCATCAGTGCCATCAGCATCAGGTTTTTCTGCGCATGCCGGGAGCCTTTACATCCGAGGTTGCGCTGCATCATGTCCTGGTCAAGACCGTTGAACGCTATCGACAGGAACACTCCGGCGATGAACTGCTTCCAGAAATACAGACCGCTCTTGGGGTCATCGAACATGAATATGCGCGATGACGGATGGTCAGCCACCGCACGGGTCATGCCGGCGAAGTCCAGTCCGAGGGCATCACCTATATATATAATGCAGAGCACCACGCTGCCCACAAGGCAGAAACTGTTGAGCAGATCGGTGAATATAAGCGACTTCACGCCGCCCATCATGGTGTAAAGCCCTATCAGCCCCACCGAAGCGATGACATTGAGGTAAAACGGTATGCCCAAGGGTCCAAACACGAGCATCTGCAACACCGCACACACCACGAAAAACCTCACCGAAGCCCCGAGCATCTTGCTTATGAAGAAGAACCACGCCCCGGTGCGATGGGTCAGCACCCCGAAGCGTTCGTCAAGATAGCCGTAGATAGATGACAGCTTGCGCTTATAGAAAAGCGGCAGCAACACCACCGAGATGAGCATGTAGCCCACCACGAAGCCAAGCACCATCTGCAAGTAGCTGTAGCCCTTGCCCACGACCATCCCCGGCACGGAGATGAATGTCACGCCCGAAATCGACGCACCTATCATGGCAATGGCTACTAATGGCCAAGGATTGCGCCGGCCGCCGGTGAAGAAAGTCTGATTAGTACCTCCGCGTGACGAGAACCACGACATGCCAAACAGCAGCGCGAAATACGCCGCAATCACTAATATCACTACTCCTGGACTCATAAGCGGTTATTCTTCATAAAGGCTGTAATTGATAAACTCCACCAATGGAGCTATGGTGTGGAATATCTCGGCGGCTCGTTCGGGCCATGACGGATCCATGTAGAAGTCGCACCCCACGGGATGCTCGCGTCCATAGTCCTTGCGTCGCAGCAGCTCGGCAAGCGGATGGTTGCGGTCCCATCCCTTGGGCACAGTCTTGAGCGTCTCCCCTACCCAATCGGGGAAATAGCGGAGCAGCCGCTTGTCGGATATGATTTCCTCAAACTCCTCTATATTATCCACTATCGCATGGCGCAGCTTGGTTAATTCGGGCATCGGCGGACACCATATGCCTCCATAAAGTCCCGAGTCGACCTGCTTGCCCGACCCGAGCTGTATGTAATAGCCGGCGCCCTTGTCACGCTGACCCGTCGGCGACAACGCCGCCGCAAAATGAGTCTTGTATGGGGTCTTGTCAAGCGAAAAGCGGGTGTCGCGGTAGATGCGGTACATCGCTTTGCGTCCTTCGCATCCGACGAGTCGCGCATCCCATGCCGCCATTAGCGATATCATACGGTCAATGTCGGCAAGCCACGCAGCTCGCAGCTCGTCATAGGTATCCTTGTGAGCCTGAAACCACGGGCGGTCATTGTGCCGCCCCAGCTCGTCAAGGAAATCATATAGTCGTGAGATATATTCCATAAGGTGTTGTGAATAAATGTAGGGACGCGGCGTGCCGCGTCATCGTATCAGGCGACATGTATCGCGTTTGATGACGCGGCGCGCCGCGTCCCTACTTTTATCTGTTTCAATTCGTTATTCTTTACAAAGATAGCTATTGTTTTTATGCCTCCGCTGATATTTGTGCAATAATTTTGTTAACTTTGTGAGTTGAAATAACAGCCCTTGCTATATACGCATGAAAGTCAAAATACATCATGAAGGCGTAAACATCCTGATAATCACACTATTAGGATTCATCATAATTCTTGCTCCACTCTGGATATGGACACCGATATGGTTATCGGCGAGTCTGACCGTGGTGGCAGGTGTGGTGTATTTTTTCATCGTCAACTTCTTCCGTTCGCCGCGCCGCAATTTCACAGGCGACCGCAAGGATGTCGTGGTCAGCAGTGCCGACGGCACTGTCGTGGCTCTCGAAGAGACCTACGAGCCCGAGGTGCTCAAATGCCGCTGCCTACAGCTGTCGGTGTTCATGTCGGTGCTCAACGTCCATGCCAACTGGTTTCCGGTTGACGGCACCGTGGAGCTTGTGCGTCACCATGCCGGACGCTTCATGGCTGCATATCTGCCCAAGTCAAGCACCGAAAACGAACGGTCGACCGTCTTGCTCCGCGCCCTTGACGACCAGCCGGTGCTCGTGCGCCAGATAGCCGGAGCTATGGCACGGCGCATAGTCACCTACGCCGAGCCAGGCGAGGAGGCAAACATCGAAGACCACATGGGCTTTATCAAATTCGGGTCACGCGTAGACCTTTATCTCCCTCTGGGCACCGAGATTCTTGTCAACCTCGGAGACAAAACCGTCGGAGGCGTCACCCCTGTGGCGCGCCTCAAAAGCCCGACCAAATAACACCTACCGCACTTATCTCAATGAGCTTACGTCGCTTCATTCCTAATACCATCACATGCCTCAACCTCATCTGCGGTTCTGTGGCATGCATTCTCTCTTTCCGCTCGCTTGAGCCGCTCGCCTGCGGGCTGCAAGGCTACCAGTGGGCTTTCATATTCATCGGACTCGCTGCCATATTCGACTTCATGGACGGCGCGATGGCGCGTCTGCTCCATGCCTACAGCGAGATCGGCAAGGAACTCGACTCGCTGAGCGACCTCATCAGCTTCGGGCTGGCTCCCGCTCTGCTGATGTTCAACTTCATGATGGCGCACACCGCCGGCTCATGGACGAGCTACCTGTCGCTGTGGATAGTGGTGATGGGCGCGCTACGTCTTGCCAAGTTCAACTGTGACGACCGCCAGACCACATCGTTTATCGGACTTCCCATCCCTGCCAATGCCCTCTTCTGGATCGGAGCTGTGGCATGGCTTGACACCCACGATTTCCCGGGCGAGATATACATGGCGATATTGCTGATAGCGTTCCCGCTGCTGATGGTCAGCAATCTGCCGCTGTTCTCGCTCAAATTCGCCAATTTCAGCTGGCGTGACAATGCCGTGCGCTATCTGCTGATACTCACCTGCATAGCCTTTCTCGCCGTATGCGGTGTGCCGGGACTGTCATGGACGGTACTCGTCTACATCATCCTCTCGATAGGCACCGCCCGTAGAACCCCCACTCCTCAAGCATGAGTTTCATAAGCTTAATACTCTGGGCTCTCTTCCTGTGGTTTATATTTAAAGCCATCCGCTTCATATGGCGCGGCGTGGGAGCATATAAGCAGCAACGCTCGGCATGGGAGCAATTCTACCGCCAGGCTACAGGACAAGAGCCGCCGCGACAGAAATCGCGCTCCAAGGGCAGCAAAGAGCAGACCAAGCCACGCCGCCGGCGCAAGATATTCACCAAGGACGACGGCGAATACGTGGAATTTGAAGACATCGTGGTTTCCGAGACGGAAACCACCAAGACCGACAACGGCACCACAAAGAAGCGCACCACCGTCACCGAGTCGCAGATCGTGGATGCCGAGTGGGAAGACATCCCCTGAAAAGAAGGGTTATAAGTCTTATAAGATTTATAAGATTTATAAGACTTATAAGACTTATAAGACTTATAAGATTTATAAAAATTTTTCTCTGGCGATGTAGTTTTTCGCGAGCTGTTGCGTCCAATAATCAAAAAAAGCATACACAACGTAACAGCTTAACCCCAATGACCAAGCAAGAAAACGCCTTCGTGCAGTTTGTCCGCGACCAGAAAGCCACCGTCTACTCGGTGTGCCTGATGTTTGCTGACGGCAAAGCGGAAGCAGATGATCTGTTTCAGGAGGCACTGATCAACCTGTGGAGCGGCTTCGCCTCATTTCGAGGAGACAGCTCGCCGCGCACATGGGCTTACCGTGTCACGCTCAACACCTGCATCTCTGCCGACCGCAAGAAACGCCGCCGACCGGCATGCCAGGCGATAGACATCGACCCCGACATCCTCGCCGACCAGACCGATGTAGGGCAGCAGACACGCCTCCTGCACGACCGCATCCAACGTCTCGAACCGTTTGACCGCGCGATAGTGCTCCTGTGGCTCGAAAACCTCCCCTATGACGAAATCGGAGCCATCGTAGGCATTTCCGCCAAGGCTGTCAGCGTCCGCTTAGTGAGAATACGCGAAAAACTCAAAAACCAAAAGGATTGAATCATGAAACCGAATATACCCACACCTCCTCCCATACCAGCCGCGGCTACAGACGAATTTGACATCATGCGCAGCGAGATGCAGGCTCTACAATCACACCTGTCACAGCAGCCGCTGATCGACGAAAACCGCTTGCGCCAACTGATATGCTCCCCCTCTCTGACACCGACACGCGCACAAAACCGTGGCATCTTTTGGCTCAACTGGGCACTCGTCCCCATCATGGCAGCGGTGATGCTGGCTCTCAGACAATTCAACGGCATCTCATGGCTGTTCGTGGCTGTAACCATCGCTCTCTACACCGTCAACGCCGCCGTCCAGACACGCATAGCCCGAGGCTCGCTGTCACGCGACGACTACTCCTCGCTCCCCCTCGTGGAACTGCGCCGCAAGATACTCCGCCGTATCGCTGATCGCAACGCACAGATACTCTGGGGGCTGCCCCTCTCCGTGCTGTGGGCGGGATGGTTTCTCTACGAACTCTTCACCAGCACCACCGGAGCATTCGCCGGAGCATCGTGGCGCAGCTCGTTGATGGTCTATATAGTGATATTCGCATCCGCCATAATCGGAGTGCTGATATACTACCTCCTCTACCAGCGGGTAGACCGCAAAGCCATCCGCGAGATAGACTCATTCGTCAATCCTCAATAACCACACGTCATGAAAACCTTTCTCACAGCCATAATCTCCATAGCCGCAGCCTACATGCTCCTGCACACCGTGGCTTACAATCTCGGCAAAAACGCCGCTTTCCGCGACATGCGCAAGGAGGCTGACTCATGCCTCGTGGCTGGCGACTACGACCGCGCCTACCACCTCTACAACGCCATCTACACCAACAAGCCCGACATGATCGAGGGCGAAACCGCCCTCAACGCCTCCCGCGCCGCCACAGCCACCCACCACGACTCCATCGCCGCCATCTGGCGCACCCTGTAGCCCTAATAATAGGTACGCCTCCCACGGAGGCGAAATTGGAGGGGTGGTTCTTGCCACAGTGGTCAGCCAAACCTACGGTTTGCATGACCACTGCCTAACATGCCGTCTTACCCCACAAAACCGTCTCCGTAGGAGGCGCACCGCTGCCTATTCCGCATCCTCAAAAAGATACCGCTCGTCATATTCCACGCCAGCTCTGTCAAGCATACTGGCTATCTCCTGACGCATCGTGACACCGTGGTGGTGCTCCATCTGATGCTGGATATACCTCTTAACCGACTCCACGTTAGATGGCGACACCGATATACACACATAGCCCGTCTGCCAGCTGAAATCATAGAGCGCAGCCCTCTTGGACTCGATATACCGATGGGTACTGATTTTCACCTCCCTTATCAGATCGCTTACCGCCTCCTTGGACGACAACGAGAAGAGAATATGCACGTGATTCTGCGTGCCCCCGACAGCGATGACTTGATGCCCGCGAGCATTGATGACCCCTGCGATATACCGGTGCACATAGGGAATCCATTGCGGATTTATCAGCGACCCACGGTTTTTCACCGCGAAAACCACATGTATGAATATTTGAAGAAACGTGTTTGCCATGATATGCCCAATGTACGGATAATATGTGACAATGCCTCTATATTATTCAAAAATATTGCGGTGATGGTACGCCTCCCACGGAGGCGGTTTTGGAGGAGGTGGCTTTTGTCACAGTGGTCAGCCAAACCTACGGTTTGTGTGACCACTGCCTAACATGTCAGTCTCCTACAGAGACTCGGCATCCTCCCCACACACAAATCAATCAAAGACCCTCCCCAGCACACGCCTCCGTAGGAGGCACACATGTTAGGCAGTGGTCAACAAGCTGTAAGCTTGGCTGACCACTGTACACACGCCGTCCTACCCTAAAAACCGCCTCCGTAGGAGGCGCACCCTGATGTCAGCGGGGGACGAAGGCGAGGGCGCGGGGGATGTCGCCGGTGGCTACTGACCATTTGCGCACTCCGTAGCGGTCAAAGCAGTAGAGGGTGCCGGAGGAGACGTAGTTTTTGGCATCGGTGACGAAGATGTCGCCGTTGTCGGGGTTGACGGCGAGACCGTACGGCTGCTTGATGGCAGCTTCTGTGCCGTCAGTGATGAAATTCGCGCCCGTCAGCTGCAGGGTGCGGAGGTCGAGTATGCCGTAGCTGCGCGAGGATGTCATGGTGATTTCGCTCCACGCATCCGCGAGATAATAGAGGTCGGTGCCGTCGATGGTCATCGCGGAGATGGGTGTGTCATATCGGCGCACGGGCTTGTAATACGCATCGCCGGGCTGCTTTTCAAGGAGATATAGGCAGCTCTCCACATTCTTGTAGTTGCCGCGCGATGACACCCAGAGCCGTCCCCACGCATCGCGCTGCATTGCGTAGAGATTGATACCCACCTCTATCTGCGTCAGCTGGGTCATCGTGGCTATATCCACCACCGACACGGTATTGTCGTAGTCAGCAGGGTTGTAGCCGCCAGAATTTGCCACATAAATCTGACCGTCAATCACCTCCATCTGTTCGGGCTGGTAGCCGACAGTGCACGTGCGCGTGACGCGGAGCGTGGCGAGGTCAAACTCATATATCGCCCCTTTTGGCGCTCCGGCTCCTATCTCCACCGGACCGACGTAGCTCGACACATACGCCTTGTCACCGACAAACTTGATGAAGCGGCAGTTGGGGATGTCCACCTGTCCGATGCGCACCGCCGTATGCGCATCAAGCACCTCTACCTTGTGGCTGCAATTGACCACGATATAGAGCCGGTCGCGGTAGACAGCCATATCGTTGCCCACATCGCCAAGCTCCATCACCACCGAGGGGTTGCGCTCGGCGTAGATGTTGCGGTAATATATGCCGTCCTCATAGTCGTAGTAGTCGAGGGTACACTTGTTTGACCCCATGTTGCCCTCGTTGAGCAGGTAGAATCCACGGTAGCTGCCAAACTGGCGGTCACCGACATCCACCGACGATGACGGCACCATCTCGGGGTCTGTGCGGCACGATGTCAGCGACATGACTGCCGCCATCATGAGGGAGGCAAGTATGCGTAATCTGATTTTCATATCTCGGCTGTTAAAGTCACGCGGAAATTGCGTTTAGGCATCGGGTAGTTGAGTATCACATCATAGTCCTGGCTCAGCAGGTTGTTGATTTCGAGCAGTCCGCGCAGCTTGACCGCCTTGATAGGCAGGTCGTAACTCAGGGAGATGTCGCTGGTGTACCAGGGCTGCGTGTAATTGTAGCGGATATTTTCCTGCTGGTTGTAACGCTCACCCACGTAGATGAAGCTGTAGTTGACGCCCAATCGCCGCCACTGTCCATTGAACACAGCCGAGCCCGAATGGCGCGGGATGTAAGGTATCTGGTCACGGTAGTAGTTGTCCGCAGGGTCGGTGATGTCGATGGCGCGCTGGAATGTGTACTGTGCACGGAAAGTCAGCGCGAGGTCACACATGGGCATCAGCGTCACCATGGCGTTGGCATCCACGCCGCGTATGTCCACCAGTCCGAGATTGAGCATCGTCCAGCGAAACTGCTGTCCCTTGGGATAGGCTACAATCTTGTTTTTCACCTTATTATAATATACATCCACGCTTGCGCGTATCTCGCTGACAAATTTCTCGCCACGGTTGGCATCATAGAGCAGCCCGGCATTGTATTGCGTGACCGTCTCGGGGTCAAGCTTGGCGTTGCCCATGTCGGCATAATAGAGGTCGTTGAACGTGGGCATGCGGAACGACCGCTTGTAGAATGCCCTCACGGCGAAATCCCGCGAGCGCAGCGGATTGAACGAAGCATAGACCGCCGGGGTGAACACCGATTTGTCCTTGGGACTTTCGCGCCCCTCGATGCGGTCATGTATCCACGTGTACATGCCCGAAGCCTGGAAGCGCAGACGCTTGTAGTCTATGGCTGTCGCCGCCGACAGATAGTTGCTGAAACGGTCAGGACGTGCGAAATCATACATATCGGCATCCAGACCGTTCCACTGGAAGTCGTAGCTCGCCGACACGCGCCACCACGGCTTGATCCGGTACTCGTTGGCTGAGGAGACGTAAGCCTCCTTCTGGCGGTAGAGATTGTCCACCTTCACCTGCTTGTCGTCATTGTTGACATAGTGGGTGCGGTAGAAAGCGTATTTGGCATTGGCAAGGGTGGTGAAGTTGCCTATCATCTTCTGGAAACTGCCCTGAACGAACGAGTTGGTGTCCCACACCCTCTCGCCGCGCCGCCACACATTGTTGACGATAGCTCCGGGGATGCCGCGCTCGGAGTTGTAGTTGTAAGCCTTGAAGTGCCACTTGCCCATGTTGATGTAGCCGTTGAGATTCAGCTCTATGCGCGTGGCGTTGATGTCACCGTTCTGGCGCACGGCGGTAGTGTCGTAGGCGAGTTGCCCGGCTGGGGTGACGCGCTTGTAGCGGAACTTGTACTTGCCGCTTGAGTTGAGCCACTCCGCGCTGAGGGAGGCATTGACAGTGCGCGCCAGGCGTATCTCTATCAGTGCCGACGGGTTTATAAGGTCAAACGAGCCGAAACGCATGTTGAAGCGGGCGTGGTAGGTCTCCCCATCGGCGAAGCGCGGTGTGCGGGTGCGCATATACACCGTGGCAGCCGTGCCGAAGTCACGCGCGGGCTGGAGGATTTCGCTCTTCTGACCGTTGTAGAGCGATATCGCCTCTATGTTGTCGAGCGAAAACTGCCCGAGGTCTATCTGACCGTTCTGGGCGTTGCCGAGTTCCACGCCGTCATACACCACACCGGTATGGTTGGTGCCCATGGAGCGCACGTTGACGGTCTTGATGCCGCCCACGCCGCCGTAGTCCTTGACCTGCACGCCCGAGAAGTAGCGCAGAGCATCGGCGACGGTCTGCGAGTTGAGCCTTTCGAGGTCTTCGCCCGACAGCACCTGCACCGGGATGACATCCTTGGTGCGCTTGGCTGCGGTCACCTGCACCTCGCCGAGGCTGAGGGTGTCAGGCTGCTCCGTCACAGTGTCAGCCCTCATCACCGGGGGCAGCGACACTGCGGCAAGCATGATTGATGATATTATGGCGTGTATCCGCGTCATAGGGTTGAAATCATGGTGCAAAGTTAGCGAATATTTTGACTGATTGGAAGCCATCGGAGACTACGTACATTCCTTGAGGCAATGGGAGGGGATAGATGCCGTCGCCCTGAGGGTTGACGGCTATCTCCGACACATTACTCCCTGCCATGTCATAGACACGCACAAAGCCACCTTTGACACCTGTCATATAGAGGTTACCATCAGCGTAGCGGATGGTCCCCGCAGGTGCGTCATAGCTGACATCGGGCAGAGCCAACGCCTCGGGTGCTTCGGGGAAGATGGGCAGCGAGGGAAACCAGTAGCGGGCTATCATGGGATATTCCCTGAGCAATTTGCCGTCGGAGGTGTAGCGGCGCGTCACATAAGTGTTGTCATTGAAGTTGTGGTACACCGACATGTATATCTCATCGGTCACGGGGTGGATGCGCACGGAGCAGCCGTATATCTTCCAGCCAAGCCCTTCGGCTGTCAGGTCGATTACATGTGAGATTTTGTTGCTGTCTATGTCGTAGCGAAACAGGTTTGTACCTGAAAACCACGAGTTCTGACCGCCTGTCCAGTAGATGACATTGTGCTGCTCCGATGCGAAAAAGCCGTCTGGAGTCCAGGCATACCACGAGTTGGCAGGTCCGTATGTCGCCCCGAGGTCGCTGACGCTGATGACATCGGTGGAGAGCGTCACGGGGTCCACTTTCACAAGATAAGGCAGCGCGGCTCCGCGACCGTCAGTGGTCTTTGCCAATGAGAGCCACAGCATGCCGTCCTTTGACTTGACCACCGACCCTATGCCGGCTTTCTCGGCGACAATATCCATGCTGATGGTCTCGATGACCTCATCTTTCTCGGGGTCAACCACGAGAAGCCCGGCTGACTGGTGCGCCACGAATACCTTTCCGGCTGCGCTGACCATCGTGCCACACTGACCGTGGTAAAGCGAACCGCCCACATTCTGATTTCCTCCGCTGCCGGCACCGCTGGGATTCTCCGACCCCTTGACCTGCCCGGTGACGGTCAGAGTGGTAAGGTCAAATATCCACACGCCGTTGCTTGTGGAGATGTAACCCTTGTCAGCAGTCACACCGAGGAAACCTCTGCCGTCACACTGCGCTCCGCTTGGGTCAATCTGTGGCAGCTGCTTGATGATTTTTAGTGTCCGCGCATCAGCAACGGTGATGCGTCCGCCCTGCACGGATGCACCGGGGTCTTTGTCCTGCTTGGCTATCAGATAGAGGCGGTCATGCCAATATGCGCCATACTGGTTGGTGCAGCCGAGCTGCATGCCGGGATTCTCCTTCTGGATGGCGCGGTAGGTCCAGTAGACGCCGTCGGCATTGTCGGGGTCAAGGTGGTTGACAGTGCTGTTGTTGTGACCGTACCAGTCCTCGTTGACTATCAACACACCCTTTGAGTAATCAACATCAGCGGCAGCGACCGCCATAGATGCCGCTACCGTGATGGAGATTACGAGTGTCAGTCTCGTAAATGCTTGTCTGTATGTCATCCTGTATTATTGATTCAATAAAATTGTAGGGACGCGGCGTGCCGCGTCATCTGACGCAAAACGCATCGCCTGATACGTTCGTTGACGCGGCACGCCGCGTCCCTACAATTTGATATTTATAATTTACTTCAGCATGAACTTGAAGCGGTGGCATCCGTCGGTGCCCATGGCATACACGCCAGAGGCGAGGTCAAGGGCGATGGTGTAGTAGCTGCTGTCGGGGGTGAAGCGGATCACCTGGCTACCGTTGATGTCGTAGATGCCCACGGTCATGCCCTCATAGCCGCTGAGGGTCAAAACGTTGCCCTGAAGGTCGAACATCTTGCCGTCCATGTCGATGGCAGTTTCGCCGATTGACGAACCCTTATCAGCCACATATACCGGTATCGAAATCAGAGCCTCACGACCGTTGCTCTCGGCAGTCAGCTTCACGGTGGTATCGCCTATCTTCTGCGGGGTCAGCAGCAGTTTGCCGTCCTTGATCTCGGCAGCGACTGGCTCGGTGCTATCCTCATCAGCAGCAGCCTGAGCCTCGTTGACGAGGGAGAAGCGGATAAACTTGTTGGCTCCGTCCATATCGTCAATTGCCTCATGCAGGTCCACCTCCACATGCTCCTCATCATCCACAGACATCTCCACGCGCATGTCAGGATTGACCAGCGCAGGCAGGTGTTTGTCAGGCACGATAGGTATGGCAGGGAGGAAGTAGTAGTCAGGGAGCACACGCACGGTGCGCGTGTCGCCGTTGCTGGCATCGGTGAAATTGTACCAGGTGAAACGTGCATCCGTACCAAAGCCTTGGTTTCCGCTCCATAGGATCTGCTCAGTGCGGTCATCATATGCCACAGAGCCATATACGCTCTGCTTGGTGCCTTTAAGGGTCACGGGCCAGCGGTCATCGCTGCTTGCCAGCACCGGGGTGACATTCTCCGGGGTTGCATCTGCATCCATGTCCCACACGTAGTTGTTGCCCCAGATGAGTTTGTTGCTGCGCTGGGCTGCGACAAATTTTGTAGACCGCCATGAGCCCCACGAGCAGCTCACTCCGCTCGGCAGCTGATATTGCTCAGCCACTTCAAGAGTCTCGGGGTCAATGCTGTAGATGGTAGATACGTTCTTTGAATAGTCAACCATCCATACACGTCCGTCGGCGGTGCGTGTCACGCCCTGAATGGTGGTGTTGGGGATAGTGGTTACATACTTGTCTGCCTCGGCATCGATAATCACAAGCCCGGTGCTCTGGCGTACCGCATACACATAACGTCCGTCACACACCATGTCACCGTACTGCTTGGAGTAAGTAGAGCCGTCAGTGGGCATACCGCTGATGCCTTCGGGGTCATAACTCAAATCGTCAAGATTAAGCACTCCAATACGCGAATTAGAGCCTACGTAGACCTTGTGGGGATTGACACCGACCATGCCTCGTCCGTCAGCTGAGGTCTTGTCCTTCGTACCTCCAAGGAAGTCAAACGAAGCGAGCTTTTCAAGCGTATAGGCATCTGCGACCACCAATCTGCCACCGCCTGGACGCGGGTCGCCTCCGTCTTTCTGCTGCTTGGAGGTGATGAACAGCTTGCCGGCATAGATCATGCCGAACTGCGATGTCGCGCCGAATCCTTCGGTGGGATTGACCTGCTCGTAGGCGCGGAGTATGTAGGAGTAGTCGGGCTGGATATAGTTGATCGAGCCGTTGGTGTGCCCGAACCACTCCTCGCTGAGCCAAAACGTACCGTCGGTGTAGTTGTCAGGCTTGGTGCGGTCGCGGTCAGAAACATGTATCCTGTACTCCTGCCTGATGTCGGTGCCAGGTACGCTTGCGGTCATAACGAAATCGCCCGTTTTATGGGAGATGAACATGTCAAAGTCATAACGTGACTGCGCATAGATCTCGGCTGCCTCAGGGTCGTCGATGCTATAGACCACCGTGCCGAAGTCGGCATCTTCAGGCAGGGCCGATGCACGGAAATTGATTACATCATAGAGCGTGATATTGGCAGTTTCGCCCTCGGCAGCAGGCCAATCTTTCATAGCGATTCCTGTGACAGGGTGGGCTACTACCATGGATACCTCCGACGGGATGTCGCCGTGATAATGTACCTCATTTTTATATATCCCGGTCTGCACATATGGTGTGATGACAACATCGCCCTGAGCATTGGCGGTCAGACGCACCGACATGTTAGTGCCGTCTTTTGCATTACGGTAGTTGGCATAAGTGCTCATCGTAGTCACCTTGTTGCCCTCCTTGTCAGTGACATCGAAGTTGATATAACTGCTGTAGAGGTCATCACGATTGATGACATTGGCAATGAAAGGAAACGACTGCTGCTTGCCGTTGGCAGTGTCGAAGGTGATGGAGGGCATCATCCACGCGCCGCGCTCGGTGGCGGGACGCAGGTAGAACTTCTCGCCATCCTCGGCATTGCCGTAGATCAGGCGCACGGCATCGCCGTCGCTGACCTCATCTGTCATCGCGGCTTCCGAGCCGTTGACATATACAGCCCAGTTGCTATCTCCATTGATAACGCACCAGTGGTCATAGTCTGACGAGCCCTTGACCCCAGTAAGTCCTGTATTGACATCTGACTGGGCAACGCCATCGGTCATAGGGAGGGTTTCGGTACCTACCTTGACTGCGGCGGAGTTATCACCGTCGGTGTCGAAGCCGTAAGCCACATAAGAGCCATCGGTGTCAGCAAGGGCATAAAAACGCGGGTCTGCCTTGAGAGCCTCGGCGATGACGGAGGCTACGGTGGCTGAGCCGTCAAAGCGCACTGCGCTTGCCAAGTTGTCGATACTGTGGTTATCACCCCATGTCACGGTCAGCGTGGCATGGTCTGCACCCTCACCGAGCACGTTCTTGTACTCAGCAGGTGCATCAGTCGCGCTCGCCGCCAGCGTCACAGCAGCAGCGCAGAGCATCAGTAGATTTTTTTTCATATGCATAAAAATAAAATTAGGTTTTATCTCAGTTGTAGGGACATGCCGTGGCATGTCCGAAAGCGACTGAATCTGTAGAGGCACGTCGGGGACGTGCCAGCCGTGCGTAACCCCATGCACGGAGCGTCAGCGAACGTACATGGGGTACAGGACGCTCCACTCAAATCAACCTCGGAGAGGTTTTGGCGCACCAGCTTCAGCAAGCCAACCGCTGCCAAGTCATGAGTTATGGGACTCTTGGCACAGATACGACAATGTGCCACAACCTCTCCGAGGTTGACTCTAAGGACGCATGGTGTGACCCCATGTACGTTCGCTGACGCTCCGTGCATGGGGTTACGCACAGCTGATACGTCTACGACGTATCTCCCTTCCTGTTTATACCTTAGATTAAGAGCCATTACATCGTGTACCCTACAGGCTTATTGGATCAGCAGTTTGGATGCTTCGCTGCCGCGGCGGATGACGTAGAAGCCGGGGGCGACATCGAGGGTGCGCAAGTCGGCGTCGGCTGCTATGGTGCCGACCTTGACACCGCCGAGGGTGTACACGTCGGCATTGCCGGCTGAGGGGGCATCGCTGTGGGTGTCTTGCGCTTCTGACGCGAAGAACTGGTGGGCGTAGTCTATCTTGCCCCAGCGGGTCGATGCTCCGGTAGTACCGTCAGGCTCTTCGCCGGGCACGATGGGAGTACCGCCGAGAGGCTGGTATTTCCATCCGCTGATCTGTCCGTCATATATTTTCACACCCGACACACCCATGCCCGAATAGCTCAGGTCGTCAATGTCCGCGCCGCGGTCGCCTATCCAGAAGCTCCAGTAGCCCCAGTACCATCCGGCACGCCAGTATGAGCGTTCAGCCACCGAGGCGGATGCTATGCGGCTGCGGTCGAGCTTCCAGTGGTCATAGTCATAGGCAGGATAGCCGTACTCCTTCTGGTTGAGGGGATGCTCGATCACATGGGTCTCGGCAGCCGCAGCTATGGCGTCATATGACAGGTCACGCGCCGCACCGCCTGGCGCGCTGGTCTGACCCATGCCCTGATTGGGGAAGATATAGCCAAACGAGATGTTGCCGTCCTCCACAGCCGAGTCGTAGTCAAACCATATGCCGTCAAGCGTGGCGTTGATGTCGGGCGAATAGCCTATGCCGTCAAGGGTGTAGCCCATGCCGCCGGTATATTGGACGAAAATCACCAGGTCTGAGGCATCGCGGGCTATCTCACGCATCATCTCGTCGGATGTGCGGTCCTCGCCGCTATGCCAGCGGTAGCCCCACACTATGGCTCCAGGGTCGGTAGCCTCTGGCTCATCAAACTGCACGATGAGAGCCGCTTCCTGATCCCCCTCACCCGTCCAGTGGACGATTTTGGAGAAGTCAAGCACCTCTGCGCAGACCACAAGCGGCACCGCCGACAGGCTAACGATAAATAATGTCTTAAGTAATCGTTTCTTCATAATTTTATAATGTGATTGATGGTATGTCGTCGGTGATGTGAAGATCCTGGGCGCGGCAGATTTCGGTGGATGTTTCGCCGAGCCAACCGCAATACTGGTTTTCGGCGGTGTAGACGCGGATGAAGTCTGCTCCGGGGAGGTCTACGTGGTTACCGAATGCGTCTACCGCCCATGAGATATCGAAGGTGTTGAGGTCGCGCTGCTCGTTGGGGTGATTGTCGGCATAACCCCAGTCAAAACAGTAGAGTATGAAGTAGCTGCCGTCGTCGCTGCGGTCTACACCGTTGGGAGGCAGACATGTGCCTGTAAAGTGGAGGCGGTCGCTGTCGACCCACCTCGGCCAATACTCCTGAGTATGGAATATGTTGCGCGCCACATAGCCTGTACGTCCGTCGCTGTCGGTCCACGGGATGTATGTGGTGTCGCTCAGATAGCCGCTCTCGTCAGGCACAGGCTGCTTAGCCTCATCAGGGCGCGAGTAGGTGATGGAGTAGCGGTGGCGCGTCAGCGGATTGGCGTGGTCGCTCCCGGCAAGCTCATACCATGGATCATCGGGCAGCCCGTTACAATTGCGGTCATAGCTGACCATGACTATACCCGGCTCGGCAGAGCCTCCACGGCGGTCGTGGTCGGTAAGTTCGTAGAAACTGTTGCCCCAGATGCGCAGGTCGCGCTCGCCGGGCACGTTGACCACCGTGTGGTCAAAGGCGAATGTCACATATCCGCCGTAAGCGCCGAGCGACACCATCACGTCATTTGTCCCCGAGAGCGATTCCTCCGCCTTCTTGAGCATATCGGCGTAGGTGTCGCCCTCCTCATAGCGGGGCATCTCGTTGACAAACTGTCCCGGCGCAGGGCAGTATTCCACCACCTTGGCTATGTATGGCGAGTATTCTATCTCCTCGCGCATCACTGTGACGGTGAAATCGTGGTGGAAAGGGGATGACGGGTCTATGATGTCGAAACTGACCTCGTAGAGCCCTTCTTTCTGCTCCATGAAGATGTAGTCGCGGTCGGTAGAGACCTCCTTGCCGTTGACTTTCCACGAGTATTTTTCGCCCGTGAGAGCCGGTGACAGCAGCAGCTTCTGCATGCGCGCTATATAGTAAGTGTCATCTATGCCAAGACTCATCATGGGCGGATTGTCGGCACTGTTGCATGCAGTCAGTGCCGCGCATGCCATCGCAAGATATATGGAGGGATATTTCATCTGACTGGCAGGAAAGCTATATGGGCAGGTATGTCGCCGGTGCGCACGCTCCACTTCTTCCGTCCGTCGGGGCTGAAGCAGTAGAGCGTGCCTGACGACACATAGTTTTTGGCATCGGTCACGAAGATGTCGCCTGTCACAGGGTGCACGGCTATGCCGTATGGGATGGCGATCTCGCGATCGGTGCCGTCGGTTATGAAGGAGGTGCTGATCTGCCGCTTGGTGCGCACGTCAATGATGCCGTAAGTGATGGTGTTTGACTGGTTGTAGTCGCTCCACTGGGTAGAGTAATAGTAGAGCCTGTCGCCGTGAAGAGCCATGTTGGAGCAGGGTATGCCTAACTCGTCGGTAACTTCCATCTGGTTATAGCCAGGTTTCTTGTCGAGCACGTATAGATTGGAGGGGATGTTCTTGTAATTGCCTCGCGAGGTCACCCAAAGCTTGCCGTAGCGGTCCTTTTTTAGGCGGTGGAGGTTTATGGCTACTGGAATCTGGCGCACCTGCTTGAAGTCTATCATCTCAATGACCGAAACGGTATGGTCATAGTCGGGGGCGCGGTAGCCTCCGCTGTTTGCCACATACATGTAGTCGTCTACTATCTCCATCTCCTCTGGCTGATAGCCCACACTGACCTTGCGCGTGACCTTGAGGCTGAGGGTGTCAATCTCGAACACTGCTCCCTTGGGAGCTTCAGGATCTATGAGCACGGGGCCTACATAGCTGCTGACATACGCACGTCCGCGGTGGAAGCGCACGTAGCGGCAGTTGGGGATGTCGACCTGCCCGATACGTATGCCGGTGTAGGCGTCCATCACCTCCACCTTGTGGCTGCAGTTGACTACCACATAGAGCTTGGAGCCGTAGATACCTATGTCGTTGCCCACATCGCCAAGCTCTTTGATGACATCGGGATTACGCTCGGCATAGAAATTGCGGGCATAGAGCCCTGTGGTGTAGTCGTAATAATCAAGGGAGCACTTGTTGGAGCCCATGTTGCCCTCGTTGACGAGGTAGAACCCGCGTATCAACGATGATGCTTCCTCATCGCCCACGATGTCATACTCCGTTGGCACCACGAGCTCGTCTTCACGACAGCCCGTGGCTACCTGCAGGAGTAGCAGAAAAGCAATAAAACTAAATAGAGATTTGTAAATCAACAATACTGGCTATTCTAACGGTGACAATATAAAAAACAGTGCGACGACGCATCAACGCGCCATCGCACCCAATAATGAAAATTCATTCGATTATAAAGTTACCGATTTTAAATCTTAAATTTAAAATTGCCGTCAGAATGACATCTTGTCTACCAAGCTGGTCCCTCTCACGCATCTTCAGAAATGCAGGGGGAATGCTCCAATAGCCAGAGAGTCGCATCTGCCGGCCCGTCCTCGCGGGGTGTGATGGCTGATGATAGCAGACACGGCAGGTCTTCTGACTCGTTCCGGCATCGTTTACGGCCTTCCCGGATGCCTTGACAGCAACCAGTGACCTTGGGTAAACGAAACGATGCCTTTTTGATTGATGGAACTCACAGCAGCGGGACTGTCCGGGATTCACACCCGGTTCCCTGACGGGGATGTACGGACGCCTCTGCTACCGTGACATCGCCGCCTCTCGCCCTTGATGGCGAGAAACCGTTTCTGATTGCAAATATACTGACTTTCTGCTTCACAACCATCATCTGGTATCTTTTTAAACCGCCCTTTATCCGTTTTTTAACAATTAAAATACTTTTTTGATTAATTTTATTCAAATAAACTTCTAACTTTGCACTACCAAAACAACCTTATGATGCCCCACCGCAGTGCTACGTTGGGAAAATCTATACCGTCTCTCCGCATCATATCACTGAAAACCAATTACTTATCATAAGTAGCAATGAATACTAACCGCAGTGGTTCGGAGACCACAAAAGATATGGACTACACCAATCAACTGATGTGGCAGTCTGGAAATATCCGCCGCAACCGTTACGAGCAGGAAGAGGTGGCGCAGGTTCAGCGCGACAAGAACCGCGAAAGTTTCTTGTGCGTTGTCTCGTTCATTGCCATCGTGGTGCTTGCCTGGTTTCTCTAAACCAGAGTTTACGCCTGTCGTGTCTTAGAAGCAGCCATATCTTACAGACAACAAATTATTTCTACCGAAACCGTTCGGAGTGAAGGACTATTTACAAAAGTTTCATTACTTTTGTAAATATTTTTTTGCCTAATTATATCCTGTACGATATGCGTAAACTACTGCTGACAATCCTTGCCGGATCGTCGATGCTCACGGCCGGCGCCACCACCGCTGACCTCAACCTCGCCGATGCCGAAGGATACCTGAGCCGCGGACGCCTGATGTGGGCTGACCGCAACTACGAGGGATGCCTCGACCAGATGCTCAATGTAATCCAGCTCACGCCCACCCCCGACCAGCGCGAGGAGGCGGAACGCTACATGGCTCTTGCCACTCTCGGCATCGGCGATGACGAAGCCCTGCCGATGCTTGAGGCTTGGCTTAGGAAATACCCCTCGTCGGTGCACCGTCAGGAGATGATGATGGCAGTAGGCGATGTGCTCTTCAACACCGGCAGCTACCGCGAAGCAGTGGACCAGTATGCCAAAGTAGATCCCGATGCCCTCTCTGAGACCCAGGCTGGCGACATGCTCTACCGCGAAGCCTACTCGCTGCTCATGCTCGGCGACTACACGCAGGCTTCGGCGAAATTCGACACCCTGGTGGCTGACAACCGCTACAGCAATGCCGCCCGCTACTACCTCGCCTACATAGCCTATGCGCGCAAGGACTACTCCGAGGCTCTGAAGCTCTTCAAGACCGTCGACACCTCCACTGCCCCGGGCGCATCCGCTCCCTACTACATGGCGCAGATCTACTTCATGCAGGGCGACTACCCCGAGGCTCTCGCTTCGGCGCGCAAGGCTATAACCGCCAATATCATACCCTCCTTCACCACCGAGAGCCGACGCATAGCCGGCGAGTCGCTCTACGCCATGGGCAATCTGGAGGAGGCTGCGCCATACTTGTGGGACTACGCCGCCAAAGCCAAGAACCCCGCCCCGTCGGCTTACTACATTCTCGGCATCGATGAGTGGAACCGCGGCGACTACGCTGCTGCCGGCAAGCTCTTCCAGCAGGCTGTCAACGAGGAAAACGCCATGGGACAGAGCGCATATCTCTACCTCGGTCAGACCTACCTCAAGCAGGACAACACCAACTCTGCCCTGATGGCTTTCCAGAAAGCCTACGAGATGACATATGACCCTGCCACCCGTGAGACGGCTTTCTACAACTACGCCGTGGCTAAGAGCAACGGCGGCAAAGCCCCGTTTGAAAACAGCGCGGCGATATTTGAGGACTTCATCGCCTCATACCCTGAGTCGCGCTACGCTCCTGCGGTGCAGAACCATATAGTGTCAGGCTACCTCGCCGACGGCAACTATGCCAAGGCACTGGAGGCTGCCGACAAGTTCAAGAACCCGACTGCCGAGGTGCTGACTGCCAAGCAGCGCGCCCTGCTCGGACTCGCCATCGCCGAAATCAATGACGGCGATGCCTCCGAAGCCCTCAGCCACCTGCAAGCACTCCGTGCTGTAAGAGGCGGCAGCAGTGCGGTCAGCCACGAAGCCCTCATATGGGAAGGCGACTGCCACACTCTCCTGTCGCAGCCAGCCGAGGCTGCCGAAGCCTACTCGAAGTATCTCTCAGGAGCCTCAGCCGACGACCCTAACCGTGCCCTGGCTCTCTACAACCTCGGATACGCCCGCTACGAGCTTCACGACTACGCTGCCGCTCAATCCGACCTCACCAAAGCCCTCAACACAGGCATGCTCGACAGCCGTCTGAGCGCAGATGCACGTAACCGCATAGCCGACTGCCTATACTACGACAAGAAATACTCGCAGGCGATGGCGCAATACCGCACGGCGGCTGAGACTTCGCCTGCCACCGCCGACTACTCCCTCTATCAGGCTGCCGTCATGCAGGGTCTCACAGGTGACAACAGTGCCAAGGTCACCCAGCTCGACGCTATGATGTCATCGTTCCCCGAAAGCCCCTATGTGCCTGAGGCTCTGCTTGAAAAGGCTTCGGCACAGACCGCCATGGCGCAGAACTCACAAGCCAACGCGACATACTCGCGTCTGCTCAAAGACTATCCGCTGACAGCCCAGGGTCGACGCGCCGCGCTCATCCTCGCCATCAACACCCAGAATGGCGGCAGCAAGGACAAGTCCCACGCCATCGATGCCTACAAGGAGGTCATCAAGGCATACCCGTCGAGCGACGAGGCGCGTGTGGCTGCCGACGACCTCAAGCAGCTCATGGCTGATGCCGGCAGACTTGACGAATATGTGGAGTTCATGGAGTCGATTCCCGGCGCACCATCGGTCGACAAGGCTGACATCGACCGCTCGGCATTCTACGCCGCCGAAAAAGCCTACAACGCCGACGGCAACACCAAGCCGCTCTTAGCTTACATAGGCAGATACCCAGGCGGCATGTTTGAGGCTGAAGCCCTCTACTATCTTGCCGATAATGCCCGCGCCAAGGGCAACACTGAGGAGGCTGTGGAATTCAGCTCGCGCCTCGTCAACACCTACCCCAAATCCACCGTGGCTGAGGATGCCCGCGTGATCCTCGCCGACGGTCTGCTCAGCCAGGGCAACGGCGACCAGGCTCTCGAAGAGTACAAGGAGCTGTCACAGTCAGCCTCCAACCCCTCCAACCTCCTCGCCGCCCGCATGGGCATCATGACCAACTCGCTCCAGGCTGGCGACGATGCCACGGTCATCGCCGAGGCTGACAAGGTGCTCGCCATGTCGGATGTCCCCACAGCCCGACTGACGGAGACGCACTTCATGCGCGGACTCGCTCTCAAGCGCACCGGCAAAACCGACGAGGCTGAGGCTGAATGGGCTAAGGTGGCTTCGCAGGTTAGCGATACCAACGGCTCCAAGAGCGCGGTCTACCTCGCCCAGAGCATGCTTGACCGGGGTGACACCAAGGGTGCCATCAAGACCGTCAATGCATTTATCGACGCCTCGCCCGCGCAGCCCTACTGGCTCGCCCGCGGCTTCATCGTGCTCAGCGACGCGCTCCGCGCTTCGGGCAACACTTTCGAGGCTGACCAGTATCTCAAGACCCTCA
Organism: uncultured Bacteroidales bacterium; assembly: GCA_947039275.1. Lineage (GTDB taxonomy): Bacteria > Bacteroidota > Bacteroidia > Bacteroidales > Muribaculaceae > Amulumruptor. The sequence continues at coordinate 62,995 of CAMQYL010000009.1, read as the reverse complement.
AGACCAATTATCCCGGCAAGCAGCCCGACATCTTCCTGATGATTGACCAGCGACTCAAGAACTAATCTGCATCACTCTGAAACATACACCTTTATGAATCTCAACATATTAGCCACCGCAATATTCGTCACAGCATCAGCCTCAGCTGCCTCCGCGCAGCAACTCGCTCAGGAGGTGGATGTCACCCACGACATCGTGCCCACCCACCGCTCGTTTTCACGCCTCCAGCAGGTGCCTGTGATAGGACTTAAGCCTGTGGCGGCATCACCTGTGGAATATAGCCAGCGCATGACCAGCGCACCGGTGGTGCCTACAGCCTCATTCTACCAGCCGGCGGCTTGGAACGACACTCTCCCCACTTCACCCTACCGCGGATATGCCATGGCGGCATATTGGCCCGCTTACCACGTGGAGGCTTCGGCTGGCTACCGCTTCATCGACACCGACCACACGCGCCTGTCTGCTTGGGGACAGTTCAACGGTGCCAACTACAAGGTCAGCGGCATCGAGCACCGCCACTCGTCGGCTGCTTTCGGCATCGACCTGCATCAGGCGGTGGGCAAGCGTTCGTTTATCGATGCCGGCATCGACTACCGCTTCTCCTCCTTCAACCCCTACTATGACATCCCCGGCGACCTCTACGAGATCCAGGGCACATGGCACCAGTATGTCAATGCGGTCAATGTCACCGCAGCCTGGCACTCGAGCGTGCAGAGCCTCAAATACAATGTCTATGCCTCATACGGCTACTTCGGCTACCGCAACCGCCTCCCCTGGTATGCGTGGCCCGAAGCTCTCGACACCGATTCGCGCGAACCGATACGCCAGAGCGTGATGGATATCCGCGTCGATGCGCTGATGCCATTCACCGAGACTTCGTCCATCGGACTCGATGCGGGCTACACCATGTCGTTCAGTCCGCGCAGCTCGGTTGCCAACTACTCCATGACCCCCGACGAGGGCTATATGCTTTCCGACTGCCGTGAGGCTTATAACAACGGCATCCTGTCGCTGACTCCGCGCTATCAGCTCCGCAGCTCGGCTTTCAACCTCGATGCGGGTCTAAATGTGGACTTCGTGATCAACGGCGGCGCGGTGGTGCGCCTGTCGCCCGATGTGCGCATTGACTGGCATCCCGCCAAACTCGTCACGGTCACCGGTACGGTCACCGGCGGAGCGCGCCTCAACACCCTCGCCTCGCTCTACAACGTCAACTATCTCAACTCCCCCATGATAGCCTACCGCGAGAGCTATGTGCCCTACGATGCCGAGATAGCCCTCACCGTGGGTCCGCGCAAGGCGATCTACGGCAGACTGTCATTTGCCTATGCACGTGCCAACGACTGGCTGATGCCGCAGCTCCACTACAGCACCTCGCTCTTCGCCTCTCAGGACATCAAGGGATGGAAAGCCGGACTGACCGTAGGCGCGGCATACAAGGACTGGGCGGAGCTTGAAGCCCACGTGGAGGCTGCCCCATCGGAGTATGAAAAGGGCTGGTATCTGTGGCGTGACCGCGCCAAGTATGTGGCTGGGGTGGATCTGACAGTGCATCCCATCAAGCCGCTTGATGTGACCGTGGGCTGGGAGCTTCGTGCGCGCCGCGCCATCATCGACTCCCACTTCACCCTGCTGCCCGAACCGCGCGCCACCAACACCTGCCGCGACCTCGGCAACATCTCCAACATCAACCTCGGCGGCACATACCGCCTCAACCAGCAGCTCTCGCTCTTCGCCGAGTTCAACAACATCCTCAGCCGCAAAGTCACCATGATTGGAGGCATCCCCTACGAGGGCTTCAACGGCCTCGTAGGCGCCGCCTACAAATTCTGAATAGGACACATAATTCTTATAAGATTTATAAGATTTATAAGATTTATAAAAAATCTCTGACTTATGTCATCATCCCCTCTCAAGGCTGCGCAGCTCATCGGGCTGCGCAGCCCTTTGCTGAAATATACGGGCGTGACCATCGCCAACCCCCACTCCACCGTCATCCCTGAGGGACTGACGGTGGTGATAGGTCCCAACGGCGCGGGCAAGACCTCCCTCGCCCGCATCATAGAGCGCGGCTGGAACTTCGCCACCAACGACATATCCTCGCCGCGCGGACGCCTGACGGTGCGCTACGTGGAGTTCAACGACATCCACTCACTCGCCGGCTTCAAGGCTGAATACTACCAGCAACGCTACGAGTCGGGCATGAACGGCGAAGTCCCCACCGTCCGCGAGGTGATGGGCGACCGCCTCGACAGCCCCGCATGGCGCGATCTGGCAGAGCGCATGCAGCTCCGCAAGTATGAAGACAAGCCTGTCAACGGTCTCTCGAGCGGCGAACTGCGCAAGATGCTCGTCATCAACCAGCTCCTTGACGCGCCCGACCTGCTGATTCTCGACAACCCCTATATCGGTCTCGATGTGGAGGCACGCCGCGAGCTCGACGTTGCCATGGAGGCTATTACCGCCGACGGAGCCACCTCCATCATGATGCTGCTATGCAATGTCAACGAGATTCCGCCGTTCGTCACCTCCATCATCCCCATCAAAGGACTATCGCTGCTCCCCTCGATCACCTATGCCGACCGTGGCAGCCTCGACTCCCTCTTTGACTACACGGTAGCTGACGAGCAGATGCTCCCGATGGCTGATGAGGCTGCCGATATGCCGGCTGTAGGCACGCCGATTGTGGAGATGCGCCACTGCCGCATAGGCTACGGCAAGACTATCATCATCGATGACATCTCGTGGGAGATACGCATGGGCGAGCACTGGATACTATCGGGTGCCAACGGTGCCGGAAAATCCACGCTCCTGTCACTCATCCACGCCGACAATCCGCAGGGCTACTCCAATGACCTCAGCCTCTTCGGACGCCGCCGAGGCAGCGGCGAAAGCATCTGGGACATCAAGCGGCGCATCGGCTACGTGTCGCCCGAGATGCACCTATACTTCAACGGCGGACACTCCTTAGGGCTGCATGTCGTGGCGCAGGGGCTCAACGACACCGTAGGGCAGTACAAGAAGCTCACTCAGCCCCAGCTCGACCTCGCAGCCCGCTGGCTTGACTACCTCCACATCTCCCACCTCGCCGACCGCCCCTTCCGCACCCTCTCGGCTGGCGAACAGCGGCTGCTCCTCCTCGCCCGCACCCTCATCAAGACCCCACCCCTGCTCATCCTCGACGAACCCCTCCACGGACTCGACCAGGCAGCCAAACGCGCCATCCGCGCCACCATCGACCGCCTCGCCCGCGCCCGCACCTTCTCCCTCATCTACGTCACCCACCGCATCGAGGAAGCCCCACCCACCGCCACCCTCCACAAGCACCTCACCCGCCGCTGACGCTCCGCCGCCACAGCATAATTCGTATAAATCGTATAAATCTTATAAATCTCATCCGACTTATAAGACCTTATCAACGTACACCCCACCCCCACACAAAAAGCGCCCCTTGTGGGCGCGGCAGCCACATCGCAGCAGACATGCCACGGCATGTCCCTACAGCCCCCGTAGGGTCGCGACCCGTCGCGACCGCTCACACATACACCCCCGCACACGGTCGCGATCCAATGCTGTTGAAACTGAGCTCGCGGTGTTAACCGCGAGGGGAGCAATAGCCACATGCAAGCAAGCCTTTAGGCTTGTGCAGCTTGTGGGAAACGGATTGCGGGTAAAAACCGGCGGCGTAGCTGCCGGGGCTACCCCACGCATCAGCCCCGGCAGCTGACGCCGCCGGAATATGACGGGGTGGCATTAGACCACAAGCTGCGCAGACCTGACGGTCTGCTTGCATGTGGCTACTGCTCCCTTCGCGGCTCTGCCGCGAAATCCTTCCAGCTTCCTGCCCAGTTTCAACAGCATTGGGTCGCGACCCTACACCCACAACCCCGTAGGGACATGCCGTGGCATGTCCGCACCCCATTAAAGTCCTTAATGTCCCTAAAGACCTTAAGGACTTTTTCTTTACCCAACCTCCCGACAAAACGCAACGCGGGGGCTGTCATCACGACAGCCCCCGCGCCGGGAGTAATGTCCGGCGGGGAATGGGAACGTATCCCGCCGGCATTACAATCCTGTGCTAAATAATTATTATATGGGGATTATATTCACTTGCCATAGTTAATTATTTCATGAACTTGGCACCACCAAAGTTGGTGCTTACCACGTAGGCACCGCGGGCGATGTTACGTACATCGAGCACGATGATCTGATCACTGATGCGGTCAGCAGAAGTACCGGTAATGAGGGAGGCACCTGTGGCGTCGTACACAGCAGCGTCCTTGAGCTGGCGGTCACCTTCGGCAGTGACAGTCACTGTGCCGGCAGCGCGGTTGTAGACGATGCTGAATCCGTTGCCGCGGATGTCATCGTTGACATCGCTGATGGCGGTGGGCACCACATCTTCGGGACTTGTGGTCATGTTGCTGAAGAAAGGTACACGTCCGGTATCACGGGCAGCCACAGGAGTCACCTCTCCAGGTGTCACAGCCGCAAGCATGTTGTTGATGCGGTTGAAGTCCTCAGTGGCGGCAGCACGTGTCTTGGCGTTGTTATAATTCTCCGCAGTCACCTTCTCAGTGGTCAGGAACGGATAGGTGTAACGCACATCATAAGCCAGCGGGCAGTAGTCATCAAGCTCCATGCGGATCACGCTCATGATGTAGTCATCCTTCTGCTTGTCGGTAGTTAGGTCGTTAAATGCGACGCTACCAAATCTTGTACCCTTGAAGGCTTCCCACAGCGAGTAGGTCTTGGGAGCACCCTGGGGTATGCCGTTGGGCACGAACCATGACTCGTGGTTGACGTGGTTGACCTTGAAGATCATGTGGTTGTTAGCCTTAGCGAAGATAGCCTCGGCAGGTGACTTGCCATTAAGATCGGCAGCATTAGAGGAGTTGAACGCAAGCTCCGCGCGGGTCTTCCATGTATTGCCGTAGTTCCACGGCTCATCTGCGGGGTAGTCGAGTTTATAGGTGACTCCGTCGATAGTCACTGAAGCTTTGCAGTCAGTGAACTTAGCGTTGGCTATCTCCTCGCTCATCTGATCATGGATGGGCAGCACCACACTGCGCAGAGCACTATACTCGCCGAGGTACGAAGCTACACCGTGGGGATCCTCACTGTTGCCATAGAGAGCCATGACATCGTTGGCGTTGAGAGGCATCTCGCCGAGGTGGTATGCTGAGCGTACCTCCTTCTCTGCTCCACTTTCATCGGTAACCGAAGCGAAGTGGCTTGCCATGTCGTAGTAGCCATGCTTGGGATCGCGGATATCCACCGAGACACCGTTTTCGCGCTCGATGATACCGTTGTTCCATACATTTTCCTTGTAAGCCTTGTTATTGCCAGCCATGACACCAGCCCAGTATTCGCGATGCTGTGCGGGTTTCTGGATTTTGCTCTCAGATGTCCAGCCGGTAATGTTGCCCTTACTGTCGCGGACGAAATCGCCCTTGACGTGGTCAGACTTATGGAATACAGGAGCTACAGAGGCTGCGCTGTTCCACCAGGCATTGTTGACGGTGGTAGTGTTCTGGAAGTCAGAAGCAACCTTGACAGGTGCGCCGTCTTCACGCAGCAGCGGATGCACCTCCGCAGGCGCAGCAAAGGTGGTGGTGCCGGTGAGGTCGGTATGACCTATGGCGCGACGCTTGGCGGGGCTATGGGGATTAGGAGTAGCTGCGGCATCGTCATACTTGTCGCCGTGATCCATATACCACTTGTCGAAGCTGTCATAGCCTATAAGCTTTTCATGCTTGGGCACAGCCTGGAGAGCCACATGGGCATCTTCGATATTGGTGATCAGGCCGCCGTAGTTCTCAATCCACGACTCGCTGATAGCAGTCACGTCAGTTGCGACAGTCTTGCCGTCGGCAGAGGTTTCTCCGCGCAGGTCATCCTTAGTCTTGAGGTCGGCAAGACCCTTACGGGGCGAGGTAAGCTCCTCGGCATTGTAAGTAAGGGTGGTCTCCTTCAGACGTGAGACGAACGGATCATAACCCGGGATGGAATATGTCAGCTGCACGCTGAACTTGGCAGACTGGTCCTTGCGGACATTGATGGTCTCGCCGGCAGCATCTATAGCAGTCTCTGTCTCATAGGGAATACCGGCTATCTTCAGACGCTTGGCGGTATAGACAGCATTGTTGTCATCGGGATTGAGACGCATGTCAAGCTTCTCGCCACCGAAGAGCACTTTCTCAGTGCCGTCATTGCCGATGTACTTGATTTCAGCCATGACGGATGTGCCACCCATCGTGCCGATATAGCACGGGTCGTCATTGTTGTTCTTGTCGACGTAGCGGATACGTGCGTAGCCGTCTTTGGCCTCGCCTGCAGGCAGGTTGTCCTGGTTGGTCACACCGAGAGCGTTAAACTCTACATCAGGATTGATGTCGCTCTCGACAGCCTGAGGCACGAGCTTGCCGTAAAGGACGCCGGCTGGCATATATACCATGGCATAGGTGGTCGATGTGGCACCGAGACCTTCGCTTGACGAGATGGTCATAGAGAAATCGGTGCGCTCGTCGATAGCGGCATTGCGCACTGCGAAACGCATGTCGGGCATCTGTGTCCTCGAGGTGAAGAATCCCATAGGATAGTGTACGATAGCCTGACGGTCAGCTCGCTTGTACTCCACAGTCATGCCATCGGCACCTGAACCGTAGTTGGGGAAGTCGTTGCCATCCATGTCGACGATACGGGTGACAGCATTGTCGCTGATACCGTCAACGGTGATGGTGGCATAGACTGTCGTGACTTCGGTGTTCTCATCAAGAGCCTTGATTGACGATGAAGCATCGGGGGTCACGTCGATGACGGGATGGTAGACACGCACGCCGTCATCGGCTTTGGTCACGCGCTGCTTTGCCTCGATATCGGCAGCCGACATCTTGAAGATACGGATACGGGATGAATATGCTACCTTATACTGATTAGGCAGAGCGTTGCCGTCCTCGTCAAAGGTATCAACCCAGTATTCGAGCTTGGCTTCATACCATCCTGGCTCAAGATCCGGCTCAAGTTCGAAGGCTGTCTCGACATACTTCTCATTGGCAGGAGCCTGCTTTGACACAACAGTCTTCGTTGTGCCGGGATTTGCCTCACCCTGAGAAGCGTTGGTCTCTACCTGATAGAATGTCACCTGATAGTTGAGAATCTTGTCATTGGTAGACTCCTTCTTGTCATTGATACCCCATGTCACACGTCCGGTGTTGAAAGTCCCCTCCTCCTTCTTAAGGTCGATCTTACCGAAAAGACCAGTGTAGACAAAGCGGAACCACGAGAAGTTACGGCCGTCGTTGGTGGGATTGTTGATATTCATCGTAGCGTCATCGGCATGGTGAGAGTTGTAATTTGCATCATCGCCGCCTCCGCCTACGAGCGGATTGCTGTTTATTACGTCTGCATTGGCAGGAACCCATGTATCAGGCTCGAGAGCGTAGTAGAAATTAAGCTCCGACACATATGTGCGCTTGTCGAAACCGAAGTAACGGCCAGCATAGTTGTCCTCGTTGCCGTAGCCTTCGCTTGTGCTGTTGGCAGGGTCACGCTCGGCTGTGCCGTCAGCCTGGGTCTTGGGACCGCCGCCGTTGAGAGGCATCGCCACTCCAGAGGGGATGGTGGAGTAATCATAAGGCTTGTCTTCGGGCTGATGTCCTACACCCCAGTTGCTGTGGAGCGACAGACCGTTCTCTACCTTGCCGTAGCGGAAGCCGCCGTAGCCTGAATAGATCTTAAACAGACCCGACATCTCCATATCGTTGAGGGCATAGACCGCAAACTTCACATTGCTATTGGTAGATGTGCCGTTAGGAGTCTTGAACTTGCGAGTCTCCTGACCCTTGTACTTGAGGATGGTCTTGTTGGAGGTCACATTAGTCTCATTACCGTCCTCGTCAACGAGCTTGAACCAGATCGGGTAGCGGGGAGGAAGAATGGTAGAGTTCATCACAGCGCCATTTTCGGGCTTATGATAAGAGCCGCCGGAATAGTAGTCCTTACCGGTCACATTGTCACCGTAGACGAGCATATTGGAATCCTCGTCATACTGGATCCAGGCGTTAGTAAACGCGTTGCTGTATCCGTCGGGAAGTTCGGTGGCATGCTTGATGTTCTGACCTGCGATAGTAGGAATCTGTAGTTTCGAACCAGTCAGGGCGATATAAGGCATACCCTTGATAGGAGCGACATTGGCGGTAGAGGGATGTGAGAAGTCCACCGACAGAGTCATCTGGAGAGTATTGTTACCATAGGCATTGTTGCCGTCTGTAGTATCGGTTATCTTCACTGATACCAAAGAGTACCCGAGATCCCAGGCATAGCCACGGGACTTGTTGTCGTAAGAGCCGCCGTAGACGGTGTAGTTCTTGCTCACTGTCTTGGGTGCATCGGCAGTGCCAACAGTAGCGGCGGTAGCACCGATGGAAGTCGGAGTAATCTTCTCCACCGCATCCAGACCGAAGTCACGGTAGGTTATGGCACCGTTGTTATCCTTGGCGATACGGCGCAGACGGAACTCGGCAGCCGGGATACACATGAAGTAGTCAAGTGTGTAGGTATTACCGTTCTTGACAAGCTCCCATTCGGGCGACACGCGGTCGTCGTTCTGGTAGCGTGACATATAGAAGTACTTGACAGAGCCGCGGGGCATGATGCCGTCATCGCTGAGACTCCACTCCTTGGATGCCCAACGCTGTGGTGCGGTATAGTAGTCAAACGAGCCGTTGACAGTCTCGCCAGTCTCACCATCCTTGGTGAAATATGCGCTGACAGTCATGCCGTCGGTAGGGATGGTCAGGGTCACTCGAGAAGTGGCAGTCTGCTCCACACCGCCGTTGACGGTGTAATGGAGCGTGCATCCGTCGGGCACATTGACGGTCACGACGTTGCTCTCAGCAGCGCGCGTAAACACAGGCTTGGGCACACCAGCCTCGGTGATCGTCAGGCGCAGACCCATCTCGGTCTCGGTCAGGGTCATCACATAGCGTGTGCCAGAAGTCAGCCCTGAGAGAGTACACTGGTTAGTCTGCCCTGCAGTTTTCTCAGCGAATACATATGTAGAGCCATCGGCAAGCGATATGGAGCCATTGGCTGGCTGATACTTCGAGCCATTGATGTCAAGCATGAAGTAAGCGTTGTCGCCCGAGGCTTCAAACTCGTATTCGTAGCTCTTGGGGCTATCTGACATTTTGGTGAAGTCAACCCACTTTGACCAGGTCTCACCGGAACTGGTTGTAGTACCTACAGCCCAACCAGCCACTTTGGGTGTCGAGCTCATGGTCAAATTATTGTATGGCATCACTGCGCTGATCTGGAGGTCATCACCGATGAAGCGAGCGTAGACGGTGACAGTCTTGCCGCCGGAGTTCTCCACGAAGAAGCCGCAGTTGGCAGTGCTGTTGACAGGCCAGGTAGAACGGACAAATGTGTTCTTCCAGCCGTTTGCCTGGATGGTGTTGACCTCAGTGTTCTGAGTGGTGCTGTACCATGCGTAAGTATTGTCCGAATAGGTCACCTTGACCGACAGGGTAGAATTCCAGTAAGTCGAATTGGCACCCGAGGGGATGCTTACCGATGCGACTTTCCATATGCCGTCGGCACCGGCAGCAGTGGCGGTGCCACGTCCGACATTGTTGTTCTTGATATCATCACGGGTATAGAGAGTAATCTCCTTGACAGTGCGGGCACCGGCGTAGGTGGCTGATACGGTGGTCGAGTTGCCATACGTAGCCGACATATATCTGGCGGTGTAGGTGCCGGTTTCGGTCAGCTGTACGGGAGCGGTGTACACGGTAGCTAAGGCATCATTCCATACAGTGCCTTTGACATACTTGATCACGCCGTCTGAAACCTCATCACCGGGTATTTTGATGGTCATCAAGCCTGACGAGCTGATGGTGATAGAAGGCACAGGCATGCCGTAGATGAGAGTCCTTTCAGTCTCATCTGACCACTCTTCACCGTCCTTGACCTTTGCAATGACTTTAGTAGATGCTGCAGCGAGCTTAAACGGACCAGAGTATGTAATAGCTGTGGAAGACGATTTGGGATCCGAGCCGTCAAGAGTGTAGTAGATAGTGCCATTACCCGACTTGGTGATGGTCACTGTGTTGTTGCTGACCGAGATGGTCGGTGCAGCGGGCTTCAAAGCCCAATCTACCTTGACAGTAGATGTACCTGTCGCACTATAGGTCATTGTGATTGTGGCAGCCTTGCCTCCCGTCACAGTGCGCAGATTAGCAGAAGATATTCCCTTTGTTAGATTATAAGAGACACCGTTCTGAGGGGTAGCAGCAGCTCCGGTGGCGCCACTAGGTGCACCGAATACATAATCACCCCAAGAGCCATTATAGATTTTCCAACCTTTGGCGTCATCTTTTGTTCCATCCGGATCATAGATGCCTGCTGCAATGGTCAATGTATATACATTGCCATTGCGGTTGAATTTATAGGTGTCATCTTGACTCCACGAATTCTGGGAACCCACGAAATAGAGGGTGGGATATTCTTCAACCTTAGATACTGTCATATTATTCCCATTCGTATCAAATGAGAATTTATATGTGCCAGCAGGCTGGATTACAATGTTCTTTCCTGAATCTCCAGTCGTGCTACACCATATTAAGTGAGTGCTTGGCAATGTGGTAATAGTCCAGGCTCCATCACTGTCTCCATAACCCCACCACTTACTTAAGGTAGAGTTATACACCTTAAACCATGCATTTGCTGGCATAGTCGCAGTACAGGAGTACACCGTTGTGCTCCCTTCCTGCTTAAGCTCGGTGCCCGGATTATCGTTGTGGGAACCTCTCAGATAATAAGTATCAGCAGAGGCAGGCACGGAAAAACCAAGCAGAGCGCAAAGCATAGCGAAGAACGTGAGAAATTTCTTCATAATGAATTGGTTTTTGTGTTAGTTATTTGGTTAATTTTGTGTTTGTTGTTTCGATGGATTACAATTGGTTTGTCCTGTCGGCATGGGGGATGCCCTGCCATCCTGTATAATGCCGTGCTATGCCTGCCGGGGAGTAGTCTTTACTTTCAAATCTTGTTAACTCCTATGTGTGAGAATCATTTGGTTCCAAGTGAATTTCCGCCCCACAAGATTTCTTTAGACAGCAATTTATGCAGTGTGCAAATGTACTAAATATTCATAAATTACCCCCCCCCATTTGCTAAATTATGTTAATTCAACACCCCGTTTTAGTTATAATTTCGCAAACCCCATCCACAAGCCCCCATTTTGCCCCCCGCAACCCCCGCTCGAATCCATCGCGAGACGGGCGGACATGTCACAGATGTCCCAATGCTGTCATTTAAGGCTCTGATGCGGATAGGTACGTCGGAGACGTGCCAGTTGTGCGTAACCCCATGCACGGAGCGTCAGCGAACGTACATGGGGTCAGATGACACGCTATTATAATCAACCTCGGAGAGGTTGGGGCATACACACGTCCCTGCACCGACATCCTCATTTTCCATTTTAAATCAATGTCTTACACACATAACCATGCGTGCCACAACCTCTCCGAGGTTGATTTTACACGGGCATCCTATCTCCCATGTACGTTCGCTGGCGCTCCGTGCATGGGGTTAATCACGGCTGGTACGTCTCCGACGTACCTCCTATATTGGATTCACTGACCATGCTTAGACAGCATTGCGGCATGTCCCTACAAATAAAACGCAGAACTGACGCGGCGTAGCCGCGACGGGAGATGTAGCCACATGCAAGCAAACCGTCAGGTTTGTGAAGCTTGTGGGTTAAAATCATACCACCATATACCGGCGGCGTTAGCTGCCGGGGCATAATCACAGACGGCTTGCCCCGGCAGTTACACCGCCGGATTTCCTTCCCATCCGTTTTCCACAAGCTTCACAAACCTGACGGTTTGCTTGCATGTGGCTACTACTCCCTTCGGGGTTAACACCCCGAGCTGACAACGCAGCCACCCCGCGTAGGGTCGCGACCCTACGCGGATACCGACATTCGCCACAAACGGAGGGTGTTGTAGAACTCCAAATCGAACAATGTTGTAGGGACATGCCATGGCATGTCTAATTTGCAAGTGCTTGAGTCTCAGCAGACATGCCGTGGCATGTCCGCGTCCGCGCTGACGTGGGGATATAACGCACGAGGGGGCGCACCGTCGGATGGTGCGCCCCCTCTATGCGGGATTACAGCTAAAAAGCGGGTTAGTCCATGACTACTTCGTGGTCCACGTCGACTACGTCGGGGGTGGTGGCGTCGAAGAAGTCGTCGATGTCGTCCTTGCCGCTGACTACGATGCGCTCGTATTCGCGGAGGCCTGTACCTGCAGGGATAAGGTGACCGCAGATGACATTTTCCTTCATGCCCTCAAGGTTGTCGACCTTGCCGTTGATGGCGGCTTCGTTGAGCACCTTGGTGGTTTCCTGGAACGATGCAGCCGACATGAAGCTGGTGGTCTGAAGGGCGGCACGGGTGATGCCCTGGAGAATCTGCTCCGATGTGGCAGGGAGTGCGTCACGCACCTCCACGAGCTTGAGGTCACGGCGCTTGAGAGCCGAGTTCTCGTCGCGGAGCTTGCGGGCGGTGATGATCTGGCCGGGCTTGACATTCTCGCTGTCGCCGGCATCGGTCACTACCTTCTTGCCCCAGATGCGGTCGTTCTCCTCCATGAAGGCGCGCTTGTCGACAATCTGCTGCTCGAGGAACATGGTGTCGCCCGGGTCGAGGATGTTGACCTTGCGCATCATCTGGCGCACGATCACCTCGAAGTGCTTGTCGTTGATCTTCACGCCCTGCATGCGGTACACGTCCTGCACCTCGTTGACGATGTATTCCTGCACAGCCGTCGGACCCATGATGTTGAGGATGTCCTGGGGAGTGATGGCACCGTCGGAGAGCGGTGTGCCGGCACGCACGTAGTCGTTTTCCTGCACGAGAATCTGCTTGGACAGAGGCACGAGATAGGTCTTGACCTCACCGAGCTTGGAGCGCACGGAGATTTCGCGGTTACCGCGCTTGACACGTCCGAAAGTGACCTCGCCGTCGATTTCGCTGACGATGGCGGGATTGGACGGGTTGCGAGCCTCAAACAGCTCGGTAACTCGGGGCAGACCGCCCGTGATGTCACCGGCAGAACCGGAGGCGCGGGGTATCTTGACGAAGATGTCGCCGGGCTTGATCTCGTCGCCCTCCTCCTTCATCAGGTGGGCACCCACAGGAAGCGCGTAGGTCTTGATGACCTGACCGTTGGCATCCACGATGTTGGCTTCGGGGACACGGTTACGGTCCTTAGACTCTATGATGATCTTCTCGCGGAGACCCGACTGTTCGTCGGCATCGACGCGGTAGGTGACATTCTCGATAAGGTCCTTGTACTGGAGCTTGCCGCCAGCCTCGCTGACGATGACCGCGTTGAAGGGGTCCCACTCCACGATGACGTCGCCCTTCTTGACGGAAGCACCGTTGTCGAAATAGAGCTTCGAACCGTAGGGGATGTTGGCAGATGTGAGCATCATCTTGGTCTTGGGATCCATGATGCGCATCTCGGCGAGACGGCCGATGACCACCTCGACGTTGCGTCCGTTGGCATCCTTCTCGTCGGTCTTGACGGTGCGGAGCTCGTCGATCTCGAGAGTACCGTCATAGCGGGAGGTGTGTGATGACACAGCAGCGATGTTGCTGGCGACACCACCGACGTGGAATGTACGCAGAGTCAGCTGGGTACCAGGCTCGCCGATTGACTGCGCGGCAATCACGCCGACAGCCTCACCCTTCTGCACGAGACGGTTGTTGGCAAGGTTACGTCCGTAGCACTTGGCGCAGACACCCTTCTTGCTCTCGCAGGTGAGCACCGAGCGGATTTCCACAGACTCGATGGGCGAAGCGTTGATGCGGTCGGCAGCCTCGTCGTTGATTTCCTCGCCGGCATGCACGATAATCTCGCCAGTGGTCGGGTCGATGATGTCGTGGACGCTTACACGGCCGAGGATGCGCTCGCCGAGCGAAGCGACTACCTCGTCATTGTTCTTGATCTCGGTGCATACGAGTCCGCGGAGAGTGCCGCAGTCTTCTTCGTTGATGATCACATCGTGGGCAACGTCGACCAGACGGCGTGTCAGGTAACCGGCGTCGGCAGTCTTCAAAGCGGTATCAGCAAGACCCTTGCGGGCACCGTGGGTAGAGATGAAGTACTCGAGCACCGACAGACCCTCCTTGAAGTTGGCAAGAATCGGGTTCTCGATGATCTGACCGCCCTCGGCACCGCTTTTCTGCGGCTTAGCCATAAGACCACGCATGCCTGAGAGCTGACGGATCTGGTCCTTAGAACCACGGGCACCCGAGTCAAGCATCATGTAGACAGGGTTGAAGCCTTGCTGGTCGGCAGAAATCTGCTTCATCAGCGTGTCGGCAAGACGGGAGTTGACGTGCGTCCAGATATCGATGATCTGGTTGTAGCGTTCGTTGTTGGTGATGAAGCCCATAGAGTAGTTGTTCATCACCTCCTGTACATGCTCGTAGCCTTCCTGTACGTACTGCTCCTTCTCCTTGGGGATAATCACATCGCCGAGGTTGAACGACAGACCGCCCTGGAACGCCATGCGGTAGCCGAGGTTCTTGATGTCGTCAAGGAACTGGGCTGAGCGGGGGATACCGCACTTCTTGATTACGCGCGAGATGATGTTACGCAGCGACTTCTTGGAGAGAATCTCGTTGACGTAGCCGATCTCCTTGGGCACGTACTGGTTGACGAGGACACGACCTACGGAAGTGTTCTCCACGAGGTGACGGATGGGGTTGCCCTTGTCGTCAACGTCGTCGACCATCACGCTCACAGGAGCGTGGAGGGTGACGCGACCCTCGTTATATGCGATTTCAGCCTCTTCGGGACCGTAGAATTTCAGACCCTCGCCCTTGTCGCCCTTGCGGAGCTTGGTGATGTAGTAAAGACCGAGCACCATGTCCTGCGAGGGCACGGTGATAGGCGCACCGTTGGCGGGGTTGAGGATGTTATGTGCACCGAGCATGAGCATCTGGGCTTCGAGGACAGCCTCGTTGCCGAGCGGGAGGTGCACAGCCATCTGGTCACCGTCGAAGTCGGCGTTGAACGCCGTACATGCGAGCGGGTGGAGCTGGATAGCCTTGCCCTCGATCATCTTGGGCTGGAATGCCTGGATGCCGAGACGGTGAAGTGTCGGGGCACGGTTGAGCAGCACGGGGTGACCCTTCATGACGTACTCGAGGATGTCCCATACGACAGGCTCCTTGCGGTCGACGATCTTCTTGGCTGACTTGACAGTCTTGACGATGCCGCGCTCGATGAGCTTGCGGATGATAAAGGGCTTGTAGAGCTCGGCAGCCATGTTCTTGGGGATGCCGCACTCGTGCATCTTCAGCTCGGGACCTACAACGATTACCGAACGTGCGGAGTAGTCGACACGCTTACCGAGAAGGTTCTGACGGAAGCGTCCCTGCTTGCCCTTGAGGCTGTCGGAGAGCGACTTGAGCGGACGGTTAGCCTCAGTCTTGACAGCCGACGACTTGCGCGAGTTGTCAAGCAGCGAGTCTACGGCTTCCTGAAGCATACGCTTCTCGTTGCGGAGGATGACTTCGGGAGCCTTGATTTCGATGAGTCGCTTGAGACGGTTGTTACGTATGATGACACGACGGTAGAGGTCGTTAAGGTCGGAGGTGGCGAAGCGGCCGCCGTCGAGAGGCACGAGGGGACGCAGCTCCGGCGGGATGACAGGCACAGCCTGGAGTATCATCCACTCGGGCTTGTTGCGGTGGCGCGAGGCGCGGAAAGACTCTACTACCTGCAGACGCTTGAGAGCCTCGGTCTTGCGCTGCTGCGAGCTGTCATTGTCAGCCTGATGGCGCAGAGCGTAGCTGAGCGAGTCGAGGTCGAGACCTTTGAGGAGGTCATAGACAGCCTCGGCACCCATCTTGGCGATGAACTTGTTGGGGTCGGTGTCCTCGAGGAGCTGGTTGCCGGCAGGGAGTTTGTCGACAAACGAGAAGTATTCCTCCTCGGTCAGCAGGTCGAGACGCTCCAGCTCGCCAGAGCCCTCGGGACCGAAGGGACCGGGGTTGATGACGATGTAACGCTCATAGTAGATGACCTGGTCGAGCTTCTTGGAGGGGAGTCCGAGCAGATAGCCGATCTTGTTGGGGAGCGAACGGAAGTACCAGATGTGAGCCACAGGCACCACGAGCTTGATGTGACCCATGCGTTCGCGGCGCACCTTCTTCTCGGTCACCTCCACACCGCATCGGTCGCAGACGATGCCTTTGTAACGGATGCGCTTGTACTTGCCGCAGTGGCACTCGTAGTCCTTGACAGGACCGAAGATGCGCTCGCAGAAGAGGCCGTCGCGCTCAGGCTTGTATGTGCGGTAGTTGATGGTCTCGGGTTTGAGTACCTCACCGCTTGACTTCTCGAGGATTTCCTCGGGCGAAGCGAGCCCGATGGAAATCTTGGAGAATCCGGTTTTTATCTTGTTGTCTTTACGAAAAGCCATTTTATATTATGTGGGAGAGAATGTGAAAGGTATGGTTAGTAAAGGATCAGTTCTCGAGGTTGATGCTCAGACCTAAGCCGCGGAGCTCGTGCAGAAGCACATTGAGCGACTCTGGTATGCCTGCCGGTGGCATCGGATCACCCTTGACGATGGCCTCGTAAGCCTTGCTGCGGCCGGTGACATCGTCAGACTTGATGGTGAGAATCTCCTGGAGGATGTGGCTGGCGCCGAATGCTTCAAGCGCCCAGACTTCCATCTCACCGAAGCGCTGTCCACCAAACTGGGCTTTACCGCCGAGAGGCTGCTGGGTGATGAGCGAATACGGACCGATGGAGCGTGCGTGCATCTTGTCCTCGACCATGTGGCCGAGCTTAAGCATGTAGATGACACCCACTGTGGCGGGCTGGTCGAAACGGTCGCCTGTGCCTCCGTCATAGAGGTAGGTCTTGCCGTAGCGGGGGAGTCCAGCCTTGTCGGTCCACTCATTGAGGTCGTCGAGCGACGCACCGTCGAAAATCGGGGTGGCGAACTTCTCGCCCAGTTCGCGGCCTGCCCATCCGAGCACGGTCTCGAAGATCTGACCGAGGTTCATACGCGAAGGCACACCCAGCGGGTTGAGCACGATGTCAACGGGGGTACCGTCAGCCAGGAACGGCATATCCTCCTGGCGCACGATGCGCGACACGATACCCTTGTTGCCGTGACGGCCTGCCATCTTGTCACCCACGCTGATCTTACGCTTCTTGGCTACGTAGACCTTAGCCATCTGCATGATGCCCGAGGGGAGCTCGTCGCCTATGGAGATGTCAAACTTCTTGCGGCGGAGCTCGGCGTCGATTTCCTTGCTCTTGCGCAGATAATTGACTATGGTGGCGCGGATAAGGTCGTTCTTGTGGGCGTCGTCGGTCCAGTTGCTCAGGTTGACGGTGTCATACTCGATGTCACGCAGGGTCGAAGCGGCAAATTTGGAGCCCTGGGGGATGATGTCGGTGCCGAGATAATCCTTCACGCCAGCCGAGGTGAGATCCTTGGTCAGGGTGGTGAGCTTGCTCACGAGCACATCCTTGAGCTCGTCGAGACGCTTTTCATACTCCTCGTCGAGCTGGGGCAGCTGAGCGTTGGCGCTCTTTGACTTTTTCTTCTTGGTGGCACGGCTGAAGAGGTTCGTGCCGATGACCACGCCCTTGAGTGAGGGAGATGCCTTGAGAGATGCGTCCTTGACATCGCCAGCCTTGTCGCCGAAGATGGCGCGGAGCAGCTTCTCCTCGGGAGTGGGGTCGCTCTCGCCCTTGGGGGTAATCTTACCTATCATGATGTCGCCGGGCACCACGTGTGCGCCGACGCGGATGATGCCGCGCTCGTCGAGGTCCTTGGTGGCGTCCTCGCTGACATTGGGGATATCGCTGGTGAGCTCCTCCATGCCTCGCTTGGTCTCGCGCACTTCGAGCGAGTACTCGTCGACGTGGACCGAGGTCAGGATGTCTTCACGCACCACGCACTCGTTGAGCACGATGGCATCCTCATAGTTGTAACCCTTCCAGGGCATGAATGCCACCTTGAGGTTGCGGCCGAGAGCGAGCTCGCCGTTTTCGGTAGAGTAACCTTCGGTGAGTATGTCGCCCTTCTTGACGCGCTGACCCTTGCTGCATATGGGGCGCAGGTCGATAGTGGTGCTCTGGTTGGTCTTGCGGAATTTGGGGAGGTGGTACTCCTTGAGAGCGTCCTCAAATGCCACAAACTCCTCGTCGGCGGTGCGGTCATAGCGGATCTTGATTACGCTGGCATCGACAAACTCGATGACACCGTCGCCCTCAGCCATGATCTGGGTGCGGGAGTCGCGAATCAGCTGACCCTCGATGCCAGTACCCACGATAGGAGCCTCGCTGCGCATCAGAGGCACAGCCTGGCGCATCATGTTAGATCCCATGAGCGCACGGTTGGCGTCGTCATGCTCGAGGAACGGGATGAGCGAAGCGGCGATAGAGGCAATCTGTGTGGGCGATACGTCCATCAGCTCCACTTCCTCGGGTGCTACCACCGGGAAGTCGGCATCAAGACGCGCCTTGACGCGGTCACGCACGAAAGAGCCGTCAGCATTGAGCGGAGCGTTGCCCTGGGCGATGACCTTGCCCTCCTCTACCTCGGCGGTCAGGTAGACCACCTTGTCGTTCTTAAGGTTGACCTTCGCATCCTTGACCTCGCGGTAGGGGGTCTCGATGAAGCCGAGGTCATTGATCTTGGCATATACACAGAGCGACGAAATCAGACCGATGTTAGGACCTTCAGGGGTCTCGATCGGGCAGAGACGGCCATAGTGGGTATAGTGCACGTCACGCACCTCGAAGCCGGCGCGCTCACGTGTCAGACCGCCAGGACCGAGTGCCGACATACGGCGCTTGTGTGTGATTTCGGCAAGCGGGTTGGTCTGGTCCATGAACTGGCTCAGCGCGTTGGTGCCGAAGAATGTATTTATAACGCTCGAGATAGTCTTGGCGTTGATAAGGTCGATGGGTGTGAACACCTCGTTGTCACGCACGTTCATGCGCTCACGGATGGTGCGCGACATGCGGGCGAGACCCATGGCAAACTGGTTGTAGAGCTGTTCGCCGACAGTGCGGACGCGGCGGTTGCTCAGGTGGTCGATATCGTCCACATCAGCCTTGGAGTTGATAAGCTCTATGAGGTGCTTGATGATCGAGACGATGTCCTCGCGTGTGAGGACCTTGACATCCATGGGAGTGTCAAGACCGAGCTTCTTGTTGATACGGTAGCGGCCTACCTCGCCGAGGTCATAACGCTTCTCCGAGAAGAAGAGGTTGGTGATGACTTCGCGCGCGCTGGCATCATCCGGCGGCTCGGCGTTGCGGAGCTGTCGGTAGATGTACTGGATAGCCTCAATCTCGCTGTTGGTCGTATCCTTCTGAAGCGTGTTGAATATTATAGAGTAGTCAGTAGTGCCGGCGTCCTCCTTATGGAGCAGGAGGGTCTGCACGCCTGAGTCGAGTATTTCCTGGATGTGCTCCTCTTCGAGCACAGTCTCGCGGTCGAGAATCATCTCGTTGCGCTCGATCGATACCACTTCGCCGGTATCCTCGTCGGCGAAATCCTCGATGCGGGTTTTGAGCACACGGGCAGCAAGCTTGCGTCCGAGAGCCTTCTTGAGGTTTGTCTTGTTGACCTTGACCTCCTCGGCGAGACCGAATTTTTCAATGATGTCCTTGTCGCTTTCCAGACCGATGGCACGTAACAGGGTGGTCACGGGCAATTTCTTCTTACGGTCGATGTAGGCGTACATGACATTGTTGATGTCAGTGGCAAACTCTATCCAGCTGCCGCGGAACGGGATGATACGCGCAGAGTAGAGCTTGGTGCCATTGGCATGGGTTGACTGGCCGAAGAAGACACCCGGCGAGCGGTGGAGCTGCGACACGACGACGCGCTCGGCACCGTTGATGACGAAAGTGCCTTTATCGGTCATATAAGGTATTTGACCCAGATAGACATCCTGAATCACAGTGGCGAAGTCCTCGTGGTCAGGGTCGGTACAGTACAGTTTGAGCTTGGCTTTGAGGGGCACCGAGTAGGTCAAGCCGCGCTCAAGGCATTCAGCTATAGTGTAACGTGGGGGATCGACGTAATAGTCGAGAAATTCCAGTACGAAATTGTTACGAGTGTCGGCAATCGGGAAGTTCTCGGCAAATACTTTGAAAAGCCCCTCGTTGTTGCGTTTTTCGGGAGGAGTGTCAAGCTGCAGGAAGTCCTGGAAGGATTTGAGCTGCACCTCCAAGAAGTCGGGATAAGGGAGAGGATTCTTAACCGACGCGAAGTTTACACGGGGTTTGTCTAATTGTGCTGACATCTATGTGAGTTAAATCGCCGCAGAGCCTCCGTCACTCATGTGGACCGGCTCCATGCGGCATGATATGAAAAAACTTGGAGAACTGAAAGAGAAGAGCTCGCTTAATCTGTGGGACGTGTCATCGACGTTAATAATGACACGAAAGGTTAAGAAACACCCATAAAGGGGTTTCTTAACCTAACGTCCTGAATATCAGGCGTATTATTTAAGCTCAACTTCAGCGCCTGCTTCTTCGAGCTGCTTCTTGATGCCTTCTGCATCAGCCTTGGCAACGCCTTCCTTGACTACGCTGGGAGCGCCGTCAACCATCTCCTTAGCCTCCTTGAGGCCGAGACCTGTGAGTTCCTTAACGAGCTTCACAACAGCGAGCTTGCCAGCACCTGCGTTCTTGAGGACAACGTCAAAAGAAGTCTTCTCCTCAGCGGCTGCTGCGCCAGCTGCGGGACCTGCTGCTACTGCTACAGCTGCAGCTGCGGGTTCGATGCCATACTCGTCCTTGAGGATCTGAGCGAGTTCGTTTACTTCCTTCACTGTGAGAGAAACGAGTTGTTCTGCAAAAGCTTTTAAATCTGCCATTTTAGTATTGTTTTTGAAAGTTTTTGTGTTGAAGTGATTGAGATAGACGGAGAGAGGTACAAGGAGCCTCCAGCCAGCCACTCGGAGCGGCTGTGGAAACTACGCGTATCAGCCTTCTTTCTTCGAGAGGGTCTCGAGGATGCCGTGGAGCTTGGTGCCGCCTGAGGTGAGTGCCGAAACGACATTCTTGGCAGGAGACTGGAGCAGAGCCACAACGTCGGCGATAAGCTCGTTCTTGCTCTTGATAGCTGCGAGAGCATCAAGCTGGTCAGCACCCAGATAGACTGTTTCCTCTACGTAGGCAGCCTTGAGCTTGGGCAGCACATCGTCCTTCTTGATGAAGTCCTTGAGCAGCTTGGCGGGAGCGTTGCCCACATTGGCACACATCAGAGAGGTTGACTCCTTGAGAGCGGGGTAAAGCTCTGAGTAGTCTTCCTCCATGTTCTCGAGTGCCTTGTGAAGGAGGGTGTTCTTGACCACCATCAGCTTGATGTCAGCCTTGGCACAGGCACGACGCAGAGCTGAGGTCTTTTCAGCGTCAAGGCCGGCTGTCTCCACGAGGTAGAAGCAGCTGTACTCCTTGATGGTCTGGGTGATTTTCTCGATTATTATGCCTTTATCTTCCTTTTTCATCGTGATTGCGGGATTTTTAAGAGGTTAGATTACTCATCGACTGACTTAGTGTCAATCTTGACGCCCGGGCTCATAGTGCTCGAAAGATAAATGCTCTTGATATAGGTGCCTTTTGCAGCAGACGGTTTGAGTTTAATCAGGGTGTTGATGAACTCGCGTGCGTTGTCGCCGATCTGCTCGGGAGTGAAGCTCACCTTGCCGATGGAAGTGTGCACGATACCGTTCTTGTCGACCTTGAAGTCGATCTTACCCTTCTTGACTTCCTCAACGGCCTTGGCAACGTCGACAGTCACAGTGCCGCTCTTGGGGTTAGGCATCAAGCCGCGGGGACCGAGCACACGGCCCAGGGCACCGATCTTACCCATGATGGCGGGCTGGGTGATGATGACGTCGATGTCAGTCCATCCGCCCTTGATCTTGTCGATGTATTCGTCGAGGCCTACATAATCAGCTCCGGCAGCCTTAGCGGCAGCCTCGGCATCTGCATTGCAGAGCACAAGCACTCTTACCTGCTTGCCGGTACCGTGGGGCAGGGTCACCACGCCACGTACCATCTGGTTAGCCTTGCGGGGGTCAACGCCGAGACGCACGTCGATGTCGACAGAAGCGTCAAACTTAGCGTAATTCACTTCCTTGACCTTAGCTGATGCCTCGGCGAGTGAATAAGCCTTCCCTGCTTCAATTTTCTCTGCAGCAATCTTCTGGTTTTTAGTCAGTTTACCCATGTGTCAATTGAAGTTAATTAGTTATTTTCAGGGAATGCTCCTTTTACGGTGATACCCATGCTTCTGGCTGTGCCGGCAACCATGCGCATTGCCGATTCGACTGTGAAACAGTTCAAGTCGGGCATCTTGTCTTCAGCGATTGCCTTTACCTGGTCCCATGTGATTTCAGCCACCTTGTTACGGTTAGGCTGAGCAGAGCCGCTCTTGAGTTTTGCGACTTCCTTGAGCTGAACTGCTACCGGGGGGGTCTTGACGATGAAGTCAAAGCTCTTGTCGGTGTAATAGGTGATTACTACCGGGAGCACCTTACCGGCTTTGTCCTGGGTGCGGGCATTGAACTGCTTGCAGAACTCCATGATGTTGATGCCCTTCGAACCGAGAGCCGGTCCTACTGGGGGCGAGGGGTTTGCAGCACCGCCTTTGATCTGTAATTTGATCTGTCCAGCAATTTCTTTAGCCATTTTTGTTTAACTCTTTAAATGTTGTTGTTTAGAGGTTGCGGTTCAAACGTTTACGCGTCCACTTCTTGACACACTAATCACCTCGCTCCATCTTCTCATCATCTCCCAGAGCGTGATGTCCGGAAACACATGTCGGGATACCATACCGAGCTGCTTTCGCTGCGTCTGCGAGTGTCCGAAGCCTCTTGGATGCCAGACCCGCAGCGTAACCTGCAAGCGGTCCCGTATAAGAGCAAGGACTCGGGGCTTTGGAAGCTCCCCCTGACGGCAGGCACCAGGCACTCGTTTATTGTTTCAATATGGCATCTCTAATGTCAGCAGCACATAGTGGAAGCCGCTCTGACGAATTAGAGGGGGCGGGGCTACGATGGCCCGTCAGTGTCCGCGGGGCTTTTACTCCCGCTCTACTTGCGAATTATCCAACTCCAGGGGTGTCTTACGGCCAAAAATCTTGACCATCACCTTGAGCTTACGCTTCTCGCGGTTGACCTCCTCGATCACTCCGGTAAATCCGTTGAACGGACCGTAGTTGACCTTGACAGTCTCACCGACCATGAAGTCATTGGTACCGTCGACTTCGCCCTGAGAGAGCTCGTCAGCCATACCAAGCATGCGCTTCACCTCGCTCTCGCGCAGCGACTCGGGCTTTGCGTCCTTGCCTTTGCCACGCAGAAAGTCGATCACGTTAGTCGTATCGCGCAGCGTGACGAGGACTTCGCCTGTCAGCATGCACTCCACGAAAACGTAACCGCTGTAGAGGGTACGCTCCTTGACCGTCTTCTTACCGTTACGCACGGTAAGCACCTTTTCAGTGGGTATCAAGACTTGAAATACATGTTTGCCGAGGTCGGTGTTGCGGATGGCTGCATCCAGCACCTCCTTGACCTTGGCTTCCTTACCGGATATGGCACGAAGCACATACCAAGAACGCTTTACTTCAGACATTGATGTGACCGCTAAAAATTGAAAAGGTGTTGATTACTCGGCAAGGCCGTAGATAAGGTGCATGATATAGTCAATCACCTGATCCATGCAGAATATTATCAGCGCGATGATTACGGAAGCTATCAACACGATAATAGCACTCTTGATCAGCTGACCTTTTGTTGGCCAAGAAGTCTTATAGCGAAGCTCGTTATAAGACTCCTCGATATCGTTGAGTAGTTTAAGTTTAGCCATTGGTGGTTGTGTTTGGCACGGGAAGAGAGGCTCGAACTCCCGACACCTGGTTTTGGAGACCAGTGCTCTACCGACTGAGCTATTCCCGTGTGTGATAAAAGAGAGATGTCTCCTATTGCCGATGGCATGCAGCCATCTCTCTTTTATGGTTACTTATAATCGCTGTGGCGGATTATTCGTAGATTTCGGTGATCTGACCTGAGCCTACTGTGCGGCCACCTTCGCGGATAGCGAAGCGGAGACCCTTGTCGCAAGCTACGGGGTTGATGAGCTCAACGTTGATCTCAACGTTGTCACCGGGCATTACCATTTCTACACCTTCGGGGAGAGTGATCTCGCCGGTAACGTCAAGTGTACGGATGTAGAACTGGGGACGGTAGTGGTTGTGGAACGGAGTGTGACGGCCGCCTTCTTCCTTCTTGAGGATATATACAGAAGCTTTGAACTTGCTGTGGGGCTTAACGACTCCAGGATGGCAGATTACCATACCGCGCTTGATGTCCTTCTTGTCGATACCACGGAGGAGGAGACCTACGTTGTCACCAGCTTCGCCCTGATCAAGGAGCTTGCGGAACATCTCGACACCGGTAACGACTGACTTCATGTCAGCACCAAGACCCATGATCTGGACTTCGTCACCTACCTTCACGATACCTGTCTCGATACGACCGGTAGCAACTGTACCACGACCTGTGATTGAGAACACGTCCTCAACAGGCATAAGGAAGGGTTTGTCAACGTCACGGGGAGGCAGGGGAATCCAGTTGTCAACTGCGTCCATGAGTTCCATAACCTTAGCTTCCCATTCGGGCTCGCCATTGAGGGCACCGAGAGCAGAACCACGGATGATGGGAGTGTTGTCACCATCGTAGTCATAAGAAGAAAGGAGATCACGCATTTCCATCTCAACGAGTTCGAACATCTCTTCGTCGTCAACCATGTCGCACTTGTTGAGGAACACTACGATACGGGGCACGTTTACCTGACGAGCGAGAAGGATGTGCTCACGGGTCTGGGGCATGGGACCGTCAGTTGCAGCCACCACGATGATAGCACCGTCCATCTGAGCAGCACCAGTTACCATGTTCTTTACGTAGTCAGCGTGTCCCGGGCAGTCTACGTGAGCGTAGTGACGGTTAGCTGTTTCGTATTCAACGTGGGCGGTGTTGATGGTGATACCACGTTCCTTTTCCTCGGGAGCGTTGTCAATCTGGTCGAATGACTTAACCTCAGAGAGACCGTTCTTTGCCAGTACGGTGGTGATGGCAGCGGTCAGAGTGGTTTTACCGTGGTCAACGTGACCGATGGTACCGATGTTAACATGCGGTTTGGTTCTTTCGAATTTCTCTTTAGCCATAACTTTTAGCTGATTTTATGTTGCTTAAAAATATTAAGTTTTACGTTTCAACAAGATGCCGCGACAGCACAAAAAGACACTATCGGGGCAATGAATTAGGAGAGTTTTGCTGAATAAACTTGGAGCCGATGGCGGGATTTGAACCCGCGACCTCTTCCTTACCAAGGAAGTGCTCTACCCCTGAGCTACATTGGCAGATGTTTCAATGTCGTTAGAAAGGTTTCACTACATAGCCGCATATCCGGCGTATGTTTCAATAAAATTAGAGCGGAAGACGAGGCTCAAACTCGCGACCCTCAGCTTGGAAGGCTGATGCTCTATCAACTGAGCTACTTCCGCAAACGTCAGATGTTAAAGCCTGAGACCCTATCGCAAGAATCTCTCTATGCTTGTAACATAGGATTAAATAAGTGGGCGAAGATGGATTCGAACCACCGAAGGTATAAACCAGCAGATTTACAGTCTGCCCCATTTGGCCACTCTGGTATTCGCCCGTCTTTTCCTTTGCCCCGCTCCTCATCGTGGAGGACGGGAGGAAAATTTCATCATCAGCACTGCATTGCCAGACAAATCGGCAGCATACAGATACCATAATCAAATTTAGAGCCTCTTGTCGGATTCGAACCAACGACCCCGAGATTACAAATCACGTGCTCTGGCCAACTGAGCTAAAGAGGCATCATTCAATGTTCTCTGCTCTCCCTTTCACCTCTCCGGTAGTGCCGTTTGAGTGGGAAAGCGGTGCAAAGGTACAGAGCGCGTCCGAATTATGCAAATGTTTTAACAAATATTTGCGAAAACAGTGCATTTTATCGCACAGAAAGCGGCTTTTGCCTATTTTGAGGCTGTTTTAACCCACAGATAGAGGCGGTCGCTCGGGCGCAACTTACACGGCACGGGGATTGAAATGCTCTCGCCCTTGACCGCCTTTTCCACCGGTCTGAGGTCAACACGGATTTCATCAACCGTGACAATTACCGCCCCGGTAGTGGGACCCGTTATTACGACCTCATCGCCCACCTTAAGCTCGCCAGCCTCCATCAGAAACTCTGCAACACCGAGTTTGGAGAAATAGCGCACCCCCTTGGCGATGTATTGCTTGGTACGCGTTGCCGACGAGCCATATTTCTCCGACCATTCGCCCAGCCGCTGTCCGAGATAATAGCCGTCCCAAAATCCGCGGTTGAATATCATCTCCAGACGCTTGTCAAGCTCGGCTATAAGAGACTCGTCATATGTGCCGTCACATATGGCATTCAACGCCCTGTCATACGCCTCAACGGCTATGCTGACATACTCGGGACCACGCGCTCTGCCTTCGATTTTGAACACCGTCACGCCTGCATCCACCATCTTGTTGAGGAAGTGGATGGTCTTGAGGTCCTTGGGCGACATGATGTATTTGTTTTCTACGGCGAGCTGCTCCCCTGTCTCTCGGTCGGTCACGGTGTAACCGCGTCGGCATATCTGGGTGCAGGCTCCGCGGTTGGCGCTTGAGTTCATCTCGTGGAGGCTCAGATAGCACTTTCCGCTCACCGCCATGCACAGAGCACCATGGCAAAACATCTCTATGCCGACCCTGCGCCCCGAAGGTCCGCAGATATTCTCGCGCACTATGGCATCGTGTATGGCACGCACCTGTTCGAGATTCAGCTCACGGGCAAGCACCATGACGTCAGCCATCGCGCTGTAGAACCTGACAGCCTCAATGTTGGTGACATTCGATTGTGTGGATATATGCACCTCCACTCCTATGCTCCTCGCATAGCTTATGGCTGCGATGTCGGTGGCTATGATGGCTGAGATGCCAGCCTCCTTGGCTGCGTCTATGACCTTGTGGCACAGTTCTATCTCTGCATCATATATCACGGTGTTGACGGTCAGATATGTCTTGACACCAGCCTGACGACATATATCGGCAATATTGTGCAGGTCGGCAAGGGTGAAGTTCACACTTGAGCGGGCACGCATGTTAAGCCCCTCGACGCCGAAATACACTGCGTCCGCGCCGGCATTGATGGCGGCGTGAAGCGATTCGTAGCTCCCTACCGGAGCCATTATCTCAAAATCTTTTCTTTCCATTATTCTTGTCAATCAAACAGCCCGAGGCCTCCGAGAAACACTATCAGGATGCACACAGGGGCAACGTAGCGCAGACACGCCACTATAAGCCCTACGAGAAAACGCCGCCCCGCGCCACTGCC
Source organism: uncultured Bacteroidales bacterium (assembly GCA_947039275.1). Lineage (GTDB taxonomy): Bacteria > Bacteroidota > Bacteroidia > Bacteroidales > Muribaculaceae > Amulumruptor. Next base: position 35,489 of record CAMQYL010000009.1, on the reverse strand, counting down.
GCCTATCTCGGCATCGATGACCGACCGCTCAAGCACCCACCCGACGAAGATGGAGATAAGCATGCCGCCTATGGGCAGAAGCACATTGGACGACACGAAGTCAAAGAGGTCAAACAGCGTCATCCCGAATATCTTCATGCCTGCCAAGGGTCCGAAGGACAGGGAGCACAACGAGCCGAATACTATGGCTATGACAGTGTTGAGCACCGTAGCCTGAGTACGCCCCATCTTGCGTTCCTCGCAGAAATAAGCTATGGATATTTCGCTCATGGATATCGTGGAGGTCAGCGAGGCAAGGAAGAGCAGCACGAAAAACAGGGTTGACCACACCATGCCCCACTGCATGTTGTAAAATATGGCAGGGAGCACCTCGAACACGAGCTTGGGACCCTCGGCTGGAGACTGCCCGAAAGTGAATACGGCAGGGAAGATAATAATACCAGCCAGCACTGCCACCAACGTGTCAAGCGCGGCTGACGTAGAGGCGGTGCGTACCAAGTCGGTGCGGCGGTTGAAGTAGCTCGAATACGTAATCAGGCATCCCAGCCCCAGACTCAGCGTAAAGAACGCCTGCCCCATCGCACCCAGCATCACCGAGGAGTCTATCTTGGAGAAATCTGGCTTGAACAAGAATGTCAAGCCCTCGGAAGCCCCGGGCAAAAACAGGGAGTTGACACAAAATATAAGCAGAAGCACGAAAAGAGCCGGCATCATGATATTTGACATCTTCTCGATGCCCTTCTGCACTCCGCGCCTGAGTATCCAGAAGTTGGCAAGCAGAAACGCCACCGTCCAGCCTACCGCGCTCCATGATGACGTAAACTCTCCAAACTGCTGATGAAGAGCCTCTTGCATGTGCGCACCCGAGAAATTCTGCACCGACCGCACTATATAGTCTGCCGTCCATCCAGCCACGACGCTGTAGAAACTCAATATCATCAGCGAGGCAAGGATGCCGATAGCCCCTACAATCCTCCAGTAAGGCGACCCGTGCAGACGCTTGAACGCTCCGTAGACATTGGTGCCGGAATTACGCCCTATGATGAACTCGGCAGTAACCACCGGAATACCTATGACAAGGATAAAAGCTACATAGACAAGCATGAACGCTCCCCCGCCATGCACTCCAGCCTCATATGGAAACCTCCATATATTGCCGAGACCTACAGCCGACCCCACCGTCGTGGCAATCACTCCGATGCGGGTATTAAACTGCGCCCTGGGCGGCTTCACGCCGTCAGTCTTATGGTGTATGGAACTCATGCATGCAAAGTTAGCAAAAAAATCACACCCCGGCAGTGATACATATGGCATCTTCAATCGTTTAACATATAATCATATAACTGAAATATGCTTAAATCAGGATATATGTAGGCTGAAAATAATTACCTTTGCACACATTATTATATAAGCAAATAAGAACACGACAAGATACTGATGAAGAAAATTCTCACATTTGCCGCCGCCATCGTAGCCCTCTCGCTGATAGCCGGGGCTGCCACGCGCAACAACAAGGCTGAAATCTCACGCAATCTCGACATCTTCAACTCGCTCTACAAGGAACTGCAGACATTCTATGTCGACACCATAGACGCCTCAAAGTCCATCACCACGGCGATAGACGCGATGCTCGAGGATATCGACCCCTACACCGAGTATATCCCCCAGGACAAGCAGGACGCGTTCAAGCGCATGACCACAGGCGAGTATGCCGGCATCGGCTCGATGATCATGCAGCGTGACGGCAATGTCTACATCTCCGAGCCGCTCGTAGGCAGCCCGGCGTTCCAGGCAGGCTTGCGTTCGGGCGACCGCATACTGACCATCGACGGCGACAGCGTCAAGGGCTGGACTACCGAGAAGGCATCCACGCGGCTCAAAGGCAGCGCGGGCACGGTTGTCAAGGTCTCCGTATGCCGTCCATATGTGACAGACTCCATCATATCGGTCGACATCACGCGCCGCAAGATCCAGGAGCCTTCGGTACCTTTCTACGGCGTGGTCCGCGATGACATCGGCTATATCGTGCTGACCTCTTTCACTGACAAATCGGCTGACGAGGTAAAGGATGCGTTGCTGAAACTCAAGGCTGACCCCAAGGTCAAATCCATAGTGCTGGACCTCCGCGGCAACGGTGGCGGATTGCTTGAAGCTGCCGTGAAGATTGTCAGCTACTTCGTGCCCAAAGGCACCGAGGTGCTGCGTCAGCGAGGCAGAGAACTGACCAACGAGAAGGTCTACAAGACCACATCCGCGCCTATTGACACTAAAATCCCTCTGGCGATACTGGTCGACGGTGGCACAGCTTCGTCAAGCGAGATTGTCAGCGGTGCCCTCCAGGATCTCGACCGCGCGGTGGTCATCGGACAGCGTTCGTTTGGCAAAGGGCTTGTGCAGACATCGCGTCCCCTCCCCTACGAGGGCTTGCTCAAAGTGACCATCGCCAAATATTTCCTTCCCAGCGGACGTCTGGTACAAGCAATCGACTACAGCCGCCGCAATCCCGACGGCTCTGTGTCACGCATCCCTGACAGCCTGACCAACGTGTTCACTACAGCCAACGGCAGAGAGGTGCGTGACGGCGGAGGCATCACCCCCGACATCAAGGTCACTTACGGCACCCCCAACCGCATGACCTACAATGTCGTGGAAAACTTCAAGGTCATGGACTATGCCACCAAGTATGCCGCCTCGCACGATACCATAGCATCTCCCTCAAAATTCGTGGTTACGGATGAGATGTTTGAGGATTTCCGCACATTTGTCAACCCTGCCACCATCAACTATGACCGTGTGCTTGACAAGATGATCGACAACCTCCGCGAGGGGGCGAAGCACGAAGGCTATCTGACCGACTCGGTCAGCGCACAGATCGATGTGCTCGCCACGATGCTCAAGCACGACCCTGACCACGACTTCAACAAGGCTCGTCCTGACATCGAACGTCTGCTGAGCAACGAAATCGTGTCGCGCTACTACCTGCGCCCCGGTCAGATCGAAAACGCGCTCCGCTTTGACGAGGGACTCGACAGCGCAGCCACCGTCCTCAACACCCCTGGCAGATACGCCGAAATCCTCCGCCCCGCCAAAAAGAAATAACCCACACCAGACAGTAGGGACGCGGCGTGCCGCGTCATCAAAAGTACCAGACTTTGACTCTCACTGATTTATCCGCAGCTTTTCTCACCCCGGCAAGGCGCAAAGCCATCACGCGCGCGCTGTCTGACAGCAAATGCCGCCGAATAGGACTCTATAACATGGCAGGTTCGTCACCTGCCATGCTTTTCGCATCTATTGACTCGTCATATGGCACTATGATCATCGTGGGCGACTCGCCCGACGATGCCGGCTACATCTACCATGACCTCACGCGCCTGATGGGCGAAGAAGCAGTGATGTATTTCCCCTCGTCCTACAAGCGCGACATCAAATACGGCCAGCTCGACGGTCCCTCACGCATACTGCGCACGGAGACATTGAGCCGCTGGATGGCAGCTGACGGGCTGCGCTATGTGGTCACCTACCCCGAGGCTCTTGCCGAGAAAGTCGCGTCAGCCAAGGATGTCAGCTGTCACACCATAGTGCTGTCGACACGCACCCCGGCTGACCTGACCGAGACTCAGAAGTGGCTGCGTGACAACGGCTTCAAGGAGGTGGACTATGTTTATGAGCCGGGGCAGTGGGCTGTCCGTGGCTCTATTCTCGACATCTTCGGCTACAGCAACGAACTGCCCTACCGTCTGGATTTCTTCGGTGACGACATCGACTCGATACGCACATTTAATGTGGAGACGCAGCTCTCGGAACAGAAGCTCACCGAGGTATCCATCACCTCGGCACTCGATGCCCAAAGCGAGAGCGGCATGTCGCTGATGGAATTTGTCGGCGACAAGACGCTCATAGCCCTGCGCGATGCCGATTATACCGTGAGCCGCATCCGCGCCATCGCCGAGGAGCAGTTCAGTGCGAGTGCCATGATAGCTGAGGAGGGCGACTCGTCGGCTATGAGCCAGGTGGTCGATGCCGACCGCGCCGCCGCAGCCCTTGATGCCATGCGGCAGATCCGCTTTACTGTCGGAGATGTCGCCCACAAGGAGTGTACCGCTACGATAGACTTCCAGTGCTCTCCGCAAGCTCTATATCACAAGAATTTTGACCTCATCAGCGACTCGTTTTCGCGTCTGCTCGCCGATGGTTACACCTTATATATATTATCTGACAGCGAGAAGCAGATCGAACGCCTCCGCGCCATCTTCGCCGACCGCGGTGACAGCGGCATAACATTCGTCCCTGTAATCCCCACACTCCATCAGGGCTTCAGCGATGCCGCCACGCACAAGTGCGTCTTTACCGACCACCAGATTTTTGACCGCTTCCACAAATACAATCTCAAGAGCGACCGCGCCCGTTCGGGCAAACTGGCTTTGTCGCTCAAAGAGCTGGGGCAGATAGAGGTGGGCGACTTCATAGTGCACGTGGATCACGGCGTGGGTAAGTTCGCGGGGCTGCTACGTACCAATGTCAACGGCAGGACCCAGGAGATGATAAAACTGGTCTATGCCAACGACGACATCATCTTCGTAAGCATCCACGCCCTCCACAAACTCGCCAAATACCGTGGCAAGGAGGGTGTGCCCCCCAAGGTCAACAAACTCGGCTCGGGCGCATGGAACAAGATGAAGGAGCGCACCAAATCGCGCCTCAAGGACATAGCCCGCGACCTCATCAAGCTCTATGCAGCGCGACGCGACGAGGCGGGATACGCGTTCTCGCCCGACAACTACCTGCAACAGGAGCTGGAGGCTTCATTTATCTACGAGGATACCCCCGACCAGCTCACCGCCACCCAGGCGGTCAAAGCCGACATGGAGCGTCCGCGCCCCATGGACCGCCTCATCTGCGGCGATGTGGGCTTCGGCAAGACGGAAGTGGCTATCCGCGCGGCATTCAAGGCTGCTACAGACGGCAAACAGACCGCCGTACTCGTCCCCACGACCGTCCTCGCATATCAGCACTACAACACATTTAAGGAGCGACTGAAAGAGTTTCCGGTGCGCGTGGACTATCTCTCACGCGCCCGCACCCCCAAGCAGGTCAAGGAGATACTCGCCGACCTCGAGGCTGGCAAAATCGACATACTTATCGGCACTCACAAACTCATCGGCAAGTCGGTCAAATTCAAAGACCTCGGTCTGCTCGTCATTGACGAGGAGCAGAAATTCGGCGTGGCAGTCAAGGAGAAACTCAAGCAGATGAAGGTCAACGTCGACACGCTTACCATGAGCGCCACCCCTATCCCCCGAACACTCCAGTTCTCTCTGATGGGAGCGCGAGACCTCTCCGCCATCACCACACCGCCAGCTAACCGCTACCCTATCCTGACATCGGTCAACTCGCTCAGCGACGACATCGTGTCAGAGGCTATCAACTTCGAGCTTGCCCGCAACGGCCAGGTATTTCTAATCAACAACCGCATCGAGGGGCTATATCAGCTGGAGGAGATGATCAAGCGTCTCGTGCCCGATGCCCGTACCCTCGTGGCGCACGGGCAGATGCCCCCTGAGAAATTGGAGAAAGCCATCATCGACTTCGCCAACCACGACTACGATGTCCTCATAGCCACCACCATCATCGAGAGCGGCATAGATATGCCCAACGTCAATACCATCATGATCAACAACGCCCAGAATTTCGGGCTGAGCGAGCTCCATCAGCTGCGAGGCCGCGTGGGTCGTTCGTCTCGCAAGGCGTTCTGCTATCTGATGGTGCCGCCGGGCAATCCGCTCACCCCCGATGCCCGCCGCCGTCTGCAAGCCATAGAGAGCTTCAGCGACCTCGGCGCAGGCATACACATAGCCATGCAGGATCTTGACATCCGCGGTGCCGGCAACCTCCTGGGCGCAGAGCAGAGCGGCTTCATCGCCGACCTCGGCTACGAGACCTACCAGAAGATACTCAAAGAAGCAGTAACGGAACTGCGCAACGAGGAGTTCAGCGACCTTGAGCAGGAGGATGCCTCCGAGGGCAAGGAAGTGGAATACGTGGCAGACTGCGTGATAGAGAGCGACATGGAGCTGCTGCTGCCAGCCTCCTACGTCCCCCAGGAGAGCGAACGCATAAGCCTCTATCAAGAACTTGATAGCATAGAGCGCGAGACCGACCTACAGGCTTACCGCATGCGCCTCATCGACCGCTTCGGCAAAATACCCTACGAGACAGAAGAGCTCCTCCGCATCCCCCGTCTGCGCCGCATGGCGCGCCGCCTCGGCATAGAGAAGGTAGTGCTCAAGCAGGGCACCATGTATGTCTACTTCGTAGGCGATGACAACCGCGCCTACTACGAATCCCCCATGTTCGGCCGCCTCATCCAGTTCCTCCAGCAGAACCCCCGCCGCGTGCGCATCCGCGAGACCAACGGCCGCCGCAGCTTCGCCATCTCCGACGTCCCCAACACCGAAACCGCCACCCACCTCCTCGACACCATCCTGGCCCTCACCCCCGCCTGACCATCCTGTCCGCACAAAATACGACCATCGGACGCATGCGGACATGCCACGGCATGTCCCTACACGGGATGGGATGCGCAGCAATTGTAGGGTCGCTACATGTAGCGACCCTACTGTGGGATTCGGTTGTAGGGACATGCCGTGGCATGTCCGCCCCACGCACGCATTTTTCCATCTCCGCAGTATGCTTCCTCGGAGACAGCCCCACACATCCCCCGCAACTTTCCATATTTATCCCCGCTCCGCTATTGCGGTTTTCGTGAAAAATTGTTTACTTTGCGGATGCAGGCCGCATCGCAGAAGCCCGGCTCTGGGCAATGCGGGTGGGTCGGCAGCCGTCACGGTACCGTGCCGTGACACTACATACGGAAAGCGTTTACTCGACGCTCTTTCTTGACAAACGGAAATCTGGAAAATTTCAATGGTAAAGTCAGGATTGCAGCAAACAGTAGATGCCTTGTGGATATGTAAATACCACCGATAACAGACACGTGAGTATCTGCTATTGGTGCTAAGCATATTCTGCGTGAGGCTTCTGCAAGTTTGCTCGTTCTACTTTACCGGGCAATTCCAGAGCCTCCGTTTGTGGAACGAGCAACCAGTACGGCTCTCACGCTTTTCTTTTTATATTCTAATGCCAACGAGGGGAGTCCAAAGGCACATCTTATAGAGTATGGATTTTTCATTTCCAGCCCATTCTACAACCGGAGTCCTCAATGGGGATGATCTGACATTTTTCTATTATGACATAGGTCTTGACAATCTTCAAAGCTGGCCTGATGCCTATGATTGGGATTCTGTGGTATCTGAATTTAAGGGCCGGCTTGATATAGAGGCATGCACATCTGATCAGATGCCTAAAGATTTTGTGCCTAACACTATCAGATTTACCGTCCCTGATAATAAAAGTCCAGGCAACGAATCAAAAGCAGCTGCCTTCTTTCGTCATCTACGTAACGTATTCGCACATTATAGAGTAGCTCGTGAAGGTGACAACTATGTTTTATATGATGACAATGGCCATGCACCCACCATGCGCGGATTTGTCAACACAGAGCTATTAAAGAGGTTTTGTTTTAGTTTTTTTGATCTACGAGATAAAATCATCAACGACTTGGAAATTTCCAACAACCCAAATATAGAAAACCAATAACACCGCATGAAACCAACATCCATCCTATTTCTTATTCTGACAGCCGTCCTCTCGGCATCCCTCCCGGCTGCCGCCTATGACTTTGAGGTCGATGGCATTCAGTATCGCATCCTCTCAATGACTGACAGAACCTGTTCCGTAGAAAAAGTGACAGAGACCGCCGGATCCAATATCAACCTATCTCCCACGGTGGAATATAGAAGCCGTGAATTCAACATCGCAAGCATTGATGCAGGATGCCTACATGCTGATGTCCTCAGCCTTGACATCAGCGACTTGAATCTATCACAGCTACCATCTAATGCATTTAATAACGCAAGGAAACTGGAGCAGGTCGTTTTACCCTCCACCCTTATAGAGATAGGGACAGGTGCGTTTCAATACTGCAGCTCCTTGACATCCATAAATCTACCCGAAAGTCTTGTGTCTATAGGAAAAGACGCATTTTATAAATGTAAGGAATTAAAATCCATCACTATTCCCCCATATATTACAAGCATAGGAAGCTATGCCTTTTCATATTGCGGATTAGTCTCTGTAGTATTTGACGGTCGAGAAGATTCCCCTTCTATAAAATTACAAACTGCCAGCCTGATTGGGGACTCTTATCTTTTCTTTCATAATTCTCCTATCTCAGCTCTCGATATAAACCGAAACATAGAACTTGTTGGCTATGGATATCTAATTAAGAGTTCTTTGGAAAGCCTAAAAGTAGGGGAATATGCAACATCCATACCCGAAAGGTTAAACTATTCCTCATCCACTATATCCAACCTACACATCTTAGATCGTTCCACTCCATTAGATTTGGGAGCCATCAATTCTGCTGAATATTTGTATCTTGGAGGTAATATCAACAAAGCCATTAAGGTCTCCAAAGTTGACATCAGCGATAAAGTGACAGAATTAGTAGGTTTCTCAGGTAGCACTTTTGAGTCCGTCATCCTCCCTCAGAGCATCAAATCTATCGGGTCAGAGTGCTTCCGCGATTGCAAGAGCCTAAAAGCCATAGATTTACCAAAACAGCTCTCAACTATTCCTGAATCATGTTTCAGCGGTTGTACATCCCTCAAGACAGTTACAATCGGGGAATCGGTCAATACTATTGGAGATAATGCATTTAACGATACACCTCTCGAGTTCGTGGGATGTCAGGCTATCCAACCTCCTGTTGTAGGAACCTCGGTATTCACTAACAAGACCTATATTGACGCGACCCTGGTGGTACCTGAAGCTTCATTGTCAAGCTATAAGGATGATACCCAATGGGGGTACTTTTTTGACATACGAGCTTATTCTCCAGTCATCAGTTTAGAGATTGCTCCAGCAACCACATCATTAGAAATAGGCACGAACAAGCAACTTGAAGTAAAATACAAGACTGAGAATCCAGACGGATACCCTATGGTGGACTTTAACCTTATATGGGAGTCAAGCAATCCTCAGGTGGCGAAAGTGTCTGCAGCTGGCGAAATTACTGCTATTGAAGCGGGAGAATGCGTCATTACAGTCCAGTCATCCTCAAATCCCGACCTCAGCAGTTCATGCGGTGTAACAGTAACTCCCATAGTGCCTGACATCTTCGTAGTTGACGGCATCAAATATCACAAAATCGACACTGACAATGTAGAGGTAGTTGCAAACGACTATAACGGAGTTATAACCATCCCTAACAGTGTAGAATATTATAGCGTGATATTCAATGTTGCAAAAATAGCCGAAAAGGCATTCTCAGGGTGCACTGAATTAAGCAGCTTGGAAATTCCCGGCAGCATCAATTCTCTGGCTGACGATTTATTGAATGATTGCAAATCTCTCAAGACATTGATTATTAACGAGGGCGATAAACCTCTTAGCCTCGGATGTAATACCGACCTGCATCTTGCAAGCTCCATCACACCGTTCCCCAACCCATCAGATGTTGACGAACGCCGTACAGGCTTCCGTAACGGATATTACGATGGCTTGTTCTACGGATTACCCCTCGAGCATATCGTTATAAACCGAAATATAGAGCTACCAAAATACTACGAACGCACCCGCGGCTATGCCTCGGGTAGCTATCAGACCGTGTGGAATGATATAATCTACTATTCTCCATTTTATGGGCTAACCCAACTGAAATCCTTAGAAATCGGAGAGAAAGTGACATCAATATGCAAAAATCAGATTGAAGCAGTTGTCAACGCCAAGCAAACGACAATGTACTATACAAACTTCGGTAAATGTGACAATATCGAAGTCGTTGTTTCCAACAACCCTACAGCTCCGATTGGTGGCGGATTCTCTCAGAAAGCATATGAAAACGCTACGCTTTTCCTCCCCAACGGCGGTGAGTCATCATATAAGGCTGATGATTACTGGAAAAATTTCTCTAATGTAACCATAAGCCAGTATATCCCCGTGACCGAGATTACCTTTGCAAAGGAAGAATTGGTCATGGATCTCAACGAGACCGCCAAGCTGACCGCTACTGTCACTCCCGACAACGCATCAATACAAAAACTGAAATGGAGCAGTTCCGCTCCCACCATAGCGGAAGTTTCAGACGAAGGCGAAATCAAGTCATTGTCTAAGGAGGGAGAATCCACTATCACAGCCTATGCCTGTGACGGCAGCGGCATCTTTGCATCAATCAAGGTGACTGTCCAGAAAGGCGCAGCCATAGATAATGTCCAAGCCGACTCCAACATCACCATCCGTGTCGTGGATGGCGTCATATTCGTAGACGGTCTATCCGACAACTCTACCATCAACATATATGACCTCCAAGGTCAGTTGATGAAATCTTCTCGCGATAATGTGATAGCTCTCAACACACATGGAGCTTTCATACTCAAGGTTGGCACCAACGTACAAAAAGTGATTTTATAATATTCTCAAACCGTAATGATGCCAGGCAGGGATATTTCCCAGCCTGGCATTTTTCTATATATTATAATGACGTATTATCATAAGAAAGCGGTTGTAACAAATAATCTTGCCTATGTTTTAAAAGACCCGAACCGTGATTTTGCCTATGTTTTGGAAGTTATTGGTATCTTTGAGGGTGGGTCTTGAAAGACACTACCTTGATACATCAGCAGTCTTATGAGAAACCGAATCAACAAATATCACATCAAAGTTGAGTTTGACAAGAAGCGGCAAGAATGTCAGACAGGAGATATCCGTGCAACATATCCTTTCAGTCAGGGATATGAGGATGATTTTGATTTTTCTAACGACCATTTCACCATCGTTGCGGATCGAAGCAAAGTCCATCCCGACGGCGAGATTCTATCGACAAGTGCCAACACTCTCAACACTCAGATTTTAAAGGGTCTGTTATACTACTATGCCATTGCCAAAGATTTTCCCCGCATAAAAAAGATATCGATAACACTGAGCCGCGCTCGAAAAGCCGACTTCGCGTACACTGAGTGCAACAATATAACGCAACCGATAGTTAACCCCGGGCAAAAAGTGTTTGCATTTAACGCAAACGACATCAAAATAATCTTCGAGGAGACAGACAAAGGTAGAGCCATACGCATAGCTCTGTCCTACTGGCTCACAGGCATCTCAACCCAGGAGCGTTACTACCGGTTTGACCGCCTGTGGCGCAGTTTCAACCGTCTGTTCCTGTACCAGGGCAACACCGCCAAAGAAGTTGACGGGATGAGAGCCATGAGGCAGTTTATAATCGACAATCCCCTGATATTCCCTCAGACCCTCGGCATAACAGACGCATATACACCCCACGAGCTCCGCAGCTTCAAATGGAGGCAGATGATCCTCAACGATTACGACACGCAAAAGAAAACGAAAGCATTCCATGACTTCATCTTGCGCTATCACGATGCCCAGGTCATGGACCTGTTCAATGAAATGCTCCCCTATCGCATTGATAACCTGAGAGCCGAGGGACTCGACACAGCCGTTACAACACATATCGCAGCCAACCGTAATCCAGTACCCATAGAGAAAATCCCCCTGTTAGCGATAAAATACGCCTACTTCATCCGCAACAAGATGTTCCACGGCGAAATCCCCGACAGCACCTTCAAAGTCCACACCGACGAAAACGACATCCTGATCGACCGCCTCAACACCATCCTCTCCACCCTCATCTTCGAACTCATCACCCACTCCGCCTCCCTCCGATAATCCGGAAGCTCACATATTCAAGCCCTCCAGCGGAGGTCAACATACTATGGAGGGTGTTCACTTAAGCGTTAGAGGTTCATTCAAGACCTCCAGCGGAGGTCAACATATTAGGCCATGGTCATACAATCCGTTAGGATTGGCTGACCATGGTGTGACATCCCCCTCCCAATCAATGCCTCCATAGGAGGCACACAACCCACGCAGAGGCTGTGCGCCACCTACAGCGGCGTAATCCGGGGGCGTGGCAATAACATGGGGCAGCCAATCCTAACGGATTGTGTGCCCCATGCCTAACATATGCGACCCCGCTGGGGTCGATACTGTGTCAGATCTGCTTAAACAGCATTGTGGCATTGTCCCTACACCAGTCATCTGAGTTTTCAGAATAACAAGTTGAGGTATCTCAACTTGTCATCTATAAGACATCTAAGATTGATTAGTAGTAGGCTATTCCCCGCATCTTGCCTATGTTTTGGAAGATTTGTGGCAGCATTTTGCCTATGTTTTAGAAGTTATTGGTATCTTTGACGGTGGGTCTGGGAGGTATGCCAGGCTTGTTTAAAACAGAGATATGGACTATATGGAACGAAGATTTTGTCAGAGTTGCGGGATGCCGCTGACTGAGGACAACCACGGAACTGAGGCTGACGGCAGCCGCAGTGAGGATTACTGCATCTATTGCTACAAGGACGGCAGGTTCACACAGGACATGACCATGGAACAGATGATTGATTTCTGCGCCCAGTTTACCGACGAGATCAACCGCCAGTCGGGACAACAACTGACACAGGAACAAGCCAAGGAGATTATGCGCCAGCAGTTTCCTCATCTCAAACGCTGGAAAACGCCTGGCGAAAAATCGCTTATCGAAAAGGCGGTGGATCTGCTCGCCCAATGCCCGGATGTCACGGTGGCTTCCATCAATGCCGACGGATTTCCCCGCCCGGTGCCCATGGCTAAGGGGCAGACTTCGGGATGCAACGAGGTATGGATGGCTACAGGCGCGGATTCGGAGAAAGTCGCTGACTTCACTAAGAATCCCAAAGCCGGACTATGCTATTCGCGCAATGGCGCAAGTGTGGCTTTGCGCGGCACAGTCGAAATAGTTACCGATGACAAAATCCGCACCGAGATGTGGCAAGACTGGTATATCAATCATTTTCACGGCGGTCCTTCAGACCCGAACTATGTGCTGCTCCACTTCATCGGCACGGAAGCGACCATCTGGATAGACAATGAATTTGCCCACGAAAAGCTTTGCCAATAAAACATCAGACAATCATGAGCAACGAAATCCTATATATCCTGCTGCCTGACTATGCGGCGCATGAAGCGGTGTATCTTTCGCAAGCCATCGCTTCTGACGAGTTTGCGCTGAAAGAAAACCCCAAGTATATCAACAAGGTCGTGGCACCTACGCTGGAACCTGTCCGATCTATCGGCGGCTTCCTCACTGTGCCTGATTATTCATTTGAGACGATGCCTGATGATTACGCCGCACTGGTGCTGATCGGCGGTTTCGGATGGAGCACACCGGTGGCTCAGCAGGTTGCACCCATTGTGCGCCATGCCATTGAAAATGGCAAGACCGTCGGTGCTATCTGCAATGCCGCTTCGTTCATGGCGAAACACGGATTTCTCAATGCCGTCAGACATACAGGCAACGGCGTAGAGCAACTGAAACTGTGGGGCGGAGAAAATTACACGAATACCGACGGATATATCCACGCACAGGCTGTCAGCGACCATAACATAGTCACTGCCAACGGCTCGGCAACGCTCGAATTTGCCCGGGAGCTGCTTCAGATTCTCGGCAACGACACACCCCAGCGCATAGAGATGTACTATCAGTTTAACAAACAGGGCTTCTGTAACCTATTTCCTGGATAAAGCCATGTTCATTGCCATCCTTACATACAAGAAGCCGCTTAGCGAAGTCGACCGTTTCCTCACCGCGCATCGTGAATATCTTGCCAAGCACTACGCCGTCGGCGATTTCATCGCATCAGGTCCCCAGACACCTCGCATCGGCGGCGTGATAATGATGAAAGCCGACAGCCGAGAAGCGGTCGAGGCTATTATTGCCGAAGATCCGTTTCATATCAACGGCATCGCCGATTATCAGATTGTGGAGTTCACCCCTACGATGTTTATCTCTGACGACCTGAAATCATCGCTGTTATGATTGAAACCGGCAGGCTCATCCTGCGCCATTGGAAAACGGATGATGCAGATGCACTTTATAAATATGCCTCCGACGAGCGTGTAAGCAGGCTTGCCCTGTGGCCCCGTCATACTTCCGTGGAGATGAGCCGTGAGGTCATAGAGAAACTCTTCATACCAAACCCCTATTGCTTCGCCATCGTACTTAAGGAGTCAAACGAGGCAATCGGTTGCATCGGCCTTGTGCCGGAAGACGCGGAGCACCATATCACAGCAGCCCATGAGCGTGAAGTCGGCTATTGGATAGGACATCCGTATTGGGACGACGGCCTGACAACCGAGGCTCTGAAAACGCTTATTGAATATTGCCGAAACTCATTACGGCTGGAGTCCATGCTGGTCACGACAGACTCCAGCAATATCGCATCACAGCGCGTTGCCGAAAAATGCGGGTTCAAGCTGGTCGAGCATTACAATTATGCTGGAATTAACAGCATGGCATTTCGATTGCGAATACTTGACTGACAACAACAGCATAGACCTCAAAAATACGATTCATTATGAATATAGAGAACTTAAGTCAGCTCACCGACACCGTCCGCGATGAACTGCTGAGTGTATGGGAAAAGTCTGTGCGAAGCTCCCACCATTTCCTGACAGAAGATGATATCTCGTATTTCAGACCCTTAGTGCGTGACCAGTATCTCCCGGCAGTCCGCGTCTCAGTGATACGCGACGAGGATGGCTCGATTGCCGCCTTCATGGGATTGAGCGACGATATGCTCGAAATGCTTTTCGTGCTTCCCGAAAGACAGGAGCACGGCTACGGCAAAGCCTTGGTAGAGCATGCAGTCAACATATGCGGCATCCGCAAAGTAGACGTAAACGAGGACAACGCGCAGGCCTACGGATTCTACCTCTCCATGGGCTACCAAGTCATCAGCCGCGACGAACACGACTCCACCGGCAAGCCGTTCCCAATCCTCCACCTGCAGATATGACAAAACAGGGAGTGTTGCAAAACTCCAAATCGTACAATGTTGTAGGGACATGCCATGGCATGTCTAATCTGCAAGTTCTTGGGTATCACCAAACATGCCATGGCATGTCCCTACAACATACAGGCAAAATCACCACAATTTACAGGTTCTGCAACACCCTCTGGTCGTGAGGTCAGAAGCCAAGATTTATCGCCCGAAACCGTCCCTCCAAGCCTGACGCTAAGAGGTAATCTATTTAATTTTATACCCCAATTGGTATAATACCAGGGAAATATATTATATTTGCACCTTAAAGGGTATAACTACATGAATACATTGGCAAAATTCGTGAAGGAAATGCGCAAGCAATACGGGCTTACCCAGATTGACCTGTCCGAAAAATCAGGGGTAGGTCTGCGCTTTGTTCGTGAGCTTGAGCAAGGCAAGGCGACACTGCGTCTTGACAAAGTGAATCAGGTGCTTGCTCTCTTCGGAGCCGAGATGCAGCCATATAAAATCAGCAAGCCATGAAACAGGCGAAGATATACATGGACAACGCTCTTGCGGGATGGCTTACCGAAGATGACGACGGTTATGAGTTCAGATATGATACCGCCTACCTTGCCTCACCTGACGCAAAGGCTGTGAGCTTGACGATGCCTTTGACTGACACGCCATATCGCGACAAGGTATTGTTCCCGTTCTTTGACGGACTCATCCCCGAAGGTTGGCTGCTTGACATCGCCGAACAGAGCTGGAAAATATCGGCGCGTGACCGATTTTCATTGCTGCTGGCATGCTGCAAGGATTGCATTGGCAATGTAAGTGTCGTGCCAGTAAGAAGAGAGGAGGCGACAGATGTGTAAATGTCTTTACTGCTACAAGCCGCTGGGCGAAGGCGAGATTGACTATCACAAAAGATGCGCCCGTAAGATTTTTGAGTCGGGTACTGCGCCCGCTTTGCCATATACGCGTGACAACATCAAGGAACTGGCACGCGAGATAGTGTCGGCGAGTACGACAGTGACCGGTGTGCAAGCCAAACTGTCTCTCGACATAGCCCGCGGCTCTGCCGGAGAGCCACAACGGTTCACAATAGTCGGACTCTGGGGCAGGTACATCCTCAAGCCTCAGACCGACCGTTTTGCCAATCTGCCAGAGAACGAGGACCTTACAATGCATATGGCTGAAGCCACCGGAATCAAGACCGTACCGCACTCCTTGATACGCTTCGCAGATGGGGAACTGTGCTACATAACCCGACGTGTGGACCGCACCAAGAGCGGCGGGAAAATTGCGATGGAGGATATGTGCCAGCTTTCGGATCGTCTGACCGAGGACAAATACAAAGGCTCGTACGAGAGGATCGCAAAACTCATCCGCCAATATTCCTCAGCGCCGATTCTTGACATTGTCAACTTTTGGGAAGTAGTAGTGTTTTCCTGGCTGACGGGCAACGCCGACATGCACCTTAAGAATTTCTCCCTGTATTGTCCCGCCAATGAATATCTTCTCACTCCGACCTACGATCTGCTGTCAACATCCATAGCCATGCCTGAGGATGATGAAGAATTGGCTCTGACTCTCAATGGCAAAAAGAGACGCATAGACCGACTTGACTTTGAAAAGGCAATGCGCGACAGCGGGATGAACGACAAAGCCATATCAAAACTTTTCAAACGCTTCGCCAAGGCAATCCCAAAATGGCATCTCCTTATCAATGAATCTTTTCTGCCGAAGCAACTCCAAGTCGAGTATCACACAAAGATAGATTCAATGTCAAAACGACTCTTGGAATCTTGAGTACCAATATAAATATCATGCATAATTTATACCCACATGGGTATAAATTGGAAATAACACACTGCGTTTACACCCTAACAGGTATAATTTATTTCGCGATCTGAGGCGGCATCATACGGTCTTCAAGGGCTTGGCAGGCACACCCCCTACGACGGTCCGCGGAGCAACGTCCTTTGTAACCACGGCACCGGCTGCTACAATGGCTCCGTCTCCTATGGTCACGCCCTGGGTTATGGTAACGTTAGCCCCGATCCACACATCCTTGCCTATGCGTATGGGACGAAAAGTCATGGAGCCGCGCCGTGACGGATCCGGGTCGTGATTAATAGTCGCCATCACGCAGTTGTGACCTATCAGCGAACCGTCACCTATAAATATGCCGCCCTGATCCTGAAACTTGCACCCCATATTGATAAACACGTTCTTACCAATATGTAGATTTTTACCATAGTCAGTGTATATTGGAGGAAACAGTCCCACCGAAGAGTCTATCTCCGCGCCAGTCAGCTGCGAAAGCAAGAAGCGTAGTTCATCGGGGGTATGGTATCTGTTGTTGATTTCCATTGTGACTCGTATCGCCTCCTGTGACGCCTCGTGCATGAACAGATGCTCCTTTGAGCCGCCCTCGACTGTTCCGTAGGCAGCAATATACTCATTGTATTCCTCAGGTGTCATAATCTGATAGCATTAATGATCTTGAGTTAAAGCATCAGCGTCTGCGTCTGCCTTGGCAGCTTTGCGATAGCCGAGATAGAACTTGAAGCATGTGGCGTAGATCACTACGGCTCCAAGCACTTCCCACCATGCGGTATCGCCTCCAGCAAAGAAATCAAAGGCTCTGGCAACGATAACTCCTAAGCCAATGACGCTCATGACGAGGAATATGTTACGTTTTATGCGATTGCTCATCGGACTATTTTACGGCGCATTTCACCTCCTCGGGAGCTTTTCGGAGTACGATGTACTTGCTTGATGAAGTGTTGAGACGGACGATGGAATCGTTTTCAAAATCGATTGAATTGATTTCTGGGAGCACCTGCTTGAGGAGGTCTTCGACCATCATGTTGTCACACGCCATCTCGGTGCAGAATGTATCGTCGCCGAATTTCAGCGAGTCACCAGCGGCTATATAGCTGCCTCCTATGGTGTTGCAGTTGGTATTGGCTGAGAATGTGCTGTCGGGGCGGAAAGTGATGTATTGCTTTACATCAGGAGCTATCTCTGCCGGACGAGCATTGAGACTGTCGCTTACCACGACGTTTTCGATATACCAGCAGCCCATGATGGAATTACCAGTGCGTGTGGTAGCTGCGGTGGTGGAATCAGCGGCAGTCGCTTCAGCTTCATTGTTTGTGGATTTGCTTGAACAAGCTGCCATAATGATGGCTGTAGCAGCTGCAAGGGTCAAAAAGATTGGCTTCATGTCTCTAAAAATCTTATAGGTCTTACATAAAAAAGCGGGAGATTTCGGATTTGAAATCTCCCGCCTGTTGGGGTGAACAGTGGGGGTCGAACCCACGACCTTCGGAACCACAATCCGACGCTCTAACCAACTGAGCTATGCTCACCATTTTAAGGTGCTGCAAAGGTAGCACCTTTTTTCGGCATGTGCAAGCATTTCGGACGATTTTTAATCAAACCGCTGTTATTTTGCACATCGACAGGACAATTTCGTTGTCAATTTTTGGGATAGACATCTCCACGAGCGGCGAGCAAAGTATTCTGCATCAGCGAGCAGATGGTCATCGGACCCACTCCGCCTGGGACGGGGGTGATGTAGGAGCACTTGGGAGCCACGTTGTCAAAGTCCACATCGCCACGCAGACGGAAACCGCTCTTCTTGGTGGCATCGGGGACGCGTGTGGTGCCTACATCGATGATGGTAGCACCATCCTTCACCATGTCGGCGGTGACAAAGCCCGGGCTACCGAGGGCAGCGATAATGATGTCAGCCTCGCGGCATATCTCCTTGAGGTCACGGGTAGCACTGTGACACACAGTGACAGTCGCATCGCCGGGTACACGCTTCTGCATCATCAGAGAAGCTACCGGCTTGCCCACGATATTGCTGCGTCCGAGCACCACGCAGCGAGCACCCTTGGTGGGGATGTCATATCTGCCAAGCAGCTCCATGATGCCAGCCGGGGTGGCTGACAGGAAGCATGGCAGACCGATAGACATGCGGCCTACATTGATGGGGTGGAAGCCGTCGACATCCTTGCGGTAGTCTATCGCCTCGATGATGCGCTGCTCGGATATATGGCGCGGCAGAGGTAGCTGGACTATGAAACCGTCCACATCGTCATCGGCGTTGAGCTTGGCGATAGCGTCAAGGAGCTGCTGCTCGGTCACATCATCCTCGAAGCGGATGAGAGTGGACTTGAAGCCGCACTGCTCACATGCCTTCACCTTGTGAGCCACGTAGGTTTCGCTGCCTCCGTCGTGACCGACGAGGATGGCTGCCAGATGGGGGCGCTTCATACCCTTGTCGAGCATAGCGGTCACCTGCTCGGAAATCTCCCGCTTGATATCATCGGAGATTTTTTTGCCGTCAATGAGTTGCATATCGTATATATGTTTTAGAGGTTGTTCTATAAAATTATCGGCGGCGCATGTTGCGCATCATCGCCATGGGATTTTTCTTGGCTCCCTGCACGAGCTTCATCATCTTGCGGGCTTCGTCAAACTGCTTGATCAGTCGGTTGACCTCGGCTACGGTGGTGCCGGAGCCCTTGGCTATGCGTTGGCGTCGGCTTGCGTTGATGATGTCGGGACGCGTACGCTCCTCGATGGTCATGGAGCGTATGATAGCCTCGACTCCCTTGAAAGCGTTATCGTCGATATCCATGTCCTTGATGGCTTTGCCCACACCGGGAATCATGGATGCCAGATCCTTGAGGTTGCCCATCTTCTTGATCTGCTGTATCTGCTTGAGGAAGTCATCAAAGTTAAACTGGTTGCGCGCCAACTTGCGCTCCAGCTCCATAGCCTCCTTCTCATCGTAAGCCTGCTGGGCACGCTCGACGAGCGACACGATGTCGCCCATGCCGAGGATACGGTCAGCCATACGCTCGGGGTGGAACTGGTCAATGGCTTCGAGCTTCTCGCCCGTACCGACAAACTTGATAGGCTTGGTCACTACAGTGCGGATAGAGAGTGCCGCACCGCCGCGGTTGTCGGCATCAAGCTTCGTCAGTACCACGCCGTCAAAATCCAGACGGTCGTTAAACTCTTTGGCAGTGTTGACAGCATCCTGACCGGTCATCGAGTCGACCACGAAGAGGGTCTCCTGAGGCTTGATGGCTTTCTTGATCGCCTCTATCTCGCGCATCATCTCCTCGTCTACCGCCAGACGTCCGGCAGTATCGACAATCACGAGGTCAAGGTGGTTATGCTTGGCATATGCTATGGCATCCTGAGCGATTTTGACCGGGTCTTTGACACCTTCCTGTGTATAGACAGGCACATCTATCTGCTCGCCGAGCACCTTGAGCTGGTCGATGGCGGCAGGGCGGTACACGTCACATGCCACGAGAAGCGGACGGCGGCCCTGCTCGCTCTTGAGCTTCTTAGCCAGTTTGCCCGAGAAGGTAGTCTTACCCGAGCCCTGGAGACCCGACATGAGTATCACCGTAGGATTGCCCGACAGGTTGAGTTTCGCAGCCTCAGAGCCCATCAGAGCTGCCAGTTCGTCATGGACTATCTTGACCATGAGCTCCTGGGGCTTGACGGCATTGATTACGTTCTGTCCCAGAGCCTTCTGCTTCACAGTGTCGGTAAATGACTTGGCGACCTTATAGTTGACATCGGCGTCAAGGAGAGCGCGGCGCACATCCTTGAGGGTTTCTGCCACATTGATTTCGGTAATCTTGCCTTGACCTTTGAGTATCTTGAAGCTGCGTTCAAGTCGTTCGCTTAGGTTTTCAAACATATCGGTATGGTGGGGTGTGTCGGTGAGGAGTTTTGTTATGAAAGTAAACGGTTGGTAGAGGTGTCGGGAAATACGACCCGCGGCTTGAATGTCTTTGCTTCGTCATAAGGCATCGTGGCATACGCCATGATGATGACGATGTCGCCGGGCTGCACCTTGCGGGCAGCCGCGCCGTTGAGGCATATCATGCCCGAGCCTCGTTCACCTGATATGGCGTAGGTGTCGAAGCGTTCGCCGTTGTTGTTGTCTACGATGTAGACACGTTCGCCCGGCAGTATGTCGGCTGCATCCATCAGATCCTGGTCTATGGTGATGCTGCCTATGTAATCGAGGTTGCTCTCAGTGACTGTAACGCGGTGAATCTTGCTTTTCACCATTTCAACTTGCATCATAGAGATATCTGGAGTGGGGAGAGGGTGGTATGCTGTAGTGTGGTTATGGTATTTAGAGGGTGTTCAGTAGCGGATATTGTCGATCAGGCGCACATCGCCCACGAATACGGTGATACAGCCCACAGGCTCCGACGTCTCGCTCCAGTCATGTATCGGCTGCATGGTCTTGCCGTCGACAATCTGATAGTACTCCACACGCGTGTAGGGAAATGAGTCTATGGTGTCGATGACGTAACGGCAGGTCTCGTCGACAGTGTGGTCCTTCGCCCAGCAGAGGCTCTCGGCGAGGGTGCGGTGGATGACAGGAGCCACGGCGCGCTCTTCCTCGCTAAGCCGCACGTTGCGGCTGCTCATGGCGAGTCCGTCGGCTTCGCGGATTATGGGGCACGGCACGATCTCTATGTCGGTCATACCCTCTATCTCTGCCATGCGGCGTATCACTGCAATCTGCTGGAAGTCTTTTTCGCCGAAATAAGCGCGTGTCGGACGCACGTAGTCAAACAGGCGGCTCACAATCTGCGCCACTCCGTTGAAATGTCCCGGACGCATCGCGCCCTCCATCACTTCGGCTACTGGACCGAGGTCAAAGACACGTTCGTCTTTCTCGGGGTATATTTCTGCCACCTCCGGAGCAAACACCACATCGACACCCCTTGCTTCAAGCATGGCGCAATCGGCATCGAGAGTACGGGGATATGTAGCAAGATCCTGAGGATTGTTGAACTGTGTGGGATTGACAAACACGCTGACCACCACCACTTCGTTTTCACGACGTGCGCGGTCAACAAGCGAACCATGGCCGGCATGGAGCGCTCCCATCGTAGGCACGAGTCCTACCGAACGCCCCTGCTCGCGGAGCGAGTCAAGACGGCTGCGCAGCCCGGCGACTGTCTTAATGATTTCCATTGTTGCAATGTTGCTTAAGCTATATCGGACGGCAAATTTACGAAACATTCCGTTGATAGCCAAATCACTAATCAGGATGAAAGATATATGAACCTATGGACGCATTTTTCACGTATCAACCCAATATGAAAGGGAATCAACAACCAGGATATAATTAATATCAGTGTATAATTAATATAGGTGTCATAGGTTACTAATTGTGCAGAAGTGTTAATTTACATTACATTGTGGTTACAACATTTTGTATCTTTTAGCACATTGTTTAGATTTGTACTGCATGAATTCCGAAAGCGATACAAACCTCATCAGACCAAAATCCCATCAAGTAGTCATCGTTGACAGCGACACTGCCATCACCAGCCTTATCAAGCTCAACCTTGAAGATGAAGGCTACGGGGTATGCACGTTTGCCAACGCTGAAGATGCACTGGATGCCGATTTCACCTATACCGACCTCGTAATCACGGAGGTTATATTAGGCGAAATCAACGGTCTCATGCTTACAGGAATGCTGAAATCAGGCGACGCCACCGCGCATATTCCGGTCATAATATGTACCACCATGGACAGCGAGGACGACATCGTGAAAGGGTTTGATGCCGGCGCGGATGATTATATATTAAAGCCGTTCTCCCTGCGCGAAATGATGGCACGCATAAAATCCGTGCTGCGCCGCCACAACATGTCAGCGCGCAAGCCCTATCAGCCTGCCGCTGTATCATCCACCGTCAGCTACAAAGGCTTGTCTGTCGACACGACTTCACGTAATGTCACTATAGACGGTCAGCAGATAGCCTTGACACGCACTGAGCTGATGTTGCTCAACGCCCTGATCAGCAAGCCCGGACACTTCTACAACCATCGCGACCTCTACCGCATCGTGTGGAACAAGGACGGCGATGCATCATCACGCGCCTTAGATGTCAGCGTGTCACGCCTGCGCAAGAAGCTCGGCGAATACGCTTCGCACATAGTCAACCGCTCAGGCATAGGCTACGGCTTCATTGAAAAATAATCCGGCTTACCACCACAACCTACTTTAACGGTATCTCGTGAGACCCCGCGACCGACAGCCACTACCGCCACGCCTTGACATAGACAAGCTCGAGGCTGGATGTGACGAAGCCGGCAGAGGATGCCTGGCGGGTCCCGTAGTGGCAGCCGCCGTGATACTCCCGGCAGACTTTTCCCATCCACTCATCAATGACTCCAAACAGCTCTCTGAGGCTCGCCGCGAAGAGCTGAGAGAACTGATCATGAAAGAGGCTACGGCATGGGCTATAGGCATATGCTCCCCGGAGGAAATAGATGAAATCAATATCCTCAATGCCTCCATCCTCGCCATGCACAAAGCTCTTGACAAGCTCCCGGTCACTCCGGAAACAATCATAGTGGACGGCAACCGTTTCAAACCCTACCATGATATCCCCTCGGCAACCATCATCAAAGGGGACGGCAAATATGCCAACATAGCAGCAGCATCCATACTTGCCAAGACCGAACGTGATCACCTGATGGACGATTTAGCCCGCGAATACCCCCACTACGGCTGGGAATCCAACAAAGGGTATCCCACCAAAGCCCACCGCGAAGCCATCAGAGCCTACGGTCCCACCCCTCTCCACCGCATGTCGTTCACTCTGCTGCCTCCCGAGCAACTGACACTTGATATCTGAACAGCATGGCAACCAAAGCATACACCCCACACCGCATCCTCAGATATGCCATAGGAGCGATGCTTGTATTAGCATTCGCCGTCAGGCTCTGGGGATTTGTGCATGAATATCTCATCCTCACCCCGATAAACCAATGGGGCTTTACAGAATACCTGATAAATTACCAAGGCGGATTCGTGCGCCGAGGTATCATAGGCGAGGGACTCCTGTCGCTCGCCAAGACCGGGCTGTCGGGCGACACCATCGTCAACCTCATCCGCGCAGTGTCTGTGGCGTGTTACGCCGCCATGCTAGCTTTTTTCTTTTATCAATTCCGCAGACACCGGTGGAACTGGTGGATCATACTCGCTCCTGTATTCATGGGCTACGTCATATGCATCGTGCGCAAAGATTTCATGCAAGAACTTCTGCTGATAGGTATCCTGATGATGATGCGCGGCTCGCCTCGCTCCAGCTGTCACGCAAGGCTGTGGGGAGCTACAGCTTTGTGCGTATTGGAACTTTTCATCCATGAAGCCATCATATTCTGGGGCATGCCCATAGTGGGACTGCTCATCGCGACATCCCCTGCATCGAAATGGGAGAAAACAGCTGCCATTTCCATAATCGCAGCCACTTTCGCTATTCTATCCCTATTCAAGGGCAACCCCGAAGCGGCTTGGAGCATCACAGAGTCCTGGCAGCCATGGTTTCCCGATTTGCAACACGATATGTGGAACAGCATAGGTGCCATAGGATGGAATCTTGGCTGGACAGCACATTTCCACTTCACATCCAACTTCTGCTCTCCTACCATCGGCTGGATGAAGCTTCCGCTCCAGATAGCGGCATTTTCATGTTACGCCTACATGATATGCAATTTTGTGTATGCCTTTTCGCCTCGAAGCAGTGCCCGCGAAACGCTTCGACTCCATCTGACAGCAGTCTATATCCTTACCGCCGCGTGCATGATTCCCTTGTTCACAGTATTGAGCGTGGACTATTCCCGGCTATACCAGTATTTGGCCGTGACATCCTTCGCCGCCCTAATTGTAATCCCGGGAGCAAGACTGGATAGAGCATTGCCCCGATGCCTGCGGCTCCTGACCGTCCGCATCACTGGTATCGTCGACAGATATTTCACCCCATCCAAAGGCATCATGGTCGCCCTTCTGTTTCTCGCCGACATCAACGGCATCCATCATCCTTATGACCCATGTGTAGGCACACTCGTTTCGCTCTGCCAGGGCATAACGATGATCGCCCAAAAAATAGCCGGACTATAGAAAGCCCGACATTTTTAGGAAAAATTTGCACATTACAATAAAATGTGTTAAATTTGCATTATGAAATTAAAAAACTTCCCTGTTGCATCTTGGCTTGTCGCGCTTGTGGCATTAAGCGCGATGACTGTCATGTGGTCATGCGGCAGCAGGACTCATGAGGTCGACACGCTTACGGTCAGCATACCGCCTCAAAAATATCTCCTGGATGCCATCGTGGGTGACAAGATGAGGGTCAACTGCCTGCTGAGCAACGGAGCCGACCCCGAGACTTACGATCCATCGATGTCGCACCTTATCAACGTGGAAAATTCCGTGGCATATTTCCAGATAGGCGGCATCGGTTTTGAGGACGCAGTGACAAAACGCATCAAGACTTCACGCCCCGACCTCAAGATTATAGACACATCCACCGGCATAGAATTTATCAACGGTACACACCACGGGCACGACGCCGACCCCCACGTGTGGACTTCAACAGCCAACGCCCGTATCATAGCACACAATATGTATGAGGCTGTAGCCGGGATAGACCCTGGCAACGCCTCATATTACAAATCCAATCTTGACAAGCTCATTGCCCATATTGACTCGATCGATGCCGTGATAAAATCCGACATCGCCGTGGCACCATCCTCCACGTTTGTTATCTGGCACCCCTCCCTGAGCTACTTTGCCCGTGATTACGGACTGACCCAGATTGCACTTGGCGCCGAACACAAGGAAGCATCCGTCAACGAGCTGCGCCAGCAGATAGACCGTGCAAAGGCATCAGGCGCAACCATAATGTTTCTCCAGCCGGAGACCGACAACCGCCAGACCGCCATCGTCAATGCCGAGTTAGACCTCCCTACCGCTACAATCAATCCTCTGAACTACAATTGGGATGAGCAGATGGTATCCATAGGCAAAAACTTAGCCACCCCCTCGAGCGTTGTACCATGAAACCACCTCCAAGGTATGGAATCAACGTCATATCCCCTTATCCGCCTATGTGACGTCACCAAATCATGGGACGGACACGAAACTCTGAGCAATGTGAATATCGAAGTCAACAAAGGTGACTTCATACTAGTAACCGGTCCTAACGGCGGCGGCAAGACCACTCTGCTCAAACTCCTGCTCAAACTGACCCGCCCTACAAGCGGCATCGTAGCGTACTTTACTCCTGAAGGATTGCGCACATCCTTGCTGTCCATAGGCTACCTGCCACAGAAGAGTGCGGTAGACTCCCGCTTCCCCATCACAGTCAAGGAAGTGGTAGCCTCAGGACTGTTAGGCAGTAAAACCACAGCAGACAAGGAAACCCTGATCTCTGAAGCCATAAGCCGCATCGGACTCAGCGACATGGCACAGCGTGCTCTCGGCGAACTGTCAGGAGGTCAGGTACAACGTGCCCTGCTGGCTCGTGCCATAGTAAGCCGTCCGACAGTGCTTGTGCTTGACGAGCCGATGAGCTATCTTGATCCCCGCTACCGCGAGGTCGCCACCGAAATCCTCAGGGACATGAAAGCTGACGGAACCACCATCATCGTAGTCAGCCACGACCCCCAGACCCTTATCGGACTGGCAGACGTCCATCTTTCTGTTGACCGGACAGCATGCCGCATGCAGCCATGATGTCCTCTCCACGCGAAGCTCGTATAGTGGCTGTGACCCCGAGCTGATTGAGACGTTCACGAAACGCCACCATCGTGCGCTCGTTGCACGGCTGCAGTTCCACCCCCGGTATGGCATGGAAACGGATCAGGTTGACACGACAGTGCATGCCGCGTATCAGACGCGCAAGAGCGTCGGCATGGCGCATGTCATCGTTAAGTCCACGCCACATGATATATTCCACCGATAGGCGTCTCTGATGGCTGAAATCATATTCGCGAAGCATCGACATCACCTCCGCCACCGGGAAAGCCTTCTCAACAGGCATCAGACGCAGACGCTCCTCGGCAAACGGACTGTGAACACTTATAGCGACATTGACATTTGTGGTGTCAAGAAGCCGGCGCAACTCCCTGATGCGACCTATAGAGGACACAGTGATACGTTTAGGGCTCCATGCCAGCCCCCATGGCTCTGTCATAACACGTATGGAATCGATCACGGCATCAATGTTGTCCATCGGCTCTCCCATACCCATATATACGATATTGGTCAGCGACCGGCTGTCAGGGATAGAAAGCACCTGATTGATGATCTGGCATGCCGACAGGTTTCCATGAAATCCCTGCTTGCCTGTCATGCAGAAGTAGCAGTTCATCTTGCACCCTGCCTGAGAGGACACACACAGAGTGGCTCGTTCACCGTCAGGGATATAGACACTTTCCACCTCTCGCCCTCCGGCTCCGCGAAACAAGTATTTGACCGTCCCGTCAACGCTTTTGGTGGCAAGCAGAGGTTCTTCACGTCCCACCGTATATTTCTGGCTGAGCAGTTCGCGTGACCTCTTGGAGAGATTGGTCATCTCATCGATGGACAGCACCCTCTTGTCATAGAGCCATTGAGCCATCTGACGCGCCGCAAACTTTGGCATGCCTGCCTCGGCAGCCACCATGGCAAGTTGCTCCAATGTCATCCCCAAAAGAGGGATGCGCGAAGGGGTATCCGAGGGGGACATGATGCCTGTTTCCATATTGTCTGTATTCATAGATATCAGTGTGTATACAGGGTACAATATTACTCAAAAACCGCCGATTATGCCAATTTTTTGGGAAAAACGTGTTAAATTCCATGTAGGCATTTTAAACCATCCGATATGTTGATAATATTTCTTAACTTTGTGAGATAAAACAAGAAATACACACATAGTTACCTCGTAAATATATATGTGCGGAATCGTAGGATTTATCGGATCTTCGGAAGCCTATCCAATTCTCATCAAGGGTCTTCACAGACTCGAATACAGAGGGTATGACAGCGCTGGCGTAGCGCTAATCAACCCAGCCGACCGTGTCAACGTGTACAAAACCCGCGGCAAAGTAGCCGATCTGGAAGAGTATGCCGCCGACAAGGATGTGACCGGAAACATAGGCATAGCGCATACCCGCTGGGCGACCCACGGCGAACCCAACAGCACCAATGCCCATCCCCATGTGTCAGCCAACGGAAAGATTGCCCTCGTACACAATGGCACGATAGAGAACTATGCGGTGCTCAAACAGGCTCTCGTCAACCACGGAGTGGAGTTTTCAAGCGAGACCGACACCGAGGTCCTCGTCAAACTCATCGAATACATCAAGGAAACCACCAACTCCTCCACTGTCGATGCTATCCGCAGCGCACTCAAGGAGGTAGTCGGAGCATTTGCCATCGCCGTCATCGACCGCGACAATCCTGACCAGCTGATTGCAGCACGTAAGAGCAGTCCGCTCGTCATCGGTCTGGGTGAAACCGGGTCATATCTGGCATCAGATGCCACCCCTCTGGTGGAATATACCGACAAAGTGGTGTATCTGCGTGATGACGAACTTGCCATTTTGTCGCGCCACGAGCCGCTGCAGGTCATCAACCTTGATAACGAACCTGCCAACGTGGACATCCAGACCCTGCGCATGAGCGTGTCGGAGCTCGAGAAAGGCGGTTACCCGCACTTCATGCTCAAAGAAATCTTCGAGCAGCCACGCACACTCCGTGACTGCATCAGAGGCAGAGTGGTCAACAACAATACCGAAATCAAGCTGTCAGGCATCATGGACAATGCCGAGGCTTTTAAAAACGCCGGACGCATCGTCATCGTGGCTTGCGGCACATCTTGGCATGCCGGACTGATAGGCAAACGCCTCATACAGGATCTCGGCAAAATAGCCGTGGAGGTCGAATATGCCTCGGAGTTCCGATATAGCAACCCTGTACTCAACTCCAACGATATAGTCATCGCCATCAGCCAGAGCGGCGAAACCGCCGACACTCTCGCTGCCATAAAACTGGCGCGCAGCAAAGGTGCGATGGTCTACGGCGTTGTCAATGCCGTGGGCTCTTCCATAGCCCGCGAGTCCGATACAGGCACATACATACATGTGGGCCCCGAGATAGGCGTGGCATCTACAAAGGCATTTACCGGACAGGTGACCGTACTCGCCATGATGGCTCTCGCCATCGGGCAGCTCCGCGGCACCCTCTCCAAGGAGGATACCGCAGTCATAGCATCATCGATACAGAAACTCCCCGACTATATCGAAGAAACGCTCAAGCTCGACCCCATCATCAAGCAGCTCTCGCAGACCTATACCTATGTGCATAATTTCCTTTACCTCGGACGCGGCTACAACTTCCCCACAGCTCTCGAGGGTGCATTGAAGCTCAAGGAAATATCATACATACATGCCGAGGGATACCCTGCCGCCGAGATGAAGCACGGTCCCATAGCCCTCATTGACCGGGAGCTCCCCACGGTGGTCATAGCTCCACATGACGACCTCTACGAAAAGGTCATCAGCAACATACAGCAGGTCAAGGCCCGTGGCGGCGAGGTAATCGCGATAGTCACCAGTGGCGACAAGGATATAGCTGGCATAGCCGACCACACCATAGAGATTCCGCAGGTCATAGAGCAGCTTTCACCCATCGTAGCTGCCATACCGCTTCAGCTTCTGGCATATCATATCGCCATCAAGAAAGGCTGCAACGTCGACATGCCACGCAATCTCGCCAAGAGTGTCACCGTGGAATAACGAGTGACAAAAACATTTGTCATATCCCCGTTTTAAACCTTACCATAAAATCATTGTCTGAAAAGATATGCCATAACTTTCGGACAATGATTTTTGTTATCACATTATGATGAAAGAGGATTTGCTACGCATATACGAATCGTCGTTTGCCCGCTATTGGGACCTGCCTGCCGTAGCCGACTATAGCGGCGGCGAGGCTGTCACATACGGCGAACTAGCGCGCCGCATCGCCATGATGCATCTGACATTCAAGCAGCTCGGCATAAGCCGAGGTGACAAGATTGCCGTGCTCGGGCGTAATTCCGTCGCATGGATAACAGCTTATATGGCTACCGTGACCTATGGTGCGGTGGTCGTGCCTGTGCTCCAGGATTTCAATCCTCAGGATGCGCAACACATCATCAACCACTCCGATTCGGTGCTGCTTTACATCAACGAACAGATGTGTGAGCACATGGATCTGTCGCAGATGCCCAAACTCAAGGCTGCCATCTCGCTTGACGACGGCAGTATACTTACCGAGTCGGAGACATCACGCAAACCCTCGCGCGTGACCCGTGTGCTCAACGACATACCCCGGTTGTTTGAAAAGGCATATCCCAAGGGATTCGGTCCGGCAGACATCAACTATGCCAATATGACCAAAGATGCCCTCATGGAGATCAACTACACTTCGGGAACAACGGGATTTTCTAAGGGCGTAATGCTGACCTACAACAATCTGTGTGGCAATGTGGTGTTCGGTCTCGATTCTCACTTGTATTCTCCCGGTGACAGATGCCTTACATTCCTGCCTCTGGCACATGCCTACGGCTGCGCGTTCGACATGCTGACGCCGCTTGCCGCGGGAGCCTCCGTCACCGTCTTAGGCAAGACCCCGACACCTCCGGTATTGCTTAAGGCATTCGCACAGGTGCGTCCCACCCTGATACTGTGTGTGCCTCTGATTCTTGAAAAGATATACCGCCGCAGCATCCTCCCGAAGCTGCAGAAACCGTCAGTGAAGCGCATGCTGGCAGTGCCGGGCTTGCGAAGCGTAATCAAGCGCAAGATATGCAACAGTCTTATCCGTGCGCTCGGCGGTGCATTCTCTCAGGTAATCGTTGGCGGCGCACCTCTCAATCCCGAGGTAGAGAGATTTCTCCACGACATACATTTCCCCTTCACCGTGGGCTACGGCATGACAGAGTGCGGTCCGCTGATAAGCTATACCTATTGGAAGGAGTTCATACCCGGCTCATGCGGCAGGACGATCCCGCAGATGCACAGCCGCATCGACAGTACCGACCCCGAGAACATTCCTGGCGAGATATGCGTCCGCGGCGAAAACGTCATGAAAGGGTACTATAAGAATCCGCAGGCAACCTCTGCTGTC
Source organism: uncultured Bacteroidales bacterium (assembly GCA_947039275.1). Classification (GTDB taxonomy): domain Bacteria; phylum Bacteroidota; class Bacteroidia; order Bacteroidales; family Muribaculaceae; genus Amulumruptor. The sequence goes on along the minus strand of CAMQYL010000009.1, from coordinate 4,529 downwards.
CTTGACAAGGACGGTTGGCTGCATACAGGCGACATGGGGACACGCTCGGCTGATGGCACACTGTTTATCAAAGGTCGCTCCAAGACGATGATACTGAGTGCCACCGGGCAAAACATATATCCTGAAGAAATCGAGGCTAAGCTCAACAATCTGCCTTTCGTAGGCGAAAGCCTCGTAGTGGAGCGCGGAAAGCATCTGATAGCCCTTGTGTATCCCGACTATGAGGCGATGGACCGTGCCAAGCTGTCGCTCAACCACATGCAGCCCGTCATGGAGAAAGTGCGTACGCGTCTTAACACCCTCGTGGCTCCATATGAGCGCATAGATGCCATACAGATACATCCATCGGAGTTTATCAAAACTCCCAAGCGATCCATCAAACGCTTCCTCTATTCGTGATGAACTTTTAGCCATCTACAAATATTATATTTATATCTAACCTGACTGATTTACAGTATTAAAATTTTTAGCTATACTATTATGAGAACCACAATGCTGACATGCTCGGCTCTGCTGCTGGGCATGATTACGATAACCGGATGCAAAAGCTCCCAGCAGACTAACATGAAACAGCCCGCTAACAATGTGACCCAGACTAAGCCTGTAGCAAAACTGTCTCCAGAAGTGATGGATAAACTGTCTGGAGAGTGGTCTATAACCTCCATCGGTGACAGCGTGCTCGATGTGGAACAGCTGCCGGTGGTCAACCTACAGCAGCCCGAAAACTCCACCAACGAAAACACCAACACCCTGCTCTGCTACGCCAACGGAGGCTGCAACACCATCAACGGACAGTTTACCATAGCTGACGGAAACGTAATGACCCCATCTGGCGAATTCATCTCTACAATGATGTTCTGCCCCGATCCTAACTTCGACATGATGATGGGTCAGGCATTCCCTCTGGTCAAGACCTACACCACATCCGATACCAACGGCGAGTCCACTCTGACCATGTATGATGCCAAAGGCAACAAACTGATGTCACTACGCAAGCACGACATCGAATTTCTCAACGGAGCCTGGCGCGTCACATCGATAGAAGGCAAAGCCATCGCCCCGGAAGTGGGAATGGAGATGGTGATAGACCTGCCAGAACATCGTGTACACATGAACGCCGGATGCAATATCGTCAATGGCACCATTGACCCGGTAATGGATACTCCGGCAGGCATAAAATTCAGCAATATGGCAGCAACACGCATGACTTGCCCCAACATAGAACTGGAATATGCCCTGCTCCAGAACCTTGAAAAGGTGACAAAGTGCGTACGCTCTGGAAAGAAGGACACAGCCCTGCTTGAAAACGCCACAGGCAAGGTACTCATCACCATGACACGCATGGAGCTGCCTGTCGAATAAAGGCATCCGCTCAACATATAAAAATCCCGGCGGCATCAGACGATGCGGTCGGGATTTTTCTTTATAAATTCTTTCCAGCTGTTGGCAGATGATTGCACCTTTACAGGTCTTGTCGTCTCATAGAAGTGGCAGAGGGCTGCCGCGAGAGCATCTGTGGCATCAAGCTTGCCTCCCATCTGGCTGTCAGGTATCTTGAGCATCCGATGCAGCATGGCGCTTACCTGCTCCTTCGATGCGGCACCGTTGCCAGTTATAGCCATCTTTATCTTTCGAGGCTCATACTCAGTGATAGGTACATCGCGGCTCAAGGCGGCAGCCATCGCCACGCCCTGAGCGCGCCCGAGTTTGAGCATCGACTGGACGTTTTTGCCAAAAAACGGAGCCTCTATGGCAAGTTCGTCAGGGAGAAAGCTCTCTACAAGTCCCACCACACGGTCATAGATGCGCCGCAGCCTCATGTAGTGGCTTTCAAATCGGCTAAGCTCTATCACACCCATGGCTATCATGACAGGCTTCTTTGACTCTACTCCGAGCAGGCTGTAGCCCATCACATTCGTACCAGGGTCGATGCCCATGATGATGCGGTCAAACTGTTTGAGCCGTTCACCGGTCGTCAGCGTATCCGACATCAGTCCGTATCTATGATTTCCATAAAGGTGGTAAACGGCAATATCCGTTCGCCCCACGCAGCGTGGCATTCGGGCATAAGAGAGGTTGACAGATACTCGACCCATTGTGCTGCATCGTCACGCGATGCCATCTGAAACTGGCATGCGTAAGCCTCAGCTTCATCATCATGCGGACCGTCAAGCATCTGCCCTATCACACGCGATGCCACGACAGAGGTGGCTCCATGCTCCACGGCGCGAGGCACAAAGCTACACCTGAGCCAATCGAGGAAATCCTGCCTTATAGAGCTGTCAATGGCAAAGGTTGTGTTAATCAACATCCTCATAGCTTCGTCATCACGGCATGTCAACGCCAAGAGCCGACACGCCCAACGCAAATATCACCCACACCAACGGACCGAGGATATTGATGGCAAGACCGATCCAGAAACCGAGCTTGGTCCAGAATCCCGCGCTCTGCGATGCGGCTTCGGCACCGACTATATCGCCTCTGCGCCAGATGGCTTCGACATTAGATGCCTTTACTATACCGACCACTCCAAATGGCAGACAGCAGAATATCGTCACAAGTATCGACTCCACAAGCCACGTCTTAGGGCATAATACCATCGGACCCGTAGGCTGCTCATGAGGATATGTGCCATTAAAACGTGGAGGCTGCTGCTGAGACTGGTTGGCTTGAGCCTGCTGGGCATTACAGCTTGAATCCGCACAGGGTTGTTGTGGCGCAAACGGAGGAGGCGTGGCAGCAGTCACTTCGTCAGGATTAGACGAATCAAGGTCAGGACGGCCGAACAGCAGTTCCTGAAGTTCGGGGATGCTCTGAGCCTGCGCCCAGTCTGCCATGCCCTCGGTCCATACCAGCGAAGTGGCAGTGAGCCCGTTGATAAGCAGTTGATGGTGGTCAAAGGGGCCCTTAGGCTGTCCGTTGATAGCTATGTAATATTTCATTCTATTGTTTGTTAGGCGAGGCTGACGAGCTTCGTCGGTTTATATATCTTTTCAAGAATTTAAGATGTCTCCACATCGTAGGCAACGTGCCGAAATAACGGCACATTATGTTGAATCGTTCGCGCAGCGAAGCCTTCATGTTTGCTGTTGTCATTCCCTCGCTCAGATAATGTATGATGGTTTCATCCACATAATGATTGCGGCGGGAATGTTGCAGACATCTTATGCACCAGTCATAGTCGGCAGAGAAACGATAGTCCAGATTGTAGAAACCAGTGATTTTACGCAGCGCGACAAAAGCCTGATGACACACAGTCATACCGTCCTTAAACGAGTCGAGCGTCAACACCTCAGGTGCGCGCAGATGCCGAGGTCCCAGCACCCGTCCGTCACTGTCCACTATGTCAGTCTGACCATAGATTATGCCCGGAAAATCATCATCCATTGCGGCATCTGCAAGCAGCTGCAACGTCTCAGCTGATGCGAAGCGGTCACCGGCATTGAGAAATATCAGGTATTCTCCCTCAGCCATGGCTATGCCCTTGTTCATCGCATCATATATACCTTTGTCAGGTTCGCTGATCCAGCGCAGATTAGCATTGGTGCACTCTCTGAGCAAGTCCAAAGTTCCGTCGGTCGACGCACCGTCCACCACGATCATCTCATACAAGTCACACGTCTGCTCCATGACACTTGCTATAGTCGGGGGCAGCGTCGATGCAGCATTATATGTAACTGTGATGATGGAAAACAGCGGTTTAACTTCTGACATTGCTCAAACGTTATATTGTTGCAATGCAAATATACAAATTTTGCATTTCTAAACCAATATAGGTAACTTTAGAGACAGATTTGTAACATAAGTAATTACCAGATATGATAATCAACACAGCAAGATTCGAAATCAGCAATACCGATGTCAATAAATGTCCTGAAGGGATGAAACATGAATATGCCTTTATCGGACGAAGTAACGTTGGTAAATCCTCGCTCATCAACATGCTTACAGGGCGCAAGAATCTTGCCATGACATCCTCTACACCAGGCAAGACCATGCTGATCAACCACTTCCTAGTCAACGACAGCTGGTACATCGTGGACCTCCCTGGCTACGGATACGCCCAGCGCAGCAAGACAGACCGCGAACGGCTGGAGAAAATCATCAAGAGCTACATACTCCAACGCCGCCAGATGACCAACCTCTTCCTGCTGATCGACTCGCGCCACAAGCCTCAGAAAATCGACCTTGAATTCATGGAGTTCCTGGGCGAAAACGGCGTTCCATTCAGTATAGTATTCACCAAGACCGACAAACTCAGCAAAAAAGCCGCAGAAGACAACATCACATCCTACTGCAAAACCCTCATGGAGCAATGGGAAGAACTTCCCCCCGTCTTCATCACATCCAGCGAAACCTCCAAAGGCCGCGAAGAAATCCTCTCCTACATCGACCAACTCAACCAACTCCCCCTCTCATAATCCCCCAAGTCCTTAAAGACCTTAAGGTTCTTAAGGTCTTTAAAATCATAAGCATCCCATCCCTGTAGGGACATGCCGTGGCATGTCCGCATCCCCGCCGTGCATAAT
>CAMQYL010000008.1:0-85370 GCA_947039275.1 uncultured Bacteroidales bacterium | reverse complement strand
ACAGACAAACGACATTCAAAAACATAAAATTTTAATGTCGGTGAGGTGTAAGATTGGGTCAGCGGATTTTTCCGGTGGGCGGGAGGGTGGTGTCAAGAGTATAGTGCTATCTTTGCACAATGAAACCAAACCAACTGCTCAGAGCCATCCTACCCGAAGTCCTGATAGACAACTTCGACATCAATCGATTTGAAAAAAGCGATACCCGCTTTGATATATGGCTTGACGAGAAGAAAGAGCAACTTCGCGAAGACAAGTACAATAAAGATATAATTTCCTATGGTTTTGGTGATTATCACACCATACAGGATTATCCCATAAGGGGTCGAGCCACATATCTCCATGTGCGGAAGCGCAAGTGGCTTGACAAAGCTAGCGGCGAGATATTCAGTTATGAATGGGATATATCCGAGTTCGACGGCACAAGGCTTAACGCCGAGTTCGTCGCTTTTTTAAAAGAGGGAGATTGAAAGCACTCCCGTCAGCATATCCACTCTTGCCGCACGCAACGGACTGAACGGACAGACACTGCGCAAGCAATACAAGGAAGTGATCAGTGGCTATCGGTTGTGGGGCCAGCTTGACCATGCCGATGAATACATATTGTATCCTGAAAATTTCGGCGCGGACATGAGTCTTGACGAGACCTGCCTGAGCAATGGCGATGTCTACACCATACTGACCAACAAAGCCGCGCATGGGGGCAAAGGGGCTCTTGCGGCAATGGTTCGTGGCGTGGCAAGTGACACAGTGTCGGTAATACTGCGAAAAGTTCCATTGAAGCAGCGCCTTAAGGTAAAAACGGTTACTACAGACCTTTCTTCAGCCATGATGCTGACTGTCAGAAACGTGTTTCCCGGAGCATCGCTTGTCAATGACCGGTTCCATGTCCAGCAGCTCATATCCGAAGCTGTTGATCAGCTGAGGATACGACACCGTTGGGAGGTGCTTGATGCCGAGAACAAGGCAATCAGGGAGCATCGTCAGAAGCGAAAGGATGCAAGGTCAAAAGAAGAACGTGAATTGATCGGGAAATGGGAACCGGAGAGGATGGAGAACGGCGAGACCATGCCCCAGATCATGGCACGCAGCCGGCATATCATACTCAAGCACAAATCAAAATGGAACGAACAACAGACAATACGCGCCCGGATATTGTTCAGAATGTTTCCTGATCTGGAAAAGGCTTACGGACTGTTTCTAAAGCTTGTGGATATATTCAACGAGAAAACTTCCGCAGGAGTCGCCAGACTGAATCTCGCCAGATGGTACAACGAAGTGGAGGCCTTTGGGAATGATGAATTCAACAAGGTCCTGGAGACCTTCGAGAACCACAACACCACAATAATCAACTATTTCGAACGACGGCTCACAAATGCCTCGGCAGAATCCTTCAATGCCAAAATCAAGGCGTTCAGAACACAGTTCCGGGGAGTCGGAGACATCAAATTCTTTATGTTCAGACTGGCCACACTATACTCTTGACATCACCCTCCCGCCCACCGGAAAAATCCGCTGACCCGTAAGATTCAGTTTGGTGGACAATTTGTGGACAAAACACCTATAACGAAAAACTCAACTACTTATAAACCAAGTAGTTGAGTTTAAAATTGGTGACCCCGGAGAGGCTCGAACTCTCGACCCACTGATTAAGAGTCAGTTGCTCTACCAACTGAGCTACGGAGTCAGTCGCATTTCTCTCAAATGCGCTGCAAAGTTATGAAGACTTTTTCATCTGTGCAAGATTTTTTTGAAAAAACTGCATTTTTCATGCGATTTAGCACAATCAATGCCCTTGACTGCCGCCCCTACATCCTTATTCAACACTCATTAGCATGGCAGATACACCGTATTTGACAGAAAATTGCTAATTTTGTATCCTGTTTTCCTTATTTAAATAAGCCTCTGTTATGAAACTGATGATAATTAACGGTCCCAACCTCAACCTCCTCGGAGTCAGAGAGCCGGGCATCTACGGCAGCGAGTCCATGGAATCATGCCTGCGGCAGCTGCGCGAGGCATATGGCGACCGTGCCGCCATAGAGTATTACCAGAGCAACCACGAGGGAGACATCATCGACACACTCCACCGCGTAGGCATGTCGGGCGAATACGCCGGCATAGTCCTCAACGCCGGGGCTTACACCCACACCTCTCTCGCCATAGCTGATGCCATATCGGCAATACGCACCCCCGTCATCGAGGTGCACATCAGCAACGTGCATTCACGCGAAGCCATCCGCCACACTTCGCTCATCTCTCCGGTGTGCCGCGGAGTGATAGCCGGATTCGGGCTTGACAGCTACCGTCTCGGAGTGGAAGCCATCATGCACGGCTGACTGATATTGTAGAAATGAAATCATAACCGGCTCCGACACAGCCACGAGCCAGATATTCTCAACGACTGATAATGAAAAAGTTCACCAAGATTGTTGCCACAATCTCCGACAAACGGTGTGATGTGGATTTTATTAAGGAACTGTATGCCAACGGCCTCAATGTGGTCCGAATGAACTCGGCTCACCTGCGCCTCGACGGATTCAAGAAGATAGTGGAGAACGTGCGTGCCGTATCGCCCTCCATAGGCATCCTGATGGACACAAAGGGACCTGAAATACGCACCACCACAAACATCGGCGACGGGAATATCGACGTTACCGAAGGTATGAAGGTGCAGTTTGTCGGCGCGCCCGATGAACCCAGCACTCCCCAGCGCATAGCCCTCAGCTACCCCGACATAGCCAAAGACATCACTGCCGGATGCCACATGCTCATCGATGACGGCGAACTTGATTTCGTAGTGGAATCCATCAGTCCCGACGGCGTGATCGAAGCCACGGCATGCAACGCCGGCAGCCTCGGCTCACGCAAGAGTGTCAACATCCCCGGAGTGGAAATCAACCTCCCCTCGCTCACTCCGCGCGACATCATCAACATCGGCTACGCAATAGACCTCGGTGTGGACTTCATCGCCCACTCATTTGTACGCTCTGCCCGCGACGTGCTTGACATCCAGGCAATCCTTGATGCCCGCAACTCGCCCATCAAGATCATCTCCAAGATCGAGAACCAGCAGGGCATAGACAACTTTGACGAAATCCTCAAAGTCAGCTACGGCATCATGGTGGCTCGCGGCGACCTCGGCATAGAAATTCCAGCCGAAAAGATCCCGGCGGTGCAGAAGCGCATGATCAACCGATGCATCACAGCCCACAAACCCGTTATCGTGGCAACCCAGATGCTCCACAGCATGATCAGCAACCCGCGTCCCACACGAGCCGAAATCTCCGACATCGCCGGCGCAGTCTACCAGCACACCGATGCCCTGATGCTCAGCGGCGAAACTGCCTACGGCAAATACCCCGTGGAAGCCATCTCCACCATGAACCGCGTAGCCATGGAGGTCGAACGCTCCCTCAGCTACTCTACAGACGACGAAGCAAAGCCCTATCTCGAAAACGATGTGACCGCTTTCCTCGCCCAGCAGGCTGTGACCTCATGCCGTGCATTAGGCACCCGCGCCATCCTGACCGACAGCTTCACTGGTCGTACAGCCCGATACATATCCTCGTTCCGCGGACACTATCCCACGCTCGCCATCTGCTACTGCGAAAACGTCATCCGACTGCTCGCCCTCAGCTACGGCATATTCCCCATCTACCAGGCAGCTCGCGAAAGCTCGCGCAAATACCTCCGCAGTGCCCTCTCATCGCTCATCGAAGAGGGACTTCTCACAGCCGACGAGCGCATAGCCTACCTCGGCGGAGGCTACGGCGAAGGACGCGGCACCACCTTCCTTGAAATTAACCGCGTAGGGGAGGTCCTCGAAAACTACGCCTCCTACTCGCTCCCCAACCTCGAGGACGTGAGCCAGTGTAATGCAGACGCTTGACGAGTATATCGAGCAGCATATAGCCCCTGAGCCGCCGCACCTGCGCGAGGTCTACCGACGCACCCATCTCCACTGCCTCTATCCGCGCATGTGCTCGGGACACGTGCAGGGCAGACTTCTCGTCATGCTCACACGCATGATAGCCCCCCGGCGCATCATCGAGTTAGGAGCCTACACCGGCTATTCCTCGATGTGCATGGCTGAGGGGATGCCTTCAGGGGCACAGCTCCACACCATCGAAGCCGATGATGAGATGGAGGAGATGCTCTGCGGCAACATCGCCCTCTCGCCCCGCGCCGCCGACATCCATGTCCACATCGGCGATGCCCTCGCCGTCCTGCCGACCATAGGGGAGAGGTGGGACATGGCATTTATCGATGCCAACAAACGCCACTACACTGCCTACATCGAAGCCCTCCTGCCCCGTATGCGTCCCGGTGGCTACATCATCGCCGACAACACCCTCTGGGGCGGCAAAATCATCGACGATGCCCACAACCACGACGCCCAGAGCCGCGGCATAATGGCGTTCAACGACCTCGTAGCCCGCCACCCCCAACTCGAAACCGTCATCATCCCCCTGCGCGACGGCATGACCCTCATGCGCGTAAAAGCTGACACCGAAGTAGAGACGAATGGATAAAAGATTTTAAAATCTCGCAGCCGTTGACACCGTTGCGAAAAAATCACTATCTTTGCGATTGGCTTAGCCGTAAACGCGTGTCAGCCACACAGAAACATATAAAACAACACAACCACAAATATTTCCACCTATTTTTCAATCTTCTAAGTTATGAAAATCGAAAAAATCATCGGTCGTGAAGTCCTTGACTCACGCGGTAACCCCACAGTAGAAGTTGACGTAATCCTCGAGTCAGGCGTACGTGGCCGCGCTTCAGTTCCCTCTGGCGCATCTACAGGTGTCAACGAAGCTCTCGAGCTCCGTGACGGTGACAAGAGCCGCTACATGGGCAAGGGCGTACTCAAGGCTGTAGCCAATGTAAACGGTCCCATCGCCGAAGCCCTCGTAGGCATGAGCGCTCTCGACCAGATCAAGATCGACGAGACAATGCTCGCCCTCGACGGCACAGAGACCAAGAGCAACCTCGGTGCTAACGCCATCCTCGGTGTCAGCCTCGCCGTTGCAAAGGCTGCTGCTGAATACCTCGACCTCCCCCTCTACAAATATATCGGCGGCTGCAACACATGCTGCCTCCCCGTGCCCATGATGAACATCATCAACGGCGGTGCACACTCTGACGCTCCCATCTGCTTCCAGGAGTTCATGATCCGTCCTATCGGCGCATGCTGCTTCAAGGAAGGCATCCGCATGGGTACTGAGGTATTCCATAACCTCAAGAAGGTGCTCCACGAGCGCGGTCTCTCTACAGCCGTAGGTGACGAAGGTGGTTTCGCTCCCGCACTCGACGGCACTGAAGATGCCCTCAACGTGATCATCAAGGCTATCGAAAAGGCTGGCTACGTGCCCGGCAAGGACGTTACAATCGGCCTCGACTGCGCAAGCTCTGAGTTCTACAAGGACGGCATCTACAACTATGCAGAGCTCAACAACGGCACAGCCAAAGAGCCCAACGGCCAGAAGCTCACATCAGAGCAGCAGGCCCAGTATCTCAAGGGTCTCGTTGAGAAATACCCCATCGACTCTATCGAGGACGGTATGGCAGAAAACGACTGGGCAGGCTGGAAGGTGCTCACTGACCTCATCGGCGACCGCTGCCAGCTCGTTGGTGACGACCTTTTCGTGACCAACGTCAAGTATCTCAAGCGCGGTATCGAAGAAGGCTGCGCCAACTCTATCCTTGTCAAGGTCAACCAGATCGGCTCTCTGACCGAGACACTCCGCGCCGTAGAGCTCGCTCAGCGCAACGGCTACACCGCAGTCATCTCTCACCGCTCTGGCGAGACCGAGGACGCTACCATCGCCGACATCGCCGTGGCTACCAACGCCGGACAGATCAAGACCGGTTCTGCAAGCCGCTCTGACCGTATGGCCAAGTACAACCAGCTCCTCCGCATCCAGGAAGAACTCGGTGACGCCGCTGAATACGGCTACGGCAAAAAGACCAAGATGCCCCAGGCTTAATACAAGCACAGCCTGGAGGCTCTGAATAGCCATCCCTCATACCCTGTCATCCACACCCCCTGTGGACGACAGGGTATGTTATTATTAGTCAACAGTTTGCACATCTGCCATCCATTGACTATCTTTGCACATCATAAATGCTCAACCAATTAACCTTTTCTTACCAATCATGCGAAAAATATCAGGCATCGTATGCCTTTTTCTTGCAGCCATAAGCGGATGTTTCGGCTTCTCAGCCTCTGCTGCCGTAGACTCCGAAGGATTCCCCGTATTCTACATCCGCGGTGACCAGACAGGACCCTCTTGGGACATAAATGAAGACTACCGCTTCACTCGCAATGGCTCTAACTACACGATACATCTTGATGCTCTCAATGGCGGCTTCAAAATAGCCGACAACGAGTGGACCCCCGAATATGACTTCGGAGCTCCAGTAGCCAAACCCGACACCTACACTGTCAGACAAACCGAGACCATCACATCGCTCCGCGGAGGCGGCAACATCATCGCCGACAATCTCTCTGACGTGACCATCTCGTTTGAGTATGTAGAGGGCGCGCAGTCAATGCCCGTGACCATCACCGTCAGCGGCGAACGTCCACCGGTACCAGGACTCTCTGGCACTCTCCCGGTGCTCTACATCAACGTCTACACCGATGACACCCACACCGCCCTCAACAACGAGATCATATCCAAGGACCTCGACCACAAAAACTATTTCTCCTCCGCCGAATACTGGCTCGACCTCAACGGATGCTCGTGGCTGGAAGCCGAGGGTGCTAAATCCATCGGCTCCAAGGAGGAGCCTCTGCCCCTTGAAATCAAAGCCCGCGGCAACTGGACGCGTCGTGGTTTCTCCAAGAAGCCCTTCAAGCTCAAGCTCGGCAAGAAGCAGTCGATGCTCGGCATGACCAAGAGCAAGCACTACGCCATCCTCGCCCACGCCGATGACAACTGGGGATACCTGCGCAATTTCATCGGCTTCAACCTCGGCAAGCGCATGGAACTGCCCTGGACTCCTGCCCAGCAGCCCGTGGAAGTGGTAATCAACGGTGACTACCGCGGTCTCTACTTCCTGACCGAGTCAATCCGTATCGGTGATGACCGCATCATGATCACCGAGCTCGACGACAACGTATCTGACCCCGCGCTCGCATCAGGCGGCTACCTCGTCGAACTTGACAACTATCCCGAAGACAATCAGATACGCATGCCCGAGAAGGTGGCAGAAGGCGTACACCCACACTATGTTGACGAGCTCCGCATCACATGGGACACACCCGAGGTATATTCACCCCTCCAGGAGCAGTTTGTCACCGACCAGTTCACAGCTATGAACAATGCCGTCGGAGCCAACGACAACGCCCTTTGGAGCTACATAGACCTCGACGATGCCGCCCGTTACTACATAGTCGAAGAAATAATCACCCACACCGAAGCATACCACGGCTCCACATACCTCTTCCGTGACCATGGAGAAGGGCAGAAGTGGCATTTCTCCCCGCTCTGGGACTGCGGCAACGCATTCAACGGCCCTACGGACGATTATTTCTACAACCATGGCACATGGGGCAATACCTGGATTGCGTCGATGCGCGTCAACGGCAAGTTCAATGACAAGGTACACCAGACCTGGCTCTGGTTCATGCAAAATCAGTATCCAGGGCTTATCGACGACATCGACAGCTATGTCACCCATATCTCCGAGGCAGCCAAAGCCGACCGCAAGCGTTGGTACAACCAGCCCGTCCCCGACGGCGGACAGGAAGTGGCTGACAACAGCGACATGCCACGCCGCCGCGACAAAGCAGTAGGACATCTCACCGCAAAAATCGATTGGCTCAAGCAGCAGTGGGGCGACTACACCACAGGCTCGCACCCCGAACCCACACGTGACGACACCCCGGCAGCCCCTCTGCCCGAATACATCCAGTCAGGTATCGATGAAATCCTTGCCGAGGATGCAGCCTCAGACATCCCTGCCGTCTACTACGACCTCCAGGGCAACCGCGTCACCACCCTCACCCCCGGCGCGACCTACATCCGCGTCTGCGGCGACAAAGCCACCAAGCTCCACATCACCCTCTGATCCTCCCTGAAGTCCTTAAAACCCTTAAAGTCCTTAAAGTCCCTAAAGACCTTAAGGACTTTATTATTTCCATACCCCCAATTTTATTGGCACTGAAACATTTAATCTGCTTTTTTTTTCGTAATTTTGCGCTCTAAAAGCAAGCGCGGAGCGCAGCTCCCATCGCATAATCACATTCCCACCATATACCCCATGTCGGACATCAAGAAAATCAAAACCGCTCTCATTTCAGTGTATCACAAGGATGGACTGGACGAGATTTTGTCGCTTCTCAACCGCGACGGTGTGAAATTTCTCTCTACAGGAGGCACTAAGGACTTCATCGAGTCGCTCGGCTATGAGTGCCAGGCAGTAGAAGCCCTCACCGGTTACCCCTCAATACTCGGCGGACGCGTCAAGACCCTACACCCCAAAGTGTTCGGCGGCATACTCAACCGCCGCGATAACGAAGGCGACCGTCAGCAGATAGCACAATACGACATCCCAGAAATAGACCTCGTAATCGTCGACCTCTACCCCTTCGCAGCCACAGTGGCTTCCGGAGCATCTGACGCCGACATTATCGAGAAAATCGACATAGGCGGCATCTCGCTCATCCGCGGTGCTGCCAAAAACTACAAGGACGTGGTCATCGTGGCTTCAAAAGCCCAGTATGGCATCCTCGCCGACATGCTCAAAGCCCACGGCGCAGAGTCATCGCTCGATGAGCGCCGACTCCTCGCCCGTGATGCCTTCATGGTATCAAGCGGCTACGACACCGACATCTTCAACTACTTTGACGGTGACGGCGAGCCCTCAGCCCTCCGCATAGCCCTCGACCACGCCAAGCCGATGCGCTACGGCGAGAACCCCCACCAGAAGGGTCTCTTCTTCGGCAACTTCGATGCCATGTTCTCCCAGCTCCACGGCAAGGAAATCAGCTACAACAACCTCCTCGACATCGATGCAGCAGTGGCTCTCATGGCAGAGTTTGACGGCGCAGCACCCACATTCGCAGTGCTCAAGCACAACAACGCATGCGGCGTGGCTACACGTCCCACCATCCTCCAGGCTTGGACTGACGCACTCGCCGGTGACCCCGTGTCGGCTTTCGGCGGCGTGCTCATCTCCAACACACCCATCGATGAAGCTACAGCCGAGGAAATCAACAAGATATTCTTCGAGGTCATCATCGCTCCAGCATACTCTGACGAAGCTCTCAAGGTGCTCGAGCAGAAGAAAAACCGCATAATCCTCGTCAAGAAGCCCGTGGCTCTGCCCCCGATGCAGTTCCGCTCTACCCTCAACGGTGCCCTCGTCCAGGAACGCGATACCAAGATTGAGACCCCAGCAGACCTCAAGCAGGTCACCGAAAAGGCAGTCACCGACCAGCAGGTCAGCGACCTCCTCTTCGCCAACAAAATCGTCAAGCAGAGCAAGAGCAATGCCATCGTGCTCGCCAAGGGTGACATGCTCTTAGCAAGCGGCATCGGTCAGACATCACGTGTCGATGCGCTGCGCCAGGCAATAGCCAAGGCACAGTCATTCGGTCACGATCTCCACGGAGCCGTCATGGCATCGGACGCCTTCTTCCCCTTCGCTGACTGCGTGGAGATAGCCCACGAGGCTGGCATCACCGCCGTAATCCATCCCGGAGGCTCTATCCGCGACAACGAATCGGTCGATTACTGCAACGCCCATGACATGGCTATGGTAACCACCGGTTTCCGTCACTTCAAACATTAATCTCTCCACTATCCACCAACCCGACACACACATCTAAACAAGAATTATGGGTCTGTTTTCACTGACTAAAGAAATAGCGATAGACCTGGGTACTGCCAATACGATTATCATCCACAATGATAAAATCGTCATCGACGAGCCCTCTATCGTAGCACGCGACGTACGCACCGGCAAACTCATCGCCGTAGGCAAGGAAGCACAGCAGATGCAGGGCAAGGAGCATGAAGGCATCCGCACCGTGCGCCCCCTGCGCAAGGGTGTTATCGCCGACTTCGACGCTGCCGAACTCATGATACGAGGCCTCGTCAAGAAGGCGAGCTCCAAGAGCAACTGGTTCCAGCCCTCGATGCGCATGGTAGTAGGTATCCCCTCCGGCTCTACCGAGGTCGAAATCCGCGCCGTGCGTGACTCCAGCGAGCATGCCGGAGGTCGTGACGTCTACATGATCTACGAGCCTATGGCTGCCGCCCTCGGCATCGGGCTTGACGTTGTGGCTCCCGAAGGCAACATGATCGTCGACATAGGCGGAGGTACTACCGAAATCGCCGTCATCTCGCTCGGCGGCATCGTCAGCAACAAGAGCATCCAGATAGCCGGCGATGACCTCACAAGCGACATCATGGAGCACATGCGCCGTGTGCACAACGTAAAGGTAGGCGAGCGCACAGCCGAACTCATCAAGATGAACGTAGGTGCAGCCCTCCTCGAGCTTGACAATCCCCCCGAAGACTACATAGTCCATGGTCCTAACATCATGACTTCGCTCCCCATGGAGGTACCCGTAAGCTACCAGGAAATCAGCCACTCTATCGAGAAGTCTATCAGCAAGATAGAGGCTGCCGTGCTCAGCGCGCTCGAGCAGACTCCCCCGGAGCTTTACGCCGACATCGTCCGCAACGGCATCTACCTCGCCGGCGGCGGCGCGCTCCTGCGCGGTCTCGACAAGCGTCTGACCGACAAGATCGGCATCCAGTTCCATGTGGCTGAAGACCCGCTGCTCGCAGTAGCCCGTGGTACAGGCGTAGCCCTCAAAAACACCGAGAAGTTCAACTTCCTCATCCGATAAGCCCTCATACCGTCAATCCCCCCACACTGTCACTAACGGGTGCGTAATCTTCTCGACTTCTTCATCCGTCACATCGTCTGGCTGGTATTTGCATTCTATGTAATAGTGAGCTGCGCCCTGCTCTTTTCGCGCAACCCCTACCAGCACCACGTCTACCTGTCTTCGGCAGGTAGCGTGGCATCAAGTGTGTACCGCACCGCCAGCTCTGTCACCTCTTATTTCGGTCTGCGCGACATCAACGAAGACCTCCAGCGGCGCAATGCCGAGCTGGAAAAGGAAGTGCTTCAGCTGCGCCACGAACTGACCGGCTTCCGTGACCGCGAGTATGCCGACTCGATGAAGGTAGACCCCTCACTGGCGCGCTACGACTTCATCGTGGCTCACGTCATCAACAACACCATCGCCCGCCCCCACAACTATATCACCATCGAGAAGGGTTCGCTTGACGGCATACGCCCTGAGATGGGAGTCGTGGATCAGAACGGCGTGGTGGGCATAGTCAACATAGTCGGGCCGCACACGGCGCGTGTCATCTCGCTGCTCAACCCCCACCTGCGCCTCTCCGCCAAGGTCAAGGGGAGCGAACAGCTCGGCTCGCTCGTGTGGAAAGGCAAAGATTCGCGCCGTGCAGTGCTTGAGGAACTTCCGCGCCATGCCAAGTTTCATAAGGGCGATACCATCGTCACCAGCGGATTCTCCACGGCATTTCCCGAAGGAGTCCCTATCGGCAAGATAGTCAGCGCAGTACGCGAGCGTGATGACAACTTCTACGCCCTCAATGTCGAGCTCTTCACCGACTTCTCCACCCTCTCCACCGTCCGCGTCATCGATGACCGCATGGCTGCCGAGCTCCGCGAAGTCGAGAAAGAGATTGACCCCGAGGAGGACGCCCACATCCAGAAAGCACAATAGCCTTCCCCACAGCCCATCGGCTGCATCCATGTAATCCACAGCATGATACGTACATTCTTCAAATTCCTGATTCTCGCCATAGTACTCGTGTTGCTGCAAGTGACGGTATTCAACCACGTCTGCTTGTTCAACGTCGCAGTGCCCATGGCGTTTATCTACGTCATCATGCGTCTGCCCATCACCATGGGTGTCGGCTGGGTGCTGACGGTGGCTTTTTTCCTCGGACTTTCGGTGGATGTATTTTCCGACACCCAGGGGATGAACGCGCTCGCATGCACCATTCTCGCCATGCTGCGCAAACCGGTTTTCTCGCTCTATTTCCCGCGTGAGGACGAAATAGGCAACCCCGAGCCTACCATGGCATCGCTCGGAGCGGTGGTATTCGTCAAGTATGACCTGACCATGTCGCTGCTCTACTGCTTCATGATTTTCCTGATCGAAGCATTCACATTTCTCAATCCGCTCCTGCTCGTGCTCCGCATAATCTGCAGCACAGCCCTCACCACTCTCCTCATCCTGGCAATAGACAGCCTCACGGTCAAACGCTATGCGAAAAGATTATAACCTCGAGAAGCGCAAATACGTCATAGGCGGGTTTATTTTCGTCATAGTCCTAATCTACATTTTCCGCCTGGTCGACCTCCAGATTCTCGAGACCAAATACAAGGATTCGGCTGACAGCAATGCGTTTCTGCGCAAGGCTATCTACCCCTCACGCGGCATCATCTATGACCGCGACGGCAGGCTTGTGGTCTATAACCAGCCGTCATATGACATCATGCTCATCCCTAAGGATGTACAGCCGTTTGACACCCTCGACCTCTGCAACACCCTCGGCATCACCAAGGAGGTGCTTCTGGAGCGTTTTGCCGACATGCGCCGCAAGGTAGGATACTCCAAGTACTCTCCGCAGACGCTGATGACGCATCTTGCTCCAGAGGAATATGGCAGGTTACAGGAGAAACTCTACCGCTTCCCGGGCTTCTACGTGCAGAAACGCATACTCCGCGCCTACAACTATGACGTGGCAGGCAATGTGCTCGGCAACATCCGCGAGGTGTCGCAGAAGGACATGGATAAAGACCCCTATTACACCCGCGGCGACTACACCGGCGACCTCGGCATAGAGAAAAGCTACGAGAAGTTTCTCCGCGGAGCAAAAGGGGTGGAAGTGCTCATGCGCGATGCCCACGGCAAGATACAGGGACGATATGAGGACGGTGCTCTCGACCGCCCGTCAGTCCCCGGCAAGGACCTGACCCTCAGCCTCGACATTGAGCTGCAGCAATATGCCGAGTCGCTCATGGTCAACAAAATCGGCGCGGTGGTGGCTATCGAGCCGGAGACCGGCGAAATACTCTGCCTGGTGTCATCGCCTACCTACAAGCCTTCGACCATGGTAGGCCGTCAGCGAGGTAAGAGCTACGCCGCACTCATCCAGGATCCCTACAAACCACTGTTTGACCGCGCCATCCAAGGCTCCTACCCTCCCGGTTCCACGTTCAAGCCATCCCAGGGACTGATATTCCTCCAGGAAGGCATCATTGACCTCAACACGCAGTATCCCTGCCACCACGGCTACATCAACGGCGGACTGCGTGTGGGCTGCCACGCCCACGGCTCTCCCCTGCCGCTGCTGCCGTCGCTGCAGACCTCGTGCAACGCCTTCTTCTGCTGGGGTTTCAAGAACATGATTGACAAGCGCAGCCAGTTTGGCTCGTCGGCAAAGGCTTTCGAGGTGTGGAAAACCCACCTCGTAGAGCTTGGCTACGGCTACAAGCTCGGCGTGGACCTCCCCAACGAGTCACGCGGATTCATACCCAACGCCAAGTTCTACAACAAGGTCTACGGCGAGGACCACTGGAGCGGCAATACCATCATATCCGTATCCATCGGTCAGGGCGAAATCCTCGCCACTCCCCTGCAGATAGCAAATTTCTGCGCCACCATAGCCAACCGCGGATACTATATCACCCCTCATGTGGTCAAGTCGATCAAGGACACCGTCTACACCGACTCTGCCATAGTAAAGCATATCCCCAACATCGACCGCAAGCACTTCGAGGCGGTGGCAGAGGGCATGCGCATGGCTGTCACCGGCGGCACATGCCGACGCGCCGCCCTCCCCGACATAGAAGTCTGCGGCAAGACTGGCACCGCTCAGAACCCCCACGGCAAGGACCACTCGGCATTCATGGGCTTCGCACCATACCACAATCCCAAGATTGCAGTCTGCGTCTACGTCGAAAACGGTGGCTGGGGTGCCACCTACGGCGTGCCCATCGGCAGCCTCGTCATGGAGAAGTATCTCAAGCGCACCATATCCCCGGCTCGCAAGGCTATGGAGGAAAGCATGATTAACAGCAACAGCATCATATACAGTGGAGTCAAAAAACACTAACCCGCTTCGTTATATCGACTGGTTTACGGTCGTCCTCGTCCTGGTGCTTGTCTGCACCGGAGCGGTGTGCATCTATGCCGCCAGCTATGACTTCGACCATGCCAACATATTCTCGTTTGAGGAGTTTTCGGGCAAGCAGTTCCTCTGGATAGGGCTCGCAAGCGTCCTCGGATTGACTCTGCTGCTCATAGACCCACGCTTCTACGAGACCTACGCCTTCCCTATCTACATAGGCATGATCTGTCTGCTGGCTCTGACGATATTCATAGCCCCTAACATCAAGGGCTCCCACTCGTGGATCGTGCTCGGCCCTGTGAGCCTCCAGCCGGCGGAGTTCTCCAAATGCGCCACAGCCCTGGCTCTTGCCAAACTGTTCAGCGGCTACAACTTCACCCTCGCCGGGTCCCGAAAAAACTATATCAAGGCTCTTACCATCATCCTGCTGCCTGTAATGCTCATTTTCGCACAAAATGAGACAGGCTCGGCTCTGGTATATTTCTCGCTCTTCTTCGTCCTCTACCGCGAGGGCATGAGCGGACTGGTGCTTCTGGCGGCTCTCGGGGCAGTGGTATTCTTCGTGGTGGCGTTGAAATTCGCCGAGCCGACCATGTTCACCGGGGTCACGCAGGGGCAGGTGGCAGTGTTCATCATGCTCATGGTCATCATGGTGGCGATGCTCGCCATCTACTGCAAGCACATGGAGGGCGCGCGCAACGTGCTTTTCTGGTACGTCGGCACATTCGTCATCGCCCTGATACTGCATTTCTGCGGCGTGACGGTCAACGGCATGCTGTTCTTCATAAGCGTCCTGTCAGTAGCCTGCATCTATACTTTGATCTTAGCTTTCCGCGGACCGGTCAAAAAACTGCTTATCACAGCCTCTGCCGTAGTGGTGGGTGTAGTGTTCCTGTTTTCGGTCAACTATGTATTTGAAAACGTCCTGCAGCCCCATCAGAAGCAGCGCATCCTCGTCAGCCTCGGCATAGAGGAGGACCTCAAAGCTGCCGGATATAATGTCAATCAGTCAAAGATAGCCATCGGATCGGGTGGTCTCGCCGGCAAAGGCTTCCTGAACGGCACCCAGACCAAACTGAAGTTTGTGCCTGAGCAGCACACCGACTTCATATTCTGCACGATAGGGGAGGAATACGGTCTCATAGGCTCTGCCACAGTGCTGTTGCTGTTCCTGACCCTAATTCTACGCATCATATCCATAGCCGAGAGGCAGCCGTCGACATTCGGACGCGTCTACGCCTACTGCGTCGCATCATATCTCATCCTCCACCTGTTCATCAACGTCGGCATGGTCATAGGCTTATGCCCCGTCATAGGCATCCCGCTCCCATTCTTCAGCTACGGAGGCTCCTCACTCTGGGGCTTCACCTTCCTGATCTTCATCCTCCTCAGCATCGATGCCCGCCGCCGCGAACACCTCAGCTCCTGACCCCCCACAAAACCACCCACTCTGTAGGGACATGCCGTGGCATGTCCGCCCCATCATTAAACCTTATCAGACTTATAAGATTTATAAGACTTATAACTACCTTATTTTGTAAAAATACCTAAATTTTAGCTTAAAAATCATATTTAAGCCCTCATCTCACCTTTCATCCCGAAAACTTGCATTATCTTTGTAGTTAGCATATTCATGTAGTAACCATTTCTGCATCTAACAATATCTTTCTATATCCACTCAACTTGCTATGAAAAAACATCTCTACCTACTGCTCCTGGCTCTCTTTGCCACCATAGGCGCAAAGGCCCAGTTGTTTACCACATCCCCTACGCCTCTGCAAAACAGCAGCAAGGATGTCGTAATCACATTCACAGCCGACAATTCTGCTGACGGCAAGAAATTTGCCAATGTGACCACTGACCTCTACGCTCACATAGGCGTCTATACCACAGTGAGCCCTTCAAAGTGGAAAAACGATCCCGCATGGGGCACAAATACAGCCAAGTACACATTCAAGTACACATCACCCAAGACATGGAAGCTCACAATCGGTGACCTCCGTCAGTACTTCAACATCACTGACCCTAACGAGCGCATCACCAAGGTCTGCATCATAGCCCGTAATGCTGCTGGTTCCGTACAGACCGCCGACAACTTCATCGATGTGATGGAGGACGGATTCGGTGCTCTCCTTACCAATGATGCCGAGGCTACCGTAATCACCGCAGCCAAGACCATCAACTTCACCCTCAGCACCACCGAAGCTGCCAACCTCAGCATCGTCATCTCCAAGGACGGCACCAAGGTTGCCGACAAGTCACAAGCCAACGCCACCACCCTCTCTTTGGGCTACAACTTCGCCACCAAGGGCGCATACACGGTGACTGCCACAGCCAACAACGGCAAGGAGACTATCACAAAGACCACCACAATCCTCTACATGTCAGCATCGCCCGCAGCCAACTATCCGGGCGGCGTGCCCAAGATGGGTCCTGTGGCTCAGAGCAACGGCGATGTGATCTTCTGCCTCGCCGCACCTCAGAAGTCAAGCGTGCTCCTCGTGCCCTCGTGGGATGACTACCAGACACTTGACAAGAATGTCATGTCATATCAGGACTATAACGGCTACCGCTACTTCTGGATTCGCGTCAGCGGCCTTGACCCCGACAAGCAGTATCCCTACTACTTCATCGTCGACGGTACTATCAGCGTGGGTGACCCTTACGCCAAGCTCGTCCTTGACTGCTACAGCGACAAGTGGCTTCCCGACAACGTATATCCCAACCGTCCCCGCTACCCCTACGACAAGATTGACAACACCATGCTTGCTGTCTACCACGGCAACCAGGACAAATATAACTGGAAAGTCAAAAACTTCGATACTCCCGATCCCTCCAAGCTCATCATCTACGAGATGCTGTTCCGTGACTTCACCGGTGACGGTACAGATCAGGACGGCAAATTCTTCGGTACGATCCGCGGAGCCATCGACAAGTTCCAGTATTTCCTCGACCTCGGCGTGAATGCCATAGAGCTTATGCCTATCATGGAGTTCAACGGCAACAACTCATGGGGCTACAATAACAACTTCTACATGGCTCTTGACAAGGCTTACGGCTCACCCGATGACCTCAAGGAATTCATCGACCTCTGCCACCAGCATGACATCGCCGTGCTCCTCGACATCGTATTCAACCAGAGCGACGGTCTGCACCCCTGGTACCAGATGTACCCCAAAGAATCCAACCCCTTCTACAATGCTACCGCTCCCCACAACTGGAGCGTGCTCAACGACTGGAAGCAGGAAAATCCCCTCGTGCAGCAGCAGTGGAAAGATGTCATAGCTTACTGGCTGACCGAGTACAAGGTCGACGGCTTCCGCTTTGACCTCGTCAAGGGTCTCGGCGTGGGTGCCACCTCCAGTGCATACGGATCCACTGACGGCTATAACGCCAAGCGCATCGAGAACATGAAGAAAATCCACAAGTATGTCACCGATGTCAATCCCAAAGCCATCCACATCAACGAGCTTCTCGGCGACAGCAAGGAGGAAGTTGAGTACGGCAAGGACGGTCAGTATAACTGGAACAACCAGAACTGGCTCTCAGGTGCATTTGCCGCCGGTCTGCCCAACATAGCCGAGAAACTCAACTACTTCTCCACCTCTGCATGCGGACGCTACGGTCGCTCCAACATCTCATATGCCGAAAGCCACGACGAAGAGCGTCTCGGATACATGCAGATCAATAAGAACGCCACATGGCAGAAAGGTACCACCACATACAAAAACCAGATGGTCGATACCAAGGGCAACCCGGTTGCTCTCTCTGACCGCATGAGCCGTCTCGGTGCTGTGGCAATCCATCTGCTCATGACCAAGGACGCAACCCCCATGATATGGCAGTTCGGCGAACTCGGTGCCGACCAGACCACCAAGGAAGCAGGCGGCGGCAACGACACCAGCCCCAAGAAGGTCATCTGGAACTACTACGAAGACCCCAGCCGCAAGGCTCTCTTCGACACCTACTCCAAGATGATACATCTGCGCCGCGCCAATCCCGAGCTCTTCTCTGACAATGCCGCCGTGCACTCATACTCGTCTAATTCCACCAACCTCACAGGTGCATACTGGGTACGCATCAAGAACGGCACAAAAGATATCATAGCCTTCATCAACGCTGACCCCAAGAAGGAAAACGGCGTGACACTCCGCGAAGATATGACCAGCGATTACAAGCTCGTGACCTCGTCAAAAGACTTCCAGCCCTCCATACCCGCTGGCACCGGCAGTCGCCGCATCACTATCCCTGCCAACGGCTACGCCGTATTCTCATCGCCCTCAACATCCGACATTGACAACATCTACAATGACGGTTTCGCTTCAGACATCAACATCTACGGCGGCGAAGGCTGTGTGATAGTCGAAGGCGCCTACAACAGCCTCAAGGTCTATGACCTCCAGGGACGCGCTTACCGTAACTCCGACCTCCGCGAGGGCGTCTACATCGTCAACGTCGACGGTCAGACCGCCAAAGTGATGGTCCGCTAACCCATCCCCACAATAAAAAAAGAAGGACTGCCCCAAAGGCAGTCTTTCTTTTTATAAATCTGTCATCCTTTTGTTATTCGTGCGGTGTGCTTGCACACCGGTCCTCCGAAAAGATTTGCACCGCTCCAAAATATTTCTTAATTTAGCACTTCGTCACACTTCATGCAACCTCTATTACCATACTATGAAAAAACTCACACTGCTATTAGCCGCGTTGCTGTCACTGACGGCAATCGGACTCAACGCACAGAATCCCTCTGCACCTAGGACCGCCTACAAGGTCTACGGAGTGGGATTCTATAACCTTGAAAACCTCTTTGACACCATCCCCAACAATCCTCTCGGCCGTGACCTGGAATATACCCCCGAAGGTAAGAACCAGTGGACAGGCGAGCGCTATTGGAGCAAAATCTCCAATCTCGCACGTACCATCAGTGCCATGACCACAAAGACCACCCCTAACGGACCTGCGATACTCGGTGTCAGCGAGATTGAAAACGCTTCCGTGCTCAACGACCTCGTACGCGACCCCCAGATACGCCGCTGGAACCTCCAGGTAGTGCACCACGACTCGCCCGACCGTCGTGGTGTCGACGTGGGTCTCCTCTATAATCCCCGATACTTCGAGGTGGTCAATGTCACCAACCACCTTCTCACAGTGCCCAACAACCCCGACTTCCGCACCCGTGACCAGATGTGTGTGGTAGGACTGCTCGGTGGTGACCCGCTGGCGGTGATAGTCAACCACTGGCCCTCGCGCCTCGGCGGACAGAAACAGAGCGAATACCTCCGCAAAGCAGCCGCCGAGCTGAGCAAGCACATCGCCGACTCCCTCTGGGCTGTCAATCCCTCGATGGGCGTTATAATCATGGGTGACCTCAACGACGACCCCTCCGACAAGTCATGCCGCGAAGTGCTCGGAGCAAAAAAACACGCTAAGGATGTCATAGACGGCCACATGTTCTACAATCCCTGGTGGAAAATCCTTGATGATGACGGCGTAGGCACCCTCGCCTACAAAGGTCAGTGGAACCTCTTCGACCAGATAATCCTCTCAGGCAACCTGCTCAACGGCAATCTCTCTACAGGACTCGAATTTGTCCGCGCCAAGGTCAACAATTTCGACTTCCTGACCACCAAGGAGGGACAGCGTCAGGGCTATCCCCTGCGCACTTTCGCTGCCGGAACATATCTCAACGGATATTCCGACCACTACCCTACCATGGTGCTTCTAAAGCAGCCTGTAAAGCGCATCATGTGATGATGCGGCAGGTCCAATTCTGACTTATGAACCGACTTACACGATACCTTACTCTCATTCCGGCGCTCATGTTGATGATACTGGGCGCCGGATGTTCACATCCTGACTCCTTCACCATCACCGGTAAAATCACAGATTTCGCCGACCGACCGGTCAAGGTGGTAATCTACAATTCCGACTCCGTAAAGACTGTCTCGACACAGGCTGCCACAGGACGTTTCACCCTCAAAAGCTCATCGGCTGACTATGCCATAGCAGTCATCAGCTCCATGTCGTCAGGTCCGTCGGCCAGACTTCTCGTGCGCAACGGCGAGAAAATCACCCTCGAAGGACCCTCTCTCGACAGCCTTACTATCAAAGGAAGCAAAATCAACGAACAGATTGCCGATTTCATCGCTGCTAATCCAGGGACATTCGATGGCATCTACCCTGCCTCATCATCATCCACGCTTCCCATCAGCGAGACAGCCGTCAACAAGCTGATTGCTGACTATGTGGACAAGGAAGGCACGACTCCTGCTGCTGCATTCCTGCTTGCAGTATACTACAACCCCACCCTCAACCCCTCACAGGCAGCAGCCCTGATCAACCGCTTTGATTCCAATGAGGAGACTCGCTCGCTGCTCGCATCAATCAGCGATGCTGTCAAAAACGAACTCAACACCGCCCGTTCGGCACGCGTACACTCCTTCAATCTGCCAGCCGCCGGGGATTCTACCATAAAATTCTCTCCGTCAGCACAGAGCTATTCACTTCTGGCATTCACAGCATCAGATGCCCGACGCAAGGAGCTGACATCACGTCTCCGTGACCTCTCAGACACCTATCCGCGCAAATCACTTCGCGTCATAGAGATGTCACTCTGCGGCGACTCGGCAACATGGAAAAGCGTCATCAAGCGCGACACTCTCGTCAACTGGTCACGCATCCTGCTTCCTGGGGGACCAGCCGCATTGCAGGTACGCCATCTCAACATAGGTCAGGCTCCATATTACATACTCTCCGACTCCACAGGCGGTCAGATCTACCGCGGACCGACTCTGGATGCCGCAATCGATTCGCTTGACCACCGTATCGCCCGATAACAGACCTACACACCACCGCCATGCTTATCAAGACCTACTGCGCAGCACTCCAAGGCATAGATGCCATACCGGTAACCATAGAAGTGGCATCTGACCGCGGATTGATGTTCACGATGGTAGGCATGGCAGACACTGCTGTGCGCGAGAGCCAGCAGCGCGTCCAGCTCGCCATCACCAAGAGCGGCAGGCAATATCCCCACCGCAACATCGTCATCAATCTCTCCCCGGCTGACATCCGCAAAGAAGGGGCGAGCTACGACCTCCCCATAGCCGTAGGGATGCTCGTGGCTTCGGATCTTGTCAGCTGCAATGATATCGACCGATATATGATAATAGGGGAGTTGTCGCTTGACGGCTCGGTACTCCCGGTCAAAGGCATCCTCCCGATGGCTATACTTGCCCGCGAGATGGGACTAAAAGGGATGATAGTCCCGTCAGCCAACGCCACGGAGGCAGCCGTGGTCAACAACATAGACGTATTCGGTGCCGACAACCTCAACCAGGTACTCGACCATCTCTCGGGCATCACGCCCATGCAGCCGGTCGTGGTCAATACGCGCGAGGAGTTTGCCCGCGACTCATCGGTATTCGACTATGATTTCGCAGATGTCAAGGGGCAAGAGAACGTCAAACGAGCTTTCGAGGTAGCATGTGCCGGAGGGCACAACATAATCCTCGTCGGACCTCCAGGCTCAGGCAAATCCATGATGGCAAAGCGGCTGCCGTCCATCCTCCCTCCGCTGACGCTCTCCGAAGCCCTCGAAACCACCAAAATCCATAGCGTGGCAGGCAAGCTGCGTCGCGGCTCCATGCTGATGACAGCCCGGCCTTTCCGTTCGCCACACCATACCATCTCCCCGGTGGCACTCGTAGGAGGCGGCTCAAATCCGATGCCAGGTGAGATATCGCTCGCCCATAACGGCGTGCTCTTTCTTGACGAGTTCCCCGAGTTCTCCAGGCAGGTGCTCGAGGTAATGCGCCAGCCGCTTGAGGACCGCCACATATCCATCTCCCGCGCCAAGTATGCCGTTGACTATCCGGCATCGTTCATGCTCGTGGCATCGATGAATCCATGCCCCTGCGGCTACTACAACCATCCCACCAAGCCGTGCACTTGCGCACCCGGAGCCGTGCAACGCTATCTGAGCCGCATATCAGGACCTCTGCTTGACCGCATCGACATACAGGTGGAAATCATGCCCGTGCCGTTTGACGAGCTCTCATCGGCTTCTGAGGGCGAGCGGAGCGCATCCATCCGCGAGCGCGTCATAGCCGCCCGCGCCATCCAGTCCGCCCGCTACGGCGGCATCCCCGGAGTGCACTGCAACGCCCAGATGACATCAGCCCTCATCAAGCAGCATGTCCGCCTCGACCGCGAAAGCATAGCCCGCATCCGCGATGCCATGCAGCGCCTCGACATGTCAGCACGCGCCTACGACCGCATACTCAAAGTAGCCCGCACCATAGCCGACCTCGACCAGTCAGAAGAAGTCCTCCCGCGCCACGTCAGCGAAGCCATCAACTACCGCTCCCTCGACCGCGGCACCTGGGGCGCCACCTCCCCCAAGTCCCCCTTCTGAAATAAACCTGGCACATCAAGCCTCCGTACATTGCCCTTATAGCATCCGCCCACGCAATCAAAACGACAGGACTAATAGATAAAATCCATAATATGAAAACTTTACATATTGCTTTTATTACACTTATTCTGATATCATCTATAATTATAATGTCTGGATGCCGAGAAAAAAACAACTCCCAATCCACCGATGATGCTTATTACACTTATGATACACTATACGTTGAGAGCGTTGATATAATTGATTTCGCAGATACGTGCGTATACGATTCAATCGAACATGTTTATGATAAGAATATTATTGAAAAATAAAGAGTTATGCTCTCTTTCTTTAGTTATGTTGCAGCCTTTCTGGTCTTCTTAGGCAAATTTAGGAAAAGATGGCTTTGGCTACCCACTGTAATTATCGGTGTACTCTTATTCTGGGTATTTTTAACTTGGAACAGGGTTCCATCGTTTTGTGACAACATAGAGATTATACCGATATATCATACCGATGGTTCTGCTATTACTGTCTCAATAAAGCATCCATACTTCACTTTTAATAGTTTCAGTGATGATTTCTGTGGTTTCTGGAGTGACTATGGGACATCTGTTAGTGGCGTATTTTTTTCTATAAGCAATGATTCTGTTGGATTTCATGAAAAACCCTCACATACTTATAATAATCAAAAATTTAATGCTGAGATTCGTGAGTTATTTCCTCTTCGTAATTTAGATTCTATTGGATTGAAGTATGAGTTCCGGGTTCGAAAGGAACTGTTTGGCAATATGGATTCAAGAAATGCTCATAACCAGCTGATTCGCGCTTGGGATGACAAAGGTTTTTCTGTTGTTAAAAGGACTGCAAAATATCATGATAATGTATGTGTAGATTCAATCAGGGCACTTGCCGGCGTGAATAGATTCTGGTCTTCTAACGTTCCAGTTGGATATAGGACTACAATGTACTATACCCTCATGCGCTTGCTTCGAATGGAAGATATATCTCAATTTAACTATAGCCTTGTCTTGTCTGATAGAGCATCTTGCATAAACAGACTCGAACTGGATTTTGGTGGTCCTATGGAAATAAAAGGAATATGGCCAACTCCTGATATTGTTGAACCTTCACGAATTATATACCTTTCAAAGGACAAACTATCACAGGTTAAGGATGCAGGCATTATAAAAATGTTCTGTCAGAGTTTAGAATCTGCGACTGTTCAGAATGTTCGACTGTTCATTCTGACGACAGTGGTATCTCTTTGCTTTGCATATACCTTAAGAGAGTTTGGAGTATTTATACTATTCTGTTGCAGATGGTTAAAGAAAAAATGCAGCACAGATAGAAAAAATATAGAGGCGAAATCTGGAAAAACGAGAATGAGTCTGCACAACTTATGTAAGACACTCGCTAAGAGAATATCTCATATTTGGCAGGTTACATTTAGATGTATGGACTTTCAAAATTTATGTAAAAAATTTAAGGACTAATTAAGTTGCAGTAAGTATTATCAACGATAATACCATAAAAAGCCATGCATTCGTCATTGATTGTGACGAATGCATGGTATCTTATGGTATTATTATTATTTTTCAGCGGATGAGTGCGCGGCCTCCCCATACGAGCAGCACGCCAAACACTACACTCATGGCGAGGTAGGCACTGAATGTCAGCCAGTCACCTTTCTGTCCGAGCACCCACATGTCGTCGGCAAACGATGAAAATATGGTGAAACCGCCACAGAAACCAGTGATAAGCAGCACATTTTCCTGTGCCGTCATCACCTCCGCCTTCTCAAGCAGCCCGAAGAACAAGCCGATAATGAAGCAGCCGATGATATTGACCATGAAAGTACCCATGGGAAATGATCCGTGCCACATGCCCGAGCACCATTTGCCCACCAAATAACGTCCGCAGGTGCCGACAAAACCGCCACAACCTGCTATAAGCATCATCTTAAACATAGTCGAAACGTATTTTACAAAATTGATGTGATGTATTTACATTTTTAAAACATTCCTCTCTACGCAAAAGTTCGCTTCTTTGTAGGGACATGCCATGGCATGTCCGCAACCCGTTCACATCCCCCATAACATGATTTTTAGGTTATCATAATAAATGGCTACATTTGCGTAGCAAATGAAATACGAATTACGATGAAAAACAGTTCATTATCCGATATAGAAACGCGGTGTCTGTCAGGTAGAGGAGCCACCGTAGACGAAGCCCTCGCTTTGGATGCTGCATGCTCTACTGACGAACTGTGCGATGCTGCCGACCGCGTCCGCATCGCTCTCCACGGTAACTGTGTAGACACATGCTCTATAGCCAACGCCCGTTCAGGCAGGTGCACCGAGGACTGCAAATGGTGTGCCCAGTCGCGGCATTTCTCCACCGGCATAGCCGAGTACGACATTATCCCTCGCGAAGAGATGCTCCGCGCCGTACGCCTCAATGACGAGCACGGTGTGCACCGTTTCTCGCTTGTCACCAGCGGACGACGGGTTTCACGCCGTGATATAGCCCGCTTCTGCGAATACTACAAAGAGGCGGCTGCCACGTCTGGTCTATGCTTATGTGCATCAATGGGACTACTTGACCGCGAGTCATTGCAGGCTCTCAAGGATGCCGGGGTCAGCCGTTACCACTGTAATCTGGAGTCATCATCGGAATACTTTCCGCAACTCTGCTCCACGCATACCCACGCCGACAAGCTCCGCACCATAGCCATGGCTCGTGAAGTAGGGATGGAAGTCTGCTCAGGAGGCATCATAGGGATGGGGGAGACGATGCGTGACCGTCTGCTCATGGTGCAAGAAGCATCACAGGCAGGAGCTGTCAGCATCCCCGTCAACATACTGCATCCCATTCCAGGTACCCCCTTAGACCATCTTCCCATGATCAGCGAGGAGGATGTCATACGCAGCATGGCACTGATGCGCCTCATTGCCCCCAAATGCGTCATGCGACTTGCCGGAGGCAGAGCAAGGCTCTCCAAAGCCAGCATGCGCCGCATCATGCGCGGAGGCATGAACGGAGCCATCGTGGGAGATCTGCTGACCACTATAGGCAACACTCTTGACGATGACCGACAGCTCTTCCATGACACCGGCTTCGAGATGTGATATTATCATTAACGTATAAATTCTTATAAGATTTATATGAGTTATAAGAATTATAAGACATTACACTTATGAGACTCGTAATCCAGCGCGTGACACAAGCCTCCGTGACCATCGCAGGCAACCTCC
The DNA here is from genome assembly GCA_947039275.1 of uncultured Bacteroidales bacterium. GTDB lineage: Bacteria > Bacteroidota > Bacteroidia > Bacteroidales > Muribaculaceae > Amulumruptor. The sequence goes on along the minus strand of CAMQYL010000008.1, from coordinate 59,514 downwards.
ACAGCTCCATAGGCGCGGGCTTGATGGTACTCGTAGGCGTGGAGACAGGGGACACCCCGGATGATGCCCGCTGGCTCGCTGCAAAGACTGTCGGACTACGCATATTTGACGATGCCGACGGCGTAATGAACCTCTCGGTCGAGCAAACAGGCGGCGAAATCCTCGCCGTAAGCCAGTTTACCTTGACTGCCTCAACACGTAAAGGCAACCGCCCCAGCTACATCCGTGCCGCTGGTCACGACCTCGCCGTACCCCTCTACCAGCTCTATTGCGATGAACTGACACGCATTCTCGGCAGAGAAACCCGCCAAGGCATCTTCGGTGCCGACATGCAGGTAGCCCTGGTCAATTCCGGACCCGTCACCATAATTATTGATTCACGCCTCCGCGAATAGTATATTTACATCATCCCCGTAGGGACATGCCGTGGCATGTCCGCATCCCAGCAGAGAATCCACACATAGTGCCATCGGACATGCCACGGCATGTCCCTACAACAATCAAATCAGCTGATAAAAATCACATCAGGTAGCTTTGGAGGCGAGCATGCGGTGGCCTATGCGGCAGTACAGGCATTTACGCGCCTCGCAATACTCACGGCGCAACTCTATCAGAGCCTGGGACGTGAAAGCGTCGCGGCACTTCACACCGGCAGCCTCAAACATCGCGGTGATACGGTTGCTCTCAGGCTTAAGTTCCTGAAGCAGAGCTATGCAGCGGTCGGTCATGCCGTTGTCGCGGTGGTGTTCGCCCCAGGCATGCATCAGCGGTATTGCCACATTGATCAGCAGTCCCGTCACTGACGAGGCACTCAGAGCCTGACGCTCTTGTGAGCCGTCAGAAGCCACGCCGCGCTCACTAAAGGTGTAATGCGTAGCCCAGTAGCCGCTAAGGGTCACATCAAAAAGCCTCCGCAGTGCTTCCGCATCCTCTGCCTCCACGATCCGCGACATCAGCTGTGGGAGCCGCCTGACCATCTGCGCCAGCAGAGCCACGCGACGGTGGGGAAAATTCTGCGGACGCATCCGTCCCGATTTCCACCCTGGTGAATTCACCTGCCGCAGCCCGAATTTCTTCTGCATGAACTCGTATTCCCTCGTCAGAGCCAGCGCATAGCGGCTGTCGAGCGGTATCCTCTCCAGCAGTCCGCTCTGCCCGAAGAGCATCGCTTCCACCGTCAGCTCGCTGTCGGCATGACGTGCAAGAAATCCATAGGGAGTAGCCATCGCCAGCCGCTCAAATGGCTCGGAGTTGGTGCCAAAGCCCAGCGCACGGGCAAGCGTGACATACACCGCCTCGCGCCAGTCATTGTTGTAACGACCCAGCAGCCCTGCGATTCTTGCACTTTTAGCGTAAAGACGCTCTATGCCCAAGGCACTGAGCCAATCGGTCAGATGCAGGGGTGGGAGAGAGGCTATGAACTCTCGGCATGGCAGATCGCGCTCGGCGCGTGTCACAAGGGCATTGTAATGGTCGGCGAAATTCGTCCTCACAGGCAGCACCATCTGCGGTATCACATTGCCGTCAGGACGCTTGACAGGCATGTCATCGTGATACACCACATGGAGTATCACACTGTCATAAGCCCGGTCACGGTCATGTCCGTGGCGCATCCAATCGCTCGCACGGACATGTATCTCCACATTCCCTACCCACATATCCCCGTCGATTCTCACCTTCGCGTTGAAGAAGTCCGGTCCCGAACCCTCGTTGAGCAGTCCAGGGTCGATAATCTGCACACCGCGGCCGTCCACAGTGCTCATAGCCCCCGGACGCAGCAGCCTATGCTGCCACACATACTGCATCAACTTCTCCATAACCCTATGTCAGTCAAGCCTTTCACGTCAAAAGCAAAGATACACATAAATCCCACACTATCCCTAACAATCCACAAAAATTTATTTGTTAAAACAGTCATCACTCCATTTCGTCACATTATTGTCAATATAATCCATGATTTTGTCAAACTCTCGTCCATTTGTAACTATGTGTTCATAGTAACGCGATTGCCAGTAGGGACGCGATATATCGCGTCCACATTCTATATCGCGTCCACATTGCCGATACAATTTATTAGCTTGCCGTGTTACAGCCGCTTTTAGGGTTCCGACAATCACTGCTAATCGCGAATTGAAATGATTGTTGTCAACCGCATCACCATGATTGGGTGGTTTTAGGCAACCCACATTCACACCATCCGTCATTTCGGACGCTTTGTTGCCATTCGTCATTTCGGACGCGATATATCGCGTCCCTACTGCTATCATGATGTGGATGTGGTTGGGCATGACGACATGATTCCACACCTCTGCATCATCATGATGGCTGGATATCTCTCTGATGCACGAATCTGCAATCTTCCCTAATGGTGACCAGAGCATCCTGTCATGTGATATGTGTCCAAAAATATGGCGTTTTTCATGGGTGCAAATCGTGATGAAATATATGCCGGCATTATAGTCGTGCCATTTTGCCCGAAAAGCATGTCTGTCACTCATAGATCTGATTGATGTTATACTGCCCTACACAAATGTAAAATGGATGCTTAGACTGTAAAGTTAATTGTTTTTCCGTGATATTCAAGGTATTCAGTACTTAATTTCTCTATACCGCATCTATGATGTTTTCGCATGGGAGAGGGGGTGGGACAGGGGTAACTTTGTGGGAGTTAGTAACTGATTAATTTCGTTTTTATGGCACGTGAGTTTAAGACTTATTCGTTTGCACCGGGGCTGGTAGATGGCTCGGGAAAGGTGACAGTGTGTGAGAATCTGAGACTGCGAGGGGATGGGTCACTCGGGGCAGCTTATCCTCCAGGGGTGATGATGGAGAGTGTGAAGGCTTGGAAGTTTCTGGGATTCAATACGCTCAGCGATGGCGGATCGGTGACGGTGATGTGGTCGGGACGCGACATCGGTGTACTTCGCGAAGATTGTGTGGTGCAGGTGGCTACGCTACCTGCTGAGCCGCGCTGTGTCAATTTTGAGGGGGATGATGTGGTGATTTCTACTGAGAGAGGGATGTGCCGTCTGTGTCGCACCGTTGATACAGATACACAAGAGGATACATGGCACTGCTCGCTGCCTGCGGGTGAATACCCGGGGCTGCACTTCTCCACCATAGACCGTGGGGTGGTGTCGGTATCTGCTGGCGGTGTGACCTTTACCAAGCCTTATGAGACATGGGGAGGTGCTCTGACAGCTGCTGACATCAAAACCATCAGCGCATCTCTAAAGGAAGCGTATCTGCGCCTGACTCGTACTGTAGCCGATGCCGGGGATTTCACTCAGCCTGTGGCTGTGCGTTACAAGCTCCGCGACCGTCAGGGACGATTGCTGCATACGGGTCCTGTGACCGTGCTTTCAGCCCAAGGCGGCTGGCAGGGGATGGACGGGATGACCGCAAGAGTGCATACTGACAGCAGCGGACCGTTTGTAAGCGTGAATTCTGTGAATCTGACGATGCGTCGCTACACTCTGGCGATAGATCTTCCCGGTAACAGCATAGAGTGCGATGCTCCCACCGATGGAGTGTATGCCGAGGTTTATGTGCTGCCGCAGCTCCATCCGCTTGACGCATCTACCAATGCCGAATACCGCATGTCAGCCACACCTGGTGAAGAAACGCTCACTATTTGGCTGCCTGGTGCGACGCTCAGTCGCGCTCCACTGACTTCCCGACTGACACGCACCATGGCATCGGCTGCGGCATATATGAATGCCTATGAGGTGAAAATCGCTACCATAGAGCGTCCTTTCGAGTTGCGGTCACGCCGCGTAGAAGTGCCGATACCCGACACTTGCACCGAACTCCACCGCGAAGCCACCGAGGACAATGCCGCATGGAAGCATATGACCTACACGCCTGCCACCGACAACGAACTCGCCGGACTACGTCTGACAGCACCCCACAGTTTCTCTGCCGGGTGTGTATGCCGTTCAGGACGAAACGTGGTGTGGGGGAGCATCAGGCGCAATCCATTCAAGGGCTATGACCTCAACTCTCTCAGCGTAGGAGATGTGACAACAGCGGTGAAAAGAGCATCAATCCGCGTGACGATCAGCAGCTCTGACGGCAAACCCATGCAGGTAGTACGCAACATGGACGCTTCCACCCCTGAATGGCTGTTTCTCGCCTCTGACACTCTTTCACCCATGATAATGTATCCCGACCCGTCTGCAACGCTTATAGAGGTACGTATAGAGCGTCAAAACGGCACTGTAGCAGAAGCCTATATCAATCTCACTCCTTCTATTGACCGCCGATGTGCCATGAGTATTTCATCATCTATGACACCTCGTGTTCTGACGGATGTTAATGGTGCTTTCATACCTTTTACAGCTGAGAGCAGGATAAATGAAATGCCATCGACGATAGGAGTGGCGGATGCCTCCAACTCCGCAATCATTCTCGGAGCGATGGACTGCTGCCCCGGAGTCATCAGCCAAATTATACCGGCTTGGGGCACAAACACATCATGGGATTACGGTGCAGGAAGATTTTACGTTATGTCATCTTCTGGCATCTACGGGTTAGCTGCCGACTGCACAGCCGTCCAGAGGATGAAAGCCACTCTCATAGATCCTCGGAGTACCATACTGAGCCACAGCGCAGTGATGACCCCACACGGTGTGGCAGCCATTGCCGGAGGTGACCTGCTGCTCCTGTCAGGGACTCGTGCACGAACTCTATTGCGCCGTATTACAGCCTCATCGATAGGCTACAGTGGCAAATATGACGAACTGTGGCTGCCTGACACTTTCGGGATAACCATCTATCAACTGCAATATGAGTCAGGCATATACCAACGCCCGGACATCAATGTCCGATCCATACTGCAAGCCGGGACTGAAATAATGATGGCAGACGATGGAGGACGTATCCTGGTATCTTCCACAGAGGATACGCTTGCCAAGATCAAAGTCAAATGGGAAGGAGAGATACCGCATCCGCTTTCCTTTCCGGCATGGCTCGGTATGGACTTAGAAGGCGATGACTTGGATATTAAAGCCACGCTACGCTCCCGTCAGCGCGACATCAGCCGCCTACACATCAACGGTAGCGTGCGACATGTGACGGGCTTAAGAATCCTCGGACCGATACGTTCACGGCACTCGCTGCGGATAGAGGGGACTGCCAGCGGTGATATCACTCTGAGGCAGATGATCCTTCGCACCCGACCATTTCCGTGATGCGGACATGCCACGGCATGTCCCTACAACGTGATGGAAATGATTATGTGATCTTGTCAGCGGGTCTCGATGACGGGGGAGATAAGGCTTACGCGGCTGGTGGCGCGGGTCACGGCGGTGTATAGCCAGCGGTAGAAGTCCATACCGGGGGTTTCCTCTGGAACGTAACCGAGGTCTATATAGACATTTTTCCACTGACCGCCCTGAGCCTTGTGGCAGGTCACAGCATAGGCATATTTGACCTGCAAAGCATTGAAATAGGGGTCGGCGCGTAGTACCTTCACAGCAGCTGAAGTGCTGAGCATGCTACCGCCATTATCAGCCAACACACCGTCACGGAGCCACATCAGTTTCTGACCGTCAAGAGCCGGAGTATCGGTGACGAGAGCATCAAGTATTATCTTGCAGTCAATCCTGACATCGCGGTCAGGAAGCGACAAGGTCACATCGGCAAAACGCAGTCCGTAGCGTTTCTCCAGCCCATGTATAGCCTCTATGACCGCCATGTCACCGTTGGCTATGAAATCCACCCCTGGAGTCTGTCGCGTCCAATGGTAGTTGTTCTTGGCTATCATGATGCGTTCGCCTCTGACGAGTTCCTCCTCGCTCATGTTAATCAACGAACGTATAGCGAGATTGAAGCGCGTGGCACGGTTGTTACTCCGGGTGACCACTATGGTCTGCTCCTCTCCGTCACGGGCATAATCAGCAGAGATAGCATCTGCCAACTCCTCTCCGTCAACAGACCTTACATCGTCGAAACGGCTCGTCAGCATCACAGGCGGAGGGAGGACAGGCTGGCGCATAGCTTTGCGGAGCCATGTGGCGTTCCACAGTATACCCGACATGCGACTCTGACGCACCGTCTCTGTCATCACGACCCTTGACACTTTCAGACCGTAAGCACGGAGTACATCGGGCTGCATAGCGGGGCTTTCCTCTGCCCCTACAGGGGGTAACTGGGCAGTATCACCGATAAGCACCATACGGCAACCTACGCCACCGTAGACATATTGCACGAGATCTTCGAGCAGATTGCGATCCATGCCCCCGTCGCCTATCATCGAAGCCTCGTCAACGAGAAACACAGCTCCCTGAAGTTTGTTTTCATTGACCCCTGCAGCATATTCGCCAAGCGAGGAAGTACGATATATATGACGGTGGATAGTATATGCCTGACGGCATGCAAAACGTCCGAACACCTTGGCGGCACGTCCTGTAGGAGCCAGAAGAACCACCGGACGGTGGAACGCCTCAAGAGCCTTCACCACCGCCCCGGTGAGTGAAGTCTTGCCAGTGCCGGCATATCCATTGAGGATAAACACTCTATCAGCACCATCAAACGGCATGGCTATGAAGCGCGACATAGCTGCGAGCACTGCCATCTGCTGCTCATTGGGGTCGTAGGGGAGAGCTTGTAGGGCCATAAAAGCAAACTGCTCGGCATCCATCGTAGGGACTTATTTAAGCACAAGTATTTTGCACGCCACCTTACCCTTGGGACCGTCGCTCTGACCATCCTGGGAAGCCATGACGTAGTAGACACCGCTGGGCACACGTCGACCGTTGAAATTGGTGCCGTCCCAGGTCATCATGCCGCCGATCGACTCTCCTGTGTATATGACATTACCCTGTGCATCGGTAATCTTCACGAGCGAGTCATTCATCAGACCGTCGATAGTGATGACACCATAATAGTCAGGACGTACAGGATTAGGATAAGCACGGACAGTGTTGAAATCCTCCATGGCGGGCGACTGGTCAGAGGCAAAAGCGCCGAGACCGTAAGAGGTGCCGAAATAGACGATATTATTATGAGGGTCAAGTTCTATGGCACTCACATAATTTGTAGGCAGACGAGAGTTGTCAGTATTATAAGTAGCCACGATGTCACGCAAGTCAGACTGGAGTACAGATATGCCATCCCCCTCAGTCGCTACCCATATGCGTCCGGCATCATCTATGGCGAAGTCAGATACCACAACCGAATTGAGCAGATAATCGGCAAAACCGGATCCGTCGTTACGGGGCTGCTTCAGACGTTGCACAGGCTGTTTGTCAGGGTCAAACGTAGCCGGATCCGACACGAGCAACAATCCCCCTTCGTAAGATATCAGCAATCCTCCTGAAGGGGTTTCAACCACTGCGGACACCGTCTGCATGTTTATGGGGTTTCCGTCCTGGTCACGAACATGATCGAGCACTACGTAGCTGTCATCCTCTACATTGCTATATGACCCCTTATGGCGATATATGACCACTCCACTATATATCGACCCTTTGATTACGAACACATTGGAGCGACGGAAAGGTATTATTTCGCCGTCCCAGTTAGTCTTGAAGCCTTCAGGTATAAGGTACGAGCCATCAGAACGCTTATAGATCCAATCAGATTTCTGCACCTTTGAGAGGTCTCCGTTGACATATACAGCCGGGAGCATCATGAGAGTCTGGCCGATGTTAGACTCTTGATCATGATTGGTGGCAAGTACCCACAGGTTACCTTGCGAATCAAATTTCGCATCCAATATGAGCTGACTGGTGTAGGCTGTGACCGGTATGTTATCCTGAGCTATCATTTTATCGGCTCCAGACATTATAGTTCCAGAAAAAATAGCTACTGTACGACCATTCTCGATAACATATAGACCTTCATTACTCGTAGCCACCCAAAGTTGTGAGGGATTGACGGGATTGACCGCCACGGCATTAGGTGCAATGATTAGATCACCATAGTATTTCAGAGCTTTCTGAGTAAAGATATGTCCTCTCACCTTGCTTGTGTTTCCGCTCCAATATGCAAGTTTATCGTTAGTATATCGCAACGGAGATATGATGCCGTCCTCTATCACATCTATATATCCAGGAGTATAGTATCCGTAATCATTATTCCCTTCATAGGGCACTGTATTAGTAAAATTACCCGAAGCCCCCTTGAAAAGGGAGGCAGAGCGAGTGGTCACATATATGCGGTTACCGTCAGGTGACAAGGTCAGATTACTTACATTCGTCACACCTGGAGCATAGGCATTGTAAGGTCCGTATTTAAGTTCTATGGGATCTTTTGTAATATCATAACAGAAGAGACCTTCGGGTGTGGCAAACCATGTATCGGCTGATGTCTCTCCGGCAGCAACAGCAAAGATATTATTCATATCAAGCGTTCCCTCAAATGCCAACAACGGGGCATTCCCCACAAGCTTCAGCACGCGGTAATCTATATTGAACGAATATGTCAGACCGTCAGATTTCCAGAAACCTACCTGCAACTGGTGACGCCAATCATTGTCCTTGTTGATTATACATGTACCGTTGACAGTCTGTGGGAACTCATAGAAGTCTACATTATGGGTGGTATCCTTTTGGCGTGATGCGAGATGTAACTCATCTACCGAAACTATTTCATCGGTATCTATGTCACAAAGAAAGACGAATTTGTCAGCCTCACGGTATGTCTTGGATGTATCAGTGATGTCTGATTCAAAGAGATGTCCGGTAGAAGTATGCGGAGGCATCGGATTAAGCGGCTTACCACTTGTATCCTTTGTTTCCGCATCAGGCTCGGTCATATTGAACACAGCCATCAATCGGTTGCCCATCACCTCAAGTGCATCTGGTCCCTTGAAAGGGATAGGCGTAGCAGATCCTTCGGCACGCTTGACATTGTATTGCCCTGTTTCTTTGACACGGAAATTTTTACCGTCGATTACAACTATACCGAAGTCAGTGCCCACAAAAAACAAACCATGGCCCGAGGTCAGACATTTGATTTTTCGCTGCCCATTGAGGTTGGCAGTGCTTATGCCATTCTGGTTGAATATGCGTCCGTCATCGTGGATGAAATCCATATTGCCGTCAGCATATGCCACAGCAAGGAGCTTCATGTCACGGTCATAGTGTATCTTGGTTATTTTTATGCCATTAAGACCTGTGGCTGAGGTAAACTGCACCGTCTCCTTGGTATCAGGATCAAACTGGAAAAGATTTATCCCTACCAATATATAGAGCTTGCCGTCAGAATTGACAGCTAGCTGACGAGCATCTCCTGGAGGATATGAGTTATAGAATTTCCATTCGCCTGTCGCCAGCTGGGCATGGATGGCAGGGACGGAAAACATAAATAATATTAAACTTATCGCCGAAGCAAGAAATGTCTTAATTTTCATCAGTAAAATCTGGATATATGATGCCCCACTACGCAGTTAAGGCTAATATATAAACGCGGCGCACGCCTGAAAATTGCATGCGCCGCATATATAGGAGCTATTAATAAATCTAAAATACAGCTGGTTAGAGCATCTGTAGCGCCTGAAGATTCTGGAGAAGTTCCAGTCGCGATAATTTGCGATGCTCGCGTATTATAGAGGCGAACTCATTTGCCATGGAGTGTATGGAACGGCGCATGAAAAGACTGCTCATGCGGTCATAGCTGTTGGCAAACAGGTTATCAGCCTCATCTTCCTCAAGTTCACACGTCTCGGTGCCTTCCTGTACCACTATGTCGCGGAGATACTGACGCTCTGCGTCAGAAGGCATCTGCAAGCTGCCCACCATACGTCGGCAAAGCACATTGCCTATCAGCAGTCCAGCCGTGAGACTGAAATTATGAAGCAGACGTCGCCATGAAGCCGAAGCCATCAGTCGGGGATTGCCTTCAAAATAAAACTCCGGCATGAACTCTATCATCTCATCAGGAGCCGCGTCTATATCCATAGACGCGATAGCTGACGAGCCATCCATAGCTACTACAGCTATAGCCATACCGGCAGCCCCGAGACATTTGTCAGCCTCATCCTTATATCTGAGCGAATCTATATGTCTGCTATCCATAGTAAAATTCTAACAAAATATATTGAAGGAGAGTTCATGTTAAATATACCCTGCATGAGAGGCTATTCCATCACCACTATCCTTGCTACGGTCTGCTCCGGAGTACCTGCTACTATATCATATACACCTGTGGTCAGACGGCTGCCTTTGAGGTCAATACCGTTCCATATGAGCGTACCACCAACAGATGTACCTTCAAACATGAGATTGCCTTCGGCATCCTTGATTTTCACAGGACATGACTCCGTAAGATCTGTGAGGGTAAAGGCACCGTTATAGTCATCCTTTGCAACTGCTGGAACCACCTTTACTGCCGAAAGGTCAGCTGCGGCTGCACCATGGGCAGGACGATAACGGAACAGACCTTTCTGGGAACCTATATATACATCACCGTAAGCATCTACGCATACCCCACCAAGGATATCTGTGGTCAGGATAGAGTTGGTGGTACGGTAATTTTCAAGCTGCTCAGTAGCATCCGAACTGAGATGGAACAGACCATTGCCCTGTGAGGCAACCCACAGAGTGCCGTCAATCGGAGACTGGGAGATGCCAGTGACAAATGAATAGTCTACAGGACTTCCTCCACGATTCTTATCAGTGGGTACGATAATCGGAAATGTGGTGGTGCCTTCGGGGAGCTCTGTCTTGGTGTCAAAATAGCCGAAAAATGACAAGTTGCTTATCCATACACGTCCCTGGAGGTCTTCATCTATGTATATCATCTCCTGTACGTGGTATTCGTTGCCATTCTGATCTTTGATGTTATTGATGACCAGAGGATAATCTTTAGATACATCATCCCCTTCGGAATTGCGGCGATATACGACCATCTCACCAGTATATATGAGAGGCTTGATAAATATATATTCGTTAGCTCCGCCGTTTTTCACTCGGTTGGTAGTGATGGTCAAACGTCCGTCAATCTGTCCGGAATACTCAAGTGTACCTACAGGCAGTTTATTAGCTGCCTTCCAATCATTTGCTGTGACAGAAGCAACATCGGCTACCTTTGAAGCAGGAAGCATACTGAGTACAGGAGAAGGAAGTTTTGTACCCCAGTCAGCAGCACGGTTGACAGTGGGAGTCAGAATCCATGCATTACCGTCCTTGTCGAACTTGACGTCTGTTATCTGCTCACCCCACATACGAGGTGATTTGAGGGTCTTAGTGTCAGCACTGAGGATACGTGTCTCTTCCGACCCCTCCATCACATAAAGACCTTCACAGTTAGTGGCATGCCAGTACTGTCCAGGCTTGTTAGGATTCTCAGCAACACCTTCACCGCCTATTGTAACCTGAGCCAAAGCAGTAAAAGCATTGGAAAAGAATTCCCAGAATTCACTGCTATTCTTATTACCCATATGATTGGAAGGGTTATAATTAGATACATCTGTAATGTTTCCTTCACTTACCATGTTAACATATGCCGGTGAATAGAAACCATAGGCATCGCTGTTGGGTGTTTTATCCCAGTTCTGCATGTTTGCTACAAGACTATTCCACCTTGGATGTGTGCCACGCTCATATAGTTCGGGATTGTAGTTGTTACCGGCAGTCTTCCAGTTATATGATGACGCACGTGTGGATATATATATTCTCTGGCGGTCAAATGATGGAGACATTATGCTTATTGACTCTACAGTGGTATAATCATCGGGGATTGCAGCAGTAAATGAAGCCACATTATTACCATTATCATAGAGATTGACTTTCTGATAAGTTGAGATAATCTTCTTCTTTGTGTCAGGGTCATATGAAAAATCGGTAGACAACCACGGATTTCCCGTGAGTTCCAATTTCACAGGCTCAGTTCCGGATATGTCATAGGTGACGGCTCTGTCATTTTCATCCACTTCTACCATGCATACGCCTTTCTTTTCCCATATATGAGAAATAGGAGAAAGCGCATAGTCTGTGACGAGGGAACAGGTTTCTTGTGCCAGGTCAAAGGTGTATAGGCGCAGGTATTTCGTAGATATGGAGTTGGCATTGTCGGGATAAGTGCTGGCATAGAAGGTGCCGTCGCCACGACCATACAGCTCTACATTGCCGAGAGTCAGACCGAGATTTTTAAGGTTTGACAAGTCTGTCATGCGCTTGTCGGTAGGTATGCAGTAGAGATTTCCTTCGTTGACACCGAGAGCATAACCTGGAACTGCCACCACAGAAGTGAACGCTTTATTTGCTTTCACATTGGAAGATGGACGGGTATAATTCTTAATCATGCCCTTTGAAGCATCCACTATCACGAATCCGAAATCAGTAGCAAGATATATATCATCACCGAGAAAATCTATGTCACGGATGGACTTGGATGAAGGCACGGACATATTCTTGACGGCAGCAAGATTAACCGTCTTGCCGTCGTCATAGACCAAGCCTATGCTTCCGTCATAAGATCCGAGAGCCAAGTATCCTTTGTCGTGATTATATTTTACCGCCGAGATATAACCTATGTTCAGACCTTCTTCCTCGCTTATGTTTCGTGACTGCTTGGTAGAATAGTCATAGGAGAACAGACGGTCAGTTGACAGGTAATAGAGATTGTCGGGAGTGCTTATGACACGCTGTATATACGGCTTGATAACAGGATATTTCTTCCATTCTCCAGCCATTTTCTGGGCAGAGGCTGTGAAAGCCATGGCAGAGATGCAGAGAAATGAGATGAGAGAGCTGCGGTATTTCATATTGTTGGTTTATATGTGAATGTGTGTATTATGGTATGTGTCTTATCAAGGGTTTGATGCAAGATAATCTATAAGATGCCTGACAGCGTTTCCGCGATGGGAGATGGAGTTTTTAGCATCAGCTTCCATCTCGGCAAAAGTCAACGAGCTGCCTGTGGGGATAAACACCGGGTCATAGCCGAAGCCCTTGTCACCACGAGGAGCAAGGGCTATGTGACCTTCGGCTGTTCCTTCGAAATATATTACTTTTTCACCCTGAGTGAGAGCTATTACTGTCATAAACCTCGCTGAACGCTGTGACATGTCGCTGACATCCTTGAGATTGTGGAGCAGGAGTCGCATGTTTGCCGACGAATCGTGGCTGTCACCGGCATAGCGGGCGGTATGCACACCCGGCGCACCGCCGAGAGCGTCCACAAGCAGCCCGGTATCATCAGCGAGGCAGTCGTAACCGTAACGGTCACGGACATAGCGAGCCTTGATGGCAGCATTTTCGTGGAGAGTATCACCATCTTCAACTATCTCTTCAGTGCATCCTATATCCTTTAAGCCGAGCACACGGTATGTGTCGCCGAGGATGGAGCGGAGCTCGGAGAGTTTGTGGTCGTTGTTGGTGGCGAATACGAGAGTGCGCGGTGTCATCAGCCTACTACTATGTTTACAATCTTGCCAGGGACTACTATGACCTTGCGGATAGTCTTGCCGTCAAGCCATTTGGCTGCGCCTTCGTGGGCAAGAGCTGTCTTTTCAACTTCCTCACGCGGCATGTCAGCTGCCACCTCTATATTGAAGCGGGCTTTGCCATTGAACGACACTGCATAGGTGACATTTTTCTCCACGAGATATTCCTCGTTGTATTCGGGCCAACGAGCATCCACTATGGATGTATCATTGCCAAGGGCTGTATGCCAAAGCTCTTCTGCCACGTGAGGTGCAAAAGGAGCGAGTACTATGAGAAGCTGGCTGAGAACATCTCGGCTATGACACTTCTGCTGTGTCAACTCATTGACGCATATCATGAAGGCAGCAATGGAGGTATTGAACGAGAAAGCCTCTATGTCGGCTGTCACCTTCTTGATTAGCTTGTGGAGCGACTTGAGATTGTCAGCTGTGGGGACTTCATCGTTGACAAGCAGATTGTCACCTTTATAGAAGAGACCCCAGAGTTTCTTGATGAAGCGGTTAACTCCATCGATGCCGTTGGTATCCCACGGCTTGCTCTGCTCGATGGGTCCGAGGAACATCTCATAGAGGCGCAATGTGTCGGCACCGTAACGCTCTACAATGTCATCGGGATTGACCACGTTAAACATAGACTTTGACATCTTTTCCACAGCATATCCGCAGACATACTTGCCGTCCTCGAGTATGAACTCTGCATCGTTGTATTCCGGACGCCAAGCCTTGAACTTTTCAAGGTCGAGGATATCGTTGCTGACGATATTGACATCAACGTGGATGGGTGTCACTTCATACTGGTCTTTGAGACCGAGGCTTACGAATGTGTTGGTATCCTTGATACGATAGACGAAGTTGCTGCGTCCCTGTATCATGCCCTGGTTGATGAGTTTGCGGAAGGGTTCATCCTCGCATACCTCGCCTATATCATGAAGGAACTTGCACCAGAAGCGGCTGTAGATGAGGTGGCCTGTGGCATGCTCCGAACCGCCGACATAGAGGTCAACACTGCGCCAGTAATTATTAGCTTCCTTGCTGACGAGCGCATCGTTGTTGCGCGGATCCATGTAACGGAGATAGTAGGCAGACGAGCCGGCGAAACCAGGCATCGTATTCAGTTCAAGACGATAACCTTCCAGAGTATTCCAGTTCTTGGCACGACCCAGAGGAGGCTCGCCAGTCTCAGTGGGGAGATATTTGTCAACCTCCGGAAGCATCAGTGGGAGCTGGTCCACGTCAAGCATATGGGGTATGCCGTCCTTGTAATAGACAGGGAACGGTTCGCCCCAATAACGCTGACGGCTGAAGATGGCATCACGCAGACGATAGTTGACCTTGACCTTGCCTATGCCTTTTTCCTCAATGAATTTCTTGGTAGCAGCTATGGCATCCTTGACTTCAAGACCGTTGAGATCAAGCTCGGCAGAGGCAGAGTTAATCATCTTGCCGCTCTTTGCATCAAAACTCTCCTCGCTGACATCAGCACCCTCGATAAGGGGTATGATTGGCAAATCAAATTTCTTGGCGAAAGCATAGTCACGGCTGTCATGGGCAGGCACTGCCATGATGGCACCCGTGCCGTAGCCGGCAAGCACATAATCGCTCACCCAGATAGGAATCTGCTTTCCTGTAAGAGGATTGACAGCATAGCTGCCGGTGAATACGCCTGTGACCTTCTTGTCAATCATGCGCTCGCGCTCGGTCTTGTGCTTGATAGCCTGGAGATATTCGTCGACCTCCTTACGATGGTCAGGGATGGTGACCATATCTACATACATGCTCTCAGGAGCCAGCACCATGAACGTAACACCAAATACGGTGTCGGCTCGTGTGGTGAAAATCTCGAGATCGATGTCAGTACCTGCTACGTGGAATTTCATCTCCGCGCCTTCGCTTCTGCCTATCCAGTTACGCTGGGTCTCCTTAAGCGAGTCAGTCCAGTCAATAGTATTGAGACCGTCGAGCAGACGGGGCGCATAGGCACTGACGCGCAGACACCACTGATACATCAGTTTCTGCTCTACAGGATAACCTCCGCGGATAGATAGCCCCTCGCTTACCTCATCGTTGGCAAGGACAGTGCCGAGTTTGGGACACCAGTTGACCATTGTGTTGCCGAGATACGCAAGACGGTAGTTCATCAGCACATCGCTCTGCTGGCGAGCGTCCATTTCCTTCCATTCATCGGCTGTCAGAGTCAGTTCCTTGGTAGCGGCGGCATGTAAATATTCCGTACCATGAGCTTCGAGATGCTTTACAAGATCGGATATAGGGAGAGCCTTGGCAGCTGCCATGTCATAGTAGTGATTGAACATCTGGATGAAAGCCCACTGCGTCCACTTGTAGTATTCAGGATCGCATGTGCGGATTTCACGGTCCCAGTCGAAGCAGAATCCTATCTTGTCAAGCTGCTGACGGTAACGGGCTATGTTGTCACGTGTTGTCACTTCGGGGTGCTGCCCTGTCTGGATGGCATACTGCTCAGCCGGGAGACCATAGGCATCATAGCCCATGGGGTGAAGCACATTGAAACCACGGAGACGTTTGTAACGGGCATATATATCGGATGCTATGTAGCCGAGCGGATGACCTACATGCAGACCGGCTCCGCTTGGATAGGGGAACATGTCAAGCACGTAGAACTTGGGACGCTCAGGGTCAATCTCTACATGATATGTGCCGGCTTCTTTCCATTGCTGCTGCCAGCGTGATTCTATGGCTTTATGATTGTATTCCATTGGGATGTGGAGTATGATGCTTTTATAATTTTTATAAGTCTTATAATTCTTATAAGTTTTATAAGGGGGCGGACATGCCACGGCATGTCCCTACAAGGATTTGTGAGTCATTTAGATTTTAGCTCAGTTCGAGCATGCGAGTGATGGGGCGGCGGGCTGCTTCCATCAGCTCTGGAGCTACGTGTACCTCGGGCTGCTCGTAGAGGAGGGTATTGTAGAGCTTCTCGAGGGTGTTGAGTTTCATATAAGAGCAGTCGTTGCATGCGCAGGTGGAATCATCGCCAGGCAGAGGGATGAAAGTCTTGTCGGGACACTGCTTGCGCATCTCATGGAGTATGCCGCTCTCGGTAGCCACGATAAATTCGGATGCATCGGAATCAGCTGCATATTTAAGAAGTGCAGCAGTGGATCCTATCTCATCGGCAAGCATACGGAGCTGCCGACGGCACTCGGGGTGTACCAGCACTTTGGCTCCGGGATGCTGCTTCTTAAGTTCGAGCAGACGCTCTATAGAGAAACGCTCGTGCACATGGCATGCACCGTCCCACAGCACCATCTGACGACCGGTCTGAGTGTTGATATAGTTGCCGAGATTACGGTCAGGACCGAATATGATTTTCTCGTCAGCCGGAAGAGAGTTGACCACTTTCATGGCATTGCCCGAAGTGACCACTATATCGGTGAGAGCCTTGACAGCCGCCGAAGTATTGACATAACTTATCACAGTGTGTCCTGGATGCTCCTTGACAAAAGCAGCAAATTCTTCTGCAGGACAAGAGTCAGCGAGAGAGCATCCGGCATTGAGGTCGGGACACAGAACCTTCTTGTCAGGACACAGCACCTTGGCAGTCTCAGCCATGAAGTGCACTCCGCATAGCACTATGATGGGAGCATCGAGAGTGGAAGCTATGCGAGCCAACGCCAGCGAATCGCCTATATAGTCGGCGATGTCCTGTATCTCGCCCTTTTGATAGTAGTGTGCCATGATGACCGCACCCTTCTCCTTTTTAAGACGGAGAATCTCCTCCTTGAGGTCAATCCCAGCGGGGATAGGAGCGTCAACGTAACCTTTATCGGTATTCATTATCAAACTTCTTATTAGTATCTGATAAGTAGATTTTTACAAACTACAAAGTTAGGGATTTTCGGTGTCAATGGCAAGAGTAACGGGGGTTGTCTCCTTATATATAAGAAATTTTAGTAAAATGGGAGGGGATATAAATCCTATAAGTCCGATAAGTTTTATAAATCTTATAAGTCTTGTGGGGAGGCGGACATGCCACGGCATGTCCCTACAGGATAGAGCGTGAATTGGGTGGGATGGGGCGTGCGCTGGGCGAGGGGTTTTTGACATTGGGTTTATTTTTCTTTTAAAAGATTTTTTTCAAAAATTGAAATTAAGAGTAAGAATATTGGATGTTAATAAGGGTGATAACTTTTTAGTTAATTATTTGCTTTTGTGGGTTATTGATGTCGGATTTACAATATTTGTAAGTTTATTGACATACAAAATTGCTGTTGTACAGCTCATTAGTATAGTTATTAACATAGTGTTGATAACTGCATTGTCAGTAAGTTCTGATAGATGTTGAGTGTATATAAAGTTGATAAAGGTGTGTAAAACGTAAGAAAAAGGATTGATAGAATCTTGGTAACTATTTTTGGGATTTGGAAGATAGTCATATATCAGAAATGGAGTGTTAAATGCAAGAAGAAACTATAAAAAAGAGCTGACAAGTTTTTGACAGTTATTTACATTGTTTTCAACATTGTTGATAAATAATATCAGCGGACTAAACAATGAGAATAGATGGGATGTTATGTATCTGAATCTAAATAACATACGATATGGATAAGTTTATCAAATCAATCTCAGGGATCGTAGCCATAGGAAGCATGATATTTATGGCTTCATGTAAGAGTAATACTGATTATGCCGGGGTATGGGAAACCAAAAGTCCGGTAGATGTCACTATAAAGATGCCTCCGGCAACGAGTGCTACTTCGGTCACCACAATCGACATCCAGAATGACCAGCAGCTCACAGGCGGACCAGTCAAGCTATCTAACCGTTTCGACATAGTTGACAAGGATTCGTTAGGTGCACCTATCACAGTTACAGGTGTGGCAAGCATTGACGGCAAATGGCAGGTGGATGTCGACGATGAGGATGATGTATTGATGTCGTTTGACATGTCGACCATGAAGGTGGAGCTCAAAGGAGACTCTGCCAAGGTGGCAGCTTGGAAGCCTGAGGTGGAGAGGCTGTTCAGAGAAGATGTAGCGAGGTATTCAGTAGTAGAGGATGTAGAAATCAAAGACAACGGCAAGCTGATGAGTCTTGAAATCAACAATCCTGAGACCAAGGTATTTTTTGACAGGGTAGAGCCTTAGTTGCTGATATCTGACAAGATGAAACACGTGGCAAGCCACGTGGACGAGAACGAAAATATGGTTGCTTGTCCGCGCGGCTTGCTGCTTTTTATGTTATAAATAGAAAAATATGCTGATATTGATGGTTGATGAAACGTGGGAACAGGAGTAATGGTTATATTTGCGGAAAGTTAAAAAAGCAATTGTATGAAAGAAAACTTTCAAGCTTCGGTGCAAGAGACATTGCTGCGCAACATATCTATGCTGTCCATGCCTCTGGCACAGGAGAGGGAGATGACACGTGACATCCACGGACGTATGCCGTCGGTCGACGAGTTGCGTCGTGTGGTGGATCTGGTAAAATCAATCTTGTTTCCCGACTTCTTCGATCCCCGTCAGGCTGACGAGTCGATGAGGCAGTACTTCGTAGGGGTAAATATGGAGATGCTATACTCCATACTCAAGGTACAGGTGCGCCGTGGGCTTCTGTTTTGTCCTGGATGCGGTGGTAGTGATGACTGCAAGAGTGAGGCTGATAAGATGGCTCTGCAATTCATCAACGCTCTGCCGGATATAAAGCGGGTGCTGTATACCGACGTGGAGGCTGTGTTTAACAGCGACCCGGCGGTTAGCAATCGTGGCGAGGTCATCTTTTCATATCCCGTGATACAGGCGATGATACATTATCGTGTGGCGCACTATCTTCTTAAGATGGGCGTGCCGGTCATCCCGCGTATCATCACCGAACTCGCCCACTCAGCCACGGGCATAGACATACATCCCGGAGCGGAAATAGGCGAGTATTTCAGCATAGACCACGGTACAGGCGTGGTGATAGGCGAAACCTGCATCATAGGTCGTCATGTGACCCTCTATCAGGGAGTGACCCTCGGAGCAAAAAATTTCACCCTCGATGCCCAGGGACATCCTATCAATGTACCTCGCCATCCCATCATAGAGGACAATGTGACCATCTACTCCAACGCGAGTGTGCTTGGACGAATCACTGTTGGGCACGATGCCATCATAGGCGGCAACGTGTGGGTAACCGACGATGTACCGCCGTATGGGCGTGTGCTCCAGAGGAAGCCGATGGAGACAACATTTACGGGAGGGTTAGGAATATAAATCAGTATAATTCTTATAAATCGTATAATTTTATAATTATGGGAGAGATAAAGAAAAATCTGGCTGAGCTGATAGGCAATACACCGCTCGTGGAGGTCAGCAATATAGAGAAGAAAGAGAAACTCAAGGCTCGGCTTCTTGTAAAGATCGAGGCTTTCAATCCGGGTGGAAGCGCCAAGGACCGTGTGGCACTCGCTATGATAGAAGATGCCGAAGCATCCGGAGTGCTTAAGCCAGGAGCTACCATCATAGAGCCTACCAGTGGAAACACCGGCATAGGACTCGCATGGGTGGCTACGGTCAAGGGTTACAAGACGGTGCTGACGATGCCCGAGACGATGAGCGTGGAGCGTCAGAACCTGCTCAAGGCTTTTGGAGCAAAGATAGTGCTGACTCCAGGTGCAAAAGGTATGAAGGGAGCTATAGAAAAAGCCGAGGAACTGAGAGCTGCCACAGAGGGCAGCGTGATACTCGGGCAGTTTGACAATCCTGCCAACCCGGCAGTGCATGCACGCACCACTGCTTTGGAGATATGGGATGACACCAACGGCGAGATTAACTATTTCGTGGCTGGGGTAGGTACTGGCGGAACAGTCAGTGGTACAGGCAGTGCTTTGAAAAAATTCAATCCTGAAGTGAAAGTGGTGGCAGTGGAGCCTGAGGCTTCTGCCGTCATCAGCGGCGAGGCTGCCGGACCACATAAGATTCAGGGTATTGGCGCAGGTTTCATACCGAAGAATTTCGATCGCGAGGTAGTTGACGAGGTGGTCAAGGTCAGCAACGATGATGCCATGAGGGGTGCGCGTATGCTTGCCCTCTCCGAGGGACTGCTCTGCGGCGTGTCATCGGGAGCCGCATTCTGGGCGGCACTTGACATAGCCCGCAAGCCCGAGAACGCCGGAAAGACCATCGTGGCGTTGCTGCCCGATACCGGGGAGCGGTATCTATCGACGCAGCTGTTTGCTTTTGAGGATTATCCGCTGTGAGATAAGGTCTTATAAGTTTTATAAAACGAAGCAGTGAGAAGTTTTTTGAACTTCTCACTGCTTTTGGTATTGGGAAGGGGAGAGGCCGGTGAGGTGCTTGAAGTATTTGCCGAAGGCGCTCTGATTGGTGAAGTTGAGTTCGTAGGCTACTTGCTGGATGTTTTTTCCGGAGAAGCGCAGGAGGTTTTTTGCCTCGAGAATCACCATGTCGTCGATCCACTGGCTGGCTGAGCGCCCCGTGGTCTCTTTGATGACTAAGGAGAGGTATTTTGGGGAGATGAAGAGTTTTTCGGCGTAGAATGCCACGGAACGCTCCGAACGGTGGTATTTCTGGGCGAGAGCCATGAATTCCTGTAGATATAGAGAACGGCGTGGTTTGACGGTAGTAATGGTGTCGGTATCTGTATCGGAACTGTCGGACATACGCTGACCGCATTCCATGAGATGATAGAGGAGAGTGGCGACGAGATTCATGATGATCTGACGTCGGTAGGTGGCTATGAGTTTTGAGGAATTGTAGGCATGTATGGTCTCAATCAAGCCGTATATCATCTGCTGTTCGTCGGGGTGCAGTGGTATCAGTGGTAGAGGTTTTGCTCTCTTTGCCTTTGCAAGTGATGTGATGTTGACTACATTTAGGTCTATATTGATATCCCGCATGAACGATGGGGAGATTACTACTGCGTAGACATCAAAATCATGGCTTAATTCGGGCAGTATGCGTACTATGTTGTCAAGACCAAGGCATATAAGTGTTCCGGGGGCTACGACGCATTCTTTGAAATCTATTTCCAGATGAAGCTCTCCCTTGAGTCCGACTACCATCATCAGTCCGTCGATGCGCACGGCTTCGTGGATCACGGGGAGTCCGTTGTTGGGAGTTATGTGGGCGAACATCACCTCGTTGTCAAGCAGGGAGCACTCGGTAGCGAAATTGCTCAGAGTGGTCAATTGGGCGAAAGAGAGGGGCATATTCTTAGATTATTGGAGTAAAAAGCTATAATATGATGAAATCATTGGCAAATATAGCTATTTTTGGGAAGAATATGCTAAAAAGGGATGAAAAATGGTTGCAGAGGGTATGGTGAATACCAATGTTGTAGGGACATGCCGTGGCATGTCCGAAAGATGCAACTGTGAATGATGGTATCGCCTGTGATGCGGACATGCCACGGCATGTCCCTACAATGTCCCTACAATGTGAATGATTTTAGGAAGCAATGATTGCGGAGGCGGTAATAGAGAGCGCGAAACGGGGCACGGATGGCTTCTCGGCGGCGGACTTTGCGGATGAAGCTGGTGGGGTCTTTGGTCAGGAGCTTGGCGAGACGGCGGTAGAGGGGTGAGAGGTGCGGCAGAGTGGATGGGAGATGAGGGGAGATTTTGGCGGAGGCGGCTTTGAGGTATGCCATGCAGCTTTCGGCAGGGAAATCCCGCAGTGCGCATCCCATGCAGGCGTATATTAGTGTGGATATGCAGGTTGGAGCTGAATCGGAGTTTATGGGATGGACAAGCAGGCGTATGCTGTCGGCAGGGATGTATGCTATCATTGGGGGGGTGACGGCATCGCCGAAATGGCGGCGGTATCGATAACCGTGCTTCTGATACATATATCGCTGGAAGTCGGCACGGATCTGAGGGTCGTCCATCTTGGTCAGGCGGCTTCCGGGGCGACGGCGGTAGTGGAAAAGCGGGGCGGGATTCATCACCAAAGCACCGTCAGGCTGTCCGTCAAGCAGACGTATCCAGAAATCCCAGTCGTCAAGGAGGAGCAGAGAGTTTTCGTCAAATCCGCCTATGCGGAAATAGTCTTCGCGGCGCACCATGGTGGTGACATGGATGGCGTTCATCATCAGCAGGTCTTCGTAACAGGTATATTTAAGTGGAGAGGGTGGGAAATCCGCTCCGAAAAACTGC
Source organism: uncultured Bacteroidales bacterium (assembly GCA_947039275.1). Lineage (GTDB taxonomy): Bacteria > Bacteroidota > Bacteroidia > Bacteroidales > Muribaculaceae > Amulumruptor. The sequence goes on along the minus strand of CAMQYL010000008.1, from coordinate 36,982 downwards.
CACTGACATAGGGATGCTTTTACTACCGGGTCATCGAAAGCGCGGAGGCAGGTTTCCAAATATCCCGGGTCTAAGCGGTCATCGCCGTCAAGAGCCATGAGAAACTGTCCGCGTGACTGTCGGGCGGCAAAATTTCTGCCACCGTTGACGCCCTCGTCGGGTGTATGGAAAAAACGGATGCGGCTGTCGGTTTGCTGCCAGCGCAGGGCTATGTCAGCTACGTGGTCAGGGCTGTCGCCATCGACCACAAGTGCCTCCCAGTGAGGGTATGTTTGTGCAACGACCGAGCTGAGGGTCTCGTCAAGATAGGGTTCGGCTCCATATGCCACGATCAGCAGCGATATGAGCGGGGGAGTTGATGTTTTTTCAGGCATATTGCAAAGATGGCTGCTTATGCGTATATTTGTAGTAAACACATGCTCTACAAAACATCTACAAAGTGAAAATATCGGTAATATTGCCTGTTTACAACGTGGAATCGTGGCTTCTGGAGTGCCTTGAAAGCATCGGAAGCCAGGACTATGACGGCATGGAATGCATCGTGGTGGATGACTGTGGCACTGACAGGAGCATGGAGATATGCCGGCGGTATATCGCCGGATACTCAGGGCATGTAGAGTGGAAAGTGGTAACCTTGCCGCATAACGGCGGAGTCAGCGCGGCACGCAATGCCGGGACAGAGATGGCACGCGGAGAGTATGTCATGTATGTAGACAGTGATGACATGCTGGCTCCGGGAGCTGTGAGCCGTCTTGCAGCCGAGGCGATGAAGCATCCCGGGGTGGATATGGTGCAGGGGGCAGCAAGGCTTACTGATGAAGATGGTTACATAGGAGTAGCACGGCTTCATTCGCTCAGTCATCTCGGCGACACGGGATATGTCAGCGACGAGGGAGAATTGGGGAGACTGTTTATGAGTTTTCTCATACCTTCAGCTCCGTGGAACAAGCTGGTACGCCTGGAGCTCCTGCGTGATAGTGGCATAGAGTTTCGGTCAGGCATCGGTTACGGAGAGGACTGGCTGTGGGTGTATGACCTGTGCAGAGTGGTGAGGGATTTTTCGGTAGTGAGAGATGTCACCTATATATATAGGTCAGATGTGGCTTCAAGTATCTCAAATACTATCGATGATAGAATGAGTGCCATGTGGTGGAAGATGGTACTGAAAGAGGTGATAGATAGAGGAATGCCTCAGCAGTCATATAGACTTGAGGCTGCATACAGATGTCTGGATATATTCATGAGCTGCCGCTCTGCAGGAAACTACGATGATATTGCCCGGAAGTTCGGTCAGTGGCTTAGGGACTGCGGATTGAAGAAGGAGGGCTGGCTGCTGCTGATGAGCTACACCGCTCCAGGCAAGATGGCGAAGAAGGTGGGCAACACGCTGCTATGGAGGCTTGCACGGCACAGATTCCCCCGCCCCTGGGGATAATCTGATAACTTATTAAAAGTCAGCATTTTAGGTGTCTATTAAAAAGGTCATTACCAAATTTGGCGGTTTTTCATTACCGAATTTGGCGGTTTTTCATTACCAAATTTGGCGGTTTCGAGGGTTGGGAGTCGGGTGGTTTTGGATAAACGGTTAAAAAGGTGTAAATTAGCAACGTAATTGGTGTCACGGTCGTTTTTATGGCATATGGGACACATATATTATATATTTAACCAGGAAAATCTGATAAAAGTAATAGAGATATGGGTAAAGTTATCATTATAGGTGCCGGAGGTGTCGGCACGGTAGTGGCGCACAAGTGTGCCCAGCATCCTGAGGTGTTCAGCGAGATAGTCATAGCTTCGCGCACCAAGTCGAAGTGTGACGCGCTTGCCAAGACCTTAGGCAAGGACTATATCACCACTGACAGCGTGGATGCCGACAACGCCGCTGACGTGGCTGCGCTGATACGCCGCCACAATCCCGACTTGGTCATCAACGTGGCTCTCCCTTATCAGGATCTCTCCATCATGGATGCCTGTCTGGAGTGCGGTGTCAGCTATCTCGACACTGCCAACTATGAGCCTAAGGATGAGGCTCACTTCGAGTACTCATGGCAGTGGGCATACAAGGAGAAATTTGAGAAAGTCGGCATCACGGCGATACTCGGTTGCGGATTTGACCCGGGAGTGTCGGGAGTGTTTACCGCCTATGCCGCCAAGCACTACTTCAAGGAGATGGAAACCCTTGACATAGTGGACTGCAATGCCGGTGACCACGGCAAGGCTTTCGCCACCAACTTCAACCCCGAAATCAACATACGCGAGATCACCCAGAACGGCCGCTACTGGCAAGAGGGTGACTGGGTGGTGACAAAACCGCTCGAGATACACAAGCAGCTGACATATCCGCGCATAGGCAAGCGCGACAGCTACCTCCTCTACCATGAGGAACTGGAAAGCCTTGTCAAAAACTTCCCCACAATCAAGCGTGCCCGCTTCTGGATGACATTCGGTCAGGAGTATCTGACACACCTGCGCGTGATCCAGAACATAGGCATGGCTCGCATAGACGAGGTGGAATATAACGGTACGAAGATTGTGCCTCTGCAATTTCTCAAGGCTGTGTTGCCCAACCCGCAGGATCTCGGCGAGAACTACCATGGCGAGACATCGATAGGCTGCCGTATCAGTGGCACCGGCAAGGACGGCAATCCTCTCACCTATTATATATTCAATAACTGCAGCCATGAGGCGGCATATAAGGAGACCGGCATGCAGGCGGTCAGCTACACGACCGGTGTGCCTGCCATGATAGGCGCGATGATGTACCTGACCGGCAAGTGGAAGAAGCCGGGCGTATGGAACGTCGAGGAGTTTGACCCCGATCCCTTCATGGAGCAGCTGCCGCTTAACGGTCTGCCCTGGGAGGAGGAGCTCAACGCCGATCTGGAAGTGTAATAAACATATAAAAGGTTTATTGTATGTTGTAGGGACATGCCGTGGCATGTCTGCCCATCATCGAGTTCATCCATATGGGATGCGGACATGCCACGGCATGTCCCTACAACGATTGTGTATTATAATTAATATTTGTGTGAATCTCTATGATGGAGAAAGCGCTGCCGGTGCGGGTGGTCAATGACAACGAGGCACCGATGACTGCTGCCGAACAAGCCTGCTATACTACCGGTATAGCGGGCTATCTGCACGGCATCAGACCTATGGAGCGTCAATCCTTGCCCGGATATGACAGCGGGATACTGTCGATATTCATCTTCGTGATACTGCTTGTGAGCATGAATGCCCGCAATGCACGTAGCGTCATGGGGAGGATGAACAAGGAGCTGTGGAGCGTCAGGCGCAGGGCTAACGTGTTTGACGACCATACTGCCGGAGAAACGGGGGTGACGATATCGTTCGTGCTGCTGACATGTGTATGCGAAGGCACGCTGATAGCCAACTGGCTTCTTGCCTCGGGCGGAGCTGCATCGTTGCCCGGATGGGTCGCGTCGATGCTGATGCCGGTGATGGTCGGAGTGGCAGTGCTGTTTTACATCGTGCAGCTGACGGGCTACAATGTTGTGGGGTTCACATTTGCCGACAAGATAGGCAAGCGGCAGTGGGTTTCGGGCTTCAACGCGTCGCAGTCGCTGCTGTCGCTTCTGCTGTTTGTTCCGGCGCTGGCAGGGCTGTTTTATCCCTCGTGGGCGGTGGTCATGGGGATAGCAGGAGCCGGGCTGTATGTACTTGCAAGATTGGTATTTATCGTCAAGGGATTTAGAATTTTTTACACGGGGGTTAACTCCTTATTGTATTTTATTTTGTACCTTTGCACTCTTGAAATTGCGCCCTTAGTCCTCGTGATGAGGCTATGTGGTATGAAAGTGTAAATTCATAAAGCTAAGAGTGTGAAAATCAATAAGATACTTGTATCTCAGCCTCGTCCGGCTTCAGATAAGTCTCCATACTATGACATAGCCAATGAATATGGCATAGATGTGGTTTTCCGTCCGTTTATCAAAGTAGAGGGACTTACATCCAAGGAATTTCGTCAGCAGAAAATATCGTTTCCCGACTATACGGCTATAATATTCACAGCCCGCGGTGCTGTGGATCATTTTTTCCGTCTCGCCGAGGAGACACGCTATGCCATTCCCGACACGCTTAAATATTTCTGCACATCGGAGGCGATAGCACTCTATCTCCAGAAGTACATAGTATATCGCAAGCGCAAGATATTCTTTGCAGAGTCAGGCAAGTTTGCCGATCTGGTGCCTCTGCTCCAGAAGCACAACAAGGAAAAGTATCTCTATGTGGTCAGCGATGTCAGCAAGCCTGACGATGCGCTGCTTGACAAGGCAGGTGTCAACTACACCAAGGCAGTCATGTATCGCACTGTCAGCAACGATTTCGGTCCTGACGAGAAGTTTGATTATGACATGCTGCTTTTCTTCAGTCCGCAGGGCATCGAATCGCTCAAGAAGAATTTTCCTGAATTTGAGCAGGGCGACATATGCATAGGCGCTTTCGGAGTCACCACCGCCAAGGCGGTCAAGGATGCCGGGCTGCGTCTCGACATAGAGGCTCCGACCCCTCAGACTCCGTCAATGACAGCTGCGTTGCAGCAATTTCTTAAGAAGAATGTCAAGCCCATGCCAGAAAGCGAAGCTGTATAAGCGCGAGAAGCTCTGCAGCAAGCAGGCTATCGACAGCATATTTGCCCGGGACTCCGATGTCGCCGGGCTTCGCTCGTTATTGGCGTTTCCGCTCCGCGTGTTGTGGCGCGAGGTGCCTGAGGGGGAGTATGGTGCCCCGGTGCCTCAGTTTCTCATCTCTGTACCCAAGAAGCGTCTGCGCCATGCCGTTGACCGTGTGCGCATGCGCCGGTTAGTGCGGGAGGCGTGGCGGCTCAACCGTGACCGTCTGCCAGCAGAGGGACGCATACAGATAGTGATGATATACGTAGCTCCCAAGCTGCTCCCATATCATAAGGTGGAGCGAGCCATGGTCAAGATAATGGATGCCATCACTTCCTCATCAGTGCACACAGATGAAGAGTCTGGCGAATAAGGGAGTCAGGATGGTGCGGAAGGGTGTGTCGGCGTTGCTGATATTGCCCATACGTTTCTACCAGCTGAGTATCTCGCCGATGCTGCCACAGTCGTGCCGTTTTACTCCTACATGTAGCCAGTATGCCATAGAGGCGTTGCGCAAGCATGGACCTGTCAAAGGGCTGTATCTGGCTGTCAGGAGGATATTGCGCTGCCATCCGTGGGGCGGCAACGGATATGACCCGGTGCCGTGAGCAACAATCGTTACCTATGACCACTAATCCCATATATGATGTGCATACGCATGACTTGCGGCGCAAGGACTTTGCCGTGGTCAGTCTGCCTCTCGGCGCGGAAATCCCGGCTGGGGGCTGCTACAGTGTGGGCATACATCCATGGGATGCTGACAAGGCAGATGAAGATTCTATGCGATGGCTGCGCGAGTCGGCGGCTGACAGGAGGATTGTGGCTATAGGGGAAGCGGGATTTGACGCGCTGCGTGGAGGAGATATGGAGCGTCAGGAGGAGATATTCAGGGAGCATGCCGCTCTCAGCCGACAGTATGGCAAGCCTATGGTCATACACAATGTGCGGGGGACTGACCGATTGGTGCGTATCCATCGGGAGATGAAACCGGCGGAGCCGTGGATCATACACGGATTCCGCGGGAAACCTGAACTGGCGCGGCAGTTGGTCAGGGAGGGGTTTTATCTATCGGTGGGAGAGAAGTTCAATCCGGCATCGGTGGAGGTGATACCCTTGGAAAAATTGCTGATTGAAAGCGATGAGTCAGTGTTAGCGATCGAAGAGATAGCGCGGCGGGTCGGGGTGGAGCTGCGGGATGTGTCGGGGCTGTTTGCACTGGGATAGTGTGTCACAACCTCTCCGAGGTTGTACTGTATTGATTCATGACCCCGACCCCATGAACGTTCGCTTCGCTCCGTGCATGGGGTTTCGCACGGCTGCCACGTCTCCGACGTGCCTTTCTGTTTTATCTATTGGTCAGAAGCGCATGCCGATGTTGATGGAGAGGGAGGTGTTGTAGTTGAAGAATATGAATTGGGAGGTGTAGTAGAGTCCGCCTCGGAAGCGGATGTTGGCGGCGGCGAAGAGTGCGCGGTGGTTGTAGACGGCTCCGGCACGGACTATCAGGGAGTTGGCGAGCATGGAGTCTTTATCGTTGTTGACATCTTCGTGGGTGCGCCGGTATCCCATGCATAGGAGAGAGGTCAGGTTAAGCGTCCAGCGGTGAGGGCGTATAGCCCAGTTATGCGCGTATCCTCCTCCGAGCTGGTAGTCTTTATAATTGAAATTGAATGTGCGCATCATCACGTAGTCGTCAACTGGCACCTCTATGTCGAGTTTAGAGAAGTCGAGAGTGGTCTTGTTACTGTCGAATGTCAGACCAGCCATCCATGAGCCAGCGCTGCGGAGCTGATATTTGGAGTAGCAGTAAGCGGCGGCGTGGGAGTATTTGCGGTGGTTGAAAAAATAGAAGGCATCAAGATGGAGCGAACTCATGTCACCGTCGTCAAATGGGATATGCACGCCGTGACCGTTCTTGTAGTTGCCGAATTCGGTTATTGTCATGCCACCTTTGAACTGCTGCAGGCTGAGGGTCGCCGTGAAGCGCGAGCAGGTGAAGTCAAACATCCAGGTGCTTCGTGAAGTGGTGTGGCCGAGCAGCTGATTGAGATTGAACATATATCCGAGGCTGACAGCCATGAAACTTATGTAGGGTCCGGCATCGGCATAGGGATGCGTATGGAGCCATATGCGACCTTTGGGAAACTGGATGGTGAAAGCCTCGAGCCAGTTGAACGACTTGGCTTGCAGTTTCCAGTTTTTCCCGGTGCTGACCACATAATCGGGGTCGTAGGAGTTGAATGCCTTATCGCCCCAGTTGTAGACCTTTACAAGGAAACGGGGAAATTTGGGGTAGTCCACACCAGGGTCGTTGATATGGAATCCGTTGTCTATGAGCTGTTTTATCCAGAGCGTGGAGCTGTGGGATGGTGGAGGTGTCAGGCTGTCGGGGCTTACGGCGAGAGTCATATGCGGCACTGTGTCGGTCACGGCTATGGAGTCAGGCATTTCTTGTGCCGACATCGTCATGGCTGTCAGAAGCACAGCCGCCAGGGTGATTACAGCAGTTACCTTTCGTATCATATGCGCTATCGTAATATGGGCCAACGGTATGTGCGTAGTTGTTTCTGTAGCTGCGCTTCCCGTCCGCCGCACATGCGGTCAACCTCGGCATGGAAGCGCGGGGAATGGTCGTGGTGGATGAGGTGTGCGAGTTCGTGTTTGATGACGTACTCCACCAGCGAGGCAGGGAAGAAGAGCAGGTATCGGCTCAGAGTTATGCGTCCGAGCGAAGAGCAAGTGCCGAGAGTGCGTGATCCGGTGCCTATCGCCCAGCTGCGGGGATGCAAGTCCACGCTGTCAGCCACTGATGCTGCAAATTCGAGTAATCTTTTTCCTGCGAGGCTCTGTGCAACCTTAGACGAATAGCGTGATACAGAAGCCTGAAATGCGGCATCGGACGTGTCAGTCTGATGGCTGAAAGATATGGTGGCAGAGGGTCTGCCATCAGCCGATGGGAGGTCTCTGCGTCCTATGAGTTTTGATGGGTCGACAGCCGATGACGCGGAGTAGCGCAGAGTCAGGAAAGGCGTGTCTATGACTTTGCCGTCATATATGGCAGCCTGTGGTTTCATCTGCGCCAGGCGTGGGGCTATACGGTCAATCAGAGTGTTTACGTAGTCAGGAGTAAGCCCTTGAGGTATGGTCACATGTGCCATGCCCGCAGTCCATCGGTAAGTTACCTTGCGAGTGGCAGGGTGTACTCTGACTTTCACCTCTCCCAGCAGAGGGTGGGAGGTGAATCCGCCAGTGACTGTATTGGTGATGAATGAGGGCAATGGAGGGCTTTTAATTTTTAATTTTTAGGAACCCCAGTGGAGCTTGGAGTGGAGGGTGTCGACAAATGTGTAGTCCTGGGTGAGGTGGACCACCTTGGTGACGAACGGTGCGCGGTGTATGGTTAGCGAACTGTCGACCGGGAGAGGGGTGCTTCTGCCATCGAGACTCAGGAGGTAGCTGTCAGCCCGCGTGTCGGTGGTGGTGGTGATGGTGCTGCGGTCGTCGATCACCACTGGTCGCATGGTCAGCGAGTGGGGTGCGATCGGTACAATCACTATTGCCGGGGTGGATGGCTGGAGTATGGGACCTCCTACAGAGAGGTTGTAGCCTGTGCTGCCTGTAGGGGTGGAGATTATCAGTCCGTCGGCGCGGTATACCGCGAGAGGCTGCCCGTTGATGGTGGTCTTGACATTGAGCATCGATGAGGTGTCCTTTTTGAGGATTGCCACCTCGTTGAGCGCGTAGGGCCACTCTATCTGGTGCGTGAGGCTTTTGACCCAGAGCATCGATCGGTCTTCCACCACGTATCGTCCCTTGACGATGGCAGGGACATAGCCTATGGCATCGTCCATGGTGCATGCGGCGAGGTAGCCGAGATGTCCGGTATTGATGCCGAGTATGGGTATCTGGCGCGAGCCTATCCAGCGTGCAGTGTTGAGAAAAGTGCCGTCTCCGCCTATGCTTATCGCCATTGACGCGTCAAACGGCTCGTCATCGCCCACAACGCGTGCCACTGTAAAATCTCTGCCCGCATTGGCATGCAGATAGTTGTAGAGCTTGGAGTGCATCAGTATCTCCACACCGTTGGCTGCAAGCTCGTCAAGAAGGGCGAGGATGGAGAGGATGTGGGTCTGCTGTCGGCGGTTGCCGTAGATGGCTATCTGCATGACGTGGGATGGGTGGTTATTAAATATTCAGGAGTGGTCAGACTGAAAGGTAGTGTAGCACCTCGAGGGCTCGGAGGCGAGCCTCGTCATCGGACTGCGGAGAGATGTCCGAACTGGTAGCCGTCACCTCGTAGCCGTAACGGGAAAGGGAGCGAGCCACCGACGATGGGTCTCGATGGCTTACCCGGAGGTATATGACGGCATTTCCGGCAGGGGTGGTGTCGGCGGTGACGTTGAGATTTAGCAGATGTGCATCGCAATCTTCAACGGCACGTGCGATGATGCTGGCACTGTAGTCAGACGGACGGCAGGTCACAATCAGCACAGACGAGTCAGAGCGCGAGGGGAGCAGACGCTCAAGAAGCATGGCGCGCTCCTCGGCAGAGGCAGTCTGCAACCTCTGGATTTCCTGAATGAGGGGATTGTGTGGGTCTGTATGATGTTTTGCAGTCAAAATGTTTCTGTTTTTTGCGATTTCTGCTTAATTTTGTGTTTTGATAGTATCTCAACTACAAAGTTAGCAAAAATTCATTAATCGGATATGTTGCAAGACTGCTAATTGTGTAGGAGATAACCGACAGCATAAAGACGGTTACGTGCATCGGATGACGCGGCGCGCCGCGTCCCTACACAGGCAGCAAACACTAAATAATCTGCATATGACACACCTGAGTGTAAACATAAACAAAGTAGCCACCTTGCGCAACGCACGTGGCGAAGACCGCCCCAACGTGCAGGACTTCTCGCTCGAGTGCGAGCGTCTGGGAGCCAACGGCATCACGATACATCCGCGTCCTGACGAGCGTCACATCAAGCATGACGATGTGTTCAAGCTCCGTCCGATAGTGAGGAGCGAATTTAACATAGAAGGGTATCCGTCGGATGACTTCGTTACATTGGTGCTCAAAGTAAAGCCCGAGCAGGTCACATTAGTGCCTGATGCTCCCGATGCGCTGACATCGAGTGCGGGCTGGGATGTCGGAGCCAACTTCGAGTTCCTGTCGGGAGTAGTGGAGCGTTTCCGCGATGCCGGCATACGCACGAGCATCTTCGTGTCGACCGACCCTGACAACATCCGCATGGCAGCCAAGGCGGGAGCCGACCGCGTGGAGCTTTACACCAAGCCTTATGCCGACGGCTATGCCAAGGATGCCGCCGCCGCAGTGGCACCGTTTGTCGAGGCAGCCAAGGTAGCCCACTCCATGGGTCTCGGCATAAATGCCGGGCATGACCTCAATCTGGACAACCTGGCTTATTTCCACGCCCATATGCCGTATCTCGACGAAGTGTCGATAGGCCACGCCCTCATATCCGATGCGCTATATCTCGGACTCGCAGAGACGATACGTCGCTACAAGCAGTGTCTCGGCTGAGAGGAGAGCCATTAGAAAACAGAACACAATACTTATACCACACCTTATTTCACCGCATTATGCTTTTAACATCTTTAGTCTGTCAGACCGCACCCGCCGCAGCCGTGGGAAAAGCCGCCGCTGACACAGTCAAAGACCTGTCAGTATGGCAACTCTGCATGGAGGGCGGATGGCTGATGATACCGCTTGCCATCCTGTCGATAGTGAGCATCTATGTGCTCATAGACCGCGCCATAGTCATACACAAAGCCTCACATGAAGACGAGAGCTTCATGAAGCGCATCCGAGACTATATCCATGAGGGAGAGATAGAGAGTGCGCGCAATCTGTGCAAGCAGACCAACACCCCTTATGCGCGTCTGATCGACAAGGGTATCACACGAATCGGGCGTCCAGCCAACGAGGTGCTGATAGCCATAGAGAATACCGGCAACATAGAGGTGGCACGTCTCGGCAAGGGACTTACATGGCTTGCCACAACGGCAGCCGGCGCACCTATGATCGGTTTCTTGGGCACGGTGATAGGTATGGTGGAGGCTTTCTACAACCTTGCGTCCGCCGGGTCGCAAGCCAACATAGATGTGCTTGCCGGCGGTATCTACGAGGCGTTGGTTACCACCGTGGCTGGTCTGGTGGTGGGTGTGATAGCCCTGTTTGCCTACAACTGGCTGACATCGCGTATCAACCGTGTGCTTACGGGACTTGAGGCGCGTACCATGGAATTTATGGATCTGCTCAACGAGCCGGCAGAGTGACCGAGTAACCACCTATCCCACGCCAACTTATGTCACTGAAACGCCAATATCAGGTTTCCGCCGCATTCTCCATGGCATCCATGACCGATGTCATCTTCCTGCTGCTGATATTTTTCATGGTAACGTCGACCTTCGTGCTTCCGGCAGCCATGGAAGTCAATCTGCCCGAGAGCAGCGAGGAGACTCCCCTGCGTCCATCGGCGCGCGTGTATGTCGATGCCGCCGGAGAGATGTATGTCACTTTTGACACCGAAGAGCCGCGCGCCATCGGACAGGAAGAACTCATGACTTTCATGCAACTTGCCAGTGAGCAGGAGCCAGGAAGCTATGTGGCGGTGTATGCCGATGAAAATATAACTTACGGACGGCTTGTGCAGGTACTCGACATGGGAGCCGCCAATGGTGTCAGAATGGTGCTTGCCACTAAGCCTGCGCCTGAAAGCGTCAAGCCAGAAACCAAGACCCAGCAGCCGCAGCCGTCAGCTCCTGCCACCTCTACCTCAGCAGTAAAATAATATGGATTACGGAAACTCCACACCTGCATCGCGAGCATGGGGCATCACCGGCACCGTGCTTTTCCACGCCATAGTGCTCGGGCTGATGCTCCTTATGGTGATGGATTACAATATGCGCCGTCACGAGATGCTCGACGAGCTGGCACTGAATCAGGTGGAGGAGCAGGAGGATAGCATGGACGTACTCATGCCTGGCGAATATGTCATGGTGGGTGACGATTTCTATCAGGATGTCACCACGCCAGAGGAGACAGCTCCGCCTACGGCAGCCGACAATGCCGCGACGGCATCGGACCACATGCTTACGACCACAGCCAAAACAGACATCAAAGCTACCCCTCGCCGTGATACCGAAAGTGCCGACCAGCGCAGGGCTCGTGCTGCCGAGAAGCAGGCGGAGGAGCGACGTAACGCCCAGGCTGCCAAGATAGGCGAGCGTGTACAATTTGGCAAGCCCGGCGAAGGGGAAGGTGCCGACCGCCGTCCCGGAAGCGTCGACGGCAACAAATCAACCGGAGCGGCACTTGCCGGACGTCCAGGGGTCAACCTCAAAGGCCGCACTCTGTCACACTGGGACAATCCGTCGGCAACGGAGTCAGGCACGATAGTCATAGCCGTGCGCGTGGACCGCAAGGGGCATGTGGTGTCGGCATCGTATGCCCGAGGCACAGGCAGTGTGGCGTCGAATCTCGCCGCTCGCCGCAGTTGTGTCGCCGCGGCATTGCGCTCATCATTCTCAGTAGCCGAGGATGCGCCAGCCGAACAGACTGGTACCATCACTTATCGCTTCGTTCCGCCCGCCGGGTGACCCTTTTGGGCTGTTGGAGCGTTATACCTTTGTAACTTAAAAATTATAATTTATGGAATCAACACGCCAAGCCAAGATATGCCGTCTCCTCCAGAAGGAGATCAGTGAAATATTCCGTCAGCAGACAGCCAAGACCCACGGGACGATAGTGTCGGTGAGTGCGGTCAGGGTATCGCCAGACCTGAGCATAGCCAAAGTGTACCTGTCGGTGTTCCCGTCAGACAAGGCACAGGATGTGCTGCAGGGTGCCAAGGAGCAGATGAAGACCATCCGCTATGAGCTGGCACAGAAAGTGCGTTATCAGCTTCGCAAGGTGCCCGAACTGGCGTTTTATCTGGATGACTCGCTGGATTACCTTGAGAATATCGACCGGTTGCTCAAGACAGACGAGAAACCTGCGGAATAGCCCGCGGGGGTTGCGGACATGCCACGGCATGTCCCTACAATATATTATTCATCACTTATATTTTACGCTATGCTCGCTCTGCGGATAGCCTTGCGGTATTTTTTTTCGCGTAAGACCCATAACGCCGTCAACGTCATATCCATCATATCCGTTGCCGGCGTTGCCGTTGCGACGATGGCGATTATGTGTGTGCTGTCGGTATTCAACGGATTTCACGACATGGTTTTCTCGCATGTGTCGCTTGTTTCTCCTGTATTGACCGTGGAGCCTGTGGAAGGGAAGGTCATGGCGGATGCCGATTCGGTGGCGGATGCCATCAGGGGTGTGGCGGGCGTGTCGGATGCCGCTCCTGTGATTGACGAGGCAGCATTGGCGGTGTATCGCCAGTACCATCTGCCTGTAAGCATACATGGTGTGCCGGCGCATTATGATAGTATAGTCGATTACGGCAAGGTCATAATAGACGGAGAGGTGAATGCTCAGCGGATGTCGGGCTTAGGAGCCGGACTGCTGAGTGTCGGTGCGGCAAACGGGTTGATGGCTTTCCCCGGGACGTATGATTTCGTGCATCTGTATGTGCCTCGGCGCAAGGGTCGTATCAATCCCGCGATGCCGGCTACCGCTTTCCGCACTGATTCGGTGACTGTAGCGGCTGTGTATCAGGCAGATGACAAGGATGCCGACATGCCGCGCATAGTCATGTCGCTGGATCAGGTGAGGAACCTTCTTGACTACGGGTCAGAAGCAAGCCGAGTGGATGTAGGATTGGCAGAAGGTGCTGATGTCTCCCGTGTCTGTCAGGATATAGAGGGGGTGCTCGGGCATTCATACCGCGTGCTTGACCAGCAGATGCAGCAGGCAGAAGCATTCCGCATGGTCAATGTGGAGAAGTGGATAACGTTTCTGCTGCTGGCGTTCATATTGGTCATAGCATCGTTTAACATCATCTCCACGCTCTCGATGCTTATAATAGAGAAGGAAGGGAGTATAGGTGTGCTGAAAGCATTGGGTGCGCCGAGGCGTATGATCTATAACATTTTCACCATCGAGGGGGCGTTGATAACGCTGTTTGGGGGTGTGGCAGGGATAGTGCTCGGAGTGGCACTGTCGCTCATACAGCAGACCACCGGCATCATCAAGATGGGCGGAGACCACGCCAAGATGATCATTTCGTCGTACCCTGTCAGAGTGGAGTGGACTGATGCTCTGGCGGTGTTAGGGCTGATAGTCGGGGTGGCGGTGTTGACATCCGTGGTGGCACGTTTCATGGTGCCTCGGAGCGGCAGATAGACAGGGATTCGTAGATATATTATATAAGGAGCGCGCATGTTATGGCATGTGCGCTCTTTTCGTTTCAAAGTGCTGATATTTTCGCATGGTGTGGCTTTGTGGCGGCAGTAATTTTGTCACAGGGTCACGCAAGGGATGACCTGCAAGTATTAACCTTTAAAACCATATAATCATGTCAAAATCAAGGAAAAACCAGTTTACGCAGGCGGCTTATCCGTCGGAGGCGGAGGTGTCGGAGAGCGCTAAGGACACTAAGGACCTTAAAGACCTTAGTGGCTTTAAGGATGAAGAAACGCCTGGGGAGGCGGACATGCCACGGCATGTCCCTACAGAGGGGGAGGTGGCTGTGTCAGCGGCTCCCGGGGATTGTGTCAGCCGGGAGGAGATGGAGAGGGCTGTCGCCGAGGCGGAGCAGCGCGGATATATGCGCGGGCGCAATGAAGCCATGTCCCAGCCTATGCGCCGTAACGGCATATGGGAGCAGCCACACCGTCAGGAAGAGATGATGCCTGTGTCGGAGGGAGCCGATGATGCCGATGATGATTTGGTGCTTCTGCGCCAGATACGGCCGAGCATATGGGATTGATAAATTCGTATAAATCGTATAAAGTTTTATAAATCTTATAATTATCTATTGTTATGTCACAGATGAAACTTAACCACGGCGCCATGGTCAATGGCGAACCGCTTACCACTTCAACCACCAACAAGCTTGCTCCCGGACTGCTTCTCAACGAGATAGACCGCCGTGTCACTCTGATACGTCCGACAGCCACGCCTATAGACCAGATTTCACGTTGCGGCGGATGCCGACAGGCTGGGTCGATGATAGTGGAGTACTACTCCGTAAGTTCCAAGCCCGACACAGCAAAGGTCACCTCGTTTAAGGCAGCGTCAAAGATCGGTGACGTGCAGACCTACGCCCTCGTGGCTGACAACGACATCTTCCAGGAGAGCGAAACAATACTCTGCATAGGCGCGGGTGTGCCTGATGATAAAGATACTCTCGCCTTTTATGTCATGAGCCGTGACGAGACTACAGGCAATCTGACAGTGCTGCCCCTGCTGGCTGACGACGTGGATATGGCTGATGTCACCGTAGATACCAATGTGACCCTCGTGCGCATGGGACGCGCCGCCACCGAGCTTGATGTGCAGACACCACAGTTTGAGGCTCTGCCTACCAAGGATGACAACTACTGCCAGATATTCAAGATGCAGATCGAGGAGTCGACCTATCAGAAGATAGCCAACAAGGAGGTGGGCTGGACATTCAGCGACCAGGAGGAAATCGCCATCATGGATATGCGCTTAGGCATGGAGAAGAACTTCCTCTTCGGCACCAAGAAGCGTTTCACCAATCCCCGTAAGCACGAGGACGTGCTCACCACCGGCGGCATCTACATGCAGGCTACCAAAGATTTCTCGCTGTCAAAGGCAGCTCTGAGCGAGTCGGCACTTATAGATATGCTCCGCAACGCATTTACCGGCACCGGAGGCGGTTCGACACGCAAGATACTCGTGGGCGGCAGCGAGCTGATCTCCTCGCTGAGCAAGATAGCCACCACGCATGTGGTCATGGGAGCGCAGACCTTCACACGCTGGGGCATCGATTTCAATGAGATCACATCAAAATTCGGAACGCTGCTCGTCAAGTACAACGAGGTGTTTGACATCTGCGGCCACGCAGCCGACGGACTGGTGTTTGATCCGCAGTATCTGACCAAGTATGCCCATGTGCCTTTCAAGGCAGAGCGTCTGGACCTGCGCACCAGCGGTCAGCGCAACACTAATGCCGTCGTGGCTACCGAGGCGAGCTGTCTGGTGCTCCGCTGTCCCGATGCCCATATGCGTGTACATCTCACCGACTGACACTATGTTGCTGAGACTGACGCAATCAGAGATGCTCAAGCAGTGGCGATTGCTCACACTGCTTGAGCCTCTCGCTCCGATAGACGGCGGTGCCGCCAGCATGGAGCGTGAGGATGCCGTGGATGCCGATGCGCTGTGCATAGCCAAGATGAGAGCGTGGTATCTGCGCCAGCTTGACACCGCGCCTGTCAATCTGCTTGAGGTGACGGACATAGGCTCGTCGCTTAACCTGCACTGCATGGCAGAGGAGGATGCCAGTATCATCATACTCCCACAGCAAGTGAGGCGCGTCGTAGGCGTAAGGCTTACAGGGTGGCGCGAACCTGTCGCCCCTATGACCGATGAGGAGAGCCGACAAGCCGCATCGCGCTCGTCAAACCCCTATCTGCGCGGAGGAGACTGCCGTCCGATAGTCACGCTGCGTGACCACACGCTGCATATCCTCTCGCCGATTCTGCCAGAGGCGGGAATCCAGGAGGTATGGGTGGTCAAAGAGCCTGATGACGGCATGTATGTCATGGACGAGGTGCTCCTCGGAGGCATCACGAGCGAGAATATGGATTTGTAATAGCGAAAGGATTGAATTATGAAAACAAGATATGCTGATGCAGCCAAAGCCGATGCGGCAGTGTTTGCTGCGGCTTATGATGCGTGGTGTGGCGGGGCGGAGCTTCGCAGCTCGCGGACTCGCTACAAGGATTTCACTTATGGCAGACAGTGGGGCGATATGGTAGAGTCGCCGAGCGGACACATGATGACCGAGGGGGAGTATTCGCGCCTGTGCGGACGGACTCCACAGACCAACAATATCATACGCCAGCTTGTCAAGACTATCGTAGGCAGGTTTCGGGCTTCGCTGCGCGAGAGGGCTGATGGCTCTGATGGGTCTTCGCGGACATGCCATGGCATGTCCCTACAGGAATGGGATTGTATTCGGCGTGTCAATGCTCTGGATGAGCTGGATGCGCGGATGCTCGAGGAGTTTCTGATTTCGGGGTGTGCCGTGCAGAAGGTGGTGTGCGAGCGTAGGCTGCATGACAGCCATGAGAGGGTATGGGTCGACAATGTGAGTCCGTCGCGCATCTTTGTCAACCGTTTCCGTGACCCTCGTGGCTGGGATATCGAACTGGTGGGGATGCTTCATGACATCAGTCTGACCGAGGCGGTGATGAGGTTTTCGCATGGTGACGAGACGCGCCGACGCGACATCGTGCGGGCTTTCGCTTCAGTGGATGTGCCGTCGGGCATAGGCAGTTCGCAGCTTGGTGGCGGTGAGTCGCCTGACTTCCATCTCGCATCCGAGGGCAGATGCCGCGTCATAGAAGTGTGGACTCTTGAGAGCCGTGAGGTGTTACGTCTCTCCGATCCAAGCCGTGACGGAGAGCTGATGGTAGATGTGGCGGAGGCAGGTCGCGTGGAGCGTATCAACAGGCTGCGGATGCGTCAGGGTAAGCCGCTCATAGAGTCGCACCATGACACCACGCTTGTCTGGCGATTCAGATTTTTTGCTCCTGACGGCACTCTGCTTGACTCAGGTCTGAGCCCGTATGCCCATGGATCGCATCCGTTTGTGGTCAAGTTCTTCCCGATGACCGATGGAGAGGTGCATTCATTTGTGGAGGATGTGGTGGACCAGCAGCGACATGTCAACCGCCTGTTGACGCTTATCGACCACATAATGACATTCTCAGCAAAGGGTGTGTTGCTCTATCCTGTGACCGCCAAGCCTAAGGAGTATACATGGGAGAGGATAGTCAGCGAATGGTCGTGCTGCAACGGAGTCGTGCCCTACCAGCCTGCGGGAGAGCATAAGCCCACTCAGGTGGTGTCAAACGGCGCGGATGCCGGGGCGCATAAACTCCTGTCGCTCGAATTGCAGCTTCTTGACCGCATATCGGGTGTCAGCGGAGCCTTGCGTGGCGAGAACCCCAACACCAATGAAGGGGCTGCCATGTATGAAAGCCGTGTGGAAAACTCGATGATCGCACTGCTTGATGTCATAGACTCCTTTAACTCATTTCGCGCCGACAGGGACGGCAAGATGGGGATGGCACAGCTTGTTTAACATTTGTTAGCTTTGATGGGCAACAAGCAAGCTGTGGTTATGTGGTATATTTGCCAATGTAAAAATAACAACACATTTACTCTTAAAAATTGAATTGAACATGTCCGCTATGACCCAATCCACCTTGCGCCGCGACCACGACTTCCTGATGAGCTGCCGGCGCGTAATGAAGACGATGGCTTCCGACAAGCCTATACGTGTGTCGGATGTCTCGGCAGCGGCGGTCAGCACAGGGGTGACCGGCTATTACATGACCTATGATTATGCCCTGCGCATGATCAGATATGTCAAGGCGCATCCCGACAAGGCTTCCGGGCTACGTAAGCGCCAGATGTGGGAAGAACTGGCGGCGCAGGTGGAGAGGGTGATGGCTTCGCAGGGAGTAAACCAGCGTGACGCCCTGGCGCGTGTGATGGCTGACGGCACGATACGCGGCTATCAGCTGGCGCCGTCGACGGCTGTGCGCAAGTTTTTCACAGTCCGGGCAAGGGCGCGGAGGCATCTGAGGCGTCCGCTGCGCTAATCGGTAAATTCTTATAAATCTTATATAAACGGTAGCTATGAAAACTATTACTTTTTCGCTTGACAAGGCGAAAGTGCTTGAGACGGTGTATGCCCTCTCTGCCATGAGAACTTATCATCGTGACGCTCCGCAACCGCTCGGACGCGATGAAGCACCGGCTCTGATGAGGCTGATGGAAGCCTCGGCGGTCAACGTTATGGCAGAATTGCTACGCTTTGTCCATGATGCCGATGTGCATGGAAAGGATTGCATCTCGCTTACGCTGAATGTGCCGGATGGGGTGACAGTGTCGCCCGCGCAGCAGATACTCATGGGTGTCAAGCTGGAGGAAGCCGTGGCATTAGGAGTATTGGAGCTGGCGTTTGACACGGTGTGTCCGACGGTATCGGCAGATGCCGGCACTTCGGCTGTGTCGGCGGCGAGGGAGATTGCCGCCGTGCTTGACGCGATGCCTGACGGTTTGCGTCTCGCTCCGCATCCATGGTGATGAGGGAGATGGTTTGATTGATGATTTTGTTGGCACAAGCAGCGCAAATATCCTGAAATAGTGTTGCTGAATATTAAAAACTTTGTTATCTTTGTTGCTTCCAACATTAGCCAAATTCAGAAGAGGCGTTAACTGGAACTGATACCATCTAAAATCATCAACCAAACCAACTTTTCCCTTATGAGACTACATCTGTTACTGCTATGTCTGCTGACAGCTGCGGTGCCGGCTCTGGCACAGAAAGCGGCGGTCACAGGCACTGTCGTAGATTCGACCACCGGAGCTCCGTTGCGAGGCATCCTGGTGACTCTTGACAACCAAGGGCTCAAAGCCGTCACCGGTCCTAACGGCGACTTCCTGATCCAGGGCGCCAAAGCCGGAGATGATGCGCTCTCTATCGCCAACCCCGATTTTGACCCTCTGACTTCAGGGGTGGAGCTGGTGGACGGTCAGACTGTCAATGTGGGCAATCTGATTCTGCGCAATGCCAATCCGAGCACCACTTTCTACGAGGATCAGGAGGACATATATTTCGATGAAAATGCCATCGAGGACGAAGAAGGCGCATCTCAGGCTGTGGGTGCGCTGACCGGTGCATCTGACAATATATATTATAATGCGTCAAACTATGACTGGAACCTGATGCGCTTCCGCTTCCGCGGATATAACTCGGAGTACTCCGACACCTATATCAACGGCATCAAGCTCAACGACCTTGCCCGCGGACGCTTCAACTACTCGAGTCTCGGCGGACTGAACCGCGCTTTCCGCAACAAGTCGGTGGCTGTAGGTCTGGGTGCATCGACCCACGGCTTCGGTGACATAGGCGGAGCTACCAACATCTCGACCATCACCGACGAGTATGCTCCCGGTTTCTACGGCTCGGCGATGTACACCAACTCCAACTACATGCTCCGCGGCATGGTGCTTTACTCTACAGGCATCAATCCCCACGGCTGGGGCGTGACAGTAGGCGCTGTGGCTCGTTGGGCTAACGAGGGTGTCATCGAGGGTACATTCTACCACTCTTATGGCTATTTCCTCTCTGCTGAGAAGCGTTTCAATTCCAAGAACCGCCTGGTGCTGACAGCTTTCGGTGCTCCAACCGAACGCGCCACTCCGCAGATGACCTATCAGGAGGCTATGGATCTTGACGGCAGCAACCTCTACAACCCTGGCTGGGGCTGGCAGGACGGCAAGAAGCGCAGTGCCCGCGTGACCAAGACTTTCGACCCCACTTTCATGCTCAACTGGCTCAGCAATCCCAGCCACTCCACAAGCATCAACACCGGTGTGGCAGCCCGCTGGATCAACTACTCCAACTCGGCCCTCAACTGGTACAATGCCGCCGACCCACGTCCTGACTACTACCGCTACCTGCCGTCGTACTATGCCGATGACCAGGCTGCCTATGATCTTTACACCGAGTACTGGGCGAATCCCGTCAACCGTCAGATCAAGTGGGACAACCTCTATCAAGCCAACTACCTCAACAACTACCAGAACGCTACCGAAGGCACTGACAAGGGTTCGACCTACATCCTCGAACGCCGCCACAGCAACCAGTTCAACTTCATACTCAACTCTACCGTCAACCACCGCCTCAACTCGGTGATGACTCTCCAGGGCGGAGCTAACTTCAACTACACCAACGCCCACTACTACAAGACCATCGACGATCTGCTCGGCGGCGAGTTCTGGCGCGATATCGACACATATGCCGAGCGTGACTTCCCCGATGATCCCTCTATGCTCCAGAACAACCTCAATGATCCTAACCGCAAGGTGGGCAAGGGCGATACTTTCGGCTATGACTACAACATACACGCCATCCAGGCTCAGGCATGGATCCAGAATATGATAGCTTTGCCCAAGTGGGATATCGACTATGCTCTGAAGATGAGCTACACACAGTTCTACCGCGACGGCAACATGCGCAACGGTCGTGCCCCGGACAATTCTTATGGCAAGGGCAAGACCCACCGTTTTGACAATGGTGGCGTGAAAGCCGGTGCAGTCTACAAGCTTGACGGACACAACTTCTTCAGCGCACACGCCGGTTACGAAAGCCGCGCTCCGCTGTTTGAATATGCCTATGTATCACCTCGTATCAAGGATACCGCCATCGACGGATTACAGAGCGAGCGCATCGCTTCGTTTGATGTCAACTATACATGGAACTATCGCCGTTTCCGCGGTCAGATTTCCGGCTTCTGGACTGAGATGATGAATCAGACAGAGCGCAGCTCGTTCTATGACGATTACTATTCGACATTTATGAACTACGCGCTCAAGGACGTGCACAAGGCTTACCGTGGCGTAGAACTGGGTCTCAGCTATAAGATTACCCAGAGCATCGCGGCAACATTTGCCGGCACATATGCCCGCTACCAGTACCGCAACAACCCGATGGGCGTGCGCTCTTATGAAAACGGTGCTGAGCCGGATAAGGAAGCCCGCACATATCTTAAAAACTACTATGTAGGCGGTACCCCTCAGGCTGCATTTAACATCGGCATCGACTATCAGGCACCTAAAATGTGGTTCTTCAACATCAATGGCTCCTGGATGGGTGACAGCTATGTGATGCTTGCTCCTACCCACCATGAAGCACTGCCCGAACTGTGGCAGCAGTATCCTGATATGGCTGCGCTTGAAGATGCAGTGATAGGTCTCTCTGGTCAGGACAAGCTCAAGAACGCTTTCGTCCTCAATCTTTCAATCGGCAAGGTGCTCTATGTCAACCGCAAGCTCTCGCTCAACTTCAACCTCAACATTGACAATGTGCTCAACAACCGCAATGTCATGACTTACGGTTACCAGCAGGGTCGTTTCGACTACAAGGAGTACAATGCCAACAAGTTTGAAAACAAGTTCTCCTACGCCCAGGGCATCAAGGTGATGTTTAATGTAGGCGTGCGCTTCTAAGCCATAGTATCGATTGAAGAAAAACACACTAACTTACGCATAACCACATATGAAACTATATAGAATACTTCCCGCACTCGCCCTGCTCGTGGCTTCGGCAGGCATGGTGAGCTGCGACAACGATTTCGAGTATCCGCCCGTGATAGTCCCGACGGCTACCATGGAGGCAAACACCACCATTGCCGAACTGAAACAGCTCTACTGGAATGCCGGCAGCGGCGACAAGTGGTCGGTAGAGATAGGCAAGCGCAGCGACGGCCAGGATATCATCATAGCCGGCACCATCATCTCAAGTGATGAGACCGGCAACATCTTCAAGTTCCTCATGGTGCGTGACGATGACGGCGAGGCTGTCACATTTGCCATCAACAAGGGTACGCTTGACGACGAGCTGTATGTAGGCCACAAATACGGGCAGCGCATAGTCGTTGACGTGACAGGCATGTACATAGGCATGGCTTCCAACCAGTTTGAGATAGGCATTCCGAGCACCGACTACGGCATTTCTTACATAGACCGTGCCGTTTTCGATGAGAAATCTCAGGTTGACGGTCTGCCTGGCAAAGTTGAGCCTGTGACTACCGACCTTACTACTGTCAACGGAGCTATCCGCAGCAACGACGGCCGTCAGAAATGGCAAAGCCAGCTGATCGCTCTCGACAATGTGCAGTTTGTCGACGGCGGCGCAGCCACTTTCGGCGACAACGGAAGCTGGGGCAACCGCTATATCACCGATGAGAACGGACAGCGTATCAACGTGCGCTGCTCTGGTAAGAGCTCGTTTGCCTATACCATGCTTCCCACTGGTCGCGGCACACTTGTAGGCATCCTCCAGCAGTATCGCGAGGAGTGGCAGATACTTCTCAACGACATCAACACCGAGACATCTCTGATAGGGTTTGACTGGAGCACAAGCTCAGCCGAAACTATCTTCAAGGCAGGTTTCTCGGGCGGCAATATGGAGAACTTCTCTGTTGAAAACGTGACTCTGCCCGCGGGCTTGTCAAGTGTGTGGGAAGCTTCTACGCAGTATAACTGCATCGTGGCAACCGGCTATGACAAGGGCAGTTCTACCAACTATGCTACTGATTCTTGGCTCGTTTCGCCTGTAATAGACCTTGCTGGTGTCGAGACTCCCTATATGGCATTTGACCAGGCACTCAATTACTTCTCAAGCCTTGACGTAGCCAAGACTCAGGCTACGGTGGCTGTACGCGAAGAAGGTCAGACAGCATGGACCACACTGACCATCCCGACATATCCCACAGCCATGGGATTTGATTTCGTCAACTCAGGCGACATCAACCTCAGCCAGTGGGCTGGCAAGAAGATCCAGATCGGCTTCCACTACATTTCTACCACTGCCAAGGCTGGTACATGGGAATTCAAGAACCTCGTGGTGAAACCCTCAGGCGTTGACACCCCCGTGGGTCCCGACCAGCCTGACGTGCCTACTGGTGACGAACTCCTCAATTCAACTTTCGCCACAGGTCAGGATGATTGGACCATTGATAACATCGTGATGGACGGTTTGACCTATGTCTGGTCACATGACGAACGTTATGCATGTATGAAAGCCTCGGCATATGTGACCGAGAGCCATGCGAGCGATTCATATCTGATTTCTCCTGTCGTTGACCTTGCAGGTGCTGCAGATGCCAAGCTGACATTTGACCATGCGCTAAACAAGTTCAACAGCCTTGACATGGCGAAGACCCAGTGCACACTCGTCATCCGCGAGGAGGGTCAGACATCATGGACAGCCCTGGCTATCCCCGACTACGGCACTGCTGCAAGCTGGACGTTCCTTCCCGCAGGGGAGGTGTCTCTCGCCGCCTACGCCGGCAAGAAGATACAGATAGCTTTCCACTACACCTCCACAGCCGAGGCGAGCGGCACATGGGAAGTGAAGAATGTGCTTATCAAGAAGTAAAGCCTTATTTCAATACCTAACACTACGAAATAGACACACTCATGAGAAATATAAAATCATATCTGACCCCTGCGCTCGGTGTGACTGTGACGCTGCTGATGGCTTCGATGACATCGTGCAACGACTTCTCCACCGATGCCCCGGCGTTTAATGTGCCGGTGGCGACTTTGCAGCCCAACACCACCATCAAGGAGGTGAAGACCCAGTATTGGGACGATGCCACCAACTATATTGACCAGATAAAGCTGGCTGACAACGGACAGCACGTGATAGTGAGCGGCCGTGTCATCTCCAACGACCGTGCCGGCAACATATACAAGTCGCTTTATATCCAGGATGCCACCGGCGGTCTGGTGTTGTCAATCAACAAGAACTCGCTGTATAATGACTACCGTCAGGGTCAGGAGGTCGTGATTGACCTCACTGATATGTATATCGGCAAATACAACGGATTGCAGCAGATGGGCTTCCCCGAGTGGTATGCCCAGGGTAACGCATGGGAGGCTACGTTCATGCCCTATGAGTTCTTTGCCGAGCATACTCAGCTCAACGGTCTGCCCGAACCTGATAAAATCAATATCACTACGGTCAGCGACTTCACTACGCTTGACAAAACCTCGGCTGGCAAGATAGAGTGGCAGGGTCGCATCGTGCGTCTGCAAAATGTGCACTTCAAGGATGCCGACCAGGATCTCAACTTCACTGACGGCTATAAGATCAACACCAACCGCACTCTCTGCGATGCCGCCGGCAATGAGATTACCGTCCGTACGAGCGGCTATGCCAATTTCCGCAATGTGCCTCTGCCCAAGGGCAACTTTGACCTCGTGGGTCTGCTCGGCTTCTACGGCGACGACTGGCAGGTGATGCTCAATGATACGAGCGGTCTTGAGGGCGTGACATATGAGAAGGGTACTGTGATGAATCCCTACACTGTGGAAGAAGCTCTCAATATAGAGAACGCTGCAGGTTACGACAACAGCATCACTGGCTGGACTGAAGGATACATCGTGGGCTGTCTCGCTCCTGAGGTAAGCTCTGTGACATCTGATGCTGACATCGCATGGGACGGTACCGACTATCTCGGCACTACCCTCGTGATAGCTCCTACGGCTGACACCAAGGACATCAACAACTGCCTCATATTCAATCTGCCTCAGGGCAGCGAACTCCAGACCAAGGGTAATCTGATGAACAATGCCGGCAACCTTGGCAAGCAGATGAAGATACGCGGAACCCTGATGCACGAGTACGGTATCGGCGGCATCGGTAACATCACTGGTGATGTCGACAGCTTCTGGATTGAAGGCATGGATGAACCTGGTCCTGGTCCCGACCAGCCTGTCACTGGCGGTGACGGCACGGAGGCAAGCCCCTATAGCTGTGCACAGGTGATACAGCTCAATCCGCCGAGCAAGGACACTCCTCTCGAGACAGGCAAATGGGTCAAGGGTTACATCGTAGGTGTATATAACTTTGACAACACCGGCAACCAGTTTGAATTTACCGGCACTGTGACTGTCAACACCAACATACTTATCGCCGACTCGCCCTCTGAGACATCCGATGCCAAGATTGTCACAATCAAGTTGACCGCGGGTGATGTGCGTAACTCTCTCAACCTCGTTTCCAACCCCGGCAACTACAAGAAGGAAGTGTCGATCTACGGTGATGTTCAGAAGTATTGCGGCAAGCCCGGTATGCAGAATGTTACAGCCTATAAGATTGACGGTCAAGGCGGCGATACACCCACTCCTCCCGGACAGATAACCGGTGCAGGCACCGAGGCTAATCCCTTCACCGCCGATGATGTCATCATCATGAATCCGCAGAGCAAGGACACCCCGGCTGCCGGTCAGAGCGATGTCTGGGTCAAGGGCTATATCGTAGGCTTCTATGATTTTGACAATAAGGATAACCAGTTCCAGTTTGGATCATCAACCACAATCACCACCAATATTCTTATTGCTTCATCGGCTAATGAGACATCGGTTGACAAGATTGTGGCAGTGAAACTCCCTGCCGGAGATATCCGTAATGCCCTCAACCTCTCGCAGAATCCCGGCAATTACAAGAAAGAGGTGCTACTCCACGGCGACATCCTCAAGTATTGTGGCAAGCCTGGCGTGGCTAACCTCAAGGGCTATAAGCTCGACGGTCAGGGCGGCGGAGGCGGTGACGATCCAACCCCTCCATCGGGTGATCTCACGGGTGATGGCTCCGAAACCAAGCCCTTTACTGTGGCCGACATCCGCACTCTCAATCCCCAGAGCACCAGCGAAATCGCTGACGGTCAGGCAGGAGTATGGGTAGAAGGCTATATAGTTGGTTACTACAACAATTATAGGTACGCGTTCACAGCCGAAGGCGCACCTTATGCCAACGTGCTCCTCGCTCCCACAGCTGACTGCACCGATGAAAGCAAGGTCATAGACATCCAGCTCGTGGCTAAGAGCGATACCCGTGCTGCCCTCAATCTCGGTGACAACCCCACGATGCTCGGAGCCCACGTCATGGTCAAGGGCGACGTCCTCAAATACAACTCCATGCCCGGCATCAAAAACACCTCCGCCTACAAGATCCTCTGACCCCAACCGGTCACAATAACCCTAAACAGGCTCCGACACCACCAGGGTGCCGGAGCCTGTTTCGTATCTGTAGGGACATGCCGTGGCATGTCCGCGCATCAGTCGTTACATTTCAAGAGGGTGTTGCAGAACTCAGGAATTATGCGACAAACACCGTAAAAATTTGTAGGGTCGCTACATGTAGCGACCGCACAAACATGTTTAAATGCGGTTCTGCAACACCCTCTGCGCATAAGGCGTTGCATTTCAAGACCTCCGTCGGAGGTCAATATGTTACGCCATGGTCATACAAACAGTAGGTTTGTATGACCATGGTGTCACACCATCCCTTTCCAATCAATGCCTCCATAGGAGGCACACAACTCGCGCAGGAGCTGTGCGCCACCTACAGCGGCGGAAATCGGTGGTGTTACAATAACATGGGTCAGCCAATCCTAATGGATTGTATGACCCATGCCTAATATATGTGACCCCGCTTGGGTTGATATAGCCTAACGCTTTGCCCACAAGTAGGGACGCGACGTGCCGCGTCATCGTACGAGGCGAGGTGCATGGCGTTAGATGACGCGGCACGCCGCGTCCCAATGCCGTTTACTCTGACCTGAGCAAGTAAATTAACTTAATGCTCGCGGGGTTAACCGCGAGGGATGTAGTAGCCACATGCAAGCAAGCTGTCAGGCTTGCGCAGCTTGTGGGAAACGGATGTAATGGAAATCCGGCGGTGTAACTGCCGGGGCAATCGCATGCATCAGCCCCGGCAGCTAACGCCGCCGCCATATGATGGGGAATTTTGGACCACAAGCTTCATAAGCCTGACAGCTTGCTTGCATGTGGCTACTACTCCCGCCGCGGCTATGCCGCGCCTTTCCACGCTAAAACAAATTCAAGTAAGCCGCATTGGGACTCGGCTTTGAGTATTGCACATTACCGAGTGCAACGGAATGTGCTGGGCTAAAACGCGAGTCAGGCTCCCGGGTATACCCGGGAGCCTGACTTTATGATTGGAAGTTAGGGCTATTGATTAGCCGTTTACTTTCTTCATGTGGGCGATGAGGTCGAGAACCTTGTTAGAGTAGCCGATCTCGTTGTCATACCAAGAGATAACCTTGACGAAGGTAGGAGTCAGCTGGATACCTGCCTTAGCGTCGAAGATAGAGGTGAGGGGGCAGCCGAGGAAGTCGCTTGATACGACTGCGTCTTCGGTGTAGCCGAGGATGCCCTTGAGTTCGCCTTCAGAAGCTTCCTTCATAGCGGCGCAGATTTCGTCGTATGTGGTGGGCTTGGCGAGGTTGACGGTGAGGTCAACTACAGAAACGTCGAGGGTGGGGACACGCATTGACATACCGGTCAGCTTGCCGTTGAGTTCGGGGATAACCTTGCCTACAGCCTTAGCAGCACCTGTAGAAGAGGGGATGATGTTGCCAGAAGCAGCACGGCCACCACGCCAGTCCTTCATAGAGGGACCGTCGACGGTCTTCTGTGTAGCGGTTGTAGAGTGAACGGTGGTCATGAGGCCTTCAACAACGCCGAACTTGTCGTTGAGCACCTTGGTGATAGGAGCGAGACAGTTGGTGGTGCAAGAAGCGTTTGACACGAACTGTGTGCCCTTTACATATGAATCCTGGTTTACGCCGCAAACGAACATGGGGGTGTCGTCCTTAGAGGGAGCAGACATAACCACGTACTTAGCGCCGGCTTCGATGTGAGCCTGAGCCTTCTCCTTTGTGAGGAAGAGACCTGTAGATTCAACAACGTATTCAGCACCTACAGCACCCCAGCCGATTTCAGCGGGATTCTTGCATGCTGTAACGCGGATTTCCTTGCCATTGACGATGAGGAGGCTCTTGTCCATGTCATAGTCAACAGTGCCGTCGAAGCGACCGTGCATTGTGTCATACTTGAGCATGTAAGCCATGTAGTCAACGGGCAGAAGGTCGTTGATAGCGACAACTTCGATGTCGTCTCTCTTGCAAGATGCACGGAACACAAAGCGTCCGATGCGGCCGAAGCCATTAATACCGATTTTAGTCATAGTTATTAAGTTGTAAAAACGAAAGTTTCTAAAAATGAGCGGAAACCACGGAGTTTTCCGCCCACAAAGTTAGAGAAAATTTGGCAATATTCTGTTTTTGAGGGAACTTTCGTGTGTTAAATACTGTTGAAAAGATAAATTTGACGGCAAATTTCACTATCAGTCACATAATTTTATTAATTTTGCGCTTCCATAGAGGGGTCTATAGACCTATATGCAACGGAGTCAACGGATTACGCGAACTTGAGGACGTGACACTGATATTTCCGCATGTTAAGTACAACCCACATTTTTAAATATAAGAATCATGAGCAACCTATTAAAGGAATTCAAGGAATTTGCGATGCGCGGCAATGTCATCGACATGGCTGTCGGCGTGGTTATCGGTGCCGCTTTCGGCAAGATCGTTTCATCGCTCGTTGACGATATAATCATGCCTCTTGTAGGCGTTGCCACAGGCGGCATGAATTTCACTGACTACAAGTGGGTGATCCAGAAGGCTGTCACGGATGCGCAGGGTGCCGTCATCACTCCCGAGGTGGCGATGAACTGGGGCACATGGATCCAGACTATCGTTGATTTTATCATCGTGGCGTTCTGCATCTTCATCATGATCAAGTTTATGAACAACCTGCGTAAGAAGAAGGAAGTGGAGGAGGAAATCGCCGCCGAAGCTCCCGCAGAACCCACCGCCGAGGAGAAGCTGCTGACCGAGATCCGCGACCTGCTCCGCGAAGAACAGCAGCAGAACGCTGTCAAGAAATAGTTGTGTAGGGACATGCCATGGCATGTCCGCTTGCGGCAACGTATAAAACGCCTTCATTGGCGGACATGCCACGGCATGTCCCTACAGGAATAAACACAACTTCAACTAACACAACATAGATACGCAATGACAAAGAGTCTTGTTTACACATGTACAGGTGACAACGGCACGACTTCGCTCGTGGGCGGTGTCCGCACAAAGAAGAATGACATCCGCGTGGAGGCTTATGGCTCGGTAGACGAACTTAACGCCAACCTCGGCGTGCTTGCCACATTTCCCACCCTTGACCAGCAGGCTCACGACCTGATCATCTATTGCCAGCACAAGCTGATGAACATAGGTGCATACTTGGCTACTCCCTATCCGGCAGGCGAGCGCCACGAATGTGACGGTATCACCCTTGCCACTGTAGAGCGCATCGAAAACGCCATCGACCACCTTGACGAGGGATTGCCTCCCATGACCGGATTCATCCTCCCTGGTGGCACAGGCACCGCAGCCCAGATCCATGTATGCCGCACCATGTGCCGTCGCTGCGAGCGTCGCATCGTAGGTCTCGCTGAGGAAACATACATCGACCCGATGGTGCTCCGTTTCATCAACCGCCTGAGTGACTTCCTCTTCGTATTCGCCCGCTTCAACAATATGTACCGTCAGGTCAACGAGATCCTGTGGGATAAAAATTGTTAAGCATGCATATTTCGCGGCTGTTGCTGCGTTAAAGATATGACAGCGGACAAAATAATCAACCTATAACCCACGACACAAACAGTATAACTATGTATTGGACACTTGAACTGGCTTCAAAACTTGAAGATGCTCCCTGGCCCGCCACCAAGGACGAGCTGATAGACTACGCGATGCGTTCGGGCGCACCTCTCGAGGTCATCGAGAACCTCCAGGAAATCGAGGACGAAGGCGACACCTACGAAAGCATCGAAGACATCTGGCCCGACTACCCCTCCAAAGAAGACTTCCTCTTCAACGAGGACGAATACTAAGACAGGAAATTCACATAAATCACTTATAGCCAGCCATAGGAACCAAAATGATTTGTTCCTATGGTTGGTGTTTTATAGCCTCGGATGGCAAAATATATTTGTAATTTTGGCGGGATATTTTAGATTTGTTTGTATATAATTCAGCTATGATATTGTATTTTTATATAGAGGAGGAATATCCATAGAATTAATTTATATTATTGCGACTGTACCGTATTGTTGCCCATATCTGTCTGTAATTTTGCAAAAAGATCTAAAGCTACTTTTCTGAAACACGACCACACAACCATAATTGCAGGTGACGGGCAGCAAGTGCAGGCACAAGCGCCGGTGATTGTGTCGGCGAGCCGTGCGACGGATATTCCGGCATTTGATATAAATCTCAAAAGATGGGGGTACACACTCGCCACATGCGCCGAAACTATCGAACTATCGGAATGCGGTATCGAGCACAATCGCTGCATTGATCCTGACCTCATAGCACTCCTTTCGCCCGACGATGCTGTCCTTCAAAACTTTCTATATGGAGCCAAACCTGATTCCGGCCAGCGCAAAGCCTGCGGCTGCATCTTGTCAAAAGACATCGGCACCTATAACACCTGCCCACACTGTTGCCTCTATTGCTATGCAAATGCTTCTCCATCATCAGCCACTATGAACTATCAACGTCATTACAGTATGCCTATCTCAGATTCAATTGTATAAGTCACAGGGGGGTGGACGGGGGGTTGAACTAAACGGCTGAAAGACTGTTATGCTTAAATCAAGTTTCAGATTGACAGAATGTCGTGTTTAGGCATTCCGTTATGACAGACATTTAACCTTAAAAATATCAGACATATGGAAAATGCACATGACAATGTTTGTAAGGATTGGAGATCTCTCGCCATCTATCAGGTGATGGTCGGTTCGTTTCTTCATAATACTGAAGGGGCTGACGGATATGACAGCCTGTGGGGGCCTGAGGGGGAGAGGAAAGACGGGAATATCAGAGGCGTTATAGACGCTTTGGACCATATGGTGCGCATCGGTGCCACTGCTTTGTGGCTCACGCCGATATTTGACAGCACGGGTGCCTTTGGAGGTGAAAAACTCCAGGCTACAGGCTATTTTGCCAAAGACTACTTCAAGATCGACCCTCACTTCGGTACTGAGGACGATTTGAGGGAACTGGTGGAGAAAGCTCATGAAAGAGGGCTGTATGTGTTTCTTGACGGAGTTTTTGGGCATCATGGCGGTGTCGACAAGCCTTCGCCGTCAGGGCATGAGATAGATTCCACTCCTGCGCTCAGCGACCGCGGCGAAGATGGCGGAGAGGGGAATGTGAAGTATCCCGAATCGCTTGACTATTTTAAGGAGGTGGCTACATATTGGATCGAGAAGTTTGAGATTGACGGATGGCGCTTCGACCAGGCATATCAGCTGTGTCAGGAAGGACATAATTACTGGTGCGAGATATCCGCAGCTGTAAGGGAGTTGTGTGAGAAGAGAAGAAGCGAAGGGAAGAAATGGGGAGTGTTGGGATATATGGTCGGTGAGGACTGGAGCGATGCCGGGGGCATCAGCAGCAGGATTTTCCGCGATGGAGGGCTCAAGAGCGCATTTGACTTCGATGGCAAGCAGCTTATAAGCGGAGCCATGGACGGTCAGGGCTACGGAGGACTTGACAACGGCTGGGACGATGTTGTAAGAGTGTATTCCTCGCCTTCTGAGCGAGGCTATTACCCTGAAGACGTGTTGCCCAACCTGTTTTTAAGCAATCATGACGGCGTGAGGGTCGGTGACAATTTCTATGATGACGGTGACGAGATTAATCTAATGACGAGGTTTGCCATTTTGGCAGGCTATCCTGGCCCTGTCACACTTTATTACGGGGACGAGTTCGCCGACTTGTCGCGCGACTGTGACGGCAGCCAGCCTGACAATGCTTCCAGAACTTCAGGGCATCTCAAGGCTGATGATGACCGTGAACGCCGCCTGTTCAATTACGTTTGCGATGTCATGAATTTCCGCCGTGATAATCCTGCGATGTGGCGCGGTCGCAATGAATTTGACCGTTACCGCAAGGATGATGCCGAGATACTTGTCGTCCTCAAGACCGACGATGAGACCGGTAACAAGGTGGCAATGATATTCTCTGACAGGGATGCCGAAGTGGCACTTCCCGGTGAAGAAGAGCTCCGCGAAGTCAAGGGCTATGTGCCCGAACTGATCAAGCTTTCCTGACCATTCGTATCTTGACAAATTCCCGCAGGAGCTGTGCGCCACCTACAGTGGCGGAAATCGGTGGCGTGACAGTAACATGGGTCATACAGGCCTAAACGGCTTGTATGACCCATGCCTAATATATGCGACCCCGCCTGGGGTCGTATTGTGTCATCTCTGCTTAGGTGAACTATTGGGTCGCGATCCTACTGCCAGTCAATCTTTTACTGCATATGGCTGACAAAATGAGATTGCCTCAATTGCTATGCTAAAACACTGTATAACTCTTGTAGGGACATGCCGTGGCATGTCCGCTTTCAGCAGCACTCGCAAATGCAACGCCTGATGGGCGGACATGCCACGGCATGTCCCTACACTATTCCGATTTTCTTACATAACCACCCAAAGATTGATCAGTAGAAGTCGCGATCCTACATCTAAAACTGCAATTTTGTGGGGTGGTTTAGGGATTTTTAACGGTTGTGGGTCGTCGGAGGTGGGGGATGGTGCGTCTTATTTGGTAGAAGCATCAATGATAGGACTGTATGTTTAAGAAGAGACGACGCGACATCATCAGCAGGGTAATCGAGAGCAATCTTGATTACCTTGTCAGGTTTGCCTATTATCGGTTGGGCGACCGGGATGAGGCTGAGGATCTTGTCTATGATGCCATATTGCGGTTTCTGGAGAAGGATACTGGGGCGATTAAGCCTGAGGGTGTCAGGCTCTATCTGTTCAGAATCGTGCACAATCTTTGTCTTGACCGGACACGGAGGGGGCAAAGGGAGCTGGTACGGATTGAGGGCTTGGACGTGGAGGACGGTGGGGCTGATGGGCTTGACAGGGAGGATGCGGAGCGGATAAACATGTGTCTTGACAGTCTGCATCCACGTGAGGCTGAGGTCATAAGGATGAATGTGGTCGACAACCTCTCGTTTGTGGAAATCAGTAGCATCCTCTCCATCCCGCAGTCTACTGCCAAGTCGCGGTATAAAGCAGGGATGGATAAATTAAGAAAACTGTATCTAACCAATAAAATGTCATAGCATGGATGATTACAAAGATATAAGAAACCTGTTGAAGCCCTGCCGTGACATCAAGGCTTCGGATGGTCTTCGTGAAAAAGTCCGTTCGGCTCTCGCTCAGGAGCGCAGGAAACATGAAGCGAGGAGATGGATGGTCGGCAGTCTGTGCATTATGACCGCGGCTGCCGCTGTCATGCTTTTCGTGCTGCTGCCATCGGGGCTGTCGGCTAAGTCGGTCCTTGCTGAAGCCATAGACGCTTTCCGCCATGCCGAGACTGTCGATATGACCGTTGAGGTGAGGACTCGTCCCGTGGAAAACTTCCGCTATATCGACATGAATGAGGATTTTGTCAGGCACCATGTGCGTATTGCCGATGCTGACTCGCTGCTGCGGTGGCGCATCGACAAGGGAGAACGTGTGGCTACAGGCACAGGCAGGGACATCTATACGTGGATGCCCTCGCTGCGACTGGGATGGCATATTAAGAGTTCAGACTATGAAAACATCCTGGGGTATCTGGCAACTTTGCTGACGCCTCGGAAGATACTTGAATATGAGTCAGACAACTGCACAAATGGCAACAAGGCAGATTATAAGATAGACAAGAAAGATGGCGACATCATACTTACCTGCCATGCCGCTCCGCAGGGAAATTTTGAAAATCCGTATTTGCTCAACACCTCAATCGCTGAGTCGGAGAATGTCAGAAGATACGTGATTGATGCTGAATCAAAGAGGCTGAAAAGCGCCACGGTCAGCGTCGTTTCAGGTGGTCGTGAAGTCGAGGTGCTTAAAGTGTCAGAGATTAAATATAATCAGCAGACAAAAGAAAACATATGCGTGCTGCCTGACGGCATACGGTTCATAGAGACCGACGAGCAGCCGGATGGCTTGAAGGGACTTAGTGCCGAGGAGGCTGCTTCTACCGTTTTGAACGCCTTTGCCGACTGGGATGAGGGAATACTCAGCCGGATGATGCCACGCGAGTGGGCGGATGCGGCATATCGGGAGAGTCTGCGCGGGTCAAAACTGATTTCAATAGGGCGGTCATTCACTTCCGGCTCTGGAAATTCGATTTTTGTCCCGTACACACTTGAACTTCGTGACGGCACACGGTATCGCCATAACATAGCGTTACAGAGGACTGACACAGGCGGCTGGGTTGTCGTGGGCGGACTATAGGGAAATCATAAACCAATTAATCATATAATCACAATGTCATTAACCAGATTAATGGCAGGGCTATTGCTCTGCCTGAACTTCAACACTCTCATTGCGGCGACTCCGACCTATGAGGGACGAGTGAAAGACGATTGCGGCAACCCTGTAGAGTTTGCCAATGTGACTCTGCAATCTCTGAATGATTCCACCTTGATCGGTGGGACGGTGACTGATGAGACAGGTGCGTTTGCTATCATAGGCAACGGCTCCCCTGCATTTCTGCGAGTCTCGGCGATGGGGTTTGAAACGAAGACGATAGACAATCCAGAATCAAACTTAGGTGACATTATCCTTACCCCTTCATCGTTTATGCTTGGAGAGGTCGAGGTAAAGGGTTCGCGTCCTGTTGCGAAGCTGAAAGACGATGGGGTGCAGGTGGCTATATCTGGTACATATCTCGCTAATACTGGCACCGCCCTCGAAGTGCTCGGCAAGATGCCTTTTGTCGCCAAGTCGGGGTCGGAGATTGAGGTCTTGGGCAAAGGGACACCGCTCATATATATCAACGGCAGACAAGTACGTGACATGTCGGAGCTTGACCAGCTCGCTTCGACGCAGATAAAGAGCGTGGATGTCGTGACCAATCCGGGTGCAAGATATGCTTCGACGGTCAACGCCGTGATACGGATCACGACGGTAGCTCCCGTGGGTCAGGGCTTCTCGGTCAATGACCGCACCACTGTCGGTTACAAGCATTATGCGTATATGTTTGAGCAGGTGAATTTCAACTGGCGTAAAAACGGTTTTGACCTTTTCGGCATGCTGAATTACGAGAATTACCGTGAACGTCCCGGGGCTTCAACTCATACCACGCAGTATCTCAAATCGGGCATTGTGCGCCAAAACAGCTATGGTCGCGATTTCGCGAAATATCCTGTCTATCAGGGAAAGGTCGGGATGAACTACAGTATGCCATCACATAATTTCGGTCTCTATTACGATTTTTCCTTCAAACCGTCCACGATCAATGGCAGTTCTTTTGCCGACCGTTACATAGATGGTCTGTATGCTGAAACACTTGAAAATTTCACTGATTCCAGACGTCATAACCGCCAGCATCTGCTGAGCGCATACTACAGCGGCGAGATTGGCAAGTGGCATCTTTCTGCCAATTTTGATGCCCTATGGCAGATAAATGACCGTCATAATGCAGAGCAGGAAATCTCTACCATAAATCCGATGCGTGACTTTACGACCCTCAATGATGTGGACAACCGTCTGCTTGCCGGTAATGTCATGGTATCATTCCCGGTGTGTAAAGGTGATGTGAGATTTGGGTCGGAAGTGAGCAACATACGTCGCACTGACAGGTATGATGGCGATGCTGCGTACATAATTGACAATGACATAAGGATAAGCGAAACCACTACAGCTCTGTTTGCTGAGGCAGAGCAGACCTTCGGAAGTGTGTCGGCGAGCGCGGGGTTACGTTGGGAATACACAGACTCGAAGTATTGGCAATACGGAGTGCTCCGCGAAGACCAGAGCCGCAGGTACCATAATTTCGCTCCATCGGCTTCTCTGGCATTTCCTGTTGGAAACGTTAATGCCCGTATCTCATATATGAGAAAGACATCTCGTCCGGCATTCGAACAGCTCAGTTCGGCTGTGAAATATATCGACAGATACACCTACGAGTCAGGCAATCCCAATCTGCGCTCCGTGTATCGTGATTATATCTCAGCCTCCGTGTCATGGAAGGACTTGGTAGTAGAACTGGAATACTGCTCGACAAAGAATTATTTCATGTGGCAGACATCGGAATATCCCGGTGGCAACGGTGTCACTCTGTTGACGATGGTCAATATGCCGAGGTTCAATACTTACGGTGCTTACATCAACTATGCTCCTACATTCTTCGGCTGCTGGCATCCGTCAGTCATGGCTGGTGTAAATGCACAGGATTTCAAGATGGTGCATGTCGGCGAAACGGTCAAGTTGGACCGTCCGTTGGGGATATTCCGCTTCGACAACGCTTTGCGTCTTCCGTGGGATATGTGGCTTAACGTTGAGTTTTCGGTAAGAACATCAGGCAACGGTGACAATTTCTATCTGAAAGCCTATTGGCAGTGCAATCTCGGATTGTATAAATCCTTTGCCGATGACACGTGGAGCGTGAAATTGCAGCTCAACGATGTGTTTGACACATGGCGGCAAGACATAACATTATACGACGCCATGAGCACCATCTCCACCAATAAAATCCTTGACACACGCGACCTGTCGCTCACCGTCAGATACAATTTCAACTCCGCGCGTTCGCGCTACAAAGGTCGTGGCGCCGCAAATACCGACAAAAGCAGATTCTGAAAACTGATACGTTGTCTATAGTCCCAGAGGGCACTAGTGGTCGGAAGACTTAATTCGTACCTTCGGAGGCTTCTTTCTTGC
>CAMQYL010000007.1:0-86575 GCA_947039275.1 uncultured Bacteroidales bacterium | reverse complement strand
TTATAAGTCTTATAAAGCCTATCGGGGGGCGGACATGCCGCGGCATGTCCCTACAGGACGGGGGCTTTAATGAGCCTTTCTTATATTATATTCATATTATATAAGGTGGGAGGAGGGGTTTTGGTGGAAATATTTGTCTACTTGGGGGAAATTGAGTAATTTTGCGGTTGCTTTGGCTCTTTATGGCTGAGGTTATACAAAAAACATTAAAGCGTTACACGATATAGACGATGAAAATCACTTTTCCTGACGGAAGTGTCAAAGAATTTGACAACGGCACGACTCCGCTGCAGATTGCAGAAAGCATAAGTCCGCGACTGGCACAGGACGTGCTCGCCGCTTCAGTCAACGGTCAAGAATGGGATCTCAGCCGCCCCGTCAACGAGGATGCAGAACTGAGCCTGTATAAATGGGAAGATGCCGAGGGCAAGCATGCCTTCTGGCACAGTTCGGCACACCTTCTCGCCGAAGCCCTCCAGGAACTGTACCCGGGGGTGAAATTCGGCATCGGTCCGGCTATCGAAAACGGATTCTACTACGACATCGACCCCAACGGCCACACAATCACAGCTGCCGATTTCCCCAAAATCGAGGAGAAGATACTGGAGCTGGCACGTCAGAAAAACGATATCGTGCGCAAGGACATAACCAAGAGCGATGCTCTGAAGATGTTTGGTGACAGAAACGAGGAATACAAGTGCGAGCTTATCAGCGAACTTGAGGACGGACACATCACCACCTACACCCAGGGTAACTTCACCGACCTCTGCCGCGGTCCGCACCTTCCCAACACCGCCCCTATCAAAGCTGTCAAAATCATGTCGCTTGCCGGCGCATACTGGCGCGGTGACGAAAAGCGCAACCAGCTCGTCAGAGTATACGGTGTGACATTCCCCAAGAAAAAAATGCTTGACGAATACCTCGCCATACTGGAGGAAGCCAAGAAGCGCGACCACCGCAAGCTCGGAAAAGAGATGGAGCTGTTTGCTTTCTCGCAGAACGTGGGTGCCGGTCTGCCTCTGTGGCTCCCGAAGGGTGCCGCGTTGCGTGACCGTCTCGAGCAGTTCCTGCGCAAAATCCAGAAACAATACGGTTACCTCCAGGTAATCACTCCGCATATCGGCAACAAGATGCTCTATGTCACCTCGGGTCACTATGCAAAATATGGCAAGGATTCGTTCCAGCCGATACATACACCCGAAGAGGGAGAGGAGTATCTGCTCAAGCCGATGAACTGCCCCCACCACTGCGAGATATTCAAGGCATTTCCGCGTTCATACCGCGAGCTGCCTCTGCGTCTGGCAGAATTCGGCACAGTGTACCGCTACGAACAGAGCGGCGAGCTCCACGGACTGACCCGTGTGCGCGGCTTTACGCAAGACGATGCCCACATCTTCTGTGCACCAGACCAGATCAAGGACGAGTTCCTGAAGGTCATGGATATCATCTTCTATATATTTAAGGCGTTGAAGTTTGACAACTTCGAAGCACAGATATCACTGCGCGACCCCAACAACAAGGAGAAATACATCGGCTCAGACGAGAACTGGCACCTTGCCGAGCAAGCCATCATAGAGGCTTGCGCCGAAAAGGGACTTAAAGCCCGCACCGAACTCGGCGAGGCAGCTTTCTACGGTCCGAAACTCGACTTCATGGTCAAGGATGCCATCGGCCGCCGCTGGCAGCTCGGCACAATCCAAGTCGATTACAACCTGCCCGAACGCTTCCAGCTCGAATACACCGGAGCCGACAACCAGAAGCACCGTCCGGTGATGATCCACCGTGCGCCTTTCGGCTCCATGGAACGATTCGTGGCAGTGCTCCTCGAGCACACCGCCGGACGCTTCCCCCTGTGGCTGGCACCCGACCAGGTGGTAGTGCTCCCCGTCAGCGAGAAGAGCAACGACTACGCATTTGAAGTAGCCAAGCAGCTCAATGCACTTGACATCCGCGCCACCGTGGACGACCGCAACGAAAAAATCGGCAAAAAGATTCGCGACAATGAGTTGAAGCGCATCCCCTACATGCTGATTGTCGGAGAGCAGGAAGCTGAAAACGGCGAAGTTTCTGTAAGAAAACAGGGCGAAGGTGACAAAGGTAAGATGAAAATTGCTACCTTTGCAGAATCTTTGGCCAAGGAAATCAAGGAAATGACCTCACAGACGACAGAAGTCCAAGGCTAACAGACACACAACAAACTTACATACAACCACTTACAATCCTTAATGGAGAAAAAACCGTTCAGACCTTCACCCGGACCGCGTCGTCCGGGCACCGGTGGTCCCATGAGAAGGGGCCGTCGGGTTGAAAACAAAAACCCTCATAATATCAACGAGTTTATCCGCGCCCAGGAAGTACGACTCGTAGGTGACAATGTTACCCCTGGAGTCTATCCGATAGCCGAAGCCATCAAGATAGCCGATGATGAAGGTCTCGATCTGGTAGAAATCTCCCCTACCGCCGAGCCCCCGGTGTGCAAGATACTTGACTACCAAAAGTTTCTCTATCAGCAGAAGAAGAAGCAGAAGGAAGCCAAGGCTAAAGCTACAAAGGTAGTGGTCAAGGAGATACGTTTCGGACCCCAGACCGACGACCATGACTACAACTTCAAGCTTAAGCATGCCCAGGGATTCCTGCAGGAAGGCTCCAAGGTGAAAGCCTATGTGTTTTTCAAGGGTCGCTCCATCCTGTTCAAGGAGCAGGGAGAGGTATTGCTACTCCGCTTTGCCAACGACCTTGAAGAATACGGAAAGGTAGAACAGATGCCAGTACTTGAGGGCAAGCGCATGATCATCATGCTCTCGCCCAAAAAGAAATAACACCAACCCAATTTACTAACAACACTTACAATGCCCAAGATTAAGACTAATTCCGGTGCCAAAAAGAGGTTCGCCCTTACCGGATCAGGAAAGATCAAGAGAAAGCACGCCTTCAAGAGTCACATCCTGACCAAGAAGACCAAGAAGCAGAAGAGAAATCTGACCCACTTCACCACAGTGGCACACGCTGACGTAAACAACGTAAAGTCGCTCCTCGCACTTAAGTAATACCGTCAACCGTCACTCTGCCCGGGCTTTCTCGGGACACATCAAACACATTAACAGTTTATTAACCGAATGCGCAGCCACCAAACATCAAAGTGCTAAAAAGCCGCTGACATTCACAATCATTCTGAACAATGCCAAGATCAGTAAATCACGTAGCTTCACGAGCTCGCCGCAAAAAGATCCTCAAACTCACCCGTGGTTACTACGGATGCCGCCGCAATGTGTGGACCGTAGCCAAGAACACATGGGAAAAAGGTCTGACTTATGCTTACCGCGACCGCAAGGACAAGAAGCGCAACTTCCGCGCCCTCTGGATCCAGCGTATCAACGCCGCAGCCCGCATGGAAGATCTCAGCTACAGCAAGCTCATGGGTCTCATCCACAAGTCAGGCATCGAGATCAACCGCAAGGTGCTCGCAGACCTCGCCCTCAACAATCCCGCCGCTTTCAAAGCCATCGTTGAGAAGGTTAAGCAGGCTTGAGATGTCTGAAGCTTAACAATACGACACAAACAAAACGAATCCGGTCTCATGGAGGATATCCTCTTGAGACCGGATTTGCTATGCTGTTATTTTAAGGACTTTAAGGACCTTAATGTCCTTAAGGTCCTTAGGAAAAGACCTGAGTTAGCGGAGGGAGTCGAGGCAGCGGTGGATTTTCTCGTAGGTGGCTACGCGCGTGGGTACGAGAGGGAGGCGAAGCTCGTTTTCTATCATGCCCATGTCGG
The DNA here is from genome assembly GCA_947039275.1 of uncultured Bacteroidales bacterium. GTDB lineage: Bacteria > Bacteroidota > Bacteroidia > Bacteroidales > Muribaculaceae > Amulumruptor. Next base: position 82,801 of record CAMQYL010000007.1, on the reverse strand, counting down.
CGAGGGCACACTTCACTCCCGCAGGGTTACCGTCGACAAACAGCAGGCTGAACAGCTCTGTGAAGCGATGGTGTATGGCACGAGCCGCGTCATATTCACCTGCCAGTCCGAGACGGACCATCTTGGAAAATTCACGTGGGAAAGCATTGCCGATGACAGAGATGACACCTACCGCGCCGAGTGTTATAAGCGGGAATGTGATGCCGTCATCACCAGATATGACCATGAAGTCCTTATCCTTACACTTGATGATCTCATCCATCTGGCTGATATTGCCGCTTGCTTCCTTGATACCGATTACATTGGGGCACTCTTTAGCCACTCTGAGCGTGGTCTCAGCAGTCATGTTGACACCTGTGCGACCCGGCACATTATATAATATGACAGGGATGGGGCATGCATCTGCTATCGCCTTGTAGTGCTGGAAAATGCCTTCCTGCGACGGCTTGTTGTAATAGGGCACCACCGAAAGTATGGCGCTGAACTTGTGGAGATTGTCGATTGACTTCATCTCCTCTATCACTCCAGCAGTGTTATTACCACCGAGACCAAGCACAAGCGGTACACGCCCAGCCACACGATCAACGACAAAGCGGCGCACCTGGGCACGCTCGTCCTGCGACAGTGCAGGAGTCTCGGCAGTGGTTCCGAGCACCACAAAATAGTTGGTGCCGCAACCTACCTGATATTCGATAAGACGCGCCAAAGCGTCAAAGTCTATGGATTTGTCAGCTTTGAAGGGTGTTATGAGAGCCACCCCCATGCCTGAAAGGTTCGGTCGAGCCATAAATAGAATTGAGATTTTTCTTGACACAAAATTAGGGATAATTATTCACCTTTCAAAACAGCTGCACCGCAAAATATGTCACTAATCAGACCGCAGGGCGGCACTACGGCTAACGGCACAAGCGACACGAAGAGTCTTATAGCTAAAATATGTGAATATAGATTAAATCACTGGAGCCATTTTTGATTTTATTAGCATATTTTCATATATTTGCACCTGATTTACGCTGCGGCACATCTTTCCATTCACTTTGCGTGGTATGCTGGATTTACGTGCTAAATTTCAAAAACACATATATATTTTCTCACATTTCTATTACATCAACCTAAAAAGGCTCATGAAACATTTGAAAAAAATGCTCTTAGGCGGCATGGTAGCCCTCGGCGCATTGGCGCAACAGGCATCAGCAGCCACATTTGTAGGTGACCGAACGGACTTCCGTGACGAGACCATCTACTTCGCCATGACGACACGCTTCTATGACGGCGACCCCAACAACAACGTATATTGCTGGGACGGCGTCAACAATATCAAAGACCCCGAGTGGCGCGGAGACTTCAAAGGACTCATACAAAAGCTTGACTACATCAAAGCCCTTGGTTTCACCGCAGTATGGATCACACCTATCGTAGAAAACGGTTCCGGACTTGACTACCACGGCTACCACGCCATGGACTTCTCCAAGATAGACCACCGCTATGTATCGAAAGAGTCGACTGATGCAGATGCCGACGTGGCGTTCCAGGAACTAATAGACGAGGTGCACAAACGCGGCATGAAACTCGTGCTTGACATCGTGCTCCAGCATACCGGTAACTTCGGCGAAGGCAAACTCTGCCGCATGTTCAAGAAGGACTACACCAAAGACCTCGGTGACATCAACGCCTCGATGCTCGTAGTGCCTCAGAGCGAAGGCGGCCAGCTCCCCACCAACTATCCGTCAATGCAGCCGAGTGCACAGTATGGCACACGTCTTGCGATGATGAAGAACTCAGACTTCACCAACCGCGACACCCATAACTATTGGCACCACAAGGCATGGTTTGACTGGGACGATCCCTCGCGCTGGTGGGGACAGATCGCAGGTGACTGCGTAGACCTCAACACCGAGCACCCTGCAGTGGCAGAATACCTGGTAGACTGCTACTCACGCTTCATCAAGATGGGTGTTGACGGCTTCCGTATCGACACCGCCGGTCACATACCCCGTCTGTCATTTAACAACAACTTCCTCCCCCAGCTCATGGCAGCTTCGGAGACCCCCGAGGCAAAAGCCAAGCGCGGCAACACACCCTTCTTCATGTACGGCGAAGTCTGCGCCCGCTCAATGGAGGTAATATACCGTGGCGAGAACTACAACTGCTCTCCCTGCTACTATACATGGAAAGAGTCAAAGGACTATCCCTGGGATTACGACCCCAAATCATGGGACTCTGTGGTAGCAATACCTACCGAGACCGAAGGCTCGCATGACTATGAGACCGTCAGCGGCCACACCAACTGGGAGTCAGTGCTCCAGAGCGGCAAGGACGACCTCGGCCACGCCGACGCGATCATGCGCAAGAGCAACAACGCCCTGCTCAACGGCAACGAATACCACACACCCGACTACTCCGACTATTCAGGCATGAGCGTCATCGACTTCGCAATGCACTGGAACTTCAACTCTGCCCAGGGCGCATTTGGAGTACACCGTCAGGACAACCTCTACAATGACGCATCCTACAACGTGGTATACGTGGACTCACACGACTACGCACCCGACAGCAACTACCGCTTCACCGGTACACAGGACACATGGGCTGAAAACCTCTCCCTGATGTTCACCTTCCGCGGTATCCCCTGTATCTACTACGGCTCGGAAGTGGAATTCCAGAAAGGCATGCCCATCGACAAGGGTGCCGTACTGGCTCTCAAGGAATCGGGACGTGCATATTTCGGTGGCTATCTTGAAGGCAACGTGAAAGTCAACGACTTCGCTGACTACTCCGACGCCACCGGCAACCTTGCCTCTACCCTATCATACCCCCTCGCCCGCCACATACAGCGACTCAACAAGATCCGCGCCGCCGTGCCCGCCCTCCGCAAGGGACAGTACAGCACAGAAGGCTGCTCAGGCAAGATGTCGTACAAGCGCCGCTATGTCGACGGCAATACCGACAGCTATGCCCTCGTGACCGTCAGCGGCAGCTCCAAATTCACCGGCATCCTCAATGGCACATACGTAGACGCTATCACCGGTGACACCAAGACCGTAACCGACAACACCCTCGATGTCACATGCTCAGGCAAGGGCAACCTCCGTGTGTATGTGCTCAACACCTCCAAGACTCCCGCCCCCGGCAAGGTAGGCGAAGACGGCAAGTACCTCTATGCGTCAGCTCCCGTAGACCAGCCCTGGACCGAATGGCCTGACGAGACAATGCCTGACGAGACATGGACAGTCAAGCCCGCAGGCGGTGGTGGCGGCGGCGAAATCGAAGAGCCCGAAGTGCCCATCGCACCTGCCATCGAGGACGGCGAACAGGCTATCTTCTTCGAGAACACATCAGACTGGGGCGGCTACATTAACGCCTGGATCTGGAACGACACCGAAAACTATACCGGCGGCTCATGGCCCGGTCAGACCCTCACCTACCTCGGCAACAAGGTATGGAAGTGGACATACACCGGCTCCGAAACCATCGCAGACGACGCCCTCATCATATTCAGCAACGGCAGCGAGCAGGTACCTGCACGCAACCAGGGCGGATTTGACTACGTCAACGGCGGCTACTACACACAGAGCGGCTATGTCAAGACCATCGAGCCTGAGACAGCATCTCCCCGAGTAGCGGTATCACCCAACGGCGGAAACTTCACCGAGACCCTGACCGTCACCCTCAAGGCTAACGCAGCAGCCACCTCGGCAAGCTACAAGGTGGGCAACGGTGCAAACGTGACATTCACAGGCACTACCACCGTGACCATCGGAGCAGACATGGCTGTAGGAGAGTCCGTCACAATAGCATGGACAGCCACCGACGGCACCACTGTCAACACCGGCGAAGCCACCTTCACCAAGGTCGAGAAGCCCAAGGGCATCACCATCTATGCCGACAACTCAGAGGTCAACTGGACACCACTCAAGGTGCACCACTTCGATGCCAACGCATCAAGCTGGCCCGGCGTGGACATGCTCAAGGTCGCTGAGCACATCTATACCTACACAGTGCCCGACGGTACACGCGGAGTAGTCTTCAACAACGGCGGTAATGGCAAAAACCAGACAGAAAATGTCATCGGCATTACTCACAATCATCTCTATCTCATCAAGCCGAACGGTGACAACCAAGCCAAGGTAGAGGATCTCGGAGAGTATACGGGCGCATCGATAGACGACATGTATGTCAACGACCTCTATGCCGGCATCGAAGTCAGCCTCGTCCCCGGCGGCATCCTCGTCAGCTCATCGGTCAACGGCATGGTACACATTTCGACAATCTCAGGTCAGATGCGCAGCGTCGCAGTAACACCCGGCCAGACATTGATCGACGGACTCGAAGGTTTCTATATCGTCAATGGCAAGAAACTCTTCGTCAAGTAAACGATAATACATAGTTATATTCATGAGCGTCATCTCCCGATATGGGATGGTGACGCTCTCTTTATTCCGCATATTCCAAGTTTTTTCGCTAAATTAACATTATTTATGTTTAGGGGGGGGTAATTTGCAAACAAATGTGTAATTTTGCGATGGAATATTAAAACATCTTTCTATAAGATCGCAAGTGTAGTAATGTGACAAATATATGTAATTTTCATTAACCTAATCTATCTACTTAATCCACATTTCTAAAGCATGAAAATTTTAAAAAGAATGCTCTTTGGCGGATTGGTCGCACTCGGTAGCCTGGCACAGCAGGCATCAGCAGCCCATTTCACTGGCGACCGCTCCGACTTCCGTGACGAGACCATCTATTTCGTCATGACAGCCCGTTTCTATGACGGAGACATCACTAACAACACCTATTGCTGGGACGGCAAGAATAACGTCGATGACCCCGAATGGCGAGGTGATTTCAAAGGTCTCATCGAGAAGATGGACTACCTTAAGGCTCTCGGCTTCACAGCCATCTGGATTACGCCTGTGGTAGAGAATGCCTCGGGTCTTGATTACCATGGCTACCACGCGATGAATTTCCAGAAAGTAGATCCCCGCAACGAAAGCGAGGATGTGAAATTTCAAGATGTCATAGACGAAGCTCATAAACGTGACATGAAAATCGTGCTTGATGTCGTGCTACAGCATACCGGCAACTTCGGCGAGGAATATCTCTGCCCCATGTTCCAGAAAGCCAACATCAAGAACCAGTCAAACCATGAGAAGACAATGCGTCTTCACCCCAACACCAAACTGCCCGATGACTACTGGTCACTCATTCCTAACAAGCAGCATGACGCTCGCATAGAATTGCTCAAGAACATACAGGGCACCGGCAGCGATCCCAACAACTACTGGCATCATGTAGGACAGGCGTGGGACTGGGATGACCCCTCACGCTGGTGGGGTCAGATAGCAGGTGACTGTGTGGACCTCAACACTGAGAATCCCCACGTGTACAACTACATTGTCGACTGTTATTCCAAATTCATTGATATGGGTGTAGATGCTTTCCGTGTGGATACATCGGGACACATATCGCGCCTGACATTCAACAAAGTATTCATACCTCGCTTCCATGCCGCAGCCGAAAAAGCCAAGGCAAAGCGCGGAGGTGCGCCATTCTATATGTTCGGCGAAGTTTGTGCCGTATCGGAAGAAGTCATCTACCGCAATCAGCACTTCAACTGCTCACCGTGCTTCTATACATGGAAAGAGACAAAAGACTATCCATGGGACGAAAACGAAGAATCTTGGAACGGTCTGACATACAGCGAAGTCAATCCATCAGCATATGCCAACACCACAAACGGAGCATCAGTGCTGGCACAAGCCACCGACTATCTCAACCACGATGCGTCCATCATGCCGAATTCCAATAACGCATTCCTTAACGGCAATGAGTACCACACACCCGACTACTCCGAGGCATCAGGCTTCAATGTAATCGACTTCCCGATGCACCAGCGTTACTACAGGGCAAGCAACGCATTTACAGTGCGCACAGATGACCGCCTGTATAACGACGCGACATGGAATGTGGTGTACGTCGACAGCCACGACTACGGTCCCAACGGATACAAAGTCAATGCCTTTGACGGTAGCGAAGATACTTGGGCAGAAAACCTATCGCTGATGTTCACATGGCGCGGCATACCTTGCGTGTTCCAGGGCACAGAGACACGCTTCCGCCGCACAGGTGGCTACGTTATAGACCAGGGCGTTAATGTCGCACTTAAAGAGACCCTCCGCGCATATTATGGCGGCTACCTCACTGGATCGGTCAATACTACCGACTTTGCCGAATACACCAATGCAACCGGCAACCTCGCCGCCTCCCTCACCCATCCTCTGGCTCTACATCTCCAGCGTCTCAACAAGATCCGCGCCGCCGTGCCCGCTCTCCGCAAAGGCCAGTACAGCACCGAAGGCTGCTCAGGCGAGATGTCGTTCAAGCGTCGTTACACCAACGGCACCACAGACTCCTATGTGCTCGTGACTATCAGCGGCAGCTCCACATTTACCGGCATACTCAACGGCAAATATGTCGATGCCATAACCGGCGATGTGAAAAACGTCACCGACGGAACCCTCACAGCTGACTGCTCCGGCAAAGGCAACATGCGCATCTACGTGCTCAACGGTCCCGGCAAAATCGGCGATGACGGCAAATACCTTTACGCCGCATCTCCCGCATCAGTGGCTCAGCAGCCTTATGACGGACAAGAGGAAGCACCTGAGACAGTGACAAAGCGTGACGGTCCATTTATACTTCCATCTGTAGTATTCAATCCTGGAGCGGGCGCTTTCAAGACCGAGACCCAGATCGTCACCGCAGCTCTGAGCGACAACGCCACAACAGGATGGTATAAAGTGGGCGACAGCGACATGGTCAGCCTCACGCCCGGAGCTAACCAGAGCTTCACAATAGGCGAAGGCATGAATTACGGCGATAAGATCCAGGTGACATGGGGTGCTACAGGCGAAGACGGTTCCGAAAACACCGGCACAGCCACCTACCGCAAAGTTGACCCCAACGCAGTAATCACAGTATACGTCAAGTCATCCATCGTGCCCAACATCTATGCATGGGAAGTGACAGGCAGCACCACCACGAAATTCTGCGGCGAGTGGCCCGGCAAGGCAATGACATCCAAGACCACAGTCAACGGCGAAGAATTCTATTACGAGACATTTGCCGACGCAGAAGAAAGTGTCAACATCATACTTAATGGCAGTGGCGGACAGACCGCTGACATCACAGGCATAACCGAAGACACATATTTCGAATACAACGGCGGTTCTCAGTACACCAAGCTCGACATTGATGACCCGCGCCCCCAGCCCACAAAACCTGTGGTCAAGGCAAATCCTAATGGAGGCATGTCGTTTACCGAGTCTATCACCGTCAGCCTGACAGTCAGCCCTGCCGGCGTACCCATCCACTACACTATCGACGGCACCGTTCCCACATCTTCTTCAGCCACATACGACGCTCCTCTGACATTTACAGAGACCACAACCCTCAAGACCTATGTAGAGAAAGATGGCGAAAGCAATGTTCAGACATTCGTATATACAAAAACCGAAGCTCCCGTTCCGGGTGCTGTGAGCGTGTATTACGATGGCAACTGGACTGACCTTCACATCTATGTGTACAATGACGGTGGCGAACTCGCCAAATGGGACAATGCCCCCGCCATGACACTCGACCCCGTAACCGGATACTACATGTACAGCCTGCCTGATGCTTTCAAAAACTCCAGCATCATCTTCAAGAGCAACGGCCAGCAGTATCCCGGACAGGGACAGTCAGGTCTGGAAGTCAAAGGCAAGAGCATGATATTCCACCACTCCGCTAACCAGTGGGTAGAATACACGCCGCTTGCATCTGAAGATATCAACGACCTCACCGATGCACTTGACATCCGCATCATCGACGGTGCCCTGCACATCTTTGCTCCACGCATGATGACAGTCAGCATCTCCGATCTCACAGGCCGCATGCAGACGATACCTGTCACAGCCGGACTTAACGTCATCGACGGTCTTGAAGGATTCTACATCGTCAACGGCAAGAAACTGTTCGTAAGATAATAGCAGTAGTAGATATCATATAAACACATCCTTCTTTTTATAGCGTCATCAGCCATCACGACTGATGACGCTATTTTTATATCAGCAGGTTGACAAAAACGCCCAGTTGTCTTAAAATAAACTAAAACATCTTATAACTATTTAATATATTTCACACATCATTACATTATTTATACCTTTGACATTGAACTATTAGGAAATGAAAATGCTCTGAGAGCTGATTGGTATATAATCAGCCCTTTAACCTTGAAAAGAACCTATTGACATCCTTGGGTATGCAATGCTTCAGCAGCCGTACCTCAGTGCTTTGTAACCAACTTTATTTCTTACATATTCCACATTTCTACACACAATGAAATTTTTCAACAAAATGCTCATCGGCGGCATGGTCGCTCTCGGCACTTTGGGACAGCAGGCTATGGCTTCGGCGGACTTCAACGCCAACCGTACCGACTTCCGTGACGAGACCATCTACTTCGCCATGACCACCCGTTTCTATGACGGAGACCCCAAAAACAACGTATGTACCTGGGACAAGCAGGAGAAGCAGATAGCCTCCAAAGACCCGGGATGGCGCGGTGACTTCGCCGGACTCATCGAAAAGCTTGATTACATCAAAGCTCTCGGTTTCACCGCCATCTGGATCACCCCTGTGGTGCAGAACGGCTCCGGAATCGACTACCACGGCTATCACGCCATGGACATGTCTACCGTAGACCTCCGCTACGAAAGCCGCAAAGAATGGGGATCGGAAAAGGATGTGAAATTCCAGGACCTTATCGACGCAGCCCATGCCAAAGGCATGAAAATCGTCCTTGACGTGGTGCTCCAGCACACAGGCAACTTCGGCGAAGCAAAACTCAACCCTCTCTTCACACGTAACCAGAATATCCGCAACCAGGCAAATATCGAGGCATGTATGATGCCCGACAACGAACGCCTCGGCGGCGCAAGCTACTGGGACCTTGACCCCAACGAGGAGCAGTATCCTGCCCGTTGGAAATATTTCAAGAATCCCCAATACGAGCCCAACAACTACTACCACCACTACGGCACAGGCTGGAACTGGGACCTTCCCAACCGCTGGTGGGGTCAGATAGCAGGTGACTGCGTGGACCTCAATACTGAAAACGACTATGTAGCCCAGTATGTAGTGGACTGCTACGGCAAGTTCATCGAGATGGGCGTTGACGCGTTCCGTATCGACACCACCGGTCATATCTCGCCTCTGACTTTCAACAAGCAATTCATACCTCAGTTCCACGAAATCGCTAACCGTCCCGAGGTACGCAGCAAGCGCCTCAACGGCATCGACTTCTACATGTTCGGCGAGTGCTGCCAGCGTTTCCAGGGATCTGTCGTATATCGTGACCAGCCTAACCTGTCAAGCTACTTCTATACCTGGAAGTCTGACCAGTCGCTGCTTGACGAGTTTAACGGTGACCCCGCATGGTGGAAAGCCCAGACACTCCCCGAAGGACACGACACTCCCGTAGGTCCCATGGCAGTCTGCGAAAAGGACACCAAGGACAAGCCGCGCTCAAACAACGTATGGATGCAAAACGGTCAGTGGCATGAACCCGACTACTCACAGTCATCAGGCTTCAATGTAATCGACTTCCCCGTCCACTACAGCTTCAGCAGCGTAAGCTCCATCTACGGTCTGTTCAGTCAGGACAACTATTATAACGATGCCTCATTCAATGTGGTATACGTAGATTCACACGACTATTCTCCCGGTCCTAACGACGGTATCCGTTTCAATGGCGGCACCGCGCAGTGGGCAGAAAACCTCTCATGGATGTTCACCTTCCGTGGCATCCCCTGCCTCTACTACGGCTCTGAGGTAGAATTCATGAAGGGTGCCATCATCGACGACGGCATGGGCACACAGCTCAACATGACCGGACGCGCTTACTTCGGCCACTACCTCGAAGGTGACGTAAAAGCCACCGACTTCGGCGAATATACAGCAAGCGGCCAGGTAGCTCAGACTCTTAAAGGCGACCTCGCTCACCACATCCAGCAGCTCAACAAGATCCGCGCTGCTGTCCCCGCCCTCCGTAAGGGTCAGTACACATTCGACGGCTGTTCTGCCAACGGCGGCTGGGCATTCAAGCGTGCCTACAAAGACAGCTACGCTCTCGTAGCAGTCAACGGCGGTGCCACTTTCACCGATGTACCCGCTGGCACATACACCGACATCGTAACTGGTAAGACCTACAATGGCGGCGGTTCAATCACCGTCGACGCTCCCAAGGGACAGGGCCAGCTCCGCGTACTCGTCAAAGGATGGACCGGCGGCAAGGTCGTAGAGGATGGCAAATTCATGTATGCAAGCAGTCCCGTGGCTCACGGCGGCAATCCTACAGCCACAGACCCGGGTGCAGACTTCTTCTATACTAAAGAAGATGCAATCGACGAGAGCGTAGGCATGACATTCAGCCCCAACGGCGGCAGCTTCAAGACCGAGACCCTCACTGTCACAGCTACACTGACAGCAGGTGCTACCTCAGGTACTATCAAGGTTGGCAACCAGTCAGAAATGACCATCACCCAGGGACAGTCCAAGACATTCACAGTAGGTGAAGGCATGAACTACGGCGAGACTGTGACCGTCAGCTGGACAGCAACCGGCAAGGAAGGCAACGCTAATGGTTCTGTAACCTACAAAAAAGCCGACCCCAACGCAGTAATCACCATCTTCTGCAAGGCTGCTTCTGCTCCCAACCTCTATGTATGGACTGACAGCCCCAAGCAGGAGCTCAACGGCGGATGGCCAGGCAAGGCTATGACACAGACCACCACTGTCAACGGACAGGAATTCTACTACTTCGACTGCGCCGATGCCGAGAGCGTCAACATCATCTTTAACAACGGCTCGCAGCAGACCGGCGACATCACCGGCATCACCGAGAGCGTATATTATGAATATGACGGCGGCGCGAACGCTACCAAGCTCAACATTGACCCGCAGCCAGGTCCCACCAAGCCCACTGTAAAGGCTTCGCCCGCAAGCGGCACAACCTTCAGCGAGAGCATCAAGGTTACCCTGACCGTCAACCCAGCCGGCACAGCCATCCACTACACCCTTGACGGCAGCCAGCCCAGTGCATCGTCAGACACCTACAGCGCACCGCTGACATTCACCGAGACAACAACCCTCAAGACATATGTAGAGAAGGACGGCGAAAGCAACGTCCAGACGTTCACCTACACCAAGTCTGACGTTCCTACTCCTCCCGTTACCTCTGGATACACCGTTTATTTCCAGGACTCAAGCGTGACATGGAATCCCGTAAACTGCTACGTATGGACCGGAGAGACACAACATCTCGGTGCATGGCCCGGAAAGGCAATGACCACCACTACCATCAACGGCATGCCTGGCTGGATGATTACAATCGACTCTGAGACCGCTCCTGAGAACATCATCTTCAACGGCAACGGCGGTCAGACAGCAGACCTCAAATTTGAGCCTAACGGTATCTACAATTTCGGAGGCAAATTCGGCCAGATGTCCTCTACAGGTGACGTATTCTCTGACATGAGTGCCAACCACCTTGACATCCGTGTGATCGGCGGACAGCTGGTAATCTACAGCGAGCAGCAGACCACCATCGGCATCACCTCGCTCACAGGCCAGCGTCACATGATCAACCTCTATCCCGGCGTCAACACCATCGAGACCCTCGCAAACGGTTTCTACGTAGTTGAAGGCCAGAAAGTAATGCTCAACCGCTAATCCGCCACACGGATCAGCATCCTTGATACCCACAGTAGGGGCGCAGTCACCAAGTGACCGCGCCCCTACTTCATTTTTTGGTCATGCAAGAGATTCGTCAGGAGGGTGTTGCAGAAATCCGAATCGTACAATGTTGTAGGGACATGCCATGGCATGTCAGCCCACTGCGTGATAATTGTAGATGCCATGCAACGTAGACATGCCATGGCATGTCCCTACAACAGTCATAAGAGGTGTCAGAATAGCAACTTGAAAGATTGACCAGTAGTAGGGACATGCCGTGGCATGTCCGCCCATCAAACGATGCATTTTCAAATGCGGCAGAAAGCGGAGGGTGTTGCAGAACCACCCTCCGTTAACCAGCTGACTATCAACGTCAACACTCTGATTCTCAACAGCCTCCATCGGAGGCACACATGTTAGGCAGTGGTCTGGCAGTAGGTCAGCCAGACCACTGTACAGCCGACACCCAACAATCTTACGCCGCTGTAGGCGGCGCACCTTGGCGGATGGGGTGCGCCTCCGCTGGAGGCGGATTCAGGGGGGATGCGTGACGGAACATGGGTCAGCCAAGCCCAAGGCTTGTATGACCCATGCCTAATATATACGACCCCGCTGGGGTCGATATAGTATCATATCTGCTCAAGTTAACTGCTTTGCGGCATGTCCCTGCACTAACCGCACGAAACTGCGGATTCGTAAGATGGGGGAATATCCTGTGCGGGGTTACAGTTCTTCGCCGAAGTCTTCGGCATCTATGCCTTGACCTGCGAGGGAAAAATCCATTGATTTTGGAGGCGTGTCGTGGTGCGCGATCCCGTAATGTACCATACGTTTGGAGAATTCAAGCACATTGGAGCCTGCGCGGCGCACATAGTCCACCGTATCCATCAGCTGGCTGAGCAGGTTTATGCCCATCGCCCCCAGCGGCCTATCCACCCGGGTGACGGCATGGTCAGCCTCCTTGGGATTGTATGCCACGCCGTGGTCGATAAGAGAGAATTTAAGGGTCTGCGTGGCTTTTCGCCAGCAAGCCTTGAGTGTAATCGAGCCCTCCTCTCCTCGCGGATAAGCATATCTGATCAGATTGAGCACCTGCTCCTCTATGGCGATGACCATGGAGCTTATCATCTCCTGCGACAGCTCCAGCCTCCTGCCGAGCTGCTGTATAAAAGGATAGAGGGACACTGACTCGCCCAAGACGTTGTTGATGTTAAGCTCCACCGCCTCCACTGAGCCGGAGCAGCCTGTCATTTCATTGTCCATAATTTACGTTCCTTTCTTTGTAGTAGTATAGTGACAAATTGCCATTAATGCTTCTGATGTTACAACATTACGGCATCATATTAGTTTTGGAAACATCAATATTTCACAATATTACACACTCATAAAGCATGTTTAAACATCGTCCTTGAATATTTTTATCTAATTTTGCAACTATCTATGCACTTGGTGCATCTAACAAGAAAACCATCATCACAAGCAATGATAATCGAGCTAAAAGATATCAACAAGACCTATCCCGGGGCAGTGCCTCTCCACGTGCTCAAAGGCATAAATCTCGGTATCGAGAAAGGGGAACTCGTATCAATCATGGGTGCGTCAGGCTCAGGCAAATCCACCCTGCTCAATATCCTCGGCATACTTGACAACTATGACACCGGCGAGTACCATCTTGACGGTGTGTTGATCCGCGACCTCAACGAGAACCAGGCAGCCGAATTGCGTAACAAGATGATAGGCTTCGTGTTCCAGTCGTTCAACCTCATCAGCTACAAGAACGCCGTGGAAAATGTGGCTCTGCCGCTCTTCTATCAGGGCGTGTCACGCAAGAAACGCAACGCCCTCGCCATGGAGCAGCTCGAGCGCATGGGTCTTGCCGACCGCGCCCACCATCTCCCCGGAGAACTGTCAGGTGGTCAGAAGCAGCGTGTAGCCATAGCGCGCTCGCTCATCACGCAGCCGTCGATCATCCTTGCCGACGAACCTACGGGAGCCCTTGACTCCAAGACATCCAAGGAGGTGATGAGCGTGTTCCGCCAGCTCAATGACGAGGGCATGACCATAGTCATAGTGACCCATGACCCTGGCGTAGGCGAGCAGACCAACCGCATCATACGCATATCTGACGGACTCATAGTATCCTGACCAAGCGACACTCAGATGTTTGACCTACTACACGAAATATCGCAGACCCTGCGCTGCAACAAGCTCCGCACCATACTGACCGGCATAGCCGTGTCATGGGGCATCTTCATGCTCATAGTGCTGCTGGGCATGTCGCGCGGTGTCTCCAATTCGTTCAACGACAGCTTCATGTCTACCGGCACCGACCAGATCATGGTGCATGGAGGCATGACGAGCAAGCCCCATGCCGGATACAAGGAAGGACGGCGCATCAAGCTCAAAGACCCCGACGTAGACAAGCTGATGAAGGAGAACCCCGACCACATTGCCATGGTCTCCTCCACCCTCAGCAACGACTCGGCAGTCATATCCACCAGCCGCGACTACACATCGGGCTACACGGGAGCGACCCCCGACGAACTTGCCGGCAACAACCTGGAGATGCGTTCGGGACGCTTCATCAACAATGCCGACCTGCGCGAGGTGCGCAAAGTGGCAGTCCTCCCGGTCAAGGTAGCCCGCGCACTTCTCGGTCCTGACTCCACAGCATATGTCGGCAGCCGTGTAGACATAAGCGGACTGTCATTTCTCGTCATCGGAACCTATCATCACGATTTCCGCGAGAATGTCTTTATCCCCTTCACCACAGCCAAGAAGCTCAACGGCGACTCGCCTGACATCAACCAGCTGAAGGTCACCATCAAAAACGTATCCACCCAGACTGACGGCGACAATGTGGAGCAAGACATCCGCCAGACACTCAGCACATCCCACGACTTCGCTCCCGATGACCGCAGCGCCCTGTGGATATGGAACCGCTTCACTCAGTTTCTGTCGATGTCGTCAGTAATGGGCATCATGGACATGATGGTATGGATCATCGGTCTGCTGACCATGATATCGGGCATAGTCGGTGTCAGCAACATCATGTTTGTGTCAGTGCGCGAGCGCACTCACGAGATAGGCATACGCCGTGCCATCGGAGCCAAGCCCCGCAGCATCCTGACCCAGATCATCGCCGAAAGTATCATCATAACCGCACTGTTCGGCTACATAGGCATATTCCTCGGCGAAGTGGTGTGCGGCATACTCGGCTATGTGTTCCGTGATGCCGAGGCGATATCCAATCCCGGTGTGGATATCTCCATTGCCATCCAGGTGACCGTGGTACTCATCATAGCCGGTTCGCTTGCCGGACTGTTCCCGGCTCTTAAAGCTCTTAAAATCAAACCTGTCGAGGCTCTGCGCGACGAATAAACACCTACCCTGTGGAATGAGAAGCCCACTGTTTGACATAGAAAACTGGCGCGAAATCGGAGCGACACTCGCCCGCAACAAGACGCGCACTTTCATGACCGCTTTCGGCATATTCTGGGGCACAGCCATGCTTGCCATGCTCTGGGGCGGATCCAAGGGCGCGAAAGACTTGGTCATGCGCAATTTCGACGGCCTCGCCACCAACATGGGTGCCATAAGCGCATGGCGCACCACCGTGAGCTACAACGGCTACAACAAGGGCATGAGCTGGGATCTCAACACCCGCGATGTCGCAAATCTGCGCAAATATATACCCCAGCTCGAGGATGTAACCTCCATGTCGATAGCCCGCATGGCTCCCATCAGCTACGAGACCAAATCAACCACAGCCCAGATCAAAGGACTTGAACCGAACTTCGCCAAAGTGATGGAGCCTGTCATCAACGAGGGACGCTTCCTGTCAGAGATAGACATGCGCAACAAGGCAAAAGTCTGCGTCTTAGGCAAGAAAGTGGCACAAGAACTGTTCGGCACAGGCTCTCCATTAGGCAAATATGTCAATGTAGGAGGCATCTACTATCTCACCGTGGGCGTAGCATCGCAGACCTCGGAGGCATCGATAGGCGGCGCACAGCTTGACCAGTCGGTGGTAATCCCTGTCAACGTGCTGCAGGTGGCATACAATGCCGGCGAGGATGTGGATGCCATACTCTTCACGGTCAAGAAAGGCTACACGCCCACAAAACTCATGCCGCGCATACGCCGCATCATCACAGGCAACCATCCCAACGTCAGCCCCGAGGACGAGGATGCCATGTGGCTGATGGACGTGACCGAGATGTTTGAGATGGGCGAATCGCTCTTTACGGGACTGTCGCTGCTGGCACTGTTTGTCGGAGCTGGCACTCTGCTCGCCGGTGTCATAGGAGTGGGCAATATCATGTGGATCATCGTCAAGGAACGCACCCATGAGATAGGCATACGCCGCGCCCTCGGCGCAAAGCCCAAGGATGTCATCATGCAGATACTCTCCGAGAGTATGGTGCTGACCACCATAGCCGGCACGGCTGGCATCGTGTTCGCCTCGATAGCATTGGCGGTGACCACCAAACTGACCGAGACGCCCGGCTACAAGGCGGCAGGATTCGAATTGCCATTCACGACGGCTGTGGTCATTCTGCTGCTATTTCTTGTACTCGGTTCGGCAGCCGGCATAGTTCCAGCACTTAAAGCCATGAATATCAAACCCATAGAAGCCATCAACGATAAATAATAAAATACATCTACACTACTGTTCCAATCCATAGTTTGCAATGAAAAAGGTATTGAAAATAGCATTGTGGTCGCTCGTCGCCCTCATCTTCGTAGGCACTTTTGTCTATCTCTTCCTCAATTCACGACCCAAGGAGGTCACATATGAGCTGGTGCAGCCCGTGACCGGAAACATCGAACGCTCCACGGTGCTCACAGGAAAAATAGAGCCGCGTGACGAAATCGACATCAAGCCCCAGATTTCGGGCATCATCAGCGAGATACTCGTCGAGGCTGGCGACCAGATAAATGAGGGCGATGTCATCGCCAAAATCAAGGTCGTGCCCCAGGAAGGCGAACTTGCAAGCGCACTCTCACGTGTCAACACTGCCAAAATCAACCTTGAAGATGTCAAGTCTAAGCACGAACGCAACTCCATGCTCTATCAAAACAAGGTCATCAGCCGTGAGGAATACGAGACTTCACAGACTTCCTTGGCACAAGCACGTGAGGAGCTGAAAGCGGCTCAGGATGCCTACTCGATTGTCAAAGACGGCATGTCGGCAGACAATGCCAAGTCAAGCAACACCCTCGTCCGCGCCACCATCACAGGTCTTGTGCTCGATGTGCCGGTCAAAGTGGGTAGCTCGGTGATCCAGGCAAACACGATGAATGATGGTACGACCGTAGCCACTCTTGCCGACATGAACAAGCTCATCTTCAAAGGCAAGATGGATGAAACCGAGGTAGGCAGACTGCACGTAGGCATGCCTATGGAAATTTCCATAGGTGCTCTGCCCGATTACAAATCCACTGCCGTAATCGAATACATCTCGCCCAAAGCCACTGAGGAAAACGGAGCCAACTCATTTGAGGTCAAAGGTTCTATCGCGACCGACGGAAAGACACAGCTCCGTTCGGGCTACAGTGCCAACGCCACTGTAATCCTACAGGGAGCGACAAACGTGATGACACTGCCCGAAAGCGTCATAGAATACGAAGGCAACAAGACTTTCGTCTACGTAGCCGCCGACACACTGCCACCCTACAACTTCAAGCGTACACCGGTCGAAGTAGGTGTCAGCGACGGTCTCAACGTAGAGATAAAAAGCGGCGTGAAAACCGGTCAGCGCATCCGCGGAGAGGAGAAATCTGATAAGAACGACAACCCATCACGTCCTCCAATGCACTAATATGAAACGCTATATAACTATGTGTGTCGCTGCCGCCATGGCAGCCGCTTCATCCGTGTCAGCTGAGACATGGAATCTCCAGCAGTGCATCGACTACGCCATAGAGCACAACCTGACTGTCAAGAACACCGACTACAACGTCAAGGCAGGCGAAATCAGCGTGACATCGGCAAAGAACCAGTTCCTGCCCACTGTCACAGGCTCTGCCAACCAGAACTTCAACTTCGGACGAAGCGTCGCCGAGGACAACATCCGTGTGAGCCGCAACTCGTCAGGTTTCTCATGGGGTGCCAACGCCAATCTGCCCCTCTTTGACGGACTGCGCAATGTGCGTACCCTCAAAGGCGCACAGCTCTCGCTCCAGCAGCTCCTATTGGAGAGCGATGCCGCCCGTGACGACATATCGCTTCGCGTCATCGCGGCATACCTGCAAGTGCTCCTCAACGGCGAACTCGTCAAGGTGGCAGAGACGCAGCTTGAGCTGTCGCAGGTAGAGGTTGACCGACAGAAAGTGCTCGTAGAGGCTGGCAAGTCGCCCGAACTTGACCTCATACAGGCAGAGTCACAGCTCGCACAGGCACAGGTGACCCTCGTCAACAACCAGAGCGACCACTCCCTGTCGCTCCTCGACCTCAAGCAGCTGCTGATGCTCTCCCCCGAAACCGACATGACCCTCTCCCCTCTCGACCAGCTCGGAGTGCTCATTCCCGATGCCGAGGAGGTGTACCGCCAGGCGATGACACACAACAGTTCCATCATGGCAAAGCGCCAAGGCATCAAGGTAGCCGAAAACCGCATCTCCATAGCCAAGAGCGGCTATCTGCCCTCTCTGTCGCTCGGAGCCAACATCGGATCGAGCTACACCCACATCAAGGGCTTTGACAACGCCGGTTTCGCCCACCAGATGCGTGATAACCTCGCGGAAGCCATAGGTTTCTCCCTCTCAGTGCCCCTGTTTGACGCATTCTCTACCCGCAACTCGGTCAACAACGCCAAGATTGACAAGCTCCGTGCCGAGCTTGAGCTCGAGCAGGCATCCGACGACCTCTACAAGTCCATCAACCAGGCATACTATCAGGCAGAAGCCGCCCGTAAGAAGTCCGAAGCCTCAGCCATAGCCGAAGCCGCCACCAAGGCAGCTCTCGAAGCCATGACCACCAAGCTCAATTACGGCAAAGCCACCGCCACCGAGTACGAGCAAGCCAAGACCGACTACATCACCGCCTGCTCCACCACCATCCAGTCGCGCTACGAATACATCATCCGCGCCAAAGTCCTCGAATACTACAGCCAGCCCCACCCCTACCTCACCCCCACAAAATAATCCCCCTCCCCGTAGGGACATGCCGTGGCATGTCCGCCTCCTGACACGTTCTTTATGACCGGACTGGATACGCGGACATGCCACGGCATATCCCTACATACACATATCATTCTCTGCTAATTCATCAAAAAAACATACATTTTTGCAGATATTTGATTATATTTGCATTTGAAACTCACGCCGATGGCTTCCACCGCGGAGCCGGCTGGGTGGGTTTAGACATATGGAAGCGTTTATCATGCGCTTGCTCTTGACTGCTTGAAACTACCACTTTCATCCAATCCAAAGTCAAGGGGCATGCAGCGGTAGATGCCTCGGGTATGATTTGCACAGCCCATACTGTACCCGTCCGCGAGGACGGGGCTTGGGCATATACATATCATATCGGCGTGAGGTCACCGCTGCTCGTTCCACACTTTGGATGGGCTGTGGTAGGCCTCAAGCAGCGGGACGGGCAGCCGATAAGGACTCTCACGCCTCCTTTTTTATATATCGGACCGCACACATCTAACCAATCAAGCCATCTTCCCAGGGAGTCCATCGTGTGGCACACATACCATGTGACTATGGACGCAATGATCATCATCAAAGGAGCCGGCAGCCGTGGGAAATCGTCAACCCTGCGCGAACTCATCAAACTCCTTGCTGACCATCCTGGCAGCAGCATTGTCTACAATGACAGGGACTGTTACCCCGATGAAAGCCGAGACTGGTTTGTCATCATTGAATCAATTGGTCAGCGCATAGGAGTAATTACCGAGGGCGACCCAGGCAGCCAAAACTATGTGGCTGGATGTCTCCAGAAATGTTTAGAAGAACAGTGCGACGCAATAGTGGGAGCAAGTCGCACGAGATATGACCATGACCGCCCCACGACCTACGCCGTCCTCTGGGATTTCGGACGCGATCACAATATGCGCATCGTGGAATCCACGCCATACGTGACATGGCAAGGCTGGGGAAAAGACGTAGACCGCAAGATGCTCTACCGCCGCCGCGCAGCTGACATCGCCGCCCTCCTCCAAGAAATGCACCACGATGTAGGGACATGCCGTGGCATGTCCGCGATACAATGACAGATATACCAACGCATATGAGGCGGACATGCCACGGCATGTCCCTACAACGAGCACACAAAATGTCTTATATATCAATACCAATCTAATAAAAATAAACATGTCTAATCACAGATTCTTCCACTCCAAGCGAAGCAGCATGCTGCTGACGCTTGCCATCGGCATGTCGCTGAGCGCACTTGCCGAGAGCGTAGAGATCGACGGCTTGTACTACGAGCTTAACACCTCCACGCGCACAGCCGCCCTGACCTACCAGAGCACCACATCCGCCAACTACTCCGAACTGCCCTCAGCAGTCACCGTCCCCGAGAGCGTCACCTACAACGGTGTCCCCTTCACCGTCACCTCCATCACCGACCGCGCCTTCGCCAACTGCACCGCCATCGAGAGCATCAGCATCCCCGGCACCGTCACCCAGGTCGGAAGAACAATCGAAAGCGGAGCATCCTACCTCCCGTTTTACGGTTGCAATGCTTTGAAAACAGTACGGCTGGAGGATGGAGAAAAACCCATCAGCCTCGGTGTCAGTTACTCCTCATCTTCAAGTAATTCCGGCTCCGGACTCTTCTCTTATTGTCCGCTTGAAGAGGTTTACATCGGACGAAACATTACATATAAAAATTATGGCAGTTCTTACACTTTTGCTCAATATCCCAGCCGTTACGGCTACTCTGCTTTCTACAACCAGCCGAAATTAGCAAAGGTGACCGTGTCGGCATCTGTCACCCAGATCCCTGACTATCTGTTTTATAAATGTAGTGGACTGACCACGGCTACATTCGGAGAGTCATTGACTTCGATTCCTAAATATGCGTTCAATGGCTGCAATCTTCAGATGGTATCACTTCCTGCCAGTGTTGAGTCAATAGGCGAATATGCTTTTCAGTCCAATGCCAACATGTCTACTCTATCGTTAGGTTCAGCTACAAAATCAATCGGGGACTATGCTTTCAATGGTTGCTACAAACTTAATGAAATCAATCTTGGTGCCGCATTACAATCAATTGGAGACTACGCATTCCAATCAGTCGGAAGCAGCATCATCGAAGGGATATCTTTCACCTTACCCGAGACTCTGACATCAATCGGGCGATATGCTTTTGACCGCAGCGGTATATCATCCCTTACTATTCCAAACAGCGTGACCGAAATAGGAGCAAACGCATTTTCTTCAAGCAAGAAACTGAAAAGCATATCAATCGGTAGTGGATGCAAAACTCTATCCGCCAATTGCTTAAGTGACTGTAGCAGCCTGTCAAGTATATCCCTGGCTGAGGGGCTGACTGCAATCGGAGATGCGGTCTTCGCCAACTGCACCGCCATCGAGAGCATCAGCATCCCCGGCACCGTCACCCAGGTCGGAAGAACAATCGAAAGCGGAGCATCCTACCTCCCGTTTTACGGTTGCAATGCTTTGAAAACAGTACGGCTGGAGGATGGAGAAAAACCCATCAGCCTCGGTGTCAGTTACTCCTCATCTTCAAGTAATTCCGGCTCCGGACTCTTCTCTTATTGTCCGCTTGAAGAGGTTTACATCGGACGAAACATTACATATAAAAATTATGGCAGTTCTTACACTTTTGCTCAATACCCCCAACGTTACGGATACTCCGCTTTCTACAACCAGCCGAAATTAGCGAAGGTGACCGTGTCGGCATCCGTCACGAAGATTCCTGACTACCTGTTTTATAAAAACGGGTCCATTACGCTGATGGGGCTTCCTAAGGTTCAGGAAATCGGGGCTTCGGCTTTTGAAAGTTGCTCAAAGCTGACCACACTTAATCTTGGGTCTGACCTGGCTACCGTCGGAAAGGCTGCTTTTGGAAATTGCTCCAATGTCACCAAGCTGACTTTCCCGGACGCTATCACAGCCATCGGTGACGAAGCTTTCTATAACTGTTCGAGCGTAACGGAGGTAACAGTCGGCAAGAGCCTGAAATCCATAGGTGCTTGGGCATTCTATGGCTGCAAATCGTTTACCGCTCTGATACTTCCCGACACGTTTACCACCATGGGGACATCAGCCTTTGAAGGATGCACGAAGCTGACTGTCGCCAAACTCGGATTGTCACTGACATCCGTGCCAGACAAAGCATTCAAAGACTGCACATCTTTGTCGGAGATGATGGTTCCTGCTACGGCGAAGTCCATTGGAAATCAGGCATTTTACAATGATGCAAGCCTCGCCACCATCACCATGAACGAGGGACTGAAAACAATCGGCTCTGAGGTGTTTTGGAACAACGCCGGCATCATGCAGTTTTCAATCCCCGGCACTGTCACATCCATCGGCTCAAACAGCTTTTATGGCTGTACACGTGTAGCTTATCTGACATTCCGAGATGGCGAAGGTACACTCAGCATCAATAACAGAGGCTGTCGTAGCTCAAAAATAGACGCACTGACATCAACTGACACCTATCGCGACCGCAAATATGACTACTTCTATGACTGTCCCATCCGTTTCCTGACCATAGGGCGTGATATTACCTACTCAAGCAGCGCATCAGAAAGTCTATGGAATCCTGAGACAAAAAGAACGGAGACACGAGCCAGTGCACCGTTTGTCAACAAGGCAGATCTACGGTCGGTAAAAATCGGCAACAAGGTTACATTCCTATACAACCATTTGCTCAATGGTTGCGTCAATGTCAAGACCTTGGCATTCCCCGAAAGTCTGAAAGAAGTCTACAGTTACGCATTTGCCAACTGTACGGGGCTGACTGCATTAGAATTTCCGAGTCTACAGAAAGCACACGATCATTCGTTTTACAAATGTACCGAGCTTACTCAGATAGATTTCCCCGATAATCTTATCTTGCTTGATGATTACGCATGTGCTGAGGATTCTAAGTTAAAAGAAGTGATTTTCAGGGAGGAATCCGGGAACAATCTTGATTTCAAAATCGGCAATTACACTTTTTCCGATTGCTCTGTCTTACCTGCTCTCACATTCCCTGCCAAAACATCATCAATCGGCGACTACTGCTTCTATAATACACCTCTCATTACAGAGGTGATCTTCGTGGATTCACCAAAAGCAATAACTGTAGGAGCCGGATCGAAAAACGGCTCATCATTATTCGGCAACAGTCGTCTGCAAAAGCTCTATATGGGGCGTAATATTAATTATCGTACGAGAGAAAATGGCACGAGTTCGTTTATTAACGGTTATTACTGTTATTCGCCCTTCGAAGGTCAGAACTTCCTAACAGACGTGAAGTTTTCCCAAGCAGGCACAGTGACCGATTGCAAGAACTACCTACTTTATAATGTCAACAATTGCAAGGAAATCATACTCCCGGAAAGTCTGACTTCTATAGGTGATTATACTTTCAGTGGAATGTCTTCACTTGAATCCATCAGCATTCCCGATAAGGTAACAACTATAGGAGTGTACGCTTTTAAAGAAAATATAGCAATGAAATCGGCTAAACTTTCGACATCTTGCAATTGGCTCCAAGAGGGATTATTTGATGATTGTACTTCTCTACAGGCGATAACGATTCCAGCTGTGGTTACAAAGATGGATTCCTATTTGTTCCGCAACTGCAAGCAGCTCGCCAATGTCACATTTGAGGACGCTACAGACTTGCTTGAAATAGGTTATGGTGCCTCAAACACTTCACAAGGTCTGTTCCGTGACTGTCCTGTAGAAACGCTTTATCTCGGACGATGGCTTTCTTACAACACGGAATCAGCTACGCGTGCTCCGTTCTCCTACATCCCTACCCTTAAGAATCTGACGATAGGCGAGAATGTCGGGGTGGTTGACAAGTATATGTTTGCTTATTGCACCGGTCTTGAGGAGCTTTATCTGCCTGACAACATCGAGTCGGTGGGCATGTGGGGCTTCCGCGGATGCTCGGCTCTGAAATCGGTGAGATTCGGGGCGAAACTGAGCCAGGTGGCTGACTATGGCTTCTCAGAGTGTACATCGCTCGACAATGTGGCTTTCCCGGCAAGCATGACTTCCATTGCTGACAACAGTTTCTCCGGCTGTACCTCGCTCAAGACTCTTGACCTCGGTCAGTCGCTCAACATCATCGGTCCGGCAGCCTTCAAAGGATGCACAGCCCTTGAGGGGATAGAAATACCTGAAACGCTCTACGGTCTCGGCGTGGAAGCATTTGCTGGCTGCACTTCGCTCCCGTCAGTCGCCATCAAGAGCATATCATCGGTCGGTAAACAGGCTTTCCAAGGATGTACAGGGCTTAAGTGGGTGTCGCTCAGCGACAAAACCACATCTCTTGGCGAAGATTCATTTGCCGGATGTTCCAATATAGCTTATGTAAAGTCATATGCAGAATTCCCACCCGAAGGTCTTGTCAATTTCGTAGAGTCAGTACCTACCAACGGCACACTGTTCGTGCCTGAGACATCTATAGAATATTACCAATACTCACCTACATGGCAAGCATGGACTGACATCCGACCCATCAACGACAACATCATGGTGACCTCCATCGAGCTTGACCAGAACGCCATCTCGTTCAAAGCCACCGAGACCACCCAACTCAATGTGACCGTAGGCGCAGACGATGCCACCGACAAGGGTATAATATGGCGCACATCTGATGCTGAAATTGCCGATGTCGATGCCAACGGACTTGTTACAGCCAATGCGGTAGGCGAAGCCACAATCACTGCACTTGCCGCTGACGGCTCAGGCGTAAAAGCCGAGTGTATCGCCACTGTCATCCCCACCATGGTCGAGTCAATCGCCATCAACGGTGAGGCTGCCTCGGTCAAGAAAGGACGCCAGCTATCCCTTGCCGCCGATGTACTTCCCGCCACTGCCACCAATCCGCAGCTCATATGGTCAAGTTCTAATGATGCCATCGCTACAGTAGATGAAGACGGCACTGTCAACGCACTCGCAGCCGGCGATGTAACCATCACTGCTTCGGCTGCCGACGGGTCAGGCATCGCATCTGACTATGCACTCGTGGTGACACCGCCTATGCGTGGCGACTCCAACGATGATGACCGTGTCACAATCACCGATGCAGTCAATACAGCAAGCTACGCCGTCGGTAATGAGGTCAAGAACTTCTGCGAGGAGGCTGCGGATGTCAACGGCGACCGTCGCATCACTGTCACCGATGCATCAGCTACGGTAAGCATCGCCTTAGAGCAAGACCTGGAAACCGTTGCAAGTCGGTCTAAGGCATTGTCGCGCGACGTGACATTTGGCAGCGACCGTCTCGTTCTCGGAGAAATCCAGCCCCAAGAACATCTCCTGACGCTCCCTGTCAGACTTGACAACAGTGTAGCTTACGTAGCTCTCCAAGCCGACATCACTGTCCCGATGGGCATGAGCATCAGCGATGTCAAGCTCAACGAGCGCATCGCTGAGCATCACACACTGACCACTCGCCGCATCAGCGACAGCTGCATGCGCGTAGCCATCTTCGATATTGACAATTCCCTGCTTGCCGAGTATGGTGATGTCATCATGGAACTGGATGTCAACACCAATGGCATCAAGCCTGAAGATATCACAATATCAAATATCATAGCAGCCGACGGCGAAGCCAACGAGTATATGCTTGGATTCGTAGACGAAACCAACTTTGCAAGCCAGGTAACCATCAGCCAAGACCATGGCAACGACATCCTTATCAAAGCACTGATGGATGGTGTTGCAGTATATAATGCTTCCGGATTTAATATTGCCGTACATACCATTGACGGCAAGGAGGTGACACGCCGCTCAGCCGACAAGGATGTGGAAACCATATCGCTCAATGACGGCATATACGTAGTGACCGTCGGCTCTGTCGCCAAGAAAATCAACATAAAACGATAAAACATACACGTCACATGACAAAATCACTCAAATGTCTGCTGATGTCAGTGGCCATGCTCTCAGGAGCATGGTCACAGGCTTCGGCTTCTGACCGCCTCTATATGGATGCCGTCAACATAGAGCCTGGCGAAACATGCCAGCTCGCCCTTAAGATGGAAAATTCGCAACCGATGTACGGTTTCCAAGCCGACATCACACTGCCACAAGGACTGAATTTTGACACTACTGCCGATGGCAAAGCCGACTGTCAGCTCTCAGACAGAGCCAATGACAGCTACACCATCGTGAGCAATCTCGTCAACGCGTCAATGCTCCGCGTCGGCACATTCTCACTGACCCATACTCCCCTCACAGGCAGTGATGGCGACCTGCTGTATGTAAGCGTGACCGCCTCTGAGGATTTCGCCGGAGGAATGCTCACCGTCAGCAATATATATGCCAGCGATGCGAACGACAATGACGTAATCATGCCCGACTTCTCTGTAGAGATAGGCACCGTGCATGATGACAGATTGTACCTCTCAGATGAAAAGATGGATGTCAACACGTCCCGGCAGGTATCATTGATATTGGACAACGAGACTGTTTTTACTGCTTTTCAGGCTGACATTTACACATCCCCAGGTATCATCATTGACGACAATTCGTTTGCACTTGCTTCCAGAGTCTCCGACGGACATTCCATCAGCTACAAGAGACACAACGACGAAATGGTAAGAATCGCGGTTTTCTCCCCTGCCAACACCCCATTTGAGGGACAATCAGGAGCTGTGGTCACCTTTGACATCAACGCAATCTATTCAGGGACGCAAACGGTGACATTGAGAAACATACGTTTCTCCACGCCTGATGCACGCGAGTACCTGCTGCCCGAAACCGAGGCAACCATAACGGTCGATGCTCCGTTGTCTGTCAGAGACAATATGCAAGATAACCCCAATGTGTCTATTGACGGTACGACAATCACCGTCAGAGGATTACAAGAACACGAAGTTATGAATCTCTATGGCGCAGACGGCACAATAAGATACTCAGCTCCCTGCCGAGGCGGCATCGCGACAGTCACAGTCGCTCCCCACTCCATGTATATCCTCAACGGCAAGAAAATCTACATTCCATAACCATCTCCTCTAACAGCAAGTCCCGAAGGGACGAATTTATGCTTAACCCCGGATGAAGCAAGCGGCAGCTGCTGAGTCCGGGGTTATTGGCACTATAGACATTTGAGTCCTGGAAGGACGAGTTTGTGGTAGCGTCCTTGCATCCACCACAAACTCGTCCTTCCAGGACTTTTCGTCTGTATCATCTCCACCGTGGACTCGCCATGGCTCTGCCATGACTCATCCACGGTTAAGCACAAGTACGTCCCTTCGGGACTTGGCGTAAGCCATGTATGTATTTGGGGTTACTGCTGGAGGGTGACACCGTCGGGGGTGACGGTGAGGGTGGATTGGCGGCCTTCGACGAGGGGGATGTTGTGGGAGACATGGCCTATGGGAGCGTCGAAGGCTACGGGGATGTCGTAACCGGCTACCATGCGGGCTATCATGTCTTCCATCTCCTTGGCTTTGGCTCCGGGGTATTCGGTAAACTGGCCCACTATGAGTCCTTTGATGCGGTCAAAAACTCCCATGAGTTTGAGCTGATACATCTGACGCTCGACCTTGTAGACCGGCTCGGAGACATCTTCCATGAAGAGGATTATATCACCCTCCTGATTGAAGAAATCATAGGGAGTGCCGATGAGTCCGTCAAACACGGCGAGATTGCCTCCGTAGAGCCGTCCCTTGGCTTCGCCCTGATGGTTACGGCTGTCGGCAGGAAACTCGTAAGTGATGGGAGTGCCACGGAGTATGTCAAAGAGTGCCTGCGAGTCGTCATCCTCTCCGCCAGTCTTGGCAAGATGCGAGGTCATGCTGCCGTGGATGCTCTCTATGCCGTTTTTGGCAAGCAGGGCATGGAGTATGGTTATGTCGCTGAATCCTATAAGCCACTTGGGATTGTCGCGCAGAGGCAGCGAGTCAAGCTGCTGGAGGATGTGTACCGCTCCGTAGCCGCCACGCGAACACATAATAGCCTTGATGTCAGGGTCAAGCAAAGCTTTGCGGAGGTCGTCATAACGCACCTCGGCGGTCCCGGCATATGAGTCATGGCGGTCGTAGGCATGTTCGCCGACTATGGGCTCCCAACCCTGCTCCCTCAATACAGGGACGGCTTTGTGGATGTATTCGGCATTGACAGCCCCGCTGGGTGAAACTATGGCGATTTTGTCACCCTCCTTGAGCGAGGGCGGTGTGATGATGGTCATGATCAATGACAGTATTGCGTTGAGTACCATTTTATTTGACAGTATTAAGAGGCTGTTACCTGCACCACGATGCCGTGGCTGCGGATTTCGTCGGCAATCCGTTCCAGATCCTCTTTGGGCACTTTCACTAAGTTCTCTTCGGGAGTCTTGCGGTCAATGGAGTAGAGCATAACCTCCCGTGGCTTCACCTCCTCATATGCCTTGATAAGCGCACCTACCTCATCAGGTGTGGTATTGTCTATCGCCACACCGTCATGGCAGCCACGGAGCATCATGGTCTGCATGATTACATGTCCGTCAAACTGTTTCAGCTGGTCAATGACGCGCCGGGCTGAATAGAATGCCTGATTTGGACGGTCAATGAGACGGATGGTGTCATCCTTTGCCGAGTCAAGTTTCTGGATGTTGTTGTCAACGAGTTTCAGAGCCTCCACGACATCAGGTTTGTGGAGCATCGTGGCATTGGAGAGCACCGATATTTTCACATCAGGGAAATACTTGTCGCGCAGAGCTATCGTATCATGGATGATGCCGGCAAAGTCAGGATGCAGAGTAGGCTCGCCGTTGCCCGAGAAAGTGATGACATTGAGCGGGGTGTCCTCTGTCTTGAGCTGCTCAAGCTTGGCTTCAAGGTCATGTGCCACCTGCTCGCGGGTAGGCAGCCCCGTAGTGCCTGCACCCTGGGCATTATAACCAGCCTCGCAGTAGAGGCAGTCAAATGTGCACACCTTGCCGTCATCGGGCATGAGGTTCACGCCGAGCGACGACCCGAGGCGGCGGCTGTGGATGGGACCGAATATGGTTGAATGAAATAGAACTGTCTGCATATAATAAGCGTTTACGTCACAACAAAGTTAACAAATTTGAGTGCAAATTGATAACTTAATCCTTGTCAGATTATGCCTATAAATACATGGACGCGGAACAACGCTATTGAAAATGAACTAAATATCCACATACCGAAGAGGCACGTCGGAGACGTGACAGCTGTGATTAACCCCATGCACGGAGCGTCAGCGAACGTTCATGGGGTACAAGAGACTCCTATCAGACCAACCTCGGAGAGGTTGAGGCTCAATGGCTTATGCAATCTCACTGCGAGCGTGCCACTACCTCTCCGAGGTAGACTTTAGATAGCCTCAACCACCCCATGTACGTTCGCTCCCGCTCCGTGCATGGGGTTAATCACAGCTGGCACGTCTCCGACGTGCCTGTAACAGCCAGACTTCTCCAATTATTCGTCTTTCTATGCAATCCTCCACGACCCTGAACTTCAGTATCAGAGCGTGGCGGGTTGCAAAACCGCTGGATTTTAACTAAATTTGTTTCAAATACATCATTTTACACCCTCTGTATGATATGGAAATCACTCCGGGCAATATAATGCTGGTTATCGCCATACTGCTGTTTTTCAGCGTTTTCTTCGGCAAGGCAGGAAGCAAATACGGGCTGCCCTCACTGTTGGCGTTTCTCGGCATCGGGATGCTCGCGGGAGTTGACGGGTTCGGCATACAGTTTGACAGCGCATCCACAGCCGAGTTCATCGGCATGATTTCGCTGTGCGTCATCCTGTTTTCGGGCGGATTGGATACGGAGTTTGCCAAGATTCGCCCTGTGCTTGCCCCAGGACTTGTATTGGCTACTGTCGGAGTGCTGTTGACCACGATATTGACAGGTGTATTCATCCACGAACTGATGCGGTGGATGATGCCTCAGTATGCTTTCGGATGGCTGGAATCGTTGCTCTTGGCAGCCATCATGTCATCGACAGACTCGGCTTCAGTGTTTTCCATACTCAACACCTCGCGCATAGGACTGCGCCAGCGGCTCAAACCGATGCTCGAATTGGAGAGCGGCAGCAATGACCCCATGGCATATCTGCTCGTCATATTGCTGATTTCGCTGATTGACAGCGGTTCGCGCCTCACTGGCGGAGTCATCGCATCGTCGCTGTGGTCGCTCGTGGTGCAACTCGGTGTCGGCACCGTGACAGGTCTGATCATGGGCTATCTGACGGTCAAAGTGGTCAACCTGCTCCGCTCAAGCAACGAATTTCTCTACCCGGTGCTCGTCATAGCATGCTGCTTCTTCACTTTTGCTATCACCAATATCATCGGGGGTAACAGCTACTTGGCGGTTTATATCGCCGGACTGGTGGTCGGCAACAGCCGACTGAGCCTCAAACGCACTATATCTACATTTTTCGGCGGTTTCACATGGCTCGTGCAGATTATAATGTTCCTGTCGCTCGGACTGCTGGTCAATCCCCACGAACTGGTGCACATCATCTTGCCCGGACTGTTGCTTGGCGTGTTTATGATACTCGTATCGCGCCCGGTATCGGTGTTTCTCTGCCTCGCCCCTTTCCGTCAGTTCACCCTCAAAGCCAAGACCTACATCGGATGGGTAGGACTTCGCGGAGCCGTACCCATCATCTTCGCTACATATGCACTGATGTCACCAGGGGTGGTGCATGCACGTTTCATGTTCAATCTGGTGTTTTTCATCACCCTGCTCTCGCTGCTAATACAGGGCACCACGGTCACATCCTTCGCACGGTGGTTAGGGCTGACCACTCCCGTCCAGTCGCGCACCTTTGACATCGACCTTCCCGAAGAAATCGAAGGGGCATCATCAGAGATGGTCATAGCCCCAGAGCATCTATCCGATGGCAACCTGATGAGCGAAATGAAGCTCCCACCGCGCACACTGGTAGTGATGATCAAGCGCGACGGCAAATACCTCGTCCCCAAAGGCAACACCCGCCTCTACATCGGCGATATCCTCCTGCTCCTGACCGATCCCGAGTAAATCCCTTCGGTGGTAGGGACATGCCATAGCATGTCAACGCGCCGTAGCATTTGCAATCATCTCGCCTGGTGGGCTGACATGCCATGGCATGTCCCTACACTATTAAGATTAACCAATTATAGCCGCGTCCATACGATAGGAAGAATCTAAGCGAGAGGTTTTTGGTGCATTTCGGAAAGTTTTATCCAAAATACTCCAATGGATTTTAAACATTTTTGGGTAAATTTGCATTACCTTATCAATACCCCTAAAAACTTATCTGACAAATGATAGCGTTAATGCTTGTAGTGTTTGTCATCGGATATCTGATGATAGCACTCGAACATGTCACACATATCAACAAGGCGACATTCGCCCTGCTGATGTGCGGTGTCCTGTGGGCGATCTACGCCCTGTGCGGTCATGATCCCGACATCTCCCATGATCTTGTAATAGCCTTAGGAGACACATGTGAGATAGTCGTATTCCTGATCGGTGCGATGACCATAGTCGAACTGATTGACCGCTACGGCGGCTTCAATATCATCGTCCGTAAAATCCATGCGTCAAACAAGCGCGGACTCATGTGGGTGCTGGCATTCGTGGCATTCTTTATGTCGAGCGTCCTTGACAACATGACCACTACAATAATCATGGTTATGATGCTACGACGTATGCTCACAGACCAGAAAGAGCGATGGCTATTTGCCTGCGTCATAGTTATTGCTGCCAACAGCGGCGGCGCATGGTCACCCATCGGTGACATAACCACCATCATGCTGTGGATGAAAAACTATGTATCGTCTGTTGACCTGATTGTCAACCTAATTGTGCCATGTATCGCGTCGGTAGTCATACCCGTATTCATCGCTTCGCACCAGATAGCACCTGCGCCTGTTGAGGAACTCAACACCCAGGATAAGCGCGTGGGCTACGAGCTTTCAAAGGAACATCACCATCTCTCGATTGCCATCCTTTGCTGCGGCGTGGGCGGACTGCTGTTCGTACCCATCTTCAAAGCCCTCACAGGTCTGCCTCCCTATATCGGCATCATCATATCACTTGCCATATTATGGCTGATCACCGAGTGCATCGTCAACCACTACAAACTTGAGGGCAAGATGGAGGGACGTGTATCCTCGGCTCTCAAAGGGGTGGATATGCCTACCATACTTTTCTTCCTCGGCATATTGATGGCTGTGGCAGCATTGCAGCAGGCAAACATTCTCAACACCCTCGCCCACTGGCTTAATGACAACATCCACGAAGTCTATGTAATCAACGGCATCATCGGTGTACTGTCATCAATCGTCGACAATGTACCTCTCGTGGCAGCCTGCATGAACATGTACCCTGTGGCTACCGAAGCAGCCATACAGGCGTCGGCTGACCCGACATATCTTGCCGCATTTGTGGAAGATGGAGTATTCTGGCATCTGCTTACGTTCTGTGCCGGCGTAGGCGGTTCGCTCCTCATCATCGGATCAGCTGCAGGCGTCGTGGCAATGGGCATCGAGAAGATTTCATTCACATGGTATCTGCGCCGCATCACATGGATGGTATTCATCGGCTATCTCGTCGGAATAGTCCTCATCTGGGCAGAGTCGATGTTCATCCCCGGAGTCCTCTGATTGAGTCAACAATAAAAATAGTCCGCAAAATTATAATTTTGCGGACTATTTTTCATCTATATCTTATCCGTAGGGACATGCCGTGGCATGTCCGAATGTAACAGTTATCTTGGCAGCACCTCAACTTTGAGGGCGTCGTAGGCGCGGTCGGCTTTGGCACGGGCTTCATCGAGGGTGTCGGCGGTGGCGAGGATTACGCCCATGCGGCGGTGTCCCTTGACTTCGGGTTTGCCGAATATGCGGAGCTGTACTCCAGGTTCGGCAAGCACTGCCTCAAGATTGTCCATGACCACCTTGTCGGTGTCACCTTCCACCACGATGGCAC
Organism: uncultured Bacteroidales bacterium; assembly: GCA_947039275.1. GTDB lineage: Bacteria > Bacteroidota > Bacteroidia > Bacteroidales > Muribaculaceae > Amulumruptor. Next base: position 49,935 of record CAMQYL010000007.1, on the reverse strand, counting down.
GGCTGGCTGACGGACCATAGAAACGGATGGCAGGGACAGGCAGTCCGAGCAATGCGCGGGCATGTAGCGCAAACTCGCTCAGGTCTTGCGAAATCATGGTTACCATGCCAGTGTCGTGGGGGCGCGGCGATACCTCGCTGAAGATGACATCATCGCCCTTTATAAACAGCTCCACACCGAATATACCGTGACCGCCAAGTGCACCGGTTATGGCGGCGGCTATCTCGCTCGCCTTTTCCAGAGCCACGGGGCTCATGGGCTGGGGCTGCCATGAATAGCGGTAGTCACCATCAACCTGGATGTGGCCGACTGGTTCGCAGAACACCGTGCCGCTGACACTGCGCACTGTCAGCAGGGTTATCTCATAGTCAAAGTTTACGAAACCCTCCACTATGACACGTCCGGCTCCGGCACGTCCGCCCTCCTGGGCTATTTGCCACGAACGCTCTATATCGTCAGCCGACTTGATGACCGACTGTCCATGACCCGACGAACTCATCACAGGCTTGACCACGCAAGGGATGCCAATTTCCTCCACAGCCTGCTTGAACACCTCGTAGTCATTAGCAAAACGGTAGGGAGATGTGGGCAGACCCAATTCCTCGGCTGCAAGGCGACGGATGCCCTCGCGGTTCATGGTCAGCAGGGCTGCTCTGGCATTAGGGGTCACATTGAAACCCTCCTCCTCAAGTTTGACAAGCATGGGAGTCGCGATTGCCTCTACTTCGGGAATGATGTGGTCAGGACGCTCTTTCTCAATGATGGCTTTGATAGCCTCGCCGTCAAGCATATTGACCACATAGCTGCGGTGAGCCACCTGCATGGCAGGTGCATCGGGATATTTGTCACATGCTATGACCTCCACGCCGTAGCGCTGAAGCTCTATAGCCACTTCTTTGCCAAGCTCTCCGCTGCCGAGAAGCAGAGCTTTGCGGCCCACGGGAGTCATCACTGATCCAATTTTAGTCATAATGGTGGTTTATGTATGTGTGTCTTTATATGGTGTTTAATCTGAATACTTTTTCGGCATTGCGGGTGGTGGCTTCATCTACCTCCTGTATAAGCAACCCCAATGAGGAGGCGATATGGGCGGCTGTATGCACCAGAAAGGCACTCTCGTTGCGCTTGCCACGGTGAGGCACAGGGGCAAGATATGGCGAATCGGTCTCTAACAGCATGCGGTCAAGTCCTATCTCAGGCAACGTCTCTCGCAGATGTGCGTTCTTGAACGTCACAACTCCATTGATGCCGAAATACGGGCTGCTGACGATATCGCGGATGCGGCGAACATCTTCGCCTGTACCCGTAAAGCTGTGGAACACCACATCACCTTCAAATCCCGACGCGCCAAGCACATCAAGGGTGTCATCAAGCCCCTCGCGGCAATGGATAATCAGCGGCATATGCATCTCGGCAGCCCATCCGGTCTGGATGGCAAGAGCTTCGCGCTGCTGATTGCGGTAGGTTTTGTCCCAATACAGATCCATGCCCACCTCCCCTATCGCTATATAGTCATCGCGGTGCGTCCGCAGCTCGCTTTCTATGGCTTTTAAGTTTTCCTCCCAGTCGCCGTCTATCTCAGTGGGGTGCAGACCCATCGCCATAAACGTATTGGCAGGGAACTGCTCATGCAGCCGTCGCTGCAACTCCACCGTTGAGAGGTCGACGTTAGGGAATATCATCCGCGTCACCCCGGCATCGATGGCTCGGCGCACAGCATCCTGTGGCGAGGGGTCAAACTCCTGAAGATAGAGGTGTGTATGGGTGTCAATCATCCTCAGATGGCACGTGTCTTAAGCGATTCGGCTATTTCGCGGAAAAATTTCTTGTCTTCGTCACTCATAGGAGTGTCGTCAAGTGCCATGACTGCCATCTTGGTGTACTGCTCTACGAGTTTTGTGCATTTCCCCGGCAGCTCCAAGCGGTCATATATCTCCTTGACGGATTCGATTTTCGCCTCAGGAGCGAGGGTCTTGTCGACTATGATGCTTTTGATATTGTCAGCTTCGTCACTTTCAAGCACCGAGGTCAGAAACCATGTCTTTTTGTCGTTGAGTATGTCGCCCCCTATAGGTTTGCCGAACGTGGCAGCATCACCGTAAGTGTCAAGATAATCGTCACGCAATTGGAACGCCATGCCTATGCCCACGGCATAAGCTTTCATTGCCTCGAGAGTGGCATCGTCACCGTCTGCCATGATTACGCCCATAGCGCATGCGCAGCGTATCAGCGCAGCGGTCTTGAGCAGTATCATGTGCAGGTACTCTGATGTCGTGACATCAAGCCGCTCCTCAAACTGCATGTCAAGTTCCTGACCGGCATACACCTCCATGGCTGCTGTATTGAACACATCAAGCACACGCTCAAGCCTCTGCCCGGCACCGCGTCCGGCATACATGTTGGCAAGCGTCAGCATCGCGTCGCCGCTCAGTATAGCTGCGGTTTCGTCCCACCGCGCCCACACTGTAGGTTTGCCACGGCGCGTGTCGGATTTGTCCATCACATCGTCATGCACAAGCGTGAAGTTGTGGAAAATCTCTACACCGAGAGCCTGGTTGAGAGCCTGGTCGCGACTGCCACCCAGAGCCATACAGGTAGCGAGAGTGAGCACAGGGCGCAGATGCTTCCCCCCTGCTCCGAGCGCATAAGCAGCCTGGGCTTTGAGTCCGCCCATCGCCGCCGGATAATGCAGAGCCTCGATACGCTCCGCTACATACTGGCTGAGTTGCTGAAGTGCCTCCATAAAGCGTTATTTGTTTGCGTAGTGCAAATTTAGCCCAAATAACCCTCATAACGAAATTTTCCCCCGACATTTCCAACGCTTGCATCACATAGTCACATCCGATGCAACAGTTCCGACCCCGTCACCGCCTCCATCTTGGAAAACGCAAACAGTTTCTTGCCCAAATCCTTCAACGAAGCCCCTATATGATAGACCACATCATCGATAATCAGAAAGCGGTCATGAGCTTTTGCATAGCTATGAAGCGTCACCCCGGGATATTGTACATTATAACGCTCCACATCCTGACGTAGTTGACGGGAAATATTGCCATCGTAAATATCCACCGTTACACCTGGCTTACGTTTAGACAACTGCACCAACACGGTATCATCCACATAGTTGTCAATCACCACAATACTACGTTCAGCAGCACGAATCAATCCAGCAACAAAAGCATAAGCATCAAATATCTGACCGTCAAAGAAAACACCCTCAACAGGCTGAAGCGAAGACCGCACGAAAAAATCCACTTTGTCATCAAGCTGAGCAAGATGCCTGTCATGCTCCGACAATCTACGGTCTATCCTGTCCTCAAGCTGCATCAACCTCTGATTGACAGCATATCCACGCAACAGATACTCCTTCAACACCTTGTTAGCCCAACGTCTGAACATCGTAGCGTTCCTGCTGTTTACTCGATATCCAACCGAAAGGATTGCATCAAGATTGTAGAACTGGGTTTTATACACCTTTCCGTCAGCTGCAGTATGTTCCAAAATGGAACGAACTGATTCCTCATCCAGCTCTCCTGATTTGAATATATTAGAAAGATGCTTTGTAATAGCAGGGCGTTTAGTTCCAAACAAATCAGCAATTTGCTGTTGAGTCAGCCACACTGTCTCTTCCTCAAGGCGCACCTCAAGTTTCATTGTCTCGTCAGGCTGATACAGTATGATTTCATTGTCTTTCAGAGGTTCCATACGCAAATTTAAACATTACCTTTAGCCCATACAATATTTTCTCCCAAACATTTTGACATCTATCCCAAAGCAGACCCTCCCAACATTATACGCAATGTTATCGCTATCGTAAATGCCATGTTCTAAATTTCTGCCTCCGTAGGAGGTTAACATATTAGGCAGTGGTCAGGCTGGCTGTAGGTCAGCCTGACCACTGTATGAGTAACGACACAAGCCACACGCCGCTGTAGGTGGCGCACTTTGACTGCAAGAGTGCGCCTCCGATGGAGGCGATAACATGGGTGGAAGGTAAACGAGATACAGGGGTCATACAAGCCTTAGGCTTGTATGACCCCTGCCTAACAAGTATGTCTCCTACGGAGACTGTGATGATGGTGCTGATTTATAACTGTATTGGTCAGAGGCGGCGGAGTTCGGACTCAGAGGCGGAGGTGCCTTTGTATTTGGATTTGCGTGGGTGGAGGCGGTAGGTGATGTTGAGGGTGATGCCTCGGCGATCATAGCTTTGGTTCTTGGCTACTTGGATGCCGTAGGTGTGCATGGTCCAGTCGTTGTTGGCAGTGTTAAAGATGTCGGTGGCTGATAGGCTGAGGGTCAGGGCGTTGTTCATCAGGGATTTAGATACCGAGGCATCCATCGTCAGCCATGTGCTGCCGAAGCGGTTGGTGTGCATGTCGCCAGAGCTTTGACCGCTGAGATTGGCAGTGATAGTCCAGCCATGGGGCAAAGCGAAGGTGTTGTCAAGGTAGTATGAGAAGATGGGGGTCGGATAATGTGTGCCGTCTATCTGCATACACTGCTTGTACATGCCCATGGTGACATTGGGAGTCCAGAAGCGGATGCTGCGGCTCCACACGAGATACATGCTCAGGGCAGTGACATCCACATTGATGGGGTGCATGAGCAGCTGGAGCGATGATGTCGGATAGAGCTGCTTTACGTAGGCGTAGGTATCAGTGCTCCGCACGAGGTCTGCCTGAAGCATGAAATCGCCATACATGCCTGCGAGGCGCAAATCGTGCATCTTTTCGTCTCGCAAACCAGGGTTGCCGCCCTCTATCTCATGCAGCCCTACATAGCTTAGCGAATTAGTCATCTGTGAATATGGCGGTCGGACAGTAGACATCTTGTAGCTCAACGACAGCGATGCACGGTCACTCAATGAATAGCCAAGCGATATATCGGGAGTGAGCATATGATCGGTACGGCTGACGGCATCATCCTTCATACCATTAACCTTATACAGATAATCCACATACTCATAACGCGCACCGACCGACAGGTCAACCCGCCCGAACTGACGCTGCCACGAGACAAACAAAGCCGCCGACACTTGTCGTGCATCGGTCACCGATGACGGGATATAGGTATTGACCTCGGGATTTAGCATGCGGTAGTCAAGCGAGGTATGCGTGTATGAGTCCTGCGTGCCTGCTGTCAGACTACCCCGGAGCAATGGCATCTCCATATACAGTTTGCCAGCATAGAGGGTGGATGATTTATGGTCAGTAGAATTGACCGCAGCATATTCTCCCGAAGGATATGCGGTGTTGACATCATTGTCACTGACGGCATGGCGGAAGTCACCGTCAAAATGGAGTTTTACCTTAGGTGACACCATTCCGTCATAATAAGCGGAGGCCAAATGGCTGTGTCCATTAGTGTTACGACCGATAATGCGGGCTATCGGAGGCAGGTCGTCAAGCCACTCATCACCCTGATTTGTGAAATCACCATGCTCATGATTGAAACGGTAATAAGCCCCGAAAGATTGGGTGTCAGAGGCATAGTTGAAACCGCCTCTTACTGTCGCTGCATCGGTAGTAAATGAATTATGCTGGGATGCACCCACCATGGTCGGTTGACCGAGGTAATCAAGACTGTTTACGGTGCTACCTTTAATCACCGAATTGTCATGATTATATGAGCCGTCCGCGAAGAAATCCCAAAGTCCGCTCCTATAATTGAGGTCCAGATAGTCCATCACTGACCATTTGCGCCGCGCTTTGACCTGCAAGCGGTCAGTGACTGACAGACCGTCTACAAAAGCACGGCGCGTGGTAATCTTCAATACCGCACCTGTGGTGCTCGCATATGAAGCCCCGGGAGCCATGAGCAGTTCCACCTTGCGGATGTTTTCTGACTGCAACTGTTGCAACTGGTAAGTGTCATGCAGCGGACGCCCGTCAATGTATATCTCGATATTGCTGCGACCCGTAACGCTGACTTCATCGTCATGCACCTGTATCATCGGCAACTGGGCAAGCACGTCAAGAGCCGTGCCGACATGCTGCAAATTTGAGCCAGCAATAGTGGATACAAGTGTCGACCCGACAAGCCTCGTCGCGGGCTGTTTAGCGGTGACAACTACCTCCTGTAATTCGCGCGAGAGGCTATCGGATGGCATTGCCTCCTGTGCTTGCAAACTGAGTGCGAGAGCTGCCAAAGCAGCAGATGTGATGATTTTCGTGATGTCCATAAGCGTAACTTTTTTGCAGCAAAGTTACGGCTCGAAGAAGCTAAAAGCCAAAATAATAGTCTGACACCACAAAACATAAACATCTAATTTACAACATCTTACAATTCCAATTTCACAATTTATCTGACATCACCATACCGGGACATGCCACAATGCTGTTGAATTAAGGCTCGCGGTGTTAACCGCGAGGGGAGCAGTAGCCACATGCAAGCAGACCGTCAGGTCTGCTTGCATGTGGCTACTGCTCCCTTCGCGGCTATGCCGCGAAATCCTTCCAGCTCGCATCCCTACGACCACATGCTTCCAGCCTTAATTCAACAGTATTACGGCATGTCCCAACACGGAGAAGGCAGCTAAGAGATGGCGAGATTGCCGCTGGCTTCGCACTTATGGAGACGGGATTTCAGGCGCGATTTTCGTTTGTAGATGACTTCGATAGTCTCGCCGAGGAGGAGACTGATGGAACGCGAAGACAGACCGCATGCCATATAGACCGCCAACTGATAGTCTGACGGAGTGATGTCAGGGAGGCATTGACGTAACCGCTCCAACATATTTTGCCTGCAACTATTGACCCAAAGCTCCATTTCGGCAAACGAGTCCGACCGGACCGCCTCTATCTCCGATTTGACCTTCTCGGCTATAACTTTGCGCTCGTTTTTAGTGCCTTGCGACTCGTAATAGGTCTGGCATAGCGAGTCAATCAACGCAAACCGTGACTCCAGCATACTGTTCAGGGTCATTTGTAAGTCATTGTCCTTATCTGCCATGAGGTTTTTGAGATTCGATGCTTCAGCCACAAGCCTGTCATTGTCAGCCGACTGCAATTTCAACCTTTGCCGCTGCCATATGATCACCCCTCCAGCCATCAACAGGATAAAAAGTCCAATCCACAGATACCTCTCGCGGCTCAGTTTCGCCTCATATAGGCGTAATTCCCTCTCTTTCTGGAAATAGAGAGCGGTCACCAAGGCATCTTCTTCGCATGCCACTGCCAATTTCGCTTTAAGTTGCTGCAAACGCGGCAATTGAGTGATGTCATGATTGCTATAGTAGTCCACCGCCATGTTGATAATGGAGTCTGACGGTGCATGAAATCTGTTTGCCAGCATCGACTCGCTGTAGAGCACAGCCCACCGCGCCATGGTAGCCGAGTCATCAAATTCCGACACATCCATGGCATTGAGGCGGTCAAATGCCTCTTTTGGATTATCCGCGATGAGCCTCTGCGCCTCATCGAGCCTGACCTTATGAGAACTCGAATAAGCGCATCCGCTCACTATCACCGCTAAAATCACGTATAGCAACGTCCGCATAAAACGACTGAATGATTACACCACAAAGTTAATGAACTTTTATAGTTAAAGCAGTAAGTATTCGTGCAAATTGTAGGGAGGGTGTTGCAGAACTGGAACTCCCCGACTTGTAGGGACATGCCATGGCAGAATGTCACTAATTTAAGGATTTGCAATCAAGTCGCGCCCCTTGTGGGCGCATCTCTCTGTTAGCCGAGGGGCTTGCCCCTCGGTAAGATATGGAGAATGTACGCGCTGCGCTTTGCCGCAGCGCATCAGTTGCTATCATGTTGAGCATCATGGCGTTTAATGCGCTGCGGCAAAGCGCAGCGCGTAGCATAGGCTGACATTTACCGAGGGGCAAGCCCCTCGGCTAACAGAGAGATTCGCCCTTTCGGGCGCTAAAATGGGGAGACCAAGATTAGCTTAAGTTAGTGAGATTGTGCCATGGCATGTCCCTACTAAATTCTGCCGATAAGCAAAACGCACGTTTGTGCGTAACCTATAAAATACAGAGCGTCCCGGCCTTTTAGAGGTCGGGACGCTCTTATGATTGAATCGCTGGATAGCGGATTAGATCCACTTCACATATGCGAAGTCCTGACGGTGGGGCAGCGCAGCGTTCTTGGGATAGATGCGGAAGCCCACGCGGAAGAAACCGGGATCAAGCACCTTGGTGTCATACTTGTAGGTGAGGAGATTGCCGTTTTCAGCGACAAGCTTGAAGTCCTCACGACGCCAGAGCTTCTCCTCGCCGTTTTCGATGCGGTAAACTACCTCTTCGACTACGACATCCTTGCCGAGACCGTTGGTATCGACAGTGATTTCGGTCACTACCTTGTCGCCTGTCTTGGCGTTGTTGGCAGCCTGATCGTCACGCTTAAAGTCAACCACGTGTACGCCGGGCCATGCCTGAGCAACTCGCTCCTTCCAAGCCACGATTTCGCGGGCGAGCTTGCAGTCATGAGCTGAGAGCTTCTTCATGCGCTTTGCTTCGGGCTCATAGAAGCGTTCGATATAGTCATCGATCATGCGCTTCATGGTGAAGTGGGGAGCGATGTGAGCTATAGAACCCTTGATATACTGAATCCAGTCAGGCGAGTAACCTGCCGAGTTCTTGCGGAAATAGAGAGGCACGATCTCGTTCTCGAGCATAGAGTAGATGGTGGCAGCGTCGAGACGATCCTGCTGAGCCTGGTCGGTAAATGTGCGCTTGTCGGTGAGTGCCCATCCAGCCTTTTCGTCGAAGCGGTAGCCTTCGTACCACCAGCCGTCAAGCACTGAGAAGTTAAGCACACCGTTCATCTCAGCCTTCTCGCCTGATGTACCAGAAGCCTCGAGAGGACGGGTAGGTGTATTGAGCCAGATATCGACACCCGAAACGAGACGCTTAGCCACAATCATGTTGTAGTCCTCAAGGAAGATGATCTTGCCGAGGAACTGGGGCATGCGTGAAATCTCGATGATGCGCTTGATGAGACCCTGACCTGCACCGTCGGCGGGGTGAGCCTTGCCTGAGAATACGAACTGCACGGGGAACTGCTCGTTGTTGACAATCTTGGCGAGACGGTCAAGGTCGGTGAAGAGCAGGTGTGCACGCTTGTAGGTGGCGAAACGGCGGGCAAAACCGATGATGAGAGCGTTGGGGTTGATCTTGTCAACAATCTTCATAACGCTTGAGGGATCACCCTGGTTGGCGAGCCACTTGGTCTTGAACTCCTCCTTGACAAACTTGATGAACTTGTTCTTCATCGTGCAACGGAGGTTCCAGATTTCTTCGTCGCTTACGTTGTAAACGCCGTCCCAAGCCTTGGGATTGCTCTGGTTGTCAAACATCTCCTGACCCATGTGACGACCATAGAATTCCTTCCACTCAGAAGCAGCCCATGTAGGCATGTGGACACCGTTGGTGACGTAGCCCACGTGGCTCTCCTGCCATCCGTAACCCTTCCATATACCGGCAAACATCTTCTTTGATACCTCGCCGTGGAGCCAGCTTACGCCGTTAGCCTCCTGGCAGGTGTTAAGAGCGAACACGCTCATAGAGAAGCGCTCGTTGGTGTTGGGGTTCTCGCGACCCATGTTCATCAGGTCAGCCCAGCTGATGCCGAGTTTGGCGGGATATTCGCCGAAGTACTTGCCGAAGAGGCTTTCATCGAAGTAGTCGTGACCTGCGGGCACGGGAGTGTGGACAGTGTAGAGCGAAGATGCGCGTACCAGCTCAAGAGCGGTGTTGAAGTCAAGGTGCTTCTCCTGCACGAAGTCCACGAGACGCTGGAGGTTGAGCAGAGCTGCGTGACCCTCGTTGCAGTGGTAGATATCGTGGTTGATGCCGAGCTTCTTGAGGAGGAGCACACCGCCGATACCGAGGAGATACTCCTGCTTGATACGGTTTTCCCAGTCACCGCCGTAGAGCTGGTGTGTGATAGGACGGTCAAACTCGCTGTTCATGTCGAAGTCGGTATCCATCAGATACAGCTTCATACGGCCTACATTGACCTGCCATACGTGGCTGTAGATAGTACGTCCGGGGAAAGGAACTTCAAGAATCATGGGCTTGCCATCAGCCTCCATCACCTGCACGATGGGAAGCTGGCTGAAGTTCTGGGGTTCGTAGTTGGCAATCTGCTGACCGTCAACGCTCAGAGTCTGGGTGAAATAGCCGTAGCGATAGAGGAAACCGATAGCTGTCATGTCTACGCAGCTGTCAGAAGCCTCCTTGATATAGTCGCCGGCGAGCACACCGAGACCGCCGGAGTAAATCTTCAGGCAGTTGCACAAGCCGTATTCCATAGAGAAGTAGCTCACCGAAGGAATATCCTTGCGCATGGGCTTCTTCATGTATTCCTTAAACATCGTGTGGACATGGGCGATGCGTTCCATCATCTCCTTGTCATTTACGATTTCTTTCAGACGGTCAGAGGTAAGCTGCTGGATGAGCATTACAGGGTTTTCGCCTGTGGCTTTCCAGATTGCGGGGTTAAGGTCATGGAAGAGCGATTTCGCCTCGCTGTTCCATACCCACCAGAGATTGTGAGCAAGCTCTTCGAGAGGCTTGAGGTTAGTGGGCAGACTGGCGTTCACAGTCACTTCGCGCCAGATAGGACCATTGGCGTTGCTTACATCGAGTTTCATAAGCTTATTAAATATTAGTGTAATTTGGGGTTTAAAGATTTCGTTAGTTATATAGTCATCAGGACTCTGGCATCATCCACGCAGAGCGGCTGCATCAAGCGCGATGCGGTATGAGTCCTCATAATATGTCATGAAATATTGCCACAAAGCAGCATCGCTCGTCGCTACAGCGGCTTTGCGTATCTCTTCACGGGCAGCATCATCCATGGATGCAAGTTCACGGATGTCATCGGCGATTGCGTCCACTACCTGAGGGTAGTTGTGGTCATTGCGCTCCACGACATCTACTCCGCTTGCAGCGAATCCATTGCCTCGCTCTGCGCATATCCAGCTTCCGAAGCCCGAAAGCGAAGTAGTCACCGTAGGCACACCGAAAGCCACGCTCTCCAGAGGAGTATAGCCCCACGGCTCGTAGTAGCTCGGGAATACCGTAGCATCCACACCCACGACAGTATCGTAATATGACAGATTGAATATGCCGTCATTACCGTTAAGATAACAAGGCACATATATCAGGGTGATGTCGCAGTCCTTAGTATTGGAAATACCCACGTTGCGCATATGGTTATTAACAGCATCCTCGCCCGGATTGTTGAGCCAATGGGTGATGAAAGGGTCGTCAAGACCAGGTTTGCGCTTGCGTGACAACATAGCCTGAAGATCGGCACGGGCTTCGCGTGACCATGCAGGCACCATTATATACGCAAGTATGCGCTTTGCAGGTGACAATTCTTTGAGCCGCGACATTGAGTCGATGAACACATCAAGACCCTTGTTGCGATACTCGCAGCGTCCGGCTGTAGCCACAATGAAGGTATCTTCATCGGCAAACTTGATGCCGGTAAGCGACGAAGCCACATTGAGCATCACTTCGCGGGCTGCATGACGGGCAGCCTTGATTTTTCGCGGACCAGGCACGAATCCCGGCTCAAAACCGTTGGGAGTGACCACATGAGGGCGGATGTCAAGAAGCTGCTCGCACTCGCGGGCAGTGATTTCACTCACCGTCGTGAAGCAGTCAGCAGTATGGGCGGCAGCTTTCTCAAGCGAGTGCTTCGCTTCCATATTCAGCTCACGCGCCATCTGATCGCCGTTGTAACCGCTGAAATACTCATAGAGCTGCTTGCCATTGCTGCAAATGCTTCTGCCGATGCTCGTGGCATGGGTAGTAAACACAGTTCCTACCTGAGGGAGCTTCCATCGCACATAGAGAAGCCCCATGCCGGTAGTCCACTCGTCGAAGTGGGCAATGATATTTTTCCCCGAAGTCCCGTAGAAGTTGGCGATGCTTTCAATCACCATGCCGGAGGCAAGCGCAAATGCGCAGCCCTCGTCATAGTCGCCGTAGGCATGCATGGAGTCCACTCCATAAAGCTCCCACATCTTGCCATAAAATTCGTCTTTGTGTGGATACACCCCGTCAAACTTGACGAGAACCACGATAGGCTTTCCGGGCACGTCCCATCGACCTACTCTAACGCTTATGCCGCAAGGAAGCTCCGCCTTGGCCTTCCACTCCTTGAGCAGAGTACGCGACTCCACAAAATAGGGAGATGGATTTTCGTCAGACCAAACATCAGGACCAATAAAAACGACTTTGTCTTTATAGAGAGTCTGCAAGGTTTTGGCTTTGGTAGAAAGCACCGTATAGATGCCCCCTATCTTGTTACAAACCTCCCAACTCGTCTCAAATAACAAGTCTAATGCAACCTTTTGCATTTCCATTTAAAAGATTTCCGTTAGAAATTGTCTATTATATTCAGAGTGCAAAGTTAGCAATTATTTTGAAAATGTTGACTTTATGACATGGAAACCTCCAGAAAGTAGGCATTTTCACATTTTTTCAGGTTGCTGTACCAACACTCCGCTTTTCATTGCATAAATGCCGCCAAAGCCACTATTTTAACGCTTTGCCTTCTTGTAGGGACGCGGCGTGCCGCGTCATCGTATCAGACGATATGTATTGCGTTTGGTGACGCGGCACGCCGCGTCCCTACGTACCATATGATTTCCATATAAAGTCAGTCAACGTTTATCAGCATTTCCTTCGTAATAATTGACAAACGCACGGTTGACGAGGCGTGTGCCTCCAGGGGTTGGATAGTCACCGCTGAAATACCAGTCACCCGGGCATCCGGGGATGGCTTCATTAAGACCTTCGAGTGTCTGGTAGACGAGGCTTACCTCAGCCTTGGTGTTGTCAGGTGTCAGCATCTGCGCGATTTTGTCGGAAATCTCCTGCTGGGTGAACGGAGCATAGACCATCTTGACGCAGTTACGTATCTGGTCATCAGGCAGAGCTGCCTGGGCAAGACACTGCTCGTATGTCTCGCGAAGCACATCCTCCATGCCACGCTCCTTGAGCAACGCCACAGCAGCGCGGAAGGCGGCAAACTCACCCATACGCGACATGTCTATACCGTAATAGTCCGGATAACGCACCTGCGGCGACGATGACACTATCACTATACGCTTGGGATGCAGACGGTCAAGCATGTTGATAATCGACTGGCGCAGGGTGGTGCCGCGGACTATGCTGTCGTCAATCACCACGAGATTGTCTACACCGTTGGTGACACAGCCGTAGCTGACATCATAGACGTGGGCGGCGAGGTCGTTGCGCGACTCGCCTTCGGCTATGAACGTGCGGAGCTTTATATCCTTGATGGCTATCTTCTCTATGCGCAGTTTATGTGCCATGATGTCACGCAGCGTAGCGGCATTTAGCGTCCCAGCTTCCGAAGCCTTGATGATGGCTGCCTCTTTGCGGCGGTCAAGCTCAGCCTCAAGACCCTCGGTCATGCCTATGAATGCCACTTCGGCAGTGTTGGGGATAAACGAGAACACCGAGTGGTCAAGGTCGCCGTCGACATGGCGAAGTATCTCCGGCACAAGATTGCGTCCGAGAGCCTTGCGCTCCTGGTATATGTCGGCATCGCTGCCACGTGAGAAATATATGCGTTCAAACGAGCACCGTGCATTGGCTTTCTCGCCGAGGATGTCGGTCACGCGCATCTCACCAGCCTTGTTGACGGTCAGAGCCGAGCCGGGGGTCAGTTCCTTGACGTCACGGCGAGGGATGTTAAACACGGTCTGGATCACAGGTCGCTCAGATGCCACCACAACCACCTCGTCATCGGCATAATAAAATGCCGGACGGATGCCGTGGCTGTCACGAAGCACGAACATGTCGCCTGAGCCTGTAGCACCGCAGATTACAAAACCGCCATCCCACGCCGGAGCCTCGCTGCGGAGCATGTTCTCGAGATTGAGTGACTCCTCGATGCGGTGCGACAGTGCCGGTTCGGCGAGGGTATCACGGTACTCGGTGTACAAGCGATGGTTTTCGCGGTCAAGGGCGTAGCCGAGCTGCTCGAGGAGCACTATGGTGTCGCTGTAGATGCGCGGATGCTGCCCGCGGCTGACTATGGACTGAAACAGTTCCTCGACATTGGTCATATTGAAGTTGCCACACAGCATCAGGTTGCGTGACCGCCAGTTGTTGCGTCGCAAAAACGGATGCACGTAGCTGATGCCGCTGCGTCCGGTGGTGCTGTAGCGGAGATGACCCATGTAGATGTTGCCTATGAAAGGTGCATCATCGCTGCCGTCAAGCTTATGGTTAATGGTTGAGAATATCTCCTGTATAGCCCCGGCTCCGAGGGCGCGCTCACGGAAGAGATACTCCGAGCCGGGCTGGGCATCAAGTTTCACAACACCCACTCCGGCACCTTCCTGGCCGCGGTTGTGCTGCTTCTCCATCAGGAGATACAGCTTGTTGAGCGCATACGCCGAAGTGCCGTACTTGTGGCGGTAGTATTCCACAGGTTTGAGCAGGCGTATCATCGCTATGCCACATTCGTGTTTTAGAGGTTCCATGTGATAATGAACAGTAACGAAAAAGACAGACCGCTATGCTTATGCTGCATAACGGTCTGTCACTGCATCGTGTTTATTGTTTATCAGATTTATTCATCAGGTATTCGTGGATGCCTTGCGCGGCTTTACGCCCCGAAGCTATACACTTCACGACAAGCGATGCACCCGTAGAGGCATCACCTGCGGCAAACACCTTGGCTACGGAACTCTGCTGGTGACCGTCGACCTTGACGTTGCCGCGCTGGTCTTTCTCCACTCCAAGCTGTTCGAGCAGACCCTCGGCTACGGGATTGGTGAAGCCCATGGCGAGCAGCACGAGCTGGGCGGGTATTATCTCCTTCTTGCCGGAGTGGATGAGATTCATGCGGCCAGTCTCAGGATCTTTCTCCCAGCTTACCTCCTCGATTTCCACCTCGTTGACATGTCCGTCCTTGCCGATGAACTTGCGGGTGTCAAGCAGCCAGCGGCGTGTACATCCCTCTTCGTGGCTGCTCGAAGTCTTGAGAATCATCGGGAAGTAGGGCCACGGAGTGGCAGGGTTCTCTCCTACCGGCGGTTTGGGCATAATCTCGATCTGTGTGACCGACAGCGCACCCTGACGGTGGGCTGTGCCGACACAGTCACTGCCGGTGTCACCGCCGCCGATGACGAGCACGTGCTTGCCACGGGCGCTGATGCGGTCAGCCTTGGCGATTTCCTCGCCGGCATTGACACGGTTTTGCTGCTGGAGCAGTTCGAGGGCGAAGTGCACGCCCTTGAGGTCGCGACCCTCTACTTTGAGGTCTCGAGGCACTTCGCTGCCGATTGCCACGCACACTGCATCGTAGTCATTAAGAAGCTGCTCGGCTGTGATATCCTTGCCGACATACACTCCTGTCTTGAACTCTATGCCTTCTTCAGCCATGAGAGCCAGACGGCGGTCGATGACGCTCTTGTTGAGCTTGAAGTCAGGTATGCCGAAGCGGAGCAGACCTCCGATGGCTTCATTCTTCTCAAACACTGTCACGCTGTGACCGCGCTGGTTGAGCTGGTTGGCACACGCCAGACCCGAAGGTCCAGAGCCGATGACAGCCACCTTGAAGCCCGTACGCTTTTTGGGCATGCGGGGCTTGATGAAGCCCTCTTCATAGGCGCGCTCGGTGATGGCACACTCGTTTTCGCGGATGGTCACCGGCTGATGCTCCTTGTTGAGCACACAAGCCTTTTCACAACCCGCAGGACATATACGCCCTGTAAATTCAGGGAAGTCGTTGGTGGCATTGAGAAGCGCATATGCTCCCTTGATGTCGTTTTTGTAGAGGCGGTCCTGCCATTCGGGCTGGCGGTTGCCTAAGGGACAAGTCCAGTGGCAGAAAGGCACTCCGCACTCCATGCAGCGCGAAGCCTGCAGACGGCGGTCCTCAGGGTTGAGTGTCTGCTCCACCTCGCCGTAATCTTTGATTCGGTCATTGACCGGACGATAGCCGGCCTCCTTGCGGTTTATCGTTAGAAACGCTTTGGGATTTCCCATAGTGATATTTGAATCTGGATAGTAGTTAGAGAAAAGAGATGGATTAGTCGCGCTCTACATTGGCAATCTTCTGCTGAAGCTTAGCCATCTTCTCGTCATGGAGCACCTTCTTGTACTCAAACGGTATGACTTTGATAAACTGGTCGACGTAGGTCTGCCAGTCATCAAGCATCCTGCCGGCAAGAGGCGAGTGTGTATGCTTGAAGTGGTTGCCGATGAGGCGGTAGAGTTCGCGGTTGTCAGCCATGTCGTCGATGAGCGACAGCTCTACCATCTCCATGTTGCAGAAGTAGTCGAAATCACCATTGGGATTCCACACATATGCCACACCGCCGCTCATACCGGCAGCAAAGTTGCGTCCGGTCGTGCCGAGCACCACGGTGCGTCCGCCCGTCATGTATTCGCAGCAGTGGTCACCCACGCCCTCCACGACAGCCGTGGCACCGGAGTTGCGCACGCAGAAACGTTCGCCGACGCGGCCATTGATGTAGATTTCTCCTGCCGTTGCTCCATAGAGGAGGGTGTTGCCGGCTATGATGTTGTCTTCGGGTGCGAATGACGAGCCGGAGGGCGGAACGATGACAATCTTACCACCCGAAAGACCCTTGCCGACATAGTCGTTGGCATCGCCCTCGAGACGGAACGAGATGCCGTGTGACAGGAACGCGCCGAAGCTCTGGCCTGCCGATCCCTTGAATGTGCAACGGATAGTGTTGTCGGGCAGACCTGCGTTGCCGTATTTCTCGGCGATGACACCTGAGAGCATCACGCCGACAGCACGGTCAGTATTGCTGATGGGGAATTCAAGCTCGACAGGCATCTCATCCTCGATGGCAGGATAAGCACGGCTGATGATCTGACGGTCAAGCACATTGGCTATGTCGTGCTTCTGCTTGGTCACGTTGATGATGGCATTGGTCTTAGCCTCTGCCGGCATATAGAGCAGTTTGCTGAAATCAAGGTGTGAGGTCTTGAAGGTATCATGCTCGGGCTTTACGTGGAGCATGTCGGCACGACCTATGATTTCGTCAAGGCTGCGCACGCCTATCTCGGCGAGGGTCTCGCGGATTTCCTGAGCGAGGAACTTGAAGAAGTTAACCACATACTCGCTGCGTCCCTTGAAACGCTTGCGGAGCTCTTCGTTCTGGGTAGCGACACCTACGGGGCAGGTGTTCATGTGGCACTTGCGCATCATCACGCATCCGAGCACTATAAGCGCACTGGTGGCGAAGCCGTATTCCTCTGCACCGAGCATCGCCATGATAATGACGTCACGTGCACTCTTGAGCTGGCCGTCAGCCTGGAGTTTCACCTGACCGCGCAGGTTGTTGATGACGAGAGTCTGCTGCGTCTCTGCCAAGCCGATTTCCACCGGCAGACCGGCGTAGCGGATAGAGCTGGCAGGAGATGCACCTGTGCCGCCATCGCTGCCGCTGATGGTGATAAGGTCGCTCTTTGCCTTCGCCACGCCTGCGGCGATGGTGCCCACGCCGCTCTCGCTGACGAGCTTGACCGAGATATTTGCCTTGGGATTGACGTTCTTAAGGTCAAATATCAGCTGCGCAAGGTCCTCGATAGAGTAGATGTCGTGGTGAGGGGGAGGTGAAATGAGCGAAATGCCGGGGATGGAGTGGCGTGTCTTGGCGATAATCTTGTCAACCTTGAAGCCGGGGAGCTGACCGCCCTCACCGGGCTTGGCTCCCTGAGCCACCTTGATCTGGATTTCATCTGCGTTGACGAGGTATTCGGCTGTGACACCGAAGCGACCTGATGCCACCTGCTTGATGGCAGAACGGGCTGATGAACCATCCTCGCGAGGCTTGAAACGCTCTGCGTCCTCGCCGCCCTCGCCAGTGTTGCTTCGCGCGCCGATGGCGTTCATCGCCATGCCGAGTGCCTCGTGTGCCTCACGGCTGATGGAGCCGAACGACATGGCTCCAGTGACGAAGCGGCGCATGATATTCTCTATCGGCTCTACCTCCTCCACAGGGATTGGATTGCCCTTGGTGAAGTCAAGGTAGTCACGGATGAATATGGGTGCGGGCTTATTGTCGACTATGGATGTAAATTCCTTGAATTTCTTGTAGCTGCCCAGACGAGTGGCAAGCTGGAGAGTGGCGATAGCCTCAGGGCTCCAGGCATGCTGTTCGCCGTCCTTGCGGAATGTGTATTGACCTATATGGGTCAGAGGTGATTCGGTGTCAAAGTCCTCATCAAACGCCTCGGCATGGTTGCTGATGATCTCGCGTGTGAGATCCTCCATGTCGATACCCGAAATCTTGCTGACTGTATTGCCAAAATATTTCGCAGACATGTCTTCGCTGATGCCGAGGGCCTCGAAGAGCTGCGCGCCCTTGTAGGATGTCAGTGTGGAGATACCCATCTTCGACATCACTTTCAGCAGACCCTTATCAATGGCTTTGATATAGTTGTGCTGGGCGGTGGCAAAGTCGAGCTGTATCTCGGCTTTCTTTACGAGGTCATTGATTACGGCAAACGCCAGATATGGATTGATGGCACTCGCACCGTAGCCGGTCAGCAGAGCGAAGTGCATCACCTCGCGGGCATCGGCGGTCTCGATGACAAGAGCTGTCTGCAGACGCTTCTTGCAATCGATCAGGTGATGGTGTACAGCCGATGTGGCAAGCAACGAGGGGATGGCGGCATTCTCGGCATCCACACCGCGGTCAGAGAGGATGATGTAGTTGCATCCCTCATCCACAGCTGCCTCAGCCTCGGCACACAGACGGTCTATCGCCTTGGTCATGCCCTCGGCACCGTCAGCCACCTTGAATGTCATGGCGAGCTTGCGTGTGTTGAAGCCCTTGTACTGGAGGTTGCAGAGGATGTCAAGCTCATGGTTGGTGATGATGGGACGGCGGAGCAGCACCATCTTGCACATGTCGGGCTGCGGCTCCATCAGATTGAGGTTGATAGCTCCGATGTAGCTGTCGAGGCTCATGACAAGTTCCTCACGCAGGGGGTCGATAGGCGGGTTGGTCACCTGGGCGAAGTGCTGGCGGAAGTAGTTGAACAGCAACTGCGGCTTGCCCGACATCACTGCCAGCGGAGTGTCGTTGCCCATGGAGTTGACCGGCTCTTTGCCGTCGACCACCATCGGGGTGATGATTTTCTCGACCTCCTCGCGGTTGTAATAGTATGATTTGAGCAGACGGGCGAAATCGTCAACATCGTTGCTGACCTTGCGGCCGCTGCTGATTTTGTCAAGTATGATGCGGTTACGTGACAGCCAGTCACGGTAAGGAAATTCGTTGGCGAGCTTCTCCTTGAGGTCGGCATCGAAGTAGATCTTGCCCTCGTCCATATCCACCATCAGCATCTTGCCGGGGCGCAGACGACCCTTCTCTGCCACCTCGGATGCCTCAAACGGCAGCACACCGATTTCCGATGCGATGACTATGGTGTTGTCCTTGGTGATGAGATAGCGGGCAGGGCGCAGACCATTGCGGTCAAGCATGCCGCCGGCATATCGTCCGTCGCTGAAGAGCAGCGTGGCGGGTCCGTCCCATGCCTCCATGAGGATTGACTGGAACTCGTAGAACGCCTTCAGTTCGGGCGAGATGGGGTTGCGGTCGTTAAATGACTCAGGCACGAGCATCGCCAGAGCATGAGGCAGACTCAGACCGCCCATGACGAAGAACTCAAGCACATTGTCAAGCGATGCGGAGTCGCTCATACCCGCTTGTATGATAGGCGTGACATCCACGTCGCCGAATGCCTTGGGGTGGAGCAGGCACTCGCGGGCTTTCATCCACATGCGGTTACCCTGGATGGTGTTGATCTCGCCGTTGTGTCCGAGCATGCGGAACGGCTGTGCCAGCGACCATGTGGGGAACGTGTTGGTGGAGAAGCGGGAGTGCACCAGAGCCATGGCTGTGGTGAAGTGTGGATTCATCAGGTCAGGGAAATAGTAACGGAGCTGGAGGCTCGAAAGCATACCCTTGTAGATGATGACCCTTGATGAGAGGCTGACGATGTAGAAATCCTCCTTGCCGGCGATGTTGCTTGCGGCAATCTTCTTCTCGATCTTCTTGCGGAGGAGATAGAGACGTATGTCAAACTCGTCGTTGGTCTTCTCGTCAGCTATGAATATCTGCTTGATGACAGGTTCGGCACTGCGTGACACCTCGCCGAGCTGCTCGTTGTTGGTGGGCACGTCGCGCACAGCTATGAGGCTGAGACCCATCTCTATGGCTTCGCGCTCTATGAGGTCAAAAATAATCTGGCGCGAGTCCTCATCGTGAGGCAGAAATACCAGACCTGTGCCGTAACGACCCTTTTCGGGGACGGCTATACCCTGTAACAATATGAATTCGTGAGGTATCTGCACCATGATGCCGGCACCGTCACCGGTCTTGGGGTCAGCACCCTCGGCTCCACGGTGCACCATATGTTCGAGCACCTGGAGACCTTTCTCCACGAGCTGATGTGATTTTACCCCGTTGATGTTGACGAGCAGTCCTACGCCGCAGGCATCATGCTCGAAACGGCTGTCGTAGAGACCCTGGTTCTGAGGGATGTTATGTTGCATAACTTGACTAAGTTAGTATAAGTAAAATGAGGGAAAAATAATGCCGGCGGCTGGCCTTGGGTGTCACACCGTAGAGGTGCAGCCACCGGCATCGGTCATATTAATATGAAAATTAACGGAAAATATCAGCGGATAAACAGAAGTTCGCGATACTTGACCAGAGGCCACATCTCGTTGTCGACCATCAGCTCAAGCTTGTCCACATGATAACGGATGACATCCATGCAGGGAGCCACATTGTCATGGTAAGCGAGAGCCTTGGTGCGCTCATCTTCTATCTTGTTGGCATCCTTGCGGGCATTGACCATCTTGGTCACCTCGTCGCGGATGATATTGATGTGCTTTGATATCTTCTCGATGGCATAGAGGCTGTGGCCTGCCACTTCGGGCGACTTGTCAGCCGGGAAGATATTGTTGATTTTGTACACGTTGTCAAGGAGAATCGACTGATAGCGTGTAGCCACAGGGATGATGTGGTTGATGGCGAGATCGCCGAGCACACGTGCCTCGATCTGGATCTTCTTGGTGTACATCTCCCACTTGACCTCGTTACGGGCTTCAAGCTCTACCTTGTTGAAAACGCCTGTGCGGGCAAACATCTCCACTGACGAGGGTGTCAGATAGGCATCGAAGATTTTGGGCACGCTCGTCTCGCAGTCAAGACCGCGGCGGGCTGCTTCCTCTTTCCATTCGTCGCTGTAACCATTGCCGTCAAAGTGGATAGCCTTGCTCTCGGTGATGAGCTTGCGCACCTCCTCGAGAATGGCATGCACGAGGGTCTCGCCCTTGGCTACGCGCTCGTCCACCTTGGTCTTGAAGGTCATCAGCTGGTCAGCCACTGCTGAGTTGAGGGCTATCATGGCGCTTGCGCAGTTAGCGCTGCTGCCTACGGCACGGAACTCGAAGCGGTTGCCGGTAAATGCGAAAGGCGATGTGCGGTTACGGTCGGTGGCATCCACGCTGATGTCAGGAATCTGTGACAACTCGAAGCTCATGGTCTCCTTGCCTGCGAGAGAGATAAGCTCGTCGCCGGTGCTGTGCTCGAGCTTGTCAAGGATGTCGGCGAGCTGGCTGCCCATGAAGATGGAGATGATGGCTGGGGGTGCTTCGTTGGCACCGAGGCGGTGGCCGTTGGTAGCCGACATGATCGAAGCTTTGAGCAGGGCGTTGTGCTGATGCACGGCTGCCATGACGTTAGCCACGAAGGTGATAAACTGGAGGTTGCCCATCGGAGTCTTGGCAGGCGCAAAGAGCAGTGTGCCGGTGTCGGTGCCGAGGCTCCAGTTGTTGTGCTTGCCAGAGCCGTTGATGCCGGCAAAAGGCTTCTCGTGGAGAAGCACACGGAAGTTGTGGCGGCGTGCCACCTCTCCGATGAGTGACATCAGCAGCAGGTTATGGTCATTGGCAAGGTTGGTCTCCTCAAAGATAGGAGCAAGCTCAAACTGGTTGGGAGCCACCTCGTTGTGACGGGTCTTGGCAGGGATGCCAAGGCGATGGCACTCTATCTCCAGGTCAAGCATGAATGCCTCCACGCGTGAGGGGATGGCACCGAAATAGTGGTCTTCAAGCTGCTGGTTCTTGGCTGACTCGTGACCGAGAAGCGTACGACCTGTCATCACCAGGTCAGGACGGGCGGCATATAGAGCCTCGTCAACGAGGAAATACTCCTGCTCCCATCCGAGGTTGCTGATTACATGCTTCACCTCCGGATCGAAGAACTGTGCTACGGCTGTACCAGCCTTGTCAACGGCATTGAGGGCGCGGAGCAGAGGTGTCTTGTAGTCAAGCGACTCTCCTGTGTAGCTGATGAAGATGGTGGGAATACAGAGGGTACCGTCCATGATGAAAGCGGGCGACGAGATGTCCCATGCAGAGTATCCGCGGGCTTCGAAAGTGTTGCGGATGCCGCCGTTGGGGAAGCTGGAGGCATCAGGTTCCTGCTGCACGAGCAGCTTGCCGGTAAACTCTTCGATGACTCCGCCCTTGCCGTCATGGTCAACGAATGCGTCATGCTTCTCGGCGGTGGTTTCAGTCAGAGGCTGGAACCAGTGGGTATAGTGACGGGCACCATTGTCGATAGCCCAGCGCATCATGCCGTCGGCAACGCTGTCAGCCACTTCCAGAGGAAGCGACTTCTTGTTGTCTATCGCGTCAACAAGCACCTCGTATGTCTTCTTGGGGAGATACTGAAACATCTTCTGGCGGTTGAACACCTTTTCGGCGTAATAGACTTCAGGGCGTTCTGCCGGAATCTCAACAGGGACTGCTTTGCGGTTGAAAGCTTCCTCGACTACGTTAAATCTTAAATGTGACATAGTGTGTAGGTGGAGGTTTGAGTTAGTGATGTATTGTGTGAAAATATTTTTTAATGTGATGATATCAGAGCTGCCACCCTTTTATGCGCTCTACGGCTTTGAGGGTGTTCTCATAAGTGTTGAAGGCTGTCAGTCGGAAATAGCCCTCGCCTGAGGGACCGAAACCGACACC
This sequence comes from uncultured Bacteroidales bacterium, assembly GCA_947039275.1. Taxonomy (GTDB): domain Bacteria; phylum Bacteroidota; class Bacteroidia; order Bacteroidales; family Muribaculaceae; genus Amulumruptor. Next base: position 26,893 of record CAMQYL010000007.1, on the reverse strand, counting down.
GGGCGTACCTGCTATGTGCAGGTCGGAGAGCATGCGGTCAAAGAACTGCCACGAGTCCATCCCGTCAGGGGTCTTGATCCAGACATAGGGCGAGTTTTCGCCGCCGAATGCCTGAAGCCCTGCACTGCGTACGCCTTCAAGCAGCAGATGCGAGTTGCGCATGTAGTAGTCCACTGTCTCCTTGACCTGACGGCTGCCTTCATCGGTGTAGAGGGCTTCGGCTGCGCGCTGTATTACATAGCTGGCTCCATTGAATTTGGTGGACTGACGGCGCAGCCACAGCCCGTGCAGTGACACCTTGTTGCCGTCTGAGTCCTCTCCGTAAAGATTCTTGGGCACTACGGTGTAGCCTAAGCGCAAACCGGTGAATCCTGCTGTCTTGGAGTAGCTGCGAAACTCGATAGCCACCTCATCCGCGCCCTCTATCTCATAGATGCTGCGAGGCACATCGGGCTGGGTAACATAGGCTTCATAAGCCGAGTCAAACAATATGAGGCAGCCGTTGGCACGGGCATAGTCGACCCATACTTTCAGTTGCTTACGTGTCAGCACCGTACCGGTGGGATTGTTGGGATAACAGAGGTAGATTACATCAGGTCGCTCTGAAGGCAGAGACGGCACGAAATCATTGGCTGCCGTACACGGCAGATAGATGATATCGCTCCAATGTCCGTCAGGGAGCAGATGCCCTGCCCTGCCAGCCATGACATTGGTGTCGACATATACAGGATAGACGGGGTCAGTGACAGCCACCTTGTCAGCGATGGCAAGAATGTCTCCGATGTTGCCGGTGTCGCTCTTGGCTCCGTCGCTTATGAATATCTCGTCAGCCGACACCTTGATGCCCCGACGGTTATAGTCATATTCGGCAATCTTGTCGCGGAGAAAAGCATATCCCTGTTCGGGTCCGTAGCCGTGGAATGTCGCTGCGGAAGCCTCGTCATCGACGGCTTTGTGCATCGCGTCGACAGCTGCCTGGCATATCGGGCGGGTGACGTCCCCGATGCCCATGCGTATCACTTCCACTCCCGGATGTTCATCCATGAATGCCGAAATCTTGGCAGCGACCTGCGAAAACAGGTAGCTCGCTGGGAGCTTGGTGAAATTATCATTGACTTTAAACATATCTATTTTCCGTTAATCTTCTCTTACCTATTGTATCTGTATCTTTTTCCGTTAATCGTTGTCGGCGGTCAGGTGGTGCGCGGATAGCAGCCGGAGTAAACCGTGGTGGCACCGCCTTTCATGTACACATGTCCGTCATCGCCCCAGTCTATCTCGAGAGTGCCGCCGAGCAGTTCCACAGCCACTTCCCTGTCGGTCAGACCGTTGATGGCAGCAGCTACCGCGGTGGCGCATGCTCCGGTGCCGCAGGCAAGCGTCTCTCCGCTGCCCCGCTCCCACACTCTCATGCGTATGCGCTGTGGGGAAATGACCTCGGCAAACTCTATGTTGGCTCTGTCGGGCCACATGGGGTGTACCTCTAATTCGCGTCCGAGACGATGTACATCCACGTCATCAAGACTATCGACAAAAACCACCCCGTGAGGATTGCCCATCGACACCGCATTGATTTTCACATCTCCGGCAGAAGTGCTGACCGCAGCGTTGATGACCGACGGCAGTTCGCTGACCACAGGCACGAGCTGCGAGTCAATCACCGGCTCGCCCATGTCCACTGTCACGGCATCGACTTTGCCGGCTTTGACATCGAGTGACAGGATTTTGATGCCCGAGAGAGTTTCGAGCTTTATGATCTGCTTGTCGGTCAATCCCTGCTCATAGACATATTTGCCTATGCAGCGGCTGGCGTTGCCACACATCTTGCCCTCGGAACCGTCGGCGTTGAACATGCGCATCTTGAAGTCGGCTACATTGCTGTCCATGATGAGGATGATGCCGTCGGCACCTACCCCCTTGTGGCGGTCGCTCATTTCCACCGCCAATGCCGATGGATCACGCGGTGCACCTTCAAGGCAATTGATGTAGATGTAATCGTTGCCCAGCCCGTGCATCTTGGTGAATTTTATGACTTCTTGTACGGCCATTTTGTCTTATGTTTATCTTTACGATGCAAAGGTAAACATTTTGTTTGAATAATCAATATAATTTTAGCAAAATGTCGTAATGTTTATAATTATATTTCTTTTTGCCATGCTAATCGTGATTTGCGTGGCATTTCTCTATCCCATCATAACATTTAGAACATTATGCCCAATCTGATAGTAGCCATGCTCAGATTCTTGGCTGACTTGCCTGAGGTCGTCTCAGCATCACTTATATCCTTGCCGCCATTATAGCTGTAGCCCAACGTCAGGTAACTCTGAAACTTACGTGACCCGGCGAGATTGATTCCTACCGATGGATTGATATAGAAGGCTGCGTCCGTAGCTGTACCGAAGAAACTGTTGAGCGCGACACCGGTCCTCAGATCGAAGAAGCACAGCTTTCTTTGCTTGGAAAAAGAGGTGCGCATCAGCACATATACCGGATAACTGAACGAATTGTTATTGACCATTCCATGGATTCCGGCTCCCACTCCGACAATCTCCATGCCCGGACATTTCAGTCCGAAATAGGCATCTCCATTGAGCGACGACATGTCGGCAGTAGTGAGGTCTATCGAACTGCCCACATCCACGCCCCAGGCAAATGCGACCTTGCTGTTGCCCTCCATGACAGGTGTCTCAGCCGCCCTGGCTCCATTGGCGCTGCCGCACACCGACATCACTACGGCTGCTATGATAGCTTTGATATATCTCATGTCTTACGAAGATAATATGATGAACTGTTATATATTATAAGGTGTCAGAGAAAATGCCTGCAATCAACGCTTGACAAATGTAGCCCGGCACCATTCGCCCTCCGTGCTTGTACCGGTCAACTCCAGTCCATGTTCAGAAGCCGCTTTTTCTATCAGAGGGACATCGGCAAGATAAAAACCGCTGAAAGCAGCCACACCGCCCTCTTTGATAGCCAGGACATACCGCGCAATGTCGCTGATGATTATATTGCGGTTGATATTGGCAAGAAAGACATCGGCAGGCTCGCAATGCGACAATGCCGATGCATCACCGAGAATCACATTGACATTACCGGCGCAACCGTTTGCCTCGACATTTTCGCGGGCATTTACCGCCGCCATCTCGTCAATTTCTATGGCTGAGACAGCCGATGCACCGAGCATCGATGCCAAGATGGCAAGTATGCCGCTGCCTGTGCCCATGTCTATGACACGCTTACCATCCACACTGCATTCAAGCAGAAACCGTATCATAAGACTCGTCGTGGCATGATGGCCTGTGCCGAAAGCCATCTTCGGGTCAATCACTATGTCATAGTCGGCAGCAGGGACATCGGTGTGAAAAGAGCTGTGTATGGCTACCTTATCCCCCACTACGATAGGCTGGAAATAGTTTTTCTCCCACTCGCTGTTCCAGTCACGACCCTCGACGGTCTCCGACGCCCATGTTATGGCAGTCTCAAACGGGAAATCAGCTATGATATCGGCGACCGCATCCTCATCGAAATCCTCTTCCCTGACGTATGCCGTCAATCCGTCATCAGTCGTTACAAAACTCTCATACCCGGCATCGGCAAGAAAAGCCGCAAGCAGATCCGTCATGTCGGCATCACACGGCACGAGGCGGAAATCGGTCTGGCGATAGTCATTCATAGAGCGTCGTTGATATTTTCAGCAAAGTTACTCATTTTTAACCAACAAACAATAACGCTCTCCCTCCCCAGATAATCCCCCTACTTGTAGGGAGGATGGTGCAAAACCTGTAAATTGTGGTGATACTGCCTGTATGCTGTAGGGACATGCCATGGCATGTCTGCGGATTCTCACGCACTTGCAGATTAGACATGCCATGGCATGTCCCTACAGCATTGTACGATTCGGAGTTTTGCAACATCCCAGCAAACACAATGCCCAACGATGACGCGGCACGCCGCGTCCCTACGAGTGGTCAAAGCTGATGAAAATGTGAATCCAACAGACATAGAGGCACGTCTCCGATTTTTTGTTGGGTGTAGAAGGATACACCAGGGCGATGTCTCCGTAGGAGACACATATGTTAGGCAGGGGGCAGGCAAGCTGTTTAGGCTTGCATGACCCCTGTAACGCCATCCATCCTTCCATTATTATCGCCTCCGTCGGAGGCGCACACCCTCAGGCGAAGTGCGCCGCCTACAGCGGCGTGTGCCTTATGTCATCACCTGTACAGTGGTCAGCCTGACCTACAGCCAGCCTGACCACTGCCTAACATCTCTGCCTCCCACGGGGGCAAGAACCGTCATCGTAATGTCTCCGATGTGCCTACTTCAGGTGGCTGACTGCCTATAACGACGCTGGAGGATGTTGCAAAACCTGTCAATTATGGTAATCCTACCTGTATGGTGTAGGGACATGCCATGGCATGTCCGCGTAACGTAGCATTTGCTATCATCACATCGGGAGGGCGGACATGCCATGGCATGTCCCTACATTATTCTGTTTTTTCCTATTTAATAGCCGCATCCATACGTCTATGCGATTCCCATGTTAAACAAGCGACGCAGGGGCATGCCATAGCATGCCCCTACGAAGGATTTCTTAGGAATTGCGGTCAGCGCTTGCGGATGCGCATCAGCGAGCGGAAGCCGGTCAGCAGTTTCAGCCCCAGCAACACATAGTCGAAGTAGCTGAAGCAGCTCAATATCCGACCGATCCATGATGACTTGCCAGAAAGCGATCCTGTAGTGGCGAGATTATGCCCTATGCCTGCCAATTGCTCCTTCTGTAGCTGGATACGCGCAGCAGTATATGCCCTCAGATAAGCTATTTCATCGATAGTATATCTGTGGCTCGCTGTGGGATCATTGAAAGTATCGACAATTGTCTTGTGGTTCATGACAGTAATAGTTGTGATATGAATTTACATATCGGGTTAGCTATAAGCTGTTTCTTAAAGAGCACAAACACAATGATGAGCAAAAGGTAAAATCCGCCCATAATCAGATAAGCCCACTCAGACCCGGTGCCGGAGGCGATCCAGTGGACGAGCGCAATAGACAGGAAGAAGAAAGCCAGCACACCCAACACAAACACGATAGCGCAAAGCGCCACCGTCGCCATGAGTCGTGCCGCCTTCTCAGTAACGGTGAGCTTGGTGTTAGACCAATAGAGCTTTAACAGCTCCGACAGCCGCATCCATAAGTTTTTATAGCTCTCGGTATCCATCGTGTGTCAGGAGTTGGAAAACTGACGAAATACTGACCCTAAGTGCGGGATTATTCGGCTTCGACTTCGCTGGTCAGCTGTTCTACGAGGGCGTCTATCTCACTGTCGCAGCATATGATGCCTTTCTTGCGGAGAATCTCGCGGATGCGCTTGCGGGTGTCTTCACCTTTTTCGGGTGCGAGAAGCAGTGCTGCTCCTGCGCCTACGATAGCTCCGCCTAAAAATGCATAAAGAATGGATGTTGCGTTCATAATCGGTAATATGATATGTGATAAATTACGATAATCAAGGGGCAGTCTGTAATCATAAGGCTGCCCCTTGAGATATTGTTGTCTTAGAAGTTTAAAGGGCTATGAAGCGGAAGCGGCGTTTCATGACCGCATCTCCTCATTTCTCCTTAATCTTGTGGATCTCGTCAGCGATTGTATCGGCAAGCTCTTCCATCTTGCCTTTCTTGAGCTTCAGGCCCTGCTCTTTGAGGAAATCCACGATGTTGTCACGCGTCTTTTCACCCTTTTCGGGAGCGAGGAGAAGACCTACTGCAGCACCTGCCACGGCACCACCTATCACGGCGAGAATAATGTTGAGGGGTTTCATATTGAATTACTGTTTTAAGAATTGGTTACTGAATCCAATTTATATAACAATCAATAGATGTTTTTGTGCGATTGACCTGACGCTTTTTCTCTTGAAGGCTGTTGCAGAACGTAAGTTCATCCACTTGTAGGGACATGCCATGGCATGTCTGCATCATTTTGGATGGTTCAAACCGCCATGTGGTGCCCTGTCTGACATGCCATGGCATGTCCCTACAAGTTTTGGCGTGATTTTGGAAGTTCTGCAACGACCTGTTACATGAGGATATAGCTGGTCAGAGGAGCGGTCTTGCCAGACAGCATGCCTTTCTTGACGGTAAACTTGGTACCGTGCACGCCGTCGGTATATTCTCCGTCAGCCAGGGATGTTGCCAGTTTCACCTTCTGTGCCTTGTTGCTGATGTTGACGAGAGCCACGCCCTTGTTGCCGCGCTCGACCTCTACGAGTGCGCCGTTTTCAGATATGACGATGTTTTCGGGCTGACCAGCCATGGCTGTGCGGAATTTGTTGACAGCCACCACCTCGGGGTGCTTGAAGTTGTCATTGCCACGCTCGCCTATGCGGTTGTTGCCCCACACATTGCCCGGACCGCTGCCTGCGGGACGGCTGTAGAACAGAGGTATGCCACCGTTACGTGCGGTGAGGAACACCCAACCCATGCGTATCTGGTCGTCAGAGAGACCTGCCGACTCGTGGGCATTGCAATAGGTGTCATGTGACTCCACCCACGACACGAGATGATCGGGGGTCATGGTGTGGTCCCAACCGCGCAGATTGACGGCGTTGGCATCCATCTTATCGAGGGCGGCACGGAGGGTGTGACCATAATTGCTGGCGGTCATCGACATGTACTTGGCATACTCAGCCTCGGGGACGTTCTTGTCCTGAAGCACCTCTCCGTAGACAAACACGGTGTCGGGCATCAGCAGCGACAGACCTTCCACAGCTTCGCGACCTGTGGCGACATCCCAGAAATTGTTTCGCTCAGCCTCAGGAGCCACCGGATCGCTCGGCACGCCTATGTGCTTGGCGGTATCATAGCGGAAACCGCGCGCACCGAGATTGATAAGGTCATTGATGTACTGGAGGAAGTAATACTGGAAGTCGGGATTCTCGGTATTCACGTCAGGCAGACCGCCCATAGCCCATAGTGTACACTGTGTGCGGTCATTGTAATCCTTGATTTCGTTGAAACCCGATTTGTGCCAGAGACGGTCGCGTCCGCCGGCTGAGGCAAGCAGGTCGGGGGTGACGGCGGTGGTGTCAAATGCGGTGTGGTTGGGGAGCACATCGACGAGCACCTTCACATTATATTTGCGGGCACTGTCACACATAGCCTTAAACTGCTCGCGTGTGCCGAGCTGGTAGTTGCCGACCTTCCAGTCGATAGGCTGGTAGTGGTAGTACCATTTGCCCTTTACCGAATCCCCCTCCTGGCTGAAGAGAGCCATGCCGCCGTCTTCACCGACGAAGCAAGTATTGGCAGGAGATGTCTGTACATACTTGTATCCTGCCTCGGCTATGTCCTTCATGTTGTCGGCGATGGTCGGAAATGACCATGACCAGGCGTGGAGGATAGTGGCATCAGCAGGGATTTTGGGGTCAGGATTAGTGGAGGCAGAAGCTACGAGAGCCACCATGGAAAGCCCACCGGCTATTGCAGTCAACTTTTTCATTGTAAGATGTTTGAGCTATAAAGGTAAGAAGTTATTATTGATATAAAGAAATAAGCAAATCCTGATGTCCGGCATGTCCCCTCATCAAAGGCTACATGACTTTCATCACTCACCCAAAGTTAGCAATTATTTTTGTCAATACCTTAGTCTGTTAGCTTTTATTAGCATCTCACCGATGAAGCTTGTATCGTTTGGCTAGCTGCGCGTATCCGTCGGTGTTCTTGAAGTCTGTCAGGGCGGCATTTATCGAATCGGCGAGCTGCTTGCGGTCACGGGCTATGAGCCACGACTGGAACTGGGTGAAGGAGATGCCTAAGGAGACATCTACCTGCGGATAGTCCTTGGCGAGGCGGAGAGCCGTGGCTTCGTTGACCACAGCCATGGGTATTTCACCGAGCGAGGTCAGCATGAAGAGCTGTTCCGAGCCATATTCATCGCTCTCCTTGACCGGTATCTCACGACCTATTTCACGCGACAGATTGTACAGACGCGACACCGCCGGAGAGCCCTTGGGCACCCACACCGTATCGCTGCCGAGATCTATCTGCGAACGTATCTTGCCCTTACGAGTCACCGAATCACGCGGTTGTACGAGCACCTGCTTGTCAAGAAATGACGGCTCGGTGAAAATCACACGATCCTGCATATCGGTCGTACGCGCCACATCAGCCACTAATATGTCATATTTATGAGTGTCAAGCCCTTCAAGCCCCTGGGTGATATTGGTCAGAGGATGAAATTTGAGAGGCAGACCTCGCTGACGTGCGATTTCACGGATGACATCGTAGTTAAAGCCGCCCAGCGTGTCGGCATAGCGGTAGAGCGACATGGGCGAATACTCTATCGCCACATCAAGGGTGTCACCCGATGCCGGACGGTCAGAGACACGGTAGCTGCGGAATATGCTGCACTCGCGCAGGAGCACCATGCATGCCAATGCCGTTACAAGCAGAATGACATAGAGCAATGTGCGCCCACGGGCTGGTTTCGGACGTTCAAACATACGATCAGCTGTTTAGTTAGCGAAATCTACCGACACACCCAGCTGGAATCTGCGGGGATTGAGCGGATAGTGCGGTATGGAGAAATAGTTGTTGGAGCCCATGCCCTGGTTGACATGTGACATCATGACGTAGAATCGCGCACGGCTCAGCTTCATGTTGATATAAGCGTTCATGAATGCGAAGTTGCCACACAGAGCTGCATCCTGATTATAGAATGCCTCTGTAGCCGGCTGATAACCTGGAGCGCGGTAACGGGTATAGTAATCGCAGTCCACGCCAAACTGCACCGACAGCACTTTGGCTATCTTGAAAGTCACATAGAGGTTGCTGTAGACTGCAAGTGCCGGGAGCGGAATCACGTCCTCATTGGAGGTAGCCTGATAGGTGATGCGGTTGTCCCAATGCAGAGGACCTACGGAAAACGGCTGTTCGAGACGCGCCCAGAACAGTTGTACGCCCCCGCTGTGTTGAGCCGGCAAGGCATTGCGGTCAAAATAGACGCAATTGGTGACGGTCTCGGTGCCCACGTTGACAGCTGTGCCCCAGCGTGGAAACTCTATCTGACCTCCGAAACGAAACGACTGCGTGTTGTCAAACTTGTTGTTCCATATATAATGGTTGGAGCGGTAGGTCTCCATAAGAGGCGAACAGTGCTCGTTGGTGAGTTTAGCATATGCGGTGACGCTAAGCGTGTCCTTGCGTATGGGAATATTTCCGGTCATATGCCCCGAAACATTAAATTCACCCGCAGCTCCGACCACTCCGATGCGCCCGATGGCATCATACTTGAAGTATTTACCCTTGTCGCTGTGTAGACGCGCACCGACATAGAGCTTGTTCTGGGTGATTTTGTCATCCATAGGGGTATAGTCAGGCAATGGGGTCAACGCCTCATGGCGAGGATAGTCAGCCTCATCATAATACGGCAGACGGTAACGGCTGTAATCGTAGGTGACAAAGCCCGTCAATCCCATCTTGACCCACTTGTGGAAGCCCTCTATCAACCCCACTCCGAAGGTGTTGCTGACTTTGGTGTAAGAAGTTTTGTCGTATGACCCGGATGTGTCATAGTAATTGTCAGCCCAGAAGTTGTCGGTGTCCTCGCGGTTGGTCTTGTTGGTAAACACATGCGAGTTGGTCTTGAGATTGAAAGTCCATATCAGATCGGTCACAGGTATGAAGGTGCGGCGCACTATCGTATCGGTGTCGTTACGCTCCACATGATGATAGCCGAGGCTGTAGCGGTTGTTGACAAACAGATCCAGCCCCTTGACGCGTGTATGCGCATCGTTGAGATTGACCGCAAAGTTCTTGGGACCGCCGCCTATAGCAGCCGAGGGCGCATTGTCAGGATCAAGGATGACGGTATCGTCTTTGAGACCCCCGTTTTCCTTGTTGAGCATGTTATATGAAAGCAGGCTCGCCATCATCTGATAGCGTTCACCCATGTATGAGCCCGAAAAACCCCAGTTGAAATCCTTGGAGCCCTGAGCCTGATAGCTTCCTCGTGAATAGAGATAATCAAGATACGCACCTATCTGTATCTTCTTGTTGACATTGCCTGAAAAGACGCCGTTAAGGCGATCCTGCCCCACATCACGTCCGCCTCCGAAATTATAGCTGACAATGGTCATCGGGATGCGCGTGTTGTAGAACTTGTAGCTGTCGAGCGACGGCAGCCATACCCTCAGCGGGTCCACGAAATAGAAATCACTCTGCGGCTTCCGCTCCATCCATATCATATTTATGCCCTGCGCTCCCAGATTGCCGGTGGTGGCGTAGGCTGATGACACCGCCGAAGGCACGGAGCGTTGCGCATAGTTGGTCAACAGCGTGTCTATGGTCGACGGGTGGGTGACACCGAGCGGCATTGTGGCTTCCCAGGCGTATGACGGAGCCACATCAGGCTGCTTGGCATAAACCAGAGCAAGCGTTGACAAGGATATAATAAGGAATGACAGGAATTTCTTCATCATGATAGTCTTTTCAGAGAACCGGGGCAAAGTTACTGAAAAAATCCATTGTGACAGGTACAAAAAAAAAATTACTCGTCGTCACGACGAATAATCTTCTTACCTTAAATCTAATACCATGAAAAACTTGGTACAAAGTTAAGGGTTGTATGCGAATGTACAAAATTTTATCCGTAAAAAACTATGTTGTTTAACATAGTTTAATAGTAGCGTCCGTTTTATGAGTGACGCTTCACCAGTTCGCGCTCTATATCGGGAACGGTGACATCCATCTGCTCAAGCAGTACGAGCAGGTGATATATCAGGTCGGAAGCCTCATAGACGAAGCGGTCACGATTGCCGTCAACTGCCTCAACCACAGACTCCACAGCTTCCTCACCCACCTTCTGGGCTATCTTCTTGACACCCTTGATAAAGAGCTTGGTGGTGTAGGAATTCTCCGGCATCTCGGCATGACGTTGCTGCACAAGTCGGCTGAGACTGCGGATAAAGCCGTCCTCAGTCGGGGTGTCAAAGCATGACACAGTGCCGCGATGGCATGTGGGACCTATCGGATCTGCTTTTATAAGCAGGGTATCATCATCGCAGTCGGCATACATGTCAACGACATTGAGAAAATGTCCCGAAGTCTCCCCTTTGGTCCAGAGGGTCTGACGAGTGCGGCTGTAGAAGGTGACCTTGCCGGTGGCAACTGTCTTGTCAAACGCCTCGCGGTTCATATATCCGAGCATCAGCACACGGAGTGTCGTGGCATCCTGCACGATGACAGGCAGCAGACCGTCAGCGCATTTATCAAGTTTAAACTGGTTGAAATCCATAGAATTCATAGAGGATTTATAAATCAGTAGGGTCGCGACCTGTCGCGACCGCAAAAATATACAATCATAATCAGCCATCAGCGGTCGCGACAGGTCGCGACCCTACGATGCTATCACCCTTTCACGGTGCGGACGGGGATGCCTCGTTCGGCAAGCTGACGTTTGAGTTCGGCTATTGTGATTTCGCCGTAGTGGAATATGCTGGCGGCGAGGGCGGCATCGGCATGCCCTGCCTCAAACACTTCAGCGATATCTCCGACACTTCCGGCTCCGCCCGATGCTATCACCGGGATGGTCAGCTCTGATGCCAGACGCGCATAAGTGTCGCAGGGATAACCGTTGCGTGTGCCGTCATGGTTCATCGAGGTGAAAAGTATCTCACCTGCTCCACGCGACTCCACTTCCGACGCCCATGTAAACAGTTCGCGGTCACTGACGCGGCTTCCGCCATGAGTGGTGACGTGCCATATACCATCGTCCATGAGTTTGGCATCTATGGCAGCAACCACAAACTGCGCCCCGTATCTCGCTGCTATCTGCGAGATGAGTTCGGGATTGGCTACGGCAGCACTATTGACTGTGATTTTATCGGCACCTGCATCAAGCAGACGCGATGCGTCATCGATAGTGGAGATACCTCCGCCGACAGTGAATGGTATGTTGATGCGGTCGGCAATCCGCTCCACAAGGCGAGTGAACGTGCCTCGACCCTCGCGCGATGCACTGATGTCAAGAAACACGAGTTCATCGGCACCTTCGGCAGCATAGCGGGCACCGAGTTCCACGGCATCGCCTACATCGGTCAGTCCCTCGAAGTTTATGCCCTTGACAGTGCGACCGTCTTTGACATCAAGGCATGGTATGATACGTTTTGCAAGCATAGCTTTAAATGTATGAATCAATATTGTGACGGATAGGCATAACGGCTCATATCGGCAAGTGCGATGCGACCCTCGTAGAGGGCTTTGCCCACGATGACACGGGGCATGCCCATGTCGTTGAGTTTCACGATGTCGTCCATCGACCCTATGCCGCCCGATGCAGTGAAGATGACGGCTTGATGCTTCTGCATCAGTTCAGCGTAGAGCTCCGTGGCAGCACCTGTAAACATGCCGTCACGCGAGATTTCAGTGCATATCGCCTGAGTCAGCCCGTAAGGCTCCAGCAGCCCTATGAGATCGGATATGGTCAGGGCGGTATCTTCAAGCCATCCGCTGACGGCGATTTTGCCATTGCGCACATCTGCGCCGAGCACCATCTTGTCAGCACCATAACGCTTGACCCACTCGCCCATCAGTGTCGGCTCTTTGGCAGCAAGACTGCCGATGATGGCGTAGGAGGCTCCGGCGTTGAAAAGGTCATGCAGGGCATCCTCCGACTTGATACCACCGCCCCACTCTATGCTTGCACCGTCGACCGACGCCATACGCTCAAGCGTTGATAGATTCTGAGGGTAAGAGGCTTTTGCACCGTCGAGGTCCACTACGTGCACACGTCCGAATCCGGCATCGACGTATCGCTTCACCATGTCGACAGGCTGGGCATCATACGTGGTGCAACGGTCATAGTCGCCCTGGCTGAGACGCACGCACTTGCCGTCTATGATGTCTATGGCAGGGATTATCTCTATCATATCTGGAGGAAATTCTGGATTATGCGCTCACCCACGTCACCGCTTTTTTCGGGATGGAACTGGGTGCCATAAAAATTCTCATATTTGAGCGCCGATGAAAACATCTGACCGTAGCGCGTGGTGGCTATAGTGTCAGGACAGAGGCTTGCATAGTAGCTGTGGACGAAATACACGTATTCGCCACCCTTGATGCCCTTGAAGAGCTTGCCGTCAAGGTTGGTGATGTCGTTCCAGCCCATATGGGGCACCTTGAGTCCATCGTCGGCAGCGAACTTCTTGACACGGGCGTCAAACAGGTTGAGGCAGTCGGTGTCACCCTCCTCGGTGTGGCGGCACATCACCTGCATGCCCACACATATTCCGAGCACAGGGTGGCGCAGGTCCTTGATAAACTGGCACAGACCGCGCTCACGCAGGTTGTGCATCGCCTCGCCGCAGTGACCCACGCCGGGGAGTATCACGTGGTCGGCTTTTGCAATCACGTCACGGTCGGCGGTCAGCACATACTCGGCATTGAGCCGATGCAGGGCGTTTTCCACCGAGCGGATATTGCCCATATTATAGTCGATAATAGCTATCATAGCATTCCTTTGCTTGAAGGTAAGTCGTAAGAGTACACGTCGCGACGCACAGCCATGCGCAACGCACGGGCAAATGCCTTGAACACTCCCTCTATCAGGTGGTGATTGTTGTCGCCACGCGCCTTGATGTGCAGATTGGCTTTCAGAGCCACCGCGAGGGTCTTGAAGAAGTGGGAGTACATCTCCGTAGGCGTGTCACCCACATATTCGCGTGTGAAAGGCACGTCCCAGTCGAAGTCGGCGCGGCCACCGAGATCTATCAGACACATGGCGCGGCTCTCGTCCATGGGCAGCACGAAGCCGTAACGGTCGATGCCACGTTTGTCGCCGAGCGCTTTGAGCAGAGCCTCGCCGAGGGCTATCGCCACATCTTCCATGGTGTGATGCTCATCGACCTCGATGTCGCCCTGACACTTGACGGTCAATGAGATGCCCGAGTGGTGAGGTATCTGGTCAAGCATGTGGTCAAAGAATTTCAGACCGGTGTCGATATGCGAGGGGCTGCCACCGTCAAGATTGACCAGAACATGTATCTTGGTCTCCGATGTGTCACGGCGCACCTCGGCGCGGCGCGATGACGAAAGTATATGACGCGCTATCTCATGCCAGTCGGTAGTGACGAGGGCGCAATCGGCAGTCTCAGCCGACGGTTCGCCTATCATGATGGACTTCGCTCCGAGATTTTTTGCCAACTGCACATCCGTGATGCGGTCACCGATGACATATGACTCCGCCAGGTCATACGAGCCGTCCATATAAGCGGTAAGCATGCCTGTGCGCGGTTTGCGAGTAGGAGCATTGTCCTCGGGGAAACTGCGGTCAATCAGCTGGGCATCAAAGCGTATCCCTTCGCCGGCAAGAGTCTCAAGCATCTTGTTGTGAGCAGGGTGGAACGTGTCCTCAGGGAAAGAGTCTGTGCCGAGACCGTCCTGGTTGCTCACCATGACCAGCTCATATCCCTTGCCCATCAGGCTTGCAAGGGCTGTGATGACACCAGGGACGAAACTCAGTTTCTCAAGGGAGTCTATCTGCTCATCCGCAGGTTCACAGATGATGGTCCCGTCACGGTCGATGAATATGGCTTTTTTCATCATTCAGAGATTGAATATGTCTGTAACAGATTGAGCATGCGGCGGTTCTCCTCCGGAGTGCCGATGGTCAGGCGCAGGCAGCCTGCACACCCTGGGAGACGGCTGCGGTTACGCACTATAACGCCGTTGAGTATGAGGTAGTCATACACGGCGTTGGCATCAGTCACTTCCGCCAGCAGGAAATTGGCATCTGAGGGATATACTTTCTTGACACATGGGCACTTGGGTAACTCGCGCATCAGCATGTCACGGTCATCAATAATGCTACGCACCATGCCGTCGATGTCGGTACGGCGTATGCGGTTGATGATTTCGCGCTGTGTGGGACCGTTGATATTGTAGGGGTATTTCACGCGGGCATACAGCTCGGCGATGCGCGGATCAGAAATCGCCATGCCTATGCGTAGCCCTGCCATGCCCCATGCCTTGGAGAAGGTCTGCAATACGATGAGGTTGGGATGGCTCTCGATGGCTGTCTTCATCGACCCCGCGGGTGAAAAATCCACATATGCCTCATCGACCACCACTATGCCGTCAAAACGCTCACACAGCGTCAGTATGTCAGCAGGGGCAAAAGCGTTGCCCGTAGGATTGTTGGGGCTGCATATCCACATCAGTTTCGAGTGGGCATCGGCGGCTTCAAGCAACTTATCGACAGGGAGCTGGAAATCGTCGGTCAACTGCACCTCACGCAGCTCTATGTCATTGACAGCCGCGCTGACAGTGTAGACACCGTAGCTCGGAGTGATGGCTATGGCATTGTCAATGCCAGGGCGGCAGAATATCCTGAACGTGAGGTCAATAGCCTCGTCGCTGCCCGCGCCACCAAGAAACAGCTGCTCCTCATTGACACCTTTGAGAGCGGCGACATGGCGTTTCAGATCCTTATGGTGGGGATCAGGATAGCGGTTCACACCGTTGTCAAACGGATTCTCGTTGGCATCGAGCCACACCGATATATCACCGCCCTTGCACTCGTCACGCGCCGTGCTGTAAGGCTCAAGCGCGAGGATGTTGGGGCGCACATAGTCCAATGGATTTTTCATGACCATATCGTATTAAGCGTCAGCGGTTTGTGCGTATTTTCACTGCCATGGCATGAGCATCAAGACCTTCAGCCTCTGCCATGGTCACAATAGTCTGAGCAAGACCGTCAAGTCCGTCACGTGTCAGCTCCTGATAGGTAATCTTGCGCATGAAGCTGTCGATGTTGACACCACTGAACGAGTGCGCCCAGCCGTTAGTGGGCAGCGTGTGGTTGGTTCCAGAGGCATAATCACCGGCACTTTCGGGCGAATAGTTGCCTATAAAGATGCTGCCGGCGGCTGTGATGCGGTCGGCAATCTCCCATGGGTTAGCCATGGATATTATCAAGTGCTCGGGAGCGTACTCGTTGACGAAATCTATCATCTCGTCTGTGGAATCCATGACGATGATGCGGCTGTGTGACAGAGACTTCCCAATACTTGAGCTGCGTGACAGCTGTGCCGAAATCTTTTCCACCTGTTCACGAACTGATTGGGCGATGGATTCGGAGGTACATACACATATCGCCTGACTGTCAGGACCATGCTCAGCCTGCGACAGCATATCTGAGGCGACAAAACGCGCATCGGCGGTGTCATCCGCCATGACAAGCACCTCGCTCGGTCCGGCGGGCATGTCAATCGCCACCTCCGAGGTGAGCATCTGCTTCGCCTTGGTGACAAAGCGGTTGCCCGGACCGAATATCTTGTGCACACGAGGGATGCTCTCAGTACCAAGAGCCATGGCGGCGATGGCTTGGGCTCCGCCCACGCGGTAGACTTTGTGGATGCCGCACTCGTGGGCTGCGAAAAGAATCTCAGGCGAAATCTTATGGTTTCCGCTCTGTGGTGTGCAGAGTATGATCTGCTTGCAGCCGGCGATAGAGGCAGGGATGGCAAGCATCAGCACCGTAGAAAAGAGAGGTGCCTGACCACCGGGGATATACAGACCCACCTTGGTGATAGGGACAGGTCGCTGCATGCACATCACTCCGGGCATGGTCTCCACTTTAACGGGGTCAGGCATCTGAGCCTGGTGGAAGCGGCGTATATTGGCAGCTCCGGCACGTATTGCTTCCTTGACATTATCAGGGACAAGAGCGCAAGCCTCGTCAATCTCCGCTTCGCTGACCTCCAGCCCGTCAATGACGGCGTGGTCAAACTTTGCAGCCATGTCACGCAGAGCCTCGTCACCTCGCTGACGCACGTCGGCGATGATAGCCTCGACGGCTTGTGTCACCTGCGGATCGTCAGGGATATTGCGCTCAGTGAGAGCCTTCCACTGGCTGCGCTGAGGATTGATGACTATATCCATCTCAGCGTACTATATTTTCAAGCGCGAGAACGAGGATGTCCTCTGCGCCAACGGTTTTGAGCTGTTCGATTTTCTCCCACAATTCCTCCTCGCGGATGACGGCGTGGAGCGAATACCATCCCTTGGCTGCGAGAGGGAGGAGTGTCGGGCTCTTCATACCCGGAAGTATCTTGACAGCCTCTTCAATCGCGCTCTCGGGGAGGTTCATCAGCACGTACTTCATGTCTCGGCTACCGATGATGCTCTGGAAGCGGAATTTGAGCTGCTCCAGCTCCTGAAGTTTCTGTCCGTCAAGACCTTTGGTGGCTATGAGCACAGCCTGCGAGTAGAACACCTGCTCCACCTCGACAAGTCCGTTCTGCACCAGAGTGCCGCCAGATGAAACTATGTCGAAGATAGCATCCGCCATGCCCACTGCGGGAGCCACCTCTACCGAGCCGGCTATCTCGTGGATTTCTGCCTCGATGCCCTGCTCCTTAAGGAAATTGCCGAGTATGCGGGGGTATGATGTGGCGATGCGCTTGCCGGCAAACCATTGCAGGCCGTCATACTTCGCATCCTTGGGGACAGCAAGCGATATGCGGCAGTCGCTGAAACCGAGCGACATGACGATGTTGACATCCTGACCTTTCTCCTCCATCTCGTTGAGACCGACGATGCCGATGTCGGCAACGCCCATAGCTACCGCCTGTGGGATATCGTCATCACGGAGATAGAGCACGTCCATAGGGAATCCCTTGGCGCGTGCCACGAGTTTGCGGCTGCTGCCTGATGTGGTGATGCCGCTGTCTTTGAGCAGCCCCATGCAGTCTTCATTGAGTCGGCCCTTGGCCTGGATAGCTATTCTCAGCATAATCGGGAAAGGAGTAAAGAGGATGACACGTCAGATGCAGGGACGCGGCGTGCCGCGTCATCAAAAGCCGTAGGATATGACATACGAAATACAATACGATGACGCGGCACGCCGCGTCCCTACATCTGAGCGTTTTGGGGTTAGAGGTATCTTATAATATAGCAAAAGCCGTCAACCGTCATCAGACTCCCGGGATTTCTACAGCCCGCAAATCTGACGAGTGTCAATGGCTTAGATGGTTAAGGTGTTATGTGTGTGTGGGTGCGGAGCGTGACCGCTTAGTCGAGGTTGTGGTTATCCTTGGCAGGGTTGCGGTAGTAGATCTTATGCTCCACGTACTCCTCGGCAGCTATCAGCGTGGGCTTGGGAAGCTTCTCGTAGTAGCGTGAGATTTCGATCTGCTCGCGGTTTTCGGAGATTTCTTCGAGGTTGTCGTTGAGGGAGGCAAACTCCTGCAACTTCTTCTCTAAGTCGCGTTTCATCTCGCCTGCAATCTGGTTTGCACGCTTGGCGATGATGGCAACGGTCTCGTAGACATTGCCAGTGTCCTCAGAAAGCTCTATCATGTCACGTGTGACAGTGTTGAGCGGAGCGTTGATTTTCTTGTAATCCATCAGATTAATCAGCTGTAATTGAAGGGATTGTATATATGTAATAACGTTATTAAAGTCCTGTGTCGTCCTTGACGTGGCGGCTGGCGATTTTGAATATGTTGTCAGCCTCCTTGCGGTTCTTGCCGTCGGGGAAATCGTTGATGAAGCCGTAATACTCGTCGACCACGTCGCGGAAACGCTCCGGCTTCATCTCGTCAACCGAATTTGACGCTTCCTGATAGCGCGACTTGAGTATTATCATCTCCAGATCCTCCTTATATTTGGTATAGGGATATTTCTTAAGGGCGTTCTGAGCCACGATGACCGCGCTGGCGTAGTTGTTGCCGAGATAAGTGCCGAGGTTATAGTAGAGCACGGCGTTCTCCAACTCCTTGAGAGCCAGCTTGTCCTGAAGCTCGAAGATGGCGTTTTGGGCTGCCGGAGTGCGCTCGCTGCGCGGATAGTACTCCAAGAAGTTCGACAGTTCCTCTATCGCCTTGACCGTATCGCTCTGGTCGAGCTGGGGCTCAGGGCTGTCAAGGAAGTAGCCGTAGCCGCAGTAGTAGCGCGCCAGCTCGGTGTACTTGCCCCGTGGGAAGCGGGTGTAATAGTTCTTGAAATACGCGCTCGCGGTCTTGTACTCCTTGTTGTCATAATAGCTCATAGCCATCAGATACAAGGCATCCTCAGCCTTCTCGGTGCCTTTGAAAGCCGGTATGATGTCGGCAAGGATGGTATATGCCTGCACATACTGCTTCTTCTCGTAGGCGCGCTGGGCGAAGTCGAGCTTGTAGTCGGCATCCTTGCTCTTCTGCGCCTTCTGGTATTCGCCGCAGCCACAGAGCATCACCGATGCCACGCATATTATGATGAGATTGACAATCTTCATTTACGCTTGCTTAGTATTCCGTAGGGACACACTGCCCCCAATAGTCGGCAAAGTTAACAAATTTTCCCGACATACGCCACACCCTGCCACCCTTCCCACACTCAAAAATCATAAAAAGTCTACTCACATCACTGAGATCTATTGTCTCATATCCACCCCCAGCAGCCTTTAGCAAGAATCTATAAATTTACATTCCAGAAATTTTACACTTTATTTGCATATCGCTTTGCTTACAAACATTTTTTAATTACATTTGTCTGTAACACTAATTGAGACCACAAACTTTCACCCGAACATAAACCAAACGTTTACAGACACTATGGAAACTAGAATCCTCTTGTTAGTATCTATGCTTATATATTCTGCCTCATGTTGAGCATCAGAAGATGCAGCAGTATCAGTCCATGTGTCTGAGGGCGGACAGTTGGAGAGCCTTCTGGGTGAACGGATAAATAGTATTGAGTCGCTTACTGTCACCGGGGGACCGATTGACGCAACTGATTTCAAGACAATATTGAAAGCGTCTCTTTATGGGCAGCTCGTGTCTGTTAATCTGAAAGAAGCTACTGTCATAGACAACAAAATACCAGATTGGGCATTTTATGATGTCAACCTACAGGTGCATGGCCAATATGTAAGGCTCCTACCTTTACGCAAAATAATATTGCCAGACAATATTGAATCCATAGGTCAGTATGCTTTCTCATACACCATGTTGGAAGACATAACCCTTCCATCTTCCCTCAAATCTCTTGGCGTAGGTAGTTTCCATGACTGCAAGCACATGATGATGGATAAGTTCGTGGTACCAGAGGGTGTAACTGAAATACCGTTTCAATGTTTCAAGAACAATCGTGGCGTTAGAGAATTTGTTTTACCGACAACCATCAGGTCTATCGGCGGTTTCGCTTTTGATGATGCCCGTATGGAAAGAATCAACTTTCCTGACGGTCTTGAAAGCATAGGCATCAACGCTCTGCAAGGATGCGAACTGTTGAAGGAGGCGATTTTGCCCAACTCCTGCACAGACATCCAATCTCATGCATTCTATATGTGCTATAATTTGGAGAAAATGCGATTGCCAGAAACTCTTGCCGTGATTCCATCTAATCTTGCGGTACTAAGCGCATTAACGGAGATCTCCATCCCCAAAATGGCTAAGGAAATTGACGAGTTCGCGTTTGGATTCTGCGAAAGACTAAGCTCAGTCAAAATACCTGAAGGCTTGGAAAAAATAGCAGCATATGCATTCCTCAACTGCAATCTTGAATCCATCAAACTGCCATCTACCCTCTCTATGCTCGGTTCAGCATGCCTCAAAGGGACGAAAGGAGATGTCTATGCTTTGCCACAAAATCCTCCATTATGTACCGGTCCTGAACCACCGTTTGATATTGAATCTGACCCAGATAAGACGCTCTACGTCCCTATGGGCACTTCAGAGGCTTA
The DNA here is from genome assembly GCA_947039275.1 of uncultured Bacteroidales bacterium. Lineage (GTDB taxonomy): Bacteria > Bacteroidota > Bacteroidia > Bacteroidales > Muribaculaceae > Amulumruptor. Next base: position 6,172 of record CAMQYL010000007.1, on the reverse strand, counting down.
CCGCGCGGCGTGGGGGTGGAGTGATTTCAAGAATATCGTGGAGACTGACTTTGCTTTTCTGTCCGGAAAAGACGAGATGGAGACTGACACGCGTGACGGCAGCATCGACATCACGACATCGGATGGATGCATTGAAATCAACGCCTCCGGGCGGCGATATGACAGATACATCGTAAGCACGATGGATGGACGCATCATCGCTGCAGGAGATATCAAGCAGAGCAAGACTACGATAAACGTCACACAAGGCCTATATGTGGTCAGTGCAGCCAACGTGACCTGCAAAGTGGCGGTACATTGAATAATGCCTCCATAGGAGGCACACACCATGCAGGAGCTGGTGTGCCGCAACCTCTCCGAGGTAGATTTGTCAGTGGCTGCCTCTACCCCATGTACGTTCGCTGACGCTCCGTGCATGGGGTTTCGCACAGCTGCCACGTCTCCGACGTGCCTTTACTATTGGATTCTCTGTCCATGTTCAATTCAACGGCATTTCACGAGCCGAGCGTAACTACAATTTAAAAGTAAGACCTCAGCTCTGCAACATCCTCTAAAAGTAGATGAATCGCATTGCGAGGTAAGGTTTGCTGATATTTTCGCATAACTTGGGGTGGAGTCGGGATGGTAGATTTGCGGAATAAAACGGAGATTATGGAAGCAACTCCGCCGGCTAAAGCATTACATTCTGAGACTTGGTGCACGATATTCATTTGAAATTCAAACAAAGATTTATTATCTTTGTGATGCGTAAAAATACTCAGTACACTGCGTAAATTGTAAGCATATGTATCAACGCTCAGAATATCAGATGATTAAGTCCCGACTTGCAGAGCCGAGAAAGTTTATACAGGTCGTTATCGGACCCCGGCAGATAGGCAAATCCACAGTCGTAAAACAGTTATTGCAGACAATTGAAGCACCATACCTGCTGTATTCAGCCGATGATGTACCCGCCAGCAATAGAGCATGGATTGCCGATTGCTGGGGAGCCGCACGCAGTTTGAAGAAAAGCAAAAATTATGCTGAACTTATACTTGTAATAGACGAAATCCAGAAAATCCCGAATTGGAGTGAAGTGGTGAAGAAAGAGTGGGACATAGACACTTTCAATGACTGCAATATAAAACTACTGCTGCTTGGCAGCAGCAGGGTACTGCTTGAAAAGGGATTATCGGAATCATTGGCGGGGAGATTTGAGGAAATCCGCATGACCCACTGGTCTTATACAGAAATGCGCGATGCTTTCGGACTTTCGTTGGAACAATATCTTTTTTATGGAGGATATCCTGGTGCAGTATCCTTAATGAGTGATTACGACCGCTTTCAGCAATATATCCAATCAGCAATAATTGATTCAACTATCAATAAAGACATTCTGATGGACTCACCTGTAGGTAAGCCAGCTCTGCTTCGCCAGACATTCGAACTCGGATCTGCGTATTCAGGAGAACTGCTGTCGCTTAACAAGATGCTCGGCATGCTTCAGGATGCCGGCAACACATCAACTCTGATGTCGTATCTGACCCTGCTGAACGACAGCGGCTTGCTACGCGGCATACAGAAATTCAGCATGGACATGGCACGGCGCAAAGCAAGCGTTCCAAAGTTTCAAGTCTACAACAACGCATTGAAGCTTGTGTATGATACGACGACTTTTGATCATGCACTACTTGACCGCAAGTCATGGGGGAGAATATTTGAGTCAGGGGTCGGATCCTACATCATAAACCAGGCATTCAAATATCGTTTCGAGGTATATTATTGGAGAGAACGCAATGACGAAGTTGATTTCATACTGCGCAAGAATGATTCCATAGTTGCCATCGAGGTGAAATCAAACGCTGAGAAAAGTTCGGCAGGGCTTGAGAAATTCAGGCAGCAGTTTAACCCGTCAGCGGCATTCATTGTGGGTGACGGAGGAATAAGTACCACAGACTTTCTTACGATGGATCTCCGTACTTTGTTCTGAGTATAGTAGACATAATAACCTCAGACGTACGACTGAATAGGGAATGCACCTGCTGGGATGCTGATGTTTTCGCATGGTCGGGAGGCGGGCTAATGGTAGATTTGCGGAAAAAACTACTATTATGGAAGCAAACAGTATCAAGGCAGGGCGCCGACGCAAGGCGGCGAAATGGGAGATGCCGGTGTCACGCAAGTTTTATCTGGGCATCATGGAGCAGGTGGAGTCGCTCGGGCAATGCAGCCCCTCGCTCGATGTCGAGAGGATGAAGATGATCATCACCGAATTTGCCAAAGGGCATGCGTATGTCAAACCGCTCAGCGAGATGGAGGCTGTGGTAGTCAAACTGCTGTGTCCTCTCATAGAGAAAGCTCAGCAACGGTCGGCACGGGCACGTTTGGCAGCCAGCAACCGTCGTGTGGCGCGCATGAGAGCTGAAAAAGCGGCAGCAGCTGCGGCTAACGAGCCCCAGACACAAAGCACACCCGCACCCGTCAGCTCCCCCACACGCCAGGAAGCGGCGCAAGAACGCCGCCGGATCAAGCACCTCAAGCGCATAGCCCGACGGCAGGCTGCCAAAGAACATGGAGACAGCCGTGATAATCCAGATGCAGTAAGGATACTGTGGCCTCCAGAAAGGATGACATAGACACGCCCAGGTTTGTAGGTTCGCTACATAATGCTGCTGTTGCCTTAATGATGTATTGTATCAAATCAAATGAATAAGCATGTCGTAAGTACCGGAGGGACGAGGCTGTCCTTAACCGTGGATGAGGATATGGCATAGCCATGACGAGTCCACGGTGCAACGGAGCAAAAGATGTGAGTACCGGAGGGACGTAATCGTGGTGGAGACGCTACCATAAACTCGTCCTTTCAGGACTTGGTCTTGAGTGTTCCATGTACCGTGGACTCGGACGGCTATCGCCGACTCTCATCCACGGTTAAGCACAGCCTCGTCCCTTCGGGACTTCCACAGCACACAGAACGGTTGCACATTTCGTGTGCGCAGCGGACATGACACGGCATGTCCACATAAGGATCGGGAAAGTTTCCTGGGGGGTGCTTTCATCATAATTTAGGTGAAAATGCAAGGGAAGTGTGAAATTTTGGGAGATTTTTTGTTAAATTTGCCGTAGTGTGTTAAAATAGGCTCTGAGGCATCACGAGGCGGAGTCATCGGATTTTTAACACTCAACATTATTTAAGGTTAATTGTTAAACATATAGGATTCACGATGCACAGGCATGAGCAGCATGGCGCATAAGCCCGAAAAAACACCGCGCCCCATCGCGACTCCGACTGATATACGATGAAAAAATCAACCATCTGGCTGCTTACGTTCATAATGGCCCTGACGTTCATAGGGCTCCTGTATGTGCAGATCATGTACATGCGGGAGATGATACGCATGCGCGAGGACCAGTTCAGCGAGGGGGTCAAGCGAAGCCTGTATGCCGTCACCACCGCCTTGGAGCGGGAGGAGACGCGCCACTACCTGACGGAGGACTTCGCGATGTTTGACGCATCGGCATTGGCATCCAGTGGATTCCGCGCCGACCAGACACAGATGGTCAACGGCTCTATCAAATTCCAGCACAGCGCCTCTGGCAGCGAGGCTCCTGTAGAGGACATACGCATCAACGACGAAATCAAGCTCGGGTCAGCCACTTCGCTACAGAGCAACCATGACAACCTGCGCGGTCAGTACCTGTATCAGAAAGGTCTGCTCAACGAGGTGATACTCACGATACTCAGCCAGTCAAGCAACCGCCCCATACGCGAACGCGCTGACTCGACGATGGTGCGCGGATACATGCGCACCGAGCTGGAGAGCAACGGATTGGATCTGCCGTTTGAATTTGCCATCGTCAACCGCGCCGGACGCCCGGTGTACCGCACCGACGGCTTCACCCCACCCGAGGGTGATGACCGAGGGAGCGTGTATGTGCAGGCTCTGTTTCCCAACGACCCCGGGTCGCGGGTCAACTACATACAGGTCTACTTTCCCACGAAGGCAAACTACATATTCTCCACGGTCAAGTTCATGATACCGTCGTTTGTGTTCACCCTGATACTTCTGGTGATATTCCTCTACACCATCATCGTGGCATTCCGCCAAAAAAAGCTCACGGAGATGAAAAACGACTTCATCAACAACATGACCCACGAATTCAAGACCCCCATTTCCACCATCTCGCTCGCCGCGCAGATGCTTAACGATGACGCGGTGCGCAAGTCACCGATGATGCTCCAGCACACCGCCACGGTCATAAACGACGAGACCAAGCGGCTTCGCTTCCAAGTGGAGAAGGTGCTGCAGATGTCGATGTTTGACCGCCAGAGCGCAAACCTGAAGCTCCAGGAGGTGGATGCCAACGTGGCGATAGCCAACATAGTCCACACGTTCAAGCTCAAGGTGGAGAAATACGGCGGCAGCCTCACAGCCGACCTCAACGCCGAGGACAGCATAGTGGCTGTGGACGAAATGCACTTCACCAACGTGATATTCAACCTCCTCGACAACGCCGTCAAGTACCGCCGCGAGGACGAGCCTCTGCAACTCAAAGTCACTACCTCCGACCTGCCGGGCAGACGGCTGCGCATAGAGATAGCCGACAACGGCATCGGTATCAAGAAGGAGGACCTGAAAAAAATATTTGATAAATTCTACCGTGTTTCCACCGGTAACCGCCATGATGTCAAAGGCTTCGGTCTCGGACTTGCCTATGTCAACAAAATGGTGCGCGAACTCGGAGGCGAGATTTCAGCCGAAAGCGAGTTCGGTCATGGATCGAAATTTATAATTGTCTTACCACTCACTAAACTCTGATTAATTATGGAAGAAAGATTGCGTATTCTGCTCTGCGAGGACGACGAGAACTTAGGCATGCTGCTGCGCGAGTATCTCCAGGCCAAAGGATTCAACGCCGACCTCTACCCCGACGGCGAAGCCGGCTACAAGGCTTTCCTTAAAGGCAAGTACGACCTGTGCGTCCTCGACGTGATGATGCCCAAGAAGGACGGATTCGCTCTCGCCCAGGAAATCCGCACGGTCAACTCCGAAGTCCCCATCATATTCCTCACTGCCAAGTCGCTCAAGGACGATATCCTCGAAGGCTTCAAGATCGGTGCCGACGACTACATCACTAAGCCATTCTCCATGGAGGAGCTGGTGTTCCGTATCGAAGCCATCCTGCGCCGCGTCAAGGGCAAGAAGGGCAAGGAAATCACGATGTACAAGATCGGCAAGTTCACCTTTGACACCCAGAAGCAGGTGCTCATGGTCGACGACAAGGTGACCAAGCTGACCACCAAGGAGAGCGAGCTTCTGAGCCTTCTCTGCGCCCACGTCAACGAGATTCTTGAGCGCAACTTCGCCCTCAAGACCATCTGGATCGACGACAACTACTTCAACGCCCGCTCCATGGACGTGTACATCACCAAGCTCCGCAAGCACCTCAAGGATGACCCCTCTATCGAGATCATCAACATCCACGGCAAAGGCTACAAGCTCATTGCCCCCGAGGTAGAGGCTTCGCAGCAGTAACTACATAGCCCCAAAGAAATAGGCATGCCATAAAGGCAGTCGGTCATCGCGATGACCGACTGCCTTTATCATATCCAAAACCATCCCTGACGCATAGTGTAGGGACATGCCGTGGCATGTCCGCACCCCCATTGACGACAATTTTGCATGCAGGCGGACATGCCACGGCATGTCCCTACAAAGGCTGTCACGCCCACCCAAGGGAGGCACATCGGCGATGTGCCTCTGTTTTCTACGGTGACAGCTCTTGCCTCCGTGGGAGGCAGACATGTTAGGCAGTGGTCAGGCTGGCTGTAGGTCTGCCTGACCACTGTATCGGCGATGACATGAACCCTACGCCGCTGTAGGCGGCGGACTTTGCCTGGGGGGGGTGCGCCTCCGACGGAGGCGCTCATATGGGGGGCGGATGGCGGTACAGGGGTCAGCCAAGCCTAAACAGCTTGTGTGACCCCAGCCTAACATATGTGTCTCCTACGGAGACATCCACCCTGACGTATCCCGCTACACCAAACAAGAATCTGGGACGTGCCTCTCGATCTGTTCGATTCCCATTTTCATCAGCTTCGACCACTCGTAGGGACGCGGCGATGAGTGTTGTGTTTGATGACGCGGCACGCCGCACAGCTGTCCGGGGAAAATTTTAACAATTCAGGGCA
>CAMQYL010000006.1:0-88442 GCA_947039275.1 uncultured Bacteroidales bacterium | reverse complement strand
CGGGGACACAAGGATTTTCAGTCCTTTGCTCTACCAACTGAGCTATGGCACCATCCGTTGTCCGTTTTGTTGTTTGGACGGTGCAAATTTAGAGAGTTTATTTGGATTTTGCAATAGTAGGGGCGTTTTTTTGTGATGTTTTTGTTTGTGGGAGGGTGTTTGAGGGGCGGGGCTTGCTATTTTGGGGGTGCGGATTGTCGGGGATTTGCTGGTTGGGAGGGCTGTTGGGGGGATGTGGGGTCGGTGTCTTTGTTGAAGAAGATGTAGCCGGCGCTGAAGATGCCGAGCATCACGAGCATGGCTGCCTGGAAGGTCCACATGACTACGGTGAAGGCTGCGGCGTCGGACTGGTCTATGCCGAATAGCGACAGTGCGAACATCACTGCCAGATTCCAGGGACCGAGTCCGCCGTTGGAGGGCACAGCCATGCTGAACGAGCCGAACACGAAAGCTACGAGCCCCGGGACGAGTCCGTATGCCATGCCGGGCTGGTGTATAAGTTCGCGGGTGAAAGGAAATGCGTAGAAGCAGACGTAGGTCTCGAGGAAGTAGCAGGTCCAGATGCCGATGGTGAGGACAAGGTACATGCCGCGTCCCTTCATGGTGAACAGCACCTTGAAGCCGTCCCACATGCGATCGATACCGTCGTCGACGTTTTCGATGACTCGGTAGTGGCGGCAGAAATGGAGCACAGTCCACAGGCAGCCGATTACGGCAGCCACGATACACCACGTCCACGGATCGGTCAGCACGCCCTTGATGTCGCGTCCCACGGCATAGTGGTCAGCGAAACTGACGAGTGCCGGTTGCGCCACGATGACAGCCACGAGAGTGATTAGCACCACCATCACAGCATCGGATGACCTGTCACCCAAATCCGTACCGACCACTTTCAGGAAAGAAGCATGCTCTCGGCGCGTAACGTATATGCACCGCCAAGCTTCCCCAAGCCCGGAGAAGATAAGGTTGAGGGCATATGCTCCGAATATCGATACGCTTTCGGCTGTAACCGACATGCGCGGTATGCCTACGCCGCGGAGCTGGATGCCCCAGCGTATGCCTCTGATGATGTGTGAACACATCGTGATTATCATCATGAGTACTATCCAGCGATAGTCGCATCCGTGGCGTATGGTCTCGACCATGGAGTGGAGGTTCACTCTGTGTAGTAGCCACAGCACAAGTGCCACCGAGATTCCGAGGGGCAGGATGAATTTCAGTCCGTATCCTGCATACTTGCGGAGCTCAGCCAGGCGTGCCGCTTCCGACAGTGTTATTTTGTGGGCGGCTGGTATTGTTTTATTGTCAGGCTGCATATATAATTAAACACAGCCATAGCCCACAGTGTTTTACAGAAAAAAGCTATCTTTGTACATCACAACAATTCACCACATCGATGGACCGCTATAACCAGACCGACAAATTCGCCCGTGTAATGGCGTTTGTCATCGTGCTGACAGCCGTTTGCATAACTTTCCTTCCGTTTCTCGGATGCGCTCCGTTCTTCACCAAGGGGGAGCCTCGGGAGGCTGTCGTGGCTCTGTCCATGCTCAAATCGGGTGACTGGATACTGCCGATCAGCAACGGCGATGTCATCCCCTACAAGCCTCCTTTTCTGGCGTGGTGCATCGCCATCATCAGCCTGATTACGGGTGGAGTGAGTGAATACACCTCACGTCTGCCGTCAGCCATCGCCCTTATAGTTATGGTTGTGGCAGGTTACCGCTTTTGGAGCCGCCGTCTCGGCATACGTGCTGCCATGATAGGCGCTGTGGTCACATTTACTTGCTTTGAGGTGTACCGCGCAGGATTCGCATGCCGTGTCGACATGGTGCTCACCATGTTTATCGTCACAGGGATGTATTCGCTCTACACATGGGCGATGGAGCGCAATATGCACCGGCTGCCGTGGGTGGCGATTTTGCTGCTGAGTTGCGGTACTCTGACCAAGGGTCCGGTAGCTATAGTTCTGCCGTTGCTCGCGGTGTGGATAGCGGTACTGCTATGCGGCTACCGTCTGTGGAAATGCACATGGAAGATGGCAGTGGTGGCTCTCCTTGCTCTCATCATCCCGGCGCTGTGGTATGTGGCAGCATGGGAGCGTGGCGGTCAGGAGTTTCTTGATCTGGCTATGGAGGAGAACTTCGGACGCATGACCGGGACCATGTCCTATGACTCGCATGTCAATCCCTGGTGGTACAATCTCATCACACTCCTCGGCGGTCTTGCACCTTACACGCTGCTGCTGGTGATTTTCGTGGTGTGCCTGCTGATGCCTCAGCTTCGCCACTCGGTCAAGGGCGGCTTCTACCGCTGGCGCACAGCCGACAATGCCCGCTTCTTCATGTTCATCGCCCCCTTGGTGGTCCTCATATTCTACTGCTTCCCATCAAGCAAGCGCAGCGTCTATCTGCTTCCGATGTATCCTTTCCTTGCCATGCAGATAGGTTTGCTGGTGATGTGGTGCGCACGTAAAGCGGGAGGAGTGGTCAAGTCATTTACAGGGACCGTCTGCGTCCTTGCTATTGTGGCAGCGGTGGCATTCTGCCTGTTACACATATCTGCATTCACTTCTCAGTTTACTCCGGGTCTTTCCATCCGCACCATGCAGTCCATCGGGGGCTTGATGGCTCCGGCGGCGTGGTGGAAGTGGGGGATTGTGATGCTTTCAGGTCTTGTTGGCATCATAGTGTTCGTCCAGCTCTTCAGGGCAGGGGCTTCCACTGCCACAGTGGGGATGTGCGGAGTGATGGTGGTTCTTTACATGGCATTCGGGGGCGTATATCAGCCCGCTGTGATATCCTACAAGTCCGACCTCCCGATGGCGCGTGATCTTGAGCGGTTGCAGCCCAATGGAGAGATATATTCATTCGTCGTCACCGATATGTTGCGCTTCTTCACCGCAGATTTCTATGTCGGCGACCGTATCGTGCCGTTCAGTTATGAAATGTCGCCGGCTACAGGTCTGATACTCATAGGAGACGATGATGTATGGGAGTTCCATCGTCAGTGGGACGGTAAAGTCGCGCTGACCGATACTGTGGCTCAATGGTCAAAAAAGAGCTGTGACGTAGGCCAGCCGGTCACTCTCTACCGCTATGTGATAGATGACGTTCCGCGACGGGTGGCTCGTCAGGAGAGCCTCCCGATGGATGCCCCTGCGCCATCGTCAGTAAAGCCTGTCAAACCGACCCAACCCAAGGCTGCGACAACAGCCGTCTCTCCTCTGCCGCCAGCAAAGGCTGATTCGGTGAAGCGAACAACTGTGGCAATCAAAAAAGACTCTACCGCAGTTCCAGCGGTGCCTATCGAGAAGAAGGTATCTCAGTCAGCTACGGAGAGCAAGCAGGCAAAGCCTGATGCCTCTCAGATGCCTGTAACGGAGATCCCTGACTCCCCGACAGCAGTACAATCAGAAAATAATAATCCAAAGACACATATATCACAATGAAAATCGCAATCATAGTAGCCATGCAAAAGGAGCTTCATCTCCTGCTCGGTCGCATGGGGCATGACATCAGGCTCGTGACATTTGAAGACCATCCATACTATTTCGGCACTCTGGGAGGTCATAACATCATTGCCACCACGTGTGGCATAGGCAAGGTCAATGCTGCCCTCGCCACTGATACGCTCATCCGCAATTTTTCTCCTGAGCTCGTCATCAACACTGGCGTGGCAGGAGGTGTTGGTGCCGACGGGGTGAAGGTGCTCGATGTCGTGTGGGGTGAGCGTGTCGCATACCATGACGTGTGGTGTGGACCAGGCACGCGTTGGGGCGAAGCCGCCGGGTGTCCTCTTTATTTCCATAGCGATGACTCGCTGATCGCTCCCGGGACATTGGAGCATATCCCGTCGCTGCGCAAAGGTCTCATCTGTTCGGGTGACATATTCGTGTCGCGTACTGAAGAGGTTGATGCCATCCGCAGCCGTTTCCCCGAAGTGCTTGCTGTAGACATGGAGTCCGCACCCATAATGCAGACATGTTATAAGCACAATATCCCTGTCATGGTGGCGCGTGTCATCAGTGACACCCCCGGGAGCGACGACAACATATCCCAATATGAGAGTTTCTGGGAAGATGCTCCGCGCGAAAGCATGGATGCCATCTCCACCATTCTTGAGAATATATCACCGAAATCCTGACAACATCCACGCATGCCATGGAAAAGATAGACAGTTTCAAGGTCAACCACACCGACCTGCTGCGAGGCATATATGTTTCACGTAAGGACACTACCCCTTCGGGCGATGTCATCACGACATTTGACATACGCATGATAGAGCCTAACCGCATGCCGCATATCCCCGGACCTGCCATACATGCCATGGAACATCTCGCTGCCACTTATCTTCGCAACGACCGCGAGTGGGGCAGCCGCATCGTCTACTGGGGACCCATGGGTTGCCTCACAGGCAATTATCTTATCATGCAGGGCGATCTTGAACCACGCGATATCCTCCAGCTCGTGCGTCGTACCATGGCATATGTGGCAATGTATGAAGGTCCTATACCCGGAGCTACGCCACGTGACTGCGGCAACTACACCTTCATGGATCATCAGGGGGCACGGATGATAGCCCGCAAATATCTCGAGGAGGTGCTTGCCGACCCGACTGACGCGAATTTCAACTATCCGACAGATTGAAAGATCTCAGACCACGCAAGGGTGCTTTGTATCTCCAACGTCTTATCGCGGAGGGGGAACATGAGCATCAGGATTTCAAGTATTCCGTAAGCGATGCTCGCAAGATAGCACGTTCTATCTCTGCGTTTGCCAACAATGGAGGTGGACGTCTGCTTATCGGGGTGAAAGACAACGGAGTAATCGCCGGTGTGCGCAACGAGGAGGATCTATACGTCGTGGAGACTGCCGCAGACATCTACTGCCGCCCATCTCAGCAGATAGAGTTTGCCGCCTATCGTGCCGATGGCGGAGAGGTGGTGTTCATCGCAGAGATTGCCGAGAGCCATGACAAACCGGTCTCCGTGGCGGAGGCTGATGGTACACTCAGGGCATATTACCGGGTCAAGGATGAGAATATCGCTGCGTCTGCCATAATGGTGGAGAGCTGGAGCAGCCAACGTCAGACCGAAACGTCTGTGTTGAGACTGACTGAAGCCGAAACGACATTGCTGAGGCGCATCGAGACGTGTGGCACTGTGACCCTTGATGACTATATGAAGCTGGCTCACTGCTCGCGCCGCATGATGGAGATGTCAGTATCGCGCCTCCTGGCGATGGGTATAGTCCGCATGGTGTATGACGGACACCAGTGGGTTCTTTCTAAACAATAGGATGTGGTAGGGCGTTAGCTTTATGGATTTATAGAAAGGATGGAATTTCTCATGTCACATTCAGATACTGACAACGAACTGATCAATCGCCGTCTCCCATCTGACGATGTCGAATATCCTCAGGTGGCTTATGTCAACGGCAAGTGCATAAATATAGTAGCTGATCTCTGGCACACACCTGAAGGTGTAGACTGGAAATCAGGTGCTGTCACACGCAGCAACGAGGAGGCATGTATGATAGCTGCTACATCGATGTGGCTGCGATGGCGTGGCAAGATGATGGAGGCTGGCAGGGGAGCTGCTTCGCCTAATTTCGTGATATCTGCATCGCATTCTCCCATATGGGACAACTTCTCGCGCTTGTGGAATATCGAGATGCGTTCGCCCTCGGAAGCGGCTGACGGCTGTGACACAGAGCAGCTTGTCGCTCTGTGTGATGACGACACAATCTGTGTCATCCATTCTGTCAATTATCAGGGTGATAAGGACGTGGACGGTCTGCAATCTCTTGACAGTGCGGTCAGCCGTCTTAACGCCCACAAGCCGTATGCCATTCCCATCCATATTGATGCTGGAGACGCCGGTCTGGTGCTTCCGTTCACCTCTCCGCAACTGCTTTGGGATTTCCGTCTGCCCAACGTCATGTCGATATCGGCATATTGCCCATGTGATTCGCAGACTTTTCCAGGGACAGGATTCGTATGCTGGCGTGATCGTCGGTGTGTGCCCGACGGCATGTTGTTTTCAGTCAACTATCTTGGCACTGAGGTCAACCAGATCGGTCTTAACTTCTCACGCTCTACTGATGGGCTGCTTAACTATTATTCGCGTTACGTGCGTCTGGGACGCGAGGGCATACGTCAGGCGGTGTTAGCACAGAACCACTGAGTTATTATCATAAGACAAAAGCCCAATGCTGTTAGATTAGCAATGTGCCGATTTTATCGCGGTGTTAACCGCGAGGGGAGGAGTAGCCACATGCAAGCAAGCCTTTAGGCTTGTGAAGCTTGTGGAAAACGGATTGCAGGGAAAACCGGCGGTGTAGCTGCCGGGGCAATCACATGCATCAGCCCCGGCAGCTACGCCGCCGGAATATGGTGGGATGGCATATGACCACAAGCTGCGCAGACCTGACGGTCTGCTTGCATGTGGCTACTGCTCCCTTCGCGGCTCTGCCGCGAAATCCTTCCAGACATCCATTTGGTTATTTGCGGCCGAAGTCGGCGGGGATTTCGCCCCACGATGGGGTGTCCCATGTGAGTATGCGGTTATGACGCGGATGGTTGCGTAGCCATGTGAGGGCACGTTCTATCAGTTCGCGTATTTTAGCGTTTTGCTGAGTAGGGGCTATAGTGGTCTTTACAGCCATATTTTTAACCCACGAACGGGCAGTGCGGCTGTCGCTGTAGACCGGCATCGTCAGTCCGCGCTGGTCAAGCCATGCCAGTCCGTGCACCAGTGCCAGAAATTCGCCCATGTTGTTGGAGCCGCCTTGCAGCGGACCCACGCGAAACAGTTCGGCTCCGGTCTTGACATCGACACCGCGGTATTCCACAGGACCAGGGTTGCCTGAACAGGCTGCATCCACAGCTATGGCGTTAGTCTCAATCTCGGGGATTGCTTCGTAATTGACACTGCCGCTTATATGGCTGCCGATGGAGCGTATGATGGCTGCCGCTTCATGTGGGTCGCCACGATAGGCGGCTATAGCTTCTTCTTGGCTCGGATAGCTCTTGTAGCGGGCGTTGGGGAAACCTTCGATTTGGAGCTGGCACTCTGCCCATGAGTCAAATACTCCGGTGTGATGGCCGTTCCACACCACATAGAATTTTTTGCGGGGTGATGACATGTCAGGAAAGGGTCAGATAAAGGTTGATGTCTAATGCGCGGATGCCTGTCTTCTCGCCGATTTCTTCGTTGACGAGTTTACCGAGAAATAGATATGCCGCTTTGCGCAGTCCGGGAAGCAGCTTGAGGGCATTGTGCACTCCGTCGCAGGTGCATACCGATGTCAGCATGGTCATCAGAGTGTTGCTTAAAGCCATGGCACATGTGCGCGGCACAGCACTGCCGGCATGTATGTAGCAGGCGCGCCAGCCGTCGGGACGTCGGCATTTGTTGCTGTCGGCGCGGGCGAGGTCTATCGGTTGCATGGACGGGAACGGAGACATGCCGCGGTCTGTAAGGTCAAAGGTGAGGACTCCGCGCTTGAGTAGCATCGCCTCCTCGCTGTCGATGGCGTATGATGAGTCGGATGTCGGAGTGGCGATGATGACATCGGCTGTGTGCAATGCACCGGAGATTACGCGTGGATGCATGGCGGATGTTATAAGCGAAGCCCCGAGCTCGCGCGAAGCGTGGCGCAGGCTGTATACGTCGTTGTCAAACATCCTCACTATCGCCCCCATGCCGGTGGCAGTACGTGCCGCCGACACAGCGGCTATGCCTGAGCCGAGTATGACCACCTCGCAGGGATTGATGCCGGCGATGCCACCGAGAAGGATGCCTTTGCCGTGCTCGGAGTCTGCGAGCAGCGACGCAGCCATTGCCATGGCTGCCCGTCCGTCTATCTCTGCAAGTATGTCGGCAAAGGGGCGGTGCCCATGCTCATCTTCTATGAGGTCAAGGGCGATAGCTACTGTATGCTTCTCCATCAGAGCCTTTATATATTCCTTGCTGACGAGCTCGGTAGACAGCAGGGTGAGCAGCAGCGACCCTCGGCGCAGATGGCGCACGTCAGGCATGTCAAGAGGCGACAGGTGGATGACAATCTCGCATTGGAGGGCTTCGCTGCGGCTGACCACATCGCATCCTGCCCGCAGATACTGATTGTCAGTATAGTGTATCGGTGCGGAGGCTCCGCTCTCTATCTTGACGCGGAAACCTCGCTCGATCAGACGGCTTGCGCCCTCCGGGGTGAGCGGAAAGCGACGTTCGCCTTCGTGGCGGCAGGCTGGCACACCGATGGTGAATCCGCGTGACGCCGTAGACACTGATGCTGGTTGCTCAAGCGGAGTATACTCTGATGAGGTCATTGACAAGGGGTATTTGAGGTGGTAGGGAGTCCCAGTTGAGCTAAGAAACGGGCCACGCTGTGGCGTATCTGGTGCATGTCCTCAAGCTGGTCGGATGGAAACCTGTGTTGCGCGAGGGAGTAGTGGGGCATGCGCTTTGCGAGGGCTTCGGTTATATAGACCTTCAGCTCGTCGTCGGTCATGCCGGCTATAAGCGGACGTTTGGCTCTGCCATGGCACAGACGGCGATGCAGGGCATCTATGGTAGCGTCAAGCAGCACTGTGGTGCCTGATGCGTTCATTACCGCCATGTTGTCAAAAAAGCACGGTGTGCCTCCGCCGCAAGCCACTATCACATCCTCAAAGCTGCTTACCTCCTCGAGCATTGCTTTCTCAATCTGACGGAAGCCGTCTTCGCCACGATCGGCAAATATTTCGCGGATGGTCTTGCGGTATCGGTTTTCGATGTATGTGTCAAGGTCTATGAATGTAAGCCCTGTGGCTCGTGACAATGCATATCCGAGGGTGGATTTGCCGCTACCCATGTAGCCTATGAGGAATATCGGTTTCATGCTGTAACAGGTTATATCAGCCCCAGCTCCACAGCCACGGCTACGCGCTCTATGATGGCGTCCTTGTCATCCTTGTCGGGGCGGAAATCGCTTTTGAGGTTGACTCCGAAGAAACGTCCGAACAGTTGCCAGAAATTGGCTCTGAACGACCCTAAGAATGCTTTCAGGATATTGTATGATGATTGGTTGGTCTCGCGTCGGATGAGTTTCAGCAGCATCTGTGCCTGTCCGCGTGTGAATTTTTTGAGCACTGGCTTGTATTGCTCGAACACTTCGCCCTCCATGCGTTTGAGATGGTCTTCACGCATCTTGGCATCAGGGATGGTTTCGATGTATTCATATGTCTCCACAAGTGTCTCGCTGATGAGCTTGGCATAGGGGAGGGTCTTTTTGACATCGCGCACAGTGCGCCAGTAAAACTCTTCCTGCTTCTTGTTTTTGAATTTCAGTGGCGGAAACACTGTGACCTCGTTGAGCACGAGCATCTTGGTTTCCTCTCCGTCGATATCGGTGTAGTAGTAGCCTTTGAGACCGCGTAGGCGGCCATCGCCTGGGTCTGGAATCTCAGACATCAGAGGCTCTGGCTGGAGCGCATTGTCGGCTGCCGCGTGGGTCAGAGCCGCCAGCAGCAGAGAGAGTGCCAGTATGACATTGCGTTTCAGCATCGGGTGAGGGGTTTATGGTTTCTCCCCAGGCTCATGGGGCTTGGGCGGGTAGTCGAGGGTGTAGTGCAGTCCGCGTGACTCGTGGCGTTCCTTGGCTTGGCGCATGATGAGGTAGCCCACGTTGATGATGTTGCGGAGCTCGCAGATTTCGCGTGAGGCTTTTGACTGCTTGAACAGCTTCTCGGTCTCCTCATAGAGGATGTCGAGACGGTTCCATGCGCGGTCAAGACGCAGATTGCTACGCACGATGCCTACATACGTGCCCATGATCTGATTGACCTCTTTGATGCTCTGGGTGATGAGCACCATCTCCTCTGGGTGACGTGTGCCTTCGTCGTTCCACCCGGGCACATCGGTGCGGAATGAGTAGCCCTGGACATGCTCGATGGCATGACGCGCGGCAGCCTCGGCATACACCACCGCCTCGATGAGGCTGTTGGAGGCGAGGCGGTTGCCTCCGTGGAGTCCTGTGCAACTGCACTCGCCCACGGCATAGAGCCGCTTTATAGATGACTCGGCATTGCCGTCGACCTTGATGCCGCCGCAAAGATAATGTGCCGCCGGGGCTACGGGGATGTAGTCCTTGGTGATGTCAATGCCCAACGAGAGGCACTTGGCATATATGTTGGGGAAATGGTGCTTGGTCTCCTCGGGATCTTTGTGGGTAACGTCAAGATATACATGGTCATCGCCGTGGAGCTTCATCTCTGAGTCAATGGCTCGTGCCACGATGTCACGCGGAGCCAATGACAGGCGTGGGTCATACTTGTGCATGAACTCTTCGCCTTTCTTGTTGCGTAGCACTGCTCCGTAACCGCGCATAGCCTCGGTAATCAGAAACGAGGGACGGTCGCCAGGATGGTAGAGAGCTGTGGGATGGAACTGGATAAACTCCATGTCCTTGACCGTGCCCTTGGCACGATACACCATGGCGATACCGTCACCTGTAGCTACCAAGGGATTGGTAGTGGTGGCATACACCGCACCCACGCCGCCTGTCGCCATCAATGTGACTTTGGCAAGGAAAGTGTCGACTGTGCCTGTGGCTTCGTTGAGCACATAGGCTCCGTAGCAGGTGATATCTGGAGTACGTCGGGTGACAATCTTGCCGAGGTGGTGCTGGGTGATGATTTCTATGGCGAAATGGTGTTCGTAGACATCGATGTCGGGATGATTGCGGACGCGGTCTATGAGACTTTCCTGTATCTCGAAGCCTGTGTTGTCGGCATGGTGGAGGATGCGGAACTCGCTGTGGCCGCCCTCGCGGTGGAGATCGAATGTGCCGTCGTCCTTGCAGTCAAACTGCACGCCGTTGTCTATCAGAAATTGTATCTGCTCGGGTGCGCCTGTGACCACTTTCTTGACTGCCTCCGAGTCGCTAAGCCAATCGCCGGCTATCATTGTGTCCTCGATATGTTTGTCGAAGTTGTCTACACGCAGGTCTGTGACCGAAGCCACTCCTCCCTGCGCCAGTGCTGTGTTGGCCTCGTCGAGCGAGGTCTTGCACACAAGCGCGACGCGGCCATGGGCTGCCACCTTGAGAGCGAAGCTCATCCCGGCAATCCCTGAGCCTATCACCAGATAATCGTATTCGTAAGTCATACTTATACCTTCATATAAACATAATGTCCGCAGAGTAGTGAAGATGTTGCAAAATCATATTGAAAATCGGTTGTAGGGTCGCTACATGTAGCGACCACAAATGATAACTGCTGTCAATCAGACTATTATCGGTCGCTACATGTAGCGACCCTACAAATCTGATTGTGTTTATGACAAGAATTCTGAGTTATGCAACAGTCTCACAGAGACTCCTAAACATGCAAATATACTAAATTCCCCAAACAAAGCCCATATCACGACTCTAAAACCCTTAAAAAGATTAAGGATGATATATTAAAATAACAGGGATACGGTTTGGCGTATCCCTGTCTCTATGATGGAGTGTTTCGGATTACTGGCGGGTGAAGGTGACTGTCACGCCGTCATCGTTGACGGTAAGTGCGGCGGGGTCGCTGGCGAGGTCCACGTGGTCAAACTTGATGCCCTTTGAGGTCAGTTCCTTCTTGACGGCATCCTCTATAGAGCCGGTGATGGCTGGCATGAACTCGTTCATACGTGCTGCCATGGCTACTTTCATTGCTTCAGGGATGTCAAGAACTACGTCCTCGGGACGGATGATGGTGGTGACGTTTTCGGGTTTGAACGAGAGGGTCAGTACATCGCCCTCCAGCATCCACTGGGCTGTGCCCTTGACGTTGCATTTGACATTGACTTTCATCTCACGGCTGCCCATCTGCTGCCCCTTGAAGTCCACTGTAGATACAAATGCACAGTCGCCCTTGGCGGCATCTGCACCGAAATCGATGTCATATACAGTGGTTATGGTAGTGGTGCTTTCTTTTGCCTCTGCGGGAGCAGAAACCCAATGTCCGCCGAGAGTGGCAGGAACTTCGGCGAGGGCTGCCGAAGCAGATAGCAAAGCCGCGGCTGCAATAAAAATGTGACGTTTCATAATACCTATTGATTTATTAAAGTAAAAAATAATCCAGATTGATATCTCCGTGCAAAATTAGCGAAAAAACTGTAATCCCCCAATCTTGATGCCGCTTCTCTAAGTCTGAATCCCACACGAGATTACATGGTAATGCTTTGGAAGCAAATAGCCGTCAGGATTAAAAGAGGGTGTTGCAGAACTTGTAAATTGTGGTGATTCTGTCTGTATGCTGTAGGGAAGGTGTTGCCTCCGTGGGAGGCTGACATGTTAGGCAGTGGTCAGGCTGGCTGTAGGTCAGCCTGACCACTGTACGAGCAATGGTACAAGACATCCGCCGCTGTAGGTGGCGCACTCTGGCTGTGGGGTGCGCCTCCGACGGAGGCAATAATAATGAGGGGATGGATGCTACACAGGGGTCATGCAAGCCTAAACAGCTTGCATGACCCCTGCCTAATATATGTGTCTCCTACGGAGACATCGCCTTACACATCCACATCCCATAGCACGAAAAAATCGGGGGATGTTCTGCAACACCCCTTTCAACCCTTTGATTGTCAATATGAAATGAATGGCTGCGTTCATTGAGCGCAGCCATTCACTTCATGTGTGGATTATTGTGTTGCGGGAGGGATCAGTTGTTGGTGTAGACTGCATACTGACCGGGCGCGAGGCTGGTGGGGTATGCTGAGGTCTTGCCGGTGAAGATGTCAAGACCTTCGGTGTTGGCTGGTTTGGCTCCGGTGTACTCGATCTTAGCCTCTTCGCTGCCAAGGTTGGTGAACACGGTCACGGTGCGACCCTTGGCTGTGCGTGAGAAGATGTAGAGGTCGGGGTCGGTGGTGGGATAGCGGTCCATCTTGCCTCCGAGGACTCCGGCGCGCAGAGCGGGCTCGGTGTGCTTGAGGTTGTTGAGGGTTTTGTAGAATGTGAAGTATTCGTTGCGCGGTTCCCATGTCGGAGGCACGTCCTTGACGAAGAACTCAAAGGCGCGGTTCATGCCTGTTTCCTGACCGGTGTAGATCAACGGCATGCCGGGAAGGGTGTATGACAGCACTGCGAATGCTCCCTGAAGATTGCCGAGACGCTCAAACTCTGTACCTTCCCATGAATTGAGGTCATGGTTGGTAATCATGTTCATAAGATAGGCATCAGTGGGGAAGTCCTTAGCTTGAGCAGCAAGAAGCGAATCGATGGCTATGGCAGTAGTGGCAGGGAATTTGCGTGGTTCCTTATCGTTGGGACCTACGAATGAGTACTGACCTGAGGTAGCGGCAATGGCACTGAAGAGGTCTTTCATAGGCCAGTTATACGCCATGTCGAAGCACTTCTCCTCAAGTTCGGGTTCTGAAGCCTCGGCAAGCATGAACACCTCGGGATTGACCTTTTCAAGCTCCTTGCGGGCTTCGTTCCAGAAGTCGGTGGGTACTTCCATTGCCACGTCGCAGCGGAAACCGTCGACGCCCATGTCTTTGAGCCAATACTGCATGGCATCAATCATCCCCTTGCGCATCTCGGGGTTAGAGTAGTCAAAGGCATAGACATCGGTCCAGTCAAACGGTCCGTACATCTCGCCCTTTTCGTTGCGCTCATACCAGTCGGGATGTTCGATGACCCATGCGTTGTCGCAACCTGAGTGGTTAGGAACCCAGTCAAGTATCACCTTGAAGCCCATTTCGTGAGCCTTTTTTATAAAAGCCTTCATCTCCTCGGTGGTACCGAGTTCGGGATTTACAGCCTTGTAGTCTTTTACAGCATAGTAGCTGCCGAGGCCTCCCTTGCGGTTAACTTCAGAAATAGGATGGATAGGCATCATCCAGAGGATGTCGACACCGAGGTCTTTGAGGCGGGGCAGTTCCTTCTCCACGCCGGCAATCTTGCCGCTGTCGGAGAACTGGCGCCAGTTGACCTCATAGATTACCGCATTGCGGGTCCAGTCGGGATGTACGACTTCTGTGAATGTGCTGTCGCGCACGATTACATCTTCATCGTCGGCAGAAGCCTTCGCCTTGTTGCACGATGTCATACCCATTGCCAGAGTCGCACCGGCAAGCAGCATTGCAAATAAGTGTTTCATAAGAGATGAATGGTTTTAGAAAAAAAGTAAATAAATATTACAAAGACATGACTTTGCATGCCATCATTGGCATCTGTAACTATTGGAAGTCTATAATCACTTCTTGGTAAAGAAGGAGTCGAAATAGTCTATTTTCATGGCGCGGCGCACCTCAGCGAGGGTTTCACCTGCCACGGCGCGCGCATCTTGAGTGCCGCGATAGAGGATGTCTGCCACGTCGTTGACGTGCTGTTCCCAGTAGGCGCGACGCTCGCGGATGGGAGTCAGCAGTTCGTCCAGTATGGCGAAGATGAACTTCTTGACCGTGCCGTCACCGAGTCCGCCACGGGTATAGTGGTCTTTGAGTTCGTCAAGGTTGGCGTAGTCGGGCAGGTATGCGGCGAAATGCTCCGGGCGGCAGAACGCATCAAGATAGATGAAGGGGATGTTGCCCTCAAGATGACCAGGATCCTCGATATTGAGGTGCTGGGGGTCGGTGTACATGCTGTTGACCTTCTTCTTCAGCTCCTTGGAGGTGTCGGAGAGGTAGATGCAGTTGCCGAGGCTCTTGCTCATCTTTGCCTTGCCGTCAGTTCCCGGCAGGCGGCAGCAGGTGGCGTTTTCGGGCAGCACTATCTCGGGCTCTACGAGCACGGGACCGTAGACGTGGTTGAATCGGTTGACGATTTCGCGGGTCAGCTCTATCATAGGTGCCTGATCCTCGCCGACGGGAACGGTCGTGGCTTTGAATGCGGTGATGTCTGCTGCCTGGCTGACCGGGTAGCAGAAGAATCCGAGGGGTATGTTAGCCTCGAAATTGCGCATCTTTATTTCGGTCTTGACCGTGGGATTGCGTTGTACGCGGCTGACAGTCACGAGGTTCATGTAGTAGAACATAAGTTCGGTCAGCTCGGTGACCATCGACTGGATGAAGATGGTGGTCTTTTCGGGGTCAAGACCTACCGACAGGTAGTCGAGAGCCACATTGAGTATGTTGTCGCGCACTTTCTCGGGGTTGTCGGCATTGTCGGTGAGAGCCTGTGCGTCGGCTATCATCACGTATATCTTGTCAAATTCGCCCGACTCCTGCAGCTGTACGCGGCGCATCAGCGAGCCTACGTAGTGACCTAAGTGCAGACGCCCAGTGGGGCGGTCGCCGGTAAGGATAACTTTCTTCATATGGGGGTATGGTATTGTTGGGGATACTCCACCAGACTATGCTTAATAGTCGCGGTGGATGATGTAATCAAAGATAGAGACGAACGCCTTGACTGAATCGTTGTCGCCGGGGAATGCTGATGTCAGCGATGCTACAGCCTCGTCGCGCAGACGCTCCATGGCGGAGTAGGCATAGTCTATGCCGCCGGCTTCCTTTGCAAACTCTATGAGTGTGCCTATCTCGGCTTCGTCCAATTCTTCCTTGCCGCACAGATCCGACATGGCTTGGTGGCGCGGATGGGTGTTGAGTGACAGGGCATAAAGCAACGGCAGTGTTACCTTGCCCTCGCGCAGGTCGTTGCCGGTGGGCTTGCCGATGCGTGGGTCGTCGAAGTAGTCAAAGATGTCATCCTTGATCTGGAAGCACCTGCCTAATGACTCGGCAAATCCCCGTAGAGCCACGAGGCGTGGATCATCTTCCTTGATGTCTACGGCATAAGCCCCCATCTCGACGCATGCCACGAAAAGTGATGCCGTCTTGCGTGAGATGACCTCAAAATATGCGTCCTCGGTCAGACGGTGGAAGCGTGCATTGTAAATCTGGTCTATTTCGCCCAGCGAGAGAAGTTTGCCGAGACGCGCTATGGCGTTGACGATGCGGATATCGCCGGTGGCGAGAGCCTGCTGGAGAGCCGAACTGACGAAAAAATCGCCCACGAGCACGGCTATATGGTTGTCCCAGATGCTGTTGATGGTGGGCAGTCCGCGACGGCGGTCGGTGTCATCCACCACGTCGTCATGTATCAGCGAGGCGTTGTGAAGCATTTCCACGGCAGCTCCTGCCTTTATGACATCATCATTGATGCCTCCGAGGAGTCGAGCCGACAGCAGCACCAGTATGGGGCGGATCTGCTTCCCTTTGGTCTTAAGATAGCCGTCGACTACCTTGTTCATGAGCGCATTGGTCGACATCAACGCCTCGTGGATGCGGGCGTTGAGCATGTCCAATGGGTCGGCGATTGTCGCCTGAATTGATTCTAAAGGGTTCATCAAGGCTATTTTTCAGCACAAAATTACAAAAAACTTGCTAAAGGTCTGAAAAATGGGCGGATATTTTATATTTTTGCCTCCATGGAAAATAAAAAGCTGTTTCTGCTTGACGCTTTCGCGCTCATATACCGCGCCTACTACGCGCTGATACGCGCTCCGCGCATCACATCAAAGGGTCTCAACACTTCTGCCATATTCGGCTTCTGCAACACCCTCGACGAGGTGCTCCGCAAGGAGAATCCCACGCATATAGCCGTGTGCTTCGATCCTCCGGGTCCTACGTTCCGCCACGAGATGTATGACCAGTACAAGGCAGGTCGCGAGGCTCAGCCTGAAGACATCACCCTTGCCATACCTTACATCAAGCGCATCATCGCTGCCTATAATATTCCTGTCATCGAGATCGACGGCTATGAGGCTGACGATGTGATAGGCACTCTCAGCCGCATGGCGGAGGCGAAGGGTTACGAGACATACATGATGACACCCGACAAGGACTATGGTCAGCTGGTGACCGATCATGTGTGGATGTACCGTCCGTCGCTCCGTGGTGAGGGCTTTGAAATCCGTGGTCCCCAGGAGATATGCGAACGCTACGGCATCGAGACTCCCCATCAGGTGATAGATCTGCTGGCTCTTGAGGGTGATGCCTCTGATAATATCCCTGGCTGTCCGGGTGTCGGCGAAAAGACTGCGCAAAAGCTCATTGCTGCCTATCATGATGTTGAGAATATGCTCGCTCAGGCTGATGACATAGCCGGAGCCTTGGGACGTAAGGTGCGCGACAATGCCGAGCAGATACGCTTTTCAAAGGCATTGGCTACCATCAAGACCGATGTGCCTCTTGACATAGATATCGATGGACTGGTGCGTGCCCCGGAGGATGTGGATGCGCTGGCGGAGGTCTACAAGGAGCTGGAGTTCCGCACTTTCCTCAAGCGGCTCAGTGACCGCCTCACCACCTCGTCATCAAAGCCTGAAAAGCCTAAAGAAGGGGATATGGGGTCGCTGTTTGACGTAGACAATACCGCAGAACCTACGCCTGAGGAAATCGGGGCAGCCGGTGACACCCTTAAGGATATACCCCACAACTTCACGATACTTAAAGATGTGGCTCAGGTGGGAGAAATCGTGGCGAGAGCTGCCGCCGAGGAGCGCATCGGCGTGGATTTCTATGCCTTGGGTGACCAGGCTATGACGGCGCAATGGCGCGGACTGGCGATAGCATTTGCCAATGGTGACGGATTCTATATCCCTGTCAGCGAGGGCAAAGCCCGCGCTGAACTGATGAGTGTGCTCAATCCGCTGTTCGGGCAGGGGACGGTGACCGTAGTCAGCCACGATGTGAAATTTGCCTATCTGCTGTTAAAGCGTGAGGGCATAGACTGGGGCACTGCATATTTTGACACATCAGTGACCCACTACATACTTGAACCTGAGACAGGTCACCGCTTGTCAAACGTGGCAGCGCGTTACCTCAACTACATTACCATCGACTACGCTGACAATGTCCGTTCGCTGCGCCGCCATAAGTATATGGTTGAGGAGGCTGCCTGCGACCTGTTCTGCGAGAGTGCGCTGACGGCTCTGCGTCTCTACGAGCCTCTCAAAGGCGAAATCATCAGTCGCGACCAGCTGCCGCTGCTCGATGACATAGAGCTGCCGCTTATCCGCGTGCTCGCGGAGATGGAGTGGACGGGAGCGCGTATCAATGTCGATGAACTCCACGAGCTGTCGCGCCGCTACACAGCACAGCTCAATGAGATGGAGGAGGAAGCCTATCGCATAGCCGGACGCCGATTCAACATCGCCAGCCCTATGCAGGTGGGAGAGATACTGTTCGGAGATATGAAGATTGACCCTGCAGCCAAGAAGACCAAGCGTGGGGCATACAGCACCACTGAGGAAATCCTTGAGAAATACCGCCACTCGGTGCCGCTTGTCGACCTAATACTCAAGATACGTGCCCTGCGCAAACTGCTCGTGACATATATCGATGCGCTGCCACAGCTCGTCAATCCTGTGACCGGGAAGATTCACACGACCTATAATCAGACCGTAACCGCCACCGGGCGTATCTCCTCGGCTAATCCCAACCTCCAGAACATACCCATCCGCTCCGATGACGGACGCGAGATCCGCAAGGCTTTCATAGCCGACCCTGGATGTCTGTTCATGAGCGCGGACTACTCGCAGATAGAGCTGCGTCTGATGGCGGACATGTCCGGTGACCCCGACATGATCCGCGCCTTCAATGCCGGTGAGGATATACACCGCTCCACCGCTGCCAAGGTTTTCTCTGTGCCTATTGATGAAGTGACCGACAACATGCGCCGCAACGCCAAAACCGCCAACTTCGGCATCATCTACGGCATATCGGCATTCGGATTGTCGGAACGCCTGGGTATCCCACGCGCCGAGGCTAAGCAGCTCATTGACGGCTACTTCGCCAGCTATCCCCACATCCGCGAATACATAGACAAGCAGATCGAGGGCGCGAAAGAGCGTGGATTTGTCACGACTCTTATGGGGCGCAAACGCTATCTCCCCGACATCAATTCTCGCAACTCTGTAGTGCGCAGTTATGCCGAACGTAACGCCGTCAATGCGCCTCTGCAAGGCTCTGCTGCCGATATCATCAAGCTGGCGATGATCAACGTCTACCGCCACATCGAAGAAGCCGGTCTCAGCTCGCGTATGATAATGCAGGTTCATGACGAACTCATCTTCAACGTGGCTCCTGGCGAACTCCCCCGTCTCCAGCAGATAGTGACTGCCGATATGGCCGATGCCTACCGTGGCAGAGTCCCCCTCGAAGTTTCCGCCGGAGTCGGCACCAACTGGC
This sequence comes from uncultured Bacteroidales bacterium, assembly GCA_947039275.1. GTDB lineage: Bacteria > Bacteroidota > Bacteroidia > Bacteroidales > Muribaculaceae > Amulumruptor. The sequence continues at coordinate 69,289 of CAMQYL010000006.1, read as the reverse complement.
TTGAAGCCCACTGACAGATCAGGCATAAAATAATTCGTATAAATTCTTATAAGACCTTATAAAACTTATAAGAATTTATACGAATTATTTTCTTTATCTGGTCGTTAGTTGATCAGTGAGTTATGTCGTAGCCTTGGGCGCGGAGGGCTTCGAGCATCTGGTAGTTCATGGCTTCACGGTAGTAGGAGAGGATGTGGTCACACCAGTCGTTGTCGGTCTTGGTGCCTTCGCGGGTGGTGTTGTAGAAGCGGATTTCATCATCGTATGCCTCCAGCAGGGGGAGAAGCTTTTCATCGTCAGCCTGGTAGGTATTCTGGTGGATGACGAGCTGGTGGGGCTGCTTGGGCTTGAGGTCGGGCATCTCGCGGGGCACTCCCAACGCCAGACCGCAGACTGCAAACACCCCTTTGGGCAGGTCAAGCAGACGGGATATCTCGGCGGGAGCTGCTGTGCGGGCGTAGCCGATGCAGCAGGTTCCGAGACCGAGCGATGTGGCTGCTGCCACCGCGCTCATCATGGCGAGAGAGGCATCTATGACACCCACAAGCAGTCCGTCGGCGGTGTCTTGGAAATCGGGCATCTCAAGCCCCTTGCGGTCGGCGAGGATGGCGATCTTGTGGTAGTCGGCGCAAAACATCATGAAGTGTGAGCAGGTCTTGATCTGCTTCTGACCTGTCAGGGCTTCAAGCTGGAGCTTTATGTCCTGGTCGGTGATGTCTATGACGCTGAACTGCTGGCCGTTATAGCTCGTGGGCGTGTTGCGTATTGCTGCATGGATGAGGCGCATGTCCTCGTCGGAGATGGCTTCGCGCTCGTAGCGGCGGATGCTGCGGCGGTTGATGAGTGTTTCTGCGAGTTTTTTCATAGGAGGGATGTGTGTATATGGGTTAATGCACCAGCACCCGGCGCGCACGGCTGTCGGTAGCTCCGATATATAGCCCGGGAGCGGGATGCAGGGTTGTGTAACCTACGGCAGGTGTACCCTCGTAGTGGATATTGCCGTTGATGTCATATACACTAACACGATTACCAGCCTTATGGTTTTCTATCACCAATTGACCGTCGTGGCAGAAGATGTCCCAAGTGCTGTCGGCATCGCTGTCGGCAGTAACCTCATCGGTTGCCGACATGGGCGGTGTGACCTCGATGTAGTCGAGTTTCATTCTGCCACCCTTGCTCTGGCGGATGCGGAAGCGCGAGGGAGCTGAGACGTTGGCTGTGACGGAGTATTTTGTGTAAGCTCCCTCTGTCACTGTCAGCGCCTTGGCTTCTTGCCATGTGATGCCGCCGTCAGTCGATGTCTCTACGTGGATTGTGGCATCTCCGTCTTTATTCCATGCCACGGCATAGAAGCTGACAGTGCCGATGCCTGAGGATATATTGTCGGCGAGGGTCAGGGTGCTTGTCGCTAATTTCCCGAATCGCAGACTGTTGTCACCTTCGTAGGCTTCGGTATTAGGGATGCATATGTTTGAGCGATGCCACTTCGCGATATCTGTAGAGAAATCAGTATCACGATAGTCTGTATGAGAATCCGTTGTCTCGAAGTCCTCTATGAAGGTGGCAGCTGCCACGATTTTGGCGGTGAGGTCGCAGTCCCATTCGGCAGTGCCGCCGCTGACAGTCAGCGACCCGGTGAAGTCGCCCTCGGTGTCGGAATATGCACGGAGGTAGAAGCGGTTTTCACCCGGGAGCAGGGTTATCTCGCGGCTCCAAGAGGTCTTGTCAGCCGACAGCTCAAACGGTGCGTTGGATGTGGAAGCGTAGATGTTGCCCGGGATGTTGACTGCGTCGATTTCCATTTCTATCGGCAAGGATGCTGTGCCTGGGGCTGCGAGGAAGTCAGTGGAGCCGGTGGTGGTAACGTTGATTGTGGGGATGAGGGCGGCAGTGGTGGCTGTCACGACGTTGCTGCGGAAGGTCGGCGAGGTCAGATAGCAGGTATAGGTGGTCTCGGAGTCGAGTCCTGACACGAAATATGACTCATCGGCGGCATCGACAGTTTCGGGGTAGTCTTCAAGCGACACTCCGTTTTCCTCTACATGGATCTGATAAGCGGTGCCAGGAGCTTCGAGATTGATCCACCGGACTTCAAACCCGTCATCGCTGATGTCGGAAACGGTCAGACCGATTCCATCGTAGGCTTGTGCCACGATAGGTGCTGTGGAGGTGCTCTCGCCGCACTTCACGGTCAGTGTGCCTCGGTATGTGCCAGTCGTGGGGGCATTGAGGGTAACAGTTGCGTTGGTGCTGGCATTGGCTGTCGCAGCGGAGATGGATGCAGGGCTGATGGTGTATCCGTTGCCTGATACCGACAGGGTCACAGAGCTTGTAGCTCCTGCGGTCTGGATTGCAACCTTAAATGTGCGTGGCTTGGAAGTGGAGGCATTTCCGAGGGTGAGAGTCTGACCGTCGACTGGAAGCACTATCTTGTCAGTCGCCTGTGTGGCTGACCATCCTTGGTTGACTGCATCGCCCCAGATGTGCTCTGCCATGTCGGGGTGGTCGATAAAGGGATTGCGGTTGCCCTGCTCTCTGTACACGGCATCGTTGCGCTTGCGCTCCTTCTCGCTGACGGGGTCCTGTCGGTGCCATTTTAGCAGCAGGTTGACAGCCCATGTCTTGTATGCCGGGTAGGCATTGCCGGCGAGCATGTCAGAGTGCCATGTGGATATGCTGCTGTTATATGCTGCTGCCATGTAGAAGTATGTACGGGCGAAGTCGCCTTTGTATTCGTCGGCTGGCTCAAAAACTTTGCCCGAATAGCCGGGGAATGTGGATGTGCCGAGTTTGCCGAGTGCTTTCACTCCGTTTACGCTCGACAGGGTAGTGCCGTTGGCGCATTCGCCGAAGGGGTGGTTGCTGCGCTGTCCGTTTACTTTGCCATCGGTGGGATAGAGGTGGTTGATGTCAGTGTACATCGGCTTGCGGTCGTCAAACCAGCTCTTGGGAAACGAGTGCTCGCGGTTGTAGCAGTCGCCCATCTTGCTGTAGTTCCCGCACTTTTCGGATACTGACCACAGCTTGGTGGAATACATGTCGATGAGCCGCCCCGACTCGTTGATGTCGGTGGTGCGGAATGCCGTCCACACGCCGTCATACGACAGCTGTGTGTGCGAGCCGACAGTGGATTGGAGGGCTTTGAGGAGCCCGGCGCCTTTCTGTCCTTCGCACGATGAGTAGTAGCCGGCAGGGGCTTCTGCCCAGGCGTTGCCAGAGGCAGCTATAATGGCGGTAGCAAGTAATGCGCGTATGCTTTTCATGTAGTGGTTATGCGTGATAAATAATGGTGGATAAGTGAAAATGAGGTTTCGCATAAAGTGAATCACAAATATAAGCAAATTTATGCGTTATAAACATAAATTTAATATTCGTTAATATGACGGACAAGGTGAACAGATAATATGTAGGGACGCGGCGTGCCGCGTCAACGTATCAGGCGATGTGTGTCGCGTTTGATGACGCGGCACGCCGCGTCCCTACGTCAGGGGTGTATAGCACAGGAGGCGCATCCTGATGTGGGTGCGCCTCCTGTTGTATGGTATGTGTGTGGGTGTTATCAGCGGATGATTACCTTGGTGGCGGTGTTGCCTACGCGCTTGATGTAGGTCTGACCGGCTGCGAGAGCATCGGCTGCTACGCGGTTGCCCTGCAGGTCGAAGTAGATGGCTTCTGCTGATTCGTCAGCGGCGAGGTCGGCGATAGAAGACGCCTGGAGATGACCGTTGAATGTCACGTAGATGGGCATATTGGCGTCTGTCCAGATTACGTCGATATCAAAGTGTGCATCACCGTTAGGCTGGGTGGTGCAGCTCTTGCCTTCGCCATTTGCAAGAACAACTTTAGCATTGATTACACCTCCCAAAAGAGACATGTTTTCAACGGTGCCATTATAAGTTACGGTGCCGTCGGCTGCGGTTGAAGTTGTTACGTCTTTTACCTCTATGTCGCCTAAGCTCGAAGGTCCGCCGCCTAAGTCAATGGTGAGATCCGGAAGAAGGAAATCAACTTTGTTGTCGCTGACGGGGATAATATAAACTTTTCCAGTGCCGTTACCTTCGAGGATGTCGCCTGTTCCCATGTCAACAACCAATGAGCCGGGAGTAGAGCCGTCATAGCACTTTGCGTCGGCGGGGATTTCGGTTGCGAAGCTTGCCATGGATGCACCCATGACGAGTGATAGGATAGATGCGTAAATTTTCTTCATAAGGAATGTTTTAGTGTGTATGTGATGATAATTTGCGCAAAGATACGGACTTTTCCGTAACAGATTGCAAATGTTTGTGTTAAAAGTGATGTTTGCTGTGATTGCGTATGGTTGTAGGGACATGCCGTGGCATGTCCGCATACCCCAGGGGGTGAAAATGCATCGTCTGATGGGCGGACATGCCACGGCATGTCCCTACAAAGGCAAAAGAGACGCATCCTGTAACGGGTGCGCCTCCTTGTGTATGATGGATGATGGGGATCAGTTGTTGGCGATAACCTTGGTGGCTTTGCCGTTGACGAGCTTGATGTAGGTCTGTCCGTTGATGAGGGCATCGGCAGCTACGGCATTGCCGTAGAGGTCTACATAGCGTACGTCGGCAGCGGTCATGTCATTTACATCGTTGATTGATGAGCCGGCGGGGAGGAACTTCACGGTGTAGACGTGTGAGTTCTGGTCATCGGCATCGTTGCCATGGTCGTTGGTGACGGTGATTTTTGCCACATTGTTCTGCTGGTCGAGCTCAACGGCAGCCTTCGCTACACCGCTGTTGCCCATGGTTGTGGCTTCAAGGTCTGCTTCATCGGTGGGCATCACCTCGTCAAGCTCGTAGTCGAATTTGTCAGGGTCGAAGTCGGCGATGTCGTTGTCCTTGAACTTCAGACCGCTCAGGCGGCTGTAGTACACGAGCTTGACATCATCAACTGTGAGCGAAAGGCTTTTCTGCACATCGGTGCTGAAATACTCTCCAGCAGCAAAAGCGACATTAATTTTCTCAGGGGTCTCCTCTCCATGGTATTCGAAGGGGATTTCCATTAAGGTCCAGTCTGCCTTGTCTCCTGTAAATGTAGTGTTGATTTTTGAGATGAGCTTAGCATCGTCTGAGGGTGTAACCTTACCTCCTGTGGTGGTTGCCATGCCCAGGATGTTGCGGTCGCGGTCAATCATGTCTCCAGTTTTGGGATTGCTGGATGCGACCGTACCGGGCACATCAGCCTGAGTCCATGACCCCTTCCATGTATAAGCTACTACCGATGCGGGGTTATCGCCACCATTTTCACGCTTGTAATAGAATGAGAGGGCGTCGGGACGATAGGTAAATTCAGTTCCTCCAAAAGAGCCGCCGTCCTTGGTCGCAGGATCAGGCGAAAATCCCTTAAGTGCAGAGGTGTTCCAAGTCGTACCTAATGCCATGTATCCTGGGATTTGCTGGCCGAATACGGTCTGGTTGGTCAGCTTGACTGCAGATCCTCCATTGCGACCTTCAGTTTTTGTGCCCACTTCGGCAGCTCCCAGGCCTCCCATAGCATATACATTGGCGATGCACCAGGGCTTAGGAGTGGAACCTTTGCTTTTTGATCCTTCATAGGGTCCATTAGGATTGGTGTCGCTGCTCCAGGGATAGCATGTAACCCAGTCATCCTCGAAGCTGGCGTTAGGGAGCTGCTGCGCTGCCATGGAGGCGGTCACGCCGAGGGCTGCGAGCAGGGTGTAGAATTTCTTCATGATTCTTCTTTTTTAGTTAGATTATTGTTTCCTATTGCAATATCCGCGATGCGGAGTGAACTTACAACTTTTATGCAGATTACGCGCAAATTTACAAACTTTTTCGTTAAAAACAATCATTATGCTGAAACTCCACAAAAATCCACAAACTAACCGCAGCTGTAAAAATCTCCTGCTGGTCGTTGATTAGTTGTAGGGACATGCCGTGGCACAATGTCACTAACTTAAGCGCCCAAAAGACCCAGTATGGGTCTGATATATTAGGCATGGGTCATCCAAGCTGTTTAGGCTTGGATGACCCATGTTAATGATTATCCACCTCTTTTCCGCCTCTGTAGGAGGCGTACCTGATGCGGCGTATGTGTGCCTCCTATGGAGGCATTGATCAGGGATGGTATGCTGCTACCATGGTCATACAAGCATAGACAGCTTGGATGACCATGGCCTAATATGTAGACCTCCGCTGGAGGTCTTGCCTTTGAGAAGGCATTTAGCTTAAGTTAGTGACATTATGCTGTGGCATGTCCCTACAACCATTGTGCTGGGTTAGGTATGTCCGTGGATTTCGCATTGCGTGTATTAAAAATAATGTGTAACTTTGTGCGTTAAAATTCTTATTAATAACCGACGTGGAAACCAAATACATCTTCGTGACCGGCGGTGTGGTGTCGTCTCTTGGAAAGGGCATCATATCGTCATCTCTCGCCTGCCTGCTCAAAGCCCGCGGCTATCGCGTGACTATACAGAAGTTTGACCCATATATCAACATCGACCCCGGTACGCTCAACCCCTACGAGCACGGAGAGTGCTATGTGACCGTAGACGGCCACGAGGCAGACCTTGACTTGGGTCACTACGAGAGGTTTACCAACGTCCACACAACCCGCGCCAACAATGTCACCACGGGACGCATCTACCAGAGCGTCATTGACAAGGAACGTCGCGGCGATTATCTCGGCAAGACCGTCCAGATAATACCCCATATCACAGACGAAATCAAGCGTAATGTCAAGCTGCTCGGTCAGACCGGCAATTTCGACTTCATCATCACGGAGATAGGCGGCACGGTGGGCGACATCGAGTCGCTGCCCTACTTGGAGAGTGTGCGTCAGCTCCGCTGGGAGTTGGGCAAGAATGCACTCTGCATCCATCTGACCTATGTGCCGTATATCCGTGCTGCCAAGGAGCTCAAGACCAAGCCCACGCAGCACTCCGTAAAGCAGCTTCAGGAGGTCGGTATCCAGCCTGACGTGCTCGTGCTCCGCACCGAGAGGGAGATACCTTCGGCGATGCGCAAGAAGATAGCGCAATTTTGCAACGTGGCTCCCGATGCCGTAATCCAGTCGGTCGACGTGCCGAGCATCTATGAGGTGCCCATCAAGATGCACGAGCAGCATCTTGACGAGATAGTCCTCAACAAGATGGATGTGCCAGTCAACGGCGAGCCTGACATGCACCAGTGGATGCACTTCCTCGACAAGCTCCACCGCGCCGACAAGACCGTCACGATAGGTCTCGTGGGCAAATACGTAGAGCTGCAGGATGCCTACAAGTCTATCAACGAGGCTCTGCTCCACGCTGCCACATACAATGACCACAAGCTCGACCTGCGCTACATCCACTCCGAGAAGCTCAACGAGAGCAATGTCAAGGAGCTGCTGCGCGGTCTTGACGGCGTGATAGTAGCCCCTGGTTTCGGCCAGCGCGGCATCGACGGCAAGTTTGTCGCCTTGAAATATACACGCGAGAACGATATACCCACATTCGGCATCTGCTTAGGCATGCAGTGCATGGTCATAGAGTTTGCCCGCGATGTGCTCGGTCTTCCTGAAGCCAACTCGGTGGAGATGAACATCAATACTCCCGACAATGTCATCGACCTGATGGAGGAGCAGAAAAACATCAGCAACATGGGTGGCACGATGCGTCTCGGCGCATATGACTGCCATCTCGCAGCTGACTCCAAGGCAGCCAAGGCATACGGTACCACCGACATAAAGGAGCGTCACCGCCACCGCTACGAGTTTAACAATGACTACCGCGAGCGTTTTGAGGCTGCCGGCATGCGCTGCGTGGGCGAAAATCCTGCGTCACACCTCGTTGAGGTCGTGGAGCTGCCTGACAAGCGTTGGTTCATAGGCACCCAGTACCATCCCGAGTACTCGAGCACTGTACTCAGCCCCGCGCCGCTGTTTGTGGATTTAGTAAAAGCAGCAATCGAATACCACGAGGCTGAAAACCTCGAGAACGTGGCAGAGTGCAATGCCTGACCAATCTGAAAATATCTCATCACCCCTGTTTTTACAATATAATACAGACTGATTAATGGATAAAAACACACTTCGCGGCCTGATATTCATGGCTCTGCTCATCATCGGCTTCATGTGGCTCAACAGCCCCAGCAAGGAGGAGCAGGAACGTCAACGCCAGCTCGCCGAACAGCAGGCTCAGGCTGAGCAGCAGAAGGCTGCCGAGGGCGCAGTGCTGACACTTGACAGCATCTCGCCCGACGAAATAGTCAACATACGCGCCACGGTGCGCCAGTATGGCAAGCGTGACAGCGTCAACGATGTATATTCGCTCCGCGGAGCCAACAGCACTCTCAGTGTCAACGGTTCTGGCGACATCAGCGGTACGGTCAACGCTGCCGGAACCCAGGTGGCTGTAGCCGACATCCTCAACCGCAACCTTGACCGTGTGCCTAAAAACGTCATGGCATCGGCTGTCAAGACGCTCAAAACCGATATTGACGGCATCAGTCGCTATCAGGGCTTTGCAAAATTCCTCTCGGGCGACTCTACTGTCACTCGTCTTGCCAACAAGGACATAACCCTTGAAATCTCCAACAAGGGTGGCAGCATAGCCCGTGCGACACTCAACAAGTACGACAGCTATGACTCTACTAAGGTAGAGATGATGGCACCCGGACGTGACAGCTACAGCTTCACGCTTACATCTGCCACCCGCCGCTTCGTGACCAGCGAATTTTACTTCACTCCGGTGGTCGAGAGCGATTCCACGGTGTTGATGCAGCTTGACCTCGGCGGCGGGGCGGTGTTCGGTTTCCGCTACACTCTGCCCAAGGAAGGCTATCTGGTTCAGATGGATGTCGTTCAGGCTGGCATGGCATCGGTGATTCCCCCGTCGGTTGCCACCATCGACTTCAACTGGAACTCCATGATGACCCGCACCGAGGCAGGGCGTGTCTACGAGGAGCGTCAGAGCGGTCTTTACTATCAGCTTGCCGGCGGAGACGTTGACAATCTCAGCGAGAGTGGCGACGATGATGAAGATCTTACGCAGCGTGTCAAGTGGGTCGGTTTCAAAAACCAGTTCTTCTCGTCGGTCATCATAGCCCGCACCAACTTCACCTCTGCCGAGCTTAAGTCGGTAGAGCTGGAGAACAATCCCGATTTCATCAAGTCGATGTCTATGGCTTCGACTCTCGAATATTCGTCATCACTTGCCAACCCTGCATCGTTCACCTTCTTTATCGGTCCCAACAGCTATCCGCTGCTTAAGGACTTGGAGAAGAACATCGTGCCTGACGAGAATCTCCATCTGACCAAGCTGATACCGCTCGGCTGGAGCCTGTTCCGCTGGATCAACACTCTGATTATCATCCCTGTGTTCACGTTCCTGGGGCACTATATCAGCAACTACGGTATCATCATCCTGTTGCTGACCATCTTCATCAAGATAATCCTGTTCCCCTTCACCTACAAGAGCTACATGTCACAGGCAAAGATGCGTGTGCTGCAGCCAGAAATCAAGGCTATAAACGAGAAATATCCGGGTCAGGAAAACGCCATGAAGCGTCAGCAGGAGACCATGGCTCTCTACAGCCGCGCAGGGGCGAGTCCGTTCTCGGGCTGTCTGCCTATGCTGCTGCAGCTTCCTATACTTGTGGCGATGTTCCAGTTCTTCCCCTCTGCCATAGAGCTGAGAGGGGAGTCATTCCTCTGGGCTAAGGACCTCTCCGCTCCTGATGCCATTGTGTCATGGACCACCAATATCCCCTTCATATCGGGCACATTCGGCAACCATATCAGCCTCTTCTGTCTGTTGATGACCGTCACCAACATCATCTACACCAAAATCAATATGCAGAGCCAGCCCACGGGCGACTCGATGCCTGGCATGAAGTGGATGATGTATCTGATGCCGGTGATGTTCCTGGTGTTCTTCAACAACTATGCAGCCGGTCTGAGCTACTACTACTTCGTGTCGCTGCTCATCACCATCATACAGACCTACATCTTCCGCCGCGTAGTCGACGAGGAGAAGGTACGTGCTACCATGGAGGCAAATGCCAAGAATCCCAAAAAGAAGAAAAAGAGCGGTTTCATGGCACGTCTCGAGGAAGCACAGCGCAAGCAGCAAGCCATGATACGCGAGCAGCAGAAAAACGCTGGCAAGGGCGGAGCCAACCGCCGCCGATAGCGTGACATAACGCATATTTTGTAGGGACATGCCATGGCATGTCAGCGTATCACAAAATGAAAATCGACATGGAGTGGCGGACATGCCACGGCATGTCCCTACATTGTAAATGACCCTATATGGACCTGATGGACGATAACGACTTTGACATCCGCGCAGCCCAGAGCTCCGCGGCTGGCGAACGCGACTTTGAGAAAGCGTTGCGTCCGGGTCGCTTTGAGTCGTTCACAGGTCAGGACAAGGTGGTGGAGAACCTCAAGGTATTCGTCCAGGCAGCCAAGATGCGCGGCGAAGCCCTTGACCACATCCTCTTCTACGGTCCTCCGGGGCTTGGCAAGACCACCCTCTCGGGCATCATAGCCAATGAATTGGGGGTAGGCATGAAAGTCACGTCCGGTCCTGTACTTGACAAGGCTGGGGACTTGGCTGGCATATTGACCTCGTTGGAGGAAAATGATGTGCTGTTTATCGACGAAATTCATCGTTTGCGTCCCGAAGTGGAGGAGTATCTATACTCCGCCATGGAGGACTACCGCATAGACATCACCATCGACAAGGGTCCCGGGGCGCGGTCGGTGCAGTTGACATTGTCGCCATTCACTCTTATAGGTGCTACCACGCGCAGCGGACTTCTGACAGCCCCGCTCAGGGCGCGTTTCGGCATCAACTGCCACCTCGAATACTATGACCACGAGCTCCTGGAGCGCATCATACTCCGCTCTGCCAAGCTCCTCGGTGTGAAATGCCGCGCCGAGGCAGCCCATGAGATATCGCTCCGCAGCCGAGGCACCCCACGTATAGCCAACTCGCTATTGCGCCGAGTGCGTGACTTCGCCCAGGTCAAAGGTACGGGCGACATCGACCCTGAGATAGCCCGGTATGCACTTGAAGCTCTCAACATAGACCGCTACGGACTTGACGAGATTGACAACAAGCTCCTCGGTACCATCATTCACAAATTCGGCGGCGGTCCCGTAGGTCTCTCCACCATCGCCACCGCCCTCGGCGAGGACCGCGGCACCATCGAGGAGGTCTACGAACCCTTCCTCATCAAGGAAGGCTTCATCAAGCGCACCCCCCGAGGCAGGGAAGTGACCGATCTCGCCTTCCGCCACCTCGGAGTAGACCGCTACGACCTCGGGCGCCAGACCACCATCGACTTCTAACCACCAATATGTATGAATAATGGCTGGGACTAAATCGCTGTTCAAGGACACTGCCATCTATGGGGTGAGCAGTATTGTGGGGCGTTTCCTCAACTGGTGTCTGGTGCCGCTCTACACCATCATGTTCCCGGCTGCGGAGTATGGCGTGGTGACGTACATCTATTCCATAGTTGCCCTTGCCTTGATCATACTGACCTACGGCATGGAGACCGGATTTTTCCGCTTTGCCAACCATGACCGCTACAAAGACCCCACGGAGGTGTATTCCACCTCGTTGGTGTCGCTCGCTTCCACCTCGGTTGCCTTCCTGGTGCTACTGTCGGTCTTTATCCGTCCGATAAGCGATGCGATAGAGTGCCATGGGCACGAGGACTATGTGATCATGATGGGTATAGCCGTGGCTGTGGATGCTTTCACCTCCATACCGTTTGCCTATCTGCGTTTCCGCCACCGCCCCATGCGTTTTGCTACCTTGAGACTGATAAGCATCGCTCTCAATATAGGTCTCAACCTGTGGTTTATACTGATATGTCCGTGGCTCGTCAAGCAGGCACCCTCTTTGTCATGGATTTATGACCCGTCTTATGGTATAGGTTACATATTCCTTGCCAATCTGATATCTTCGGGAGTGGTGTTGCTGCTGATGATACCTGAGCTTCGCGGATTCCGCTGGCGTTTTAATTCCGCGCTGTGGCGCGAGATGCTCCGCTACAGCTATCCGCTGCTCGTGCTCGGCATAGCCGGCATCATGAACCAGACCATCGACAAGATACTCTATCCGTCACTCGCTCCTGACAAGCTCACTGCCATGCAGGAGCTTGGTATCTACGGTGCCAACTACAAGATAGCTATCGTGATGGTGATGTTCATTCAGGCGTTCCGTTTCGCCTATGAACCTTACATTTTCGCCCGCGACAAGGAAAGCGGACGCTCTGGCACATCAGCCTACAGTGAGGCAATGAAGTATTTCGTCATCTTTGCGCTCTGCATATTCCTCGGTGTGATGTTCTACATCGACATCATCAAGTATTTCATCTCGCCCAAGTATTTCTCCGGACTCAAAGTGGTGCCGATAGTGATGCTCGGCGAATTCTTCTTCGGCGTTTTCTTCAACCTCTCGGTTTGGTACAAGCTGACCGACAAGACACTATGGGGCATGTGGTTTTCGCTGCTCGGACTGGCTGTAACCCTGGCTCTCAACGTGCTGCTGGTGCCGCGCTTCGGTTATATGGGTTGTGCCTGGGCTGCGTTCTGCTGCTACGGAGTGATGATGGTGACAAGCTACTTCATCGGACAACGCCGATACCCCATCAGCTATCATGCCGGCAGGCTTGCTGTCATATTTGCATTTGCCATGGCTCTCTACGGGGTGTCGATCCTGATTGAAACTTCTGTGCCGTGGGTCAACATGCTCATACGCACCCCTCTCTTGGTGCTTTTCATCGCCGTGGTGATGAAGATGGAACATATATCGCCTCGTTCACTCATTCCCTCCCGCCGCCATGCCTGATACCTTGGTAAATACAACTCCTGATCAGCCTCAGAGGCCCATCAAAGTCACAATCCTGTGCCATAGCGACAAGCTCGGTCAGCCGTCAGTGGTCACTCATAGACTGATGAGGGCATTGCGGCGCATCGGTGTGGATGCCCGCATGGTGGTGTTCACCCGGCTTACCTATGACGAAAATATATCCAAGGTCAGTTCGCGGTTTCTGCGCGTCATGCGTTTCCAGTATGAGAGAGCAAAGATATTCCTTGCCAACAAGATGCATCTTGACACGTTGTTTGATGTGTCGATAGCCAATGTCGGTTGCCGTGTCTCGTCACACCCGTGGGTCAAGGATGCCGACATAGTGGTGCTCAGCTGGATCAACCAAGGGTTGCTGTCGCTCAAAGAGGTCAGGCGCATAGGACGTCTGCGCAAACCTATGGTATGGATCATGCACGATATGTGGAACTTCACTGGCATATGCCATCATGCACAGGGATGCACTCGTTACGCACAGGAGTGTGGTTGCTGTCCGTTTCTCCACAGCACCAATCCACGGGATCTGTCATATAAGGTGTGGAAGCGCAAGCGCAGTCTCTACGAGTCGATGCCCATTAATTTCGTGGCAGTCAGCTCGTGGCTTGAGGAGGAAGCGCGCAAGAGCAGCCTGATGGCAGATGCGCGTATCCACATGATACCTAACGCCTTTCCAGCCGAAGCCTTCTATATCGTCCCTAAATCGTTGCGTAAGGCTCTGCCTGTGGACTATTCGCGCAAGTTGGTCCTTGTGGGAGCATGGAAATTAGATGCGCCAGCCCAGCGGTTGCAGCTCACCATAGATGCCCTCAACTACCTGTTTGAAAACGAGCCTCAGGTAGCCAACAGCTCCATGGTGCTGTTTTTTGGCGATGTGGCTGATCCGGCAGTGTTTGACAGGCTGTATTTCCCTTATTGCCATATGGGGGCGATCAATGATGATACTCTGTTGAGGGAGATCTACGCTTCGTCGTCGGTCGTAGTGTCAACGGCTCTATACGAGACACAGCCCGGGACACTCCTTGAAGGTCAGGCTGCTGGATGCTTTGCCGTGACCACGCGTGTGGGCGGTATGGCTGACAATGTCAAGCACCTTATCAATGGATATGTGGCGGAGGAGCCGACGCCTGAGGCGGTCGCCGAGGGTATCAAGTGGGCGCTTGACAATGTGCCCGACCGCAAGATGCTCCACGACTCGGTGGAGACCGCCTTTGATGCTCCGATAGTGGCGTCGAAATATAAGGAGCTTTTCGAGCGTCTGTTACACCGCTGATTGACAGTAATTGCTGGAAATTTGCTAACTTTGCACCATGGGCAGACTGATGTCGATAGATTACGGGCGCAAGCGTTGCGGCATAGCCGTGACCGACATACTGCGTATCGTTGCCAACGGGCTTACCACCGTGCCCACTGCCCAGCTCAACTCGTTTGTACTCAATTATGTGTCCCGCGAACCTGTAGATGCTATCGTTGTGGGGCATCCGCGTACATTGCGTGGGGCTGACAGCGAAAGCATGCGATTCATCAAGCCCGGGATTGCATCGCTCCGCAAGGTGTTGCCGGCATCGATACCCATCGTGTTTTTTGACGAGCGGTTTACCTCTGCCATAGCCCATCGCACCATGCTTGACGGAGGTCTGCGCAAGATGGATCGCCGAGACAAAGCCCTGGTGGATGAGATTTCGGCAAGCATCATCCTCAACGATTACCTTGCATCGCTCGAACATAGCAACTCCACACTCTCCTGATAACGACGAAATATTAGCAACATGCTGAAAGTATATCTTTACGGACATCCGGTGCTTCGACGCCTGTCCGATGACATAACCCCTGACTATCCTGACCTGAAAAAACTCATAGCCGACATGTATGACTCGATGTATGCTTCATCGGGAGTCGGATTGGCTGCACCTCAGATCGGGCGCAATGACCGCATAGTGGTCATCGATGCCTCGCCTCTGGCTGAGGATTTCCCCGAGTGTGAGGGCAGGAAGTTCACGCTGATCAATCCGCGTGTCGAGGTGCTTGATGGTGATAAAGTCACCCGTTCGGAGGGCTGTCTCAGTCTGCCAGGGCTTTCTGAAAACGTTCCCCGTGTAGAAAAAATCCGTCTGACATGGGTTGATGAGGATTTCAATCCCCATGAGGAGGTGATGGAAGGATTTCTGGCAAGAGTCGTACAGCATGAGTGCGACCACCTCGAAGGCAAACTGTACATAGACCATATATCGCCTATACGCAAGCAGCTCATATCGTCAAAGCTCCGCAATATCATGTCAGGCAAGACACGTTGCGACTATCCTGTGGTATATGCGCCCAAACACCGCAAATAACAGCTGATATATGGATACCAACACAGCCATATCAAAAGTCAAGAAGCACCTGTCAGGACGTCATCCGCGGAAAGTTCTGTTCGTGTGCTTAGGCAACATCTGCCGTTCGACTGCCGCCGAGGGCATATTGCGTGACATCGTGGAGCGCCGCGGAGAGGCTGCCGACTGGGTGATTGACTCAGCCGGCACGAGCGGCTACAATGACGGCAAGGGCCCCGACCAGCGCATGATAGTGCATGCCCGCCGCCGTGGAGTGGAGTTGACCCATATATCCCGACGTGTGCGCATCAGTGATTTCGATAACTTCGACCTCATTGTGGGCATGGACGACAACAATATCCGCAACCTGCGGCAGATGGCACCTACCATCGAGGACGAGGACAAGATAGTGCCGATGGCTGCGTTTGTCAGCAAAGCCATGCGCTACGACCATATCCCCGACCCATATTATGACGGGGCAGAGGGTTTCGAACTGGTGCTTGACCTGCTGGAGGACGGATGTGCCCGTCTTGCCGACGAGGCAGATGTGCAGTCGTGATAATGCTGGCGGTATTGCCTGTATGGCAATTTATGGCTATCTTTGCTAATAATTGACATCTTTTACATCATAGAGTGATGAACGATACATTTGAAATGGTGGCGAAGACCTTCCAAGGATTGGAGGATGTTCTTGCCGAGGAATTACGCGGTCTTGGCGCAACCAATGTCGAGCCTGGTCTGCGCATGGTCTCATTTGAGGGTGACCTCGAGATGCTTTACAGGGCTAATCTGGCTTGCCGCACAGCCTTGCGCATCCTCAAGCCGATATTCAAGTTCAATGCGTCAACGACCGACGAACTCTATGACCGTATAAAATCATTTGACTGGAACTCCATCTTGTCGCTCAGCAAGACATTTGCGATCGACTCGGTGGTCTACAGCAATGTATTCACCAACTCGCGCTTCGTAACCTATCGCGTCAAGGATGCGATAGTGGACTATTTCAAGGACAAATACGGACCGGACAAGCGTCCCGGAGTGCGTGTACAGGATGCCGATGTGCTTCTCAACGTTCATATCGCCGAAGACCATGTGACCCTCTCGCTTGATTCGTCCGGAGAGTCGCTCCACAAGCGCGGTTATCGTGTCGCCCAGACCGAAGCCCCTATCAATGAGGTGCTTGCCGCAGGTATCCTTCTCAAGACAGGTTATCGTGGAGACACTCCGCTGATTGACCCTATGTGCGGTTCTGGCACATTCCTTGTGGAGGCAGCCCTTATTGCCGCCAACATCATGCCTGGTATCTATCGCCGCCGTTTCGCGTTCGAGGACTGGAAAGACTTCGATGGCGAGCTGTTTGACAGCATATTCAATGATGACTCTGCCGAGCGAGAGGTGACTCAGCGCATCATAGGCTCGGACATATCTCCTGCAGCGGTCAGCATCGCCGAGCGCAACATCAAGAGTGCCGGTGTGGCAAAATATATAGACCTGTGTGTCAAGCCGATGCAGAGCTGGACACGCGACGAGGTGCCGTCAGAGGGTATTCTTGTGGCAAATCCGCCCTATGGCGAACGCATAGCAGTGGAGGATATGGAGAATCTCTACACCATGATCGGATCATCGCTCAAACATGTGTTCCTCGGCTATCATGCCTGGATCATCGCTTACCGCGAGGAGCTTCTGCGTCGTATAGGGCTTGCCCCGTCGACCAAGATACCTCTGCTCAACGGTGCTCTGCCATGCGAACTACGCGAATACGTCATATTTGACGGATTGATGAGTGATTTCCGCAAGAACGGCGGTAAAATCAAGGATGAACCTGTTGATGCGTCAACATATAAGCCTAACCGCAAGCGTGATTTCAAGGATGACCGACACCGTGGACCTTCGCGCCGTGAGGACGGCGAACGTCGCAGTTTCCGCCGTGACGGAGATGAGGGCGACCGCCGTGATTTCCGCAAGGGTGGTGACCGTTTCCGTCGTGACCGCGACGATGACCGTCGTGGAGGTGACAAGCGTGACTTCCGCAAGGGAGGCGATCGCTTCCGCCGTGACGATGATAGGCGTGACTCACGCCGTGGAGCCGGGGATGACCGCCCATTCAGAGGAGGCGACCGCAGGCATGACGATTTCAAAAAGCGTTATGACCGTCAGTTGGAGTCGCCTCACAACGAACTTGAACGCGCCTACCGCCCCAAGAAAGGACGTTTTGCTCCCCGTGAAGAGGCTCCGCGCCACCAAGAGCCTGAAAGCGACAATCCTCTGGCAATACGCCGCAATGAGAATGCGCTCCGCTCCATCAAGAACACCCGTCCGTCGCTTCCTCCCGAACCCGGGAAAACCATCATGCGCGAACGTCGCAAAAAGTAAATTGACATATAACAAACCAGCATACACACTATCATTACCCGCAACGATTTATGAAACATATAGTTTTGCTCCTCGGCTCAGGAGGCAGAGAATGTGCATTGGCATGGAAAATCAGCCAGAGTCCGCTGCTTGGTCATCTATTTATCGCTCCCGGCAATGGAGGCACTGATGCCTATGGCGAGAATGTCAATCTTTCGCCCCTTGACTTCCCTGCAATCGAGGAGTTTGTCAAGGCTCACGTAGTGGATATGATAGTTGTGGGCAATGAGGATCCTCTTGTGGAGGGTATACGTGACTATTTTGCCAAGGCGATGCCCGATCTGCTGATAGTAGGTCCCTCGCAGCAGGGTGCCATGCTTGAAGGCAGCAAGGATTTTGCCAAGCAGTTCATGGCACGTCACGGTATCCCCACAGCCCGCTACCGCAGCTTCACTGCGGCGACATTGGCTGAGGGACAGGCTTTCCTTGGAGAACTCACAGCTCCCTATGTGCTTAAGGCTGACGGACTTGCCGCCGGAAAGGGTGTGCTCATCATCGACAGTCTCGACGAGGCGAAGCAGAAACTTGCCGAGATGCTCGGCGGCATGTTCGGACACTCGTCTGACACGGTGGTGATCGAGGAATTCCTCTCTGGCATAGAGTGCTCTGTCTTCGTGCTTACCGATGGCAACGGTGGCTACCGTGTGCTTCCTGTAGCCAAGGACTACAAGCGCATAGGCGAAGGCGACACCGGACTTAACACCGGAGGCATGGGTGCCGTTAGCCCTGTTCCGTTTGCTGATGAGGTGTTTATGGACAAGGTGGAGAAACGCATCATACTTCCCACTATCGAAGGTCTGCGCAAGGACGGTATCGATTACCGTGGATTCATATTCCTCGGTCTCATCAATGTTGGTGGAGAGCCGATGGTGATAGAATATAATGTGCGCATGGGTGACCCAGAGACCGAGGCTGTCATGCCGCGCATCGCCAGCGACCTGCTGCCGCTGCTTGAAGGTGCTGCCAAGGGTGACCTTGCCGACACTCCGCTGGTCATCGATCCCAAGACCTCTGTTACTGTGATGGTGGTTTCGGGCGGTTATCCCGAATCCTATCCTAAAGGCAAAGTCATTACCGGCACCGATGAGGTGACCGACAGCATCCTCTTCCATGCTGGTACCAAGCGTGATGACAATGGTCAGCTTGTTACATCGGGCGGTCGCGTCATATCTGTCAGCTCTCTCGGCGACAGCATCCCTGAGGCTCTGCAGCGCAGCTATGAGTCTATCGGGTGTCTGCATTATGACGGCATCTATTTCCGCCGTGACATAGGTCAGGACCTGATGAAATAACTCTCTGAATAGTTCTGCCGGGTGGTATGACACTTGCTGAGGAGAAATACGAACGATTTCTGCATTCGAGCTACGGTGCCGTGATATTTTCACTGGTCGCCGTAGCCGGTATGTTTTTGGCATCAGACGTGGTCAGACCTATGCCTTTGTTTGGCAACCACGGCATCGTGTTCCCCTCGATCAATCTCTGGCTCCCGTCGGCTCTGTATCCATGGGCTGATTATATAGCCATCGCCGGGCAGGTGGTGCTTGCTGCCATACTTGTGGCAGTCAACCACTTCTACAAGATTTCGCGCTCATCATCCATTACGTTTGCCGCGCTGTTTCTGTGGCTTCAGGGCATGTTGCCGTCATTGGCAACACAGATTCACAGCGGACTGTTTGTTGGCATCATTATGCTTGCTGCCATAGCCCTTATGCTCGGCAGCTACAATGCACCGCGCAATGTGCGCAGTATCTATCTCGCGTTTTTCCTGATGTCAGCCCCTTCGTTGTGGCAGATAGTGTTGCTGCCGTTGACCGCGGGGATGCTTGTATTCGGACTGCCGTCCATGAAAGTATTCCGACTGAAAGCGTTGCTGGCAGCGTTGCTCGGTATCGCTACGCCGTGGTGGATTATGTTTTGCATAGGATTCCCGGTCAAACCGGACTTTAACTGGCACTTTTCAACCGCTGTGTTCACTACCATACCGCGTTGGCAGCTGATCCATCTGATAGTGGCAGTGGTGCTTAGTATTGGCGTAGGCATAGCTCTTACGATGGTCAACATGCTCCGTATCATCAGTGCCAATTCGCGCATACGCTCCACCAACGGTCTCCTTGTGCTTATGGCGGCAGTGACCACCATATTGCTGTTGGTGGATTCCGACAATTTCCCTGCCTATCTGACGCTTATTAATATATTTGCAGCATTTCAGCTGGGGCATTTCCTGCATATCTATAAAGGCACCCGCCTCTGTTATGGCGCGGTATCCGTTCTCGTCGGATTGGAGTTTGCCATGTATGTCTGGGAGCTGTGGATATAAACAGACAGCCTATGAAACCTCTTATTATCGTTGAAGACCGCATCCCTTTTATAAAAGGCGTGCTGGAACCGTTTGCATCCGTGGCTTATCTGCCGTCTGATGCCATAGATGCATCTGCCATGAGAGATGCCGATGCTTTAATCACACGCACACGTACACGTTGCGATGCCTCGCTGCTTGACGGCTCACGGTGCCGGTTGATAGCCACAGCCACTATCGGCACTGATCATATCGACCTTGACTATTGCCGAGACAAAGGTATTTCTGTAGTGAATGCCCCGGGATGCAATGCCCCGGGTGTCGGACAGTATGTGTCGCGGGCACTGCTGGAACTTTACGGTACGGAGCGTCTACAAGGGATGACTCTTGGAGTGGTCGGAGTGGGAAACGTCGGCAAGATAGTAGAAAGATGGGCACGGGGTCTGGGCATGCGCACTTTGCTGTGCGACCCTCCGCGTGCCGATAAAGAGGGCAGGGAGGGTTTCGTTTCCCTTGATGAGATATACACCCATGCCGATGTCATAACGTATCACACTCCATTGACACGCTCGGGTGCATATCCTACGTATCATCTGTTTGACGCGGCTACCGCTTCGAAGCTCCAGCGCAAACCGTTGATTATCAATGCGGCAAGAGGTGCAGTCGTTGATAATCGGGCTTTGTTGTCAGCCCTTGAATCGGGAGCAGTCGGCGGAGCGGTGATGGACTGCTGGGAGGGTGAACCAGATATAGACCGCCGTCTGCTTGACCGCAGTGTGATATCTACCCCACATATTGCTGGCTACTCCCGTGAGGGTAAAATCCGCGCCACTGTGATGGCTGTTGAAGCCGTGTGCGATCATTTCGGTTTCCCGCATCCCTGTTGGGCTGAAAAATCTGGTCCGGTCCACGAATATGTCACCCCCGAGTCTGTGATAGCCTCTTATGACATCATGGCAGACACCGCAGCCCTGAAAGCTGCCCCAGCCGACTTCGAAACCCTCCGCAACACCTATAATTTCCGCTCCGAACCGATTTGATCAGGCCACTTATCTGATCTGTCCCCTCTTTTTACCCTTATGTCTCTGCGATGACATGGTGTGTAAAAGCTACTTTTGCATCCGATTTGTTTCGGAGAATAAATTTGGCTACACATATCATATCACATCAATAGGACATGAAGTTTATAATCACATTATGCGTATTTATCGTGGCAGCTGTGACAACACACCTGCACGCTCAGACATTCTCTGCTGAAGGACTGGAGTTTACCGTCGTATCTGAGACAGAAAAAACAGTGTCAATCAATCGGTTTCTTGATGATTTCAAAGGTGGATGGACTTACACCCTTCCCGAAAAGGTGGCGTATCAGGATGCGGAATATACGGTTACAGAAATAGGCAGATTAGCATTTTATAAATGCCGTAATATTACCTTACTGACAATCCCCAATACCATAACCACTATAGGGTATAGTGCATTTGAGTCTTGCACCAGCCTCAATGGCGTTGTTCTGTCTGCCAATATCCGCACATGGGGGACAGGTGTTTTTGAGGGATGCACATCATTGAAATATCTGACCATCCCCGATGGTCTTGACGTTATAGGTCAGAAGGCGTTTTATAAATGCTCGGGGCTGCAGTCAGTCGCCATACCTGGATCTCTCACTGAGATAGGGAAGGGTGCTTTCATGGATTGTACTTCGCTCGCCGTTGTAACGATGGGAGAGGGGGTAAGCTCTATTGGAAGCGCCGCATTCAGTGGCTGTACATCCCTTGCTTCAATAAATCTGCCGGAGAGTATCACGGAAATCGGATCGACAGCTTTTGAAAAAACAGCAATTACAAAGATTGCAATACCTGACAACGTTACAGTATTGCCCGGGTCTCTGTTTAGCAATTGTTTTAAGTTGTCAGAGGTGACATTGCATGAGGGCATCACTGAGATTGGTGGTTACGCGTTTTATCAATGCACTTCTTTGGAAAGCATAGTTTTGCCAGAGAGCCTGAAGACTCTCGGACAAGAGACTTTTGAAAAGAGCGCATTGACCAGCATAGATATCCCTGACCAGGTGACAATGATCCCGAAATGGTGTTTTAAAGATTGCGAAGGGTTAAGAAAAGCAAGTATAGGCAAAGATGTCACCATGGTGCAGGCGCGGGCTTTTGACAGATGTCCTCTTGTGACGATTTACTCTTACAATCCAGAGCCTCCGATGATAGGGGTTTATGCCTTTTATAATTCGTCTGCGACAGTATATGTGCCGGAGGAAAGTGTCGAGTTGTACAAAAATCATAATGTCGACGGATGGGGTTGGCATTCATTTAATACAATTCTGCCTATAGAGGCTTCTAAGAATGATGATATATCCTATAATGCCTCAAAAGCATCCGTGATAATTAATGGCACAGTACTGAGCATATCTGGTGCCGATGGCATGTCGGCTCAGATTTTCAGTGTCGACGGACGCTGCGAGTGGCAGACGGCACGCTATGGCGGCGAGGCTATTGAGCTTCAGCCTGGCATCCACATCGTGCGCGTCGGCGACAACACCCTCAAGGTGTCGCTGTAGGCGGCGTACAGCTCCTGCGTGGATTGTGTGAAGGTGTTGTAGAACTCAGGCATCATGCAACCACCGCCGTAAAATTTGTAGGGTCGCGACCTGTCGCGACCCTACTTTGGTATAAATTGACTGTTCTGCAAAGCCCTCTATTGGTTATCAGTCGGTGGAGTGGAGGGCGTTGTAGACGATGGAGGCTTTGGCGGGACCTATGGCTGAGGCGAGTTCGTCGAGGTCGGTCTCGGAGATGCGCTTGACGCTCTTGAAGCGGCGCAGCAGTTCGGTGCGTGTCTTTTCACCGATGCCTTTGATGCCGTCGAGGCGGCTGACGGTCTGACCCTTGCTGCGACGGTTGCGGTGGTGGGTGATGCCGAAGCGGTGGGCTTCGTCACGCAGATGCTGGATGACACGGAGCGACTCGCTGTTTTTGTCAATGTAGAGGGGTATGCTGTCGCCGGGGAAATAGATTTCTTCAAGACGCTTGGCTATGCCCACGATGGCTATCGTGCCTCGCAGTCCCATCTCGTCGAGTGCTTCGACGGCACTGCTCAACTGTCCTTTGCCGCCGTCGACCACGATGAGCTGCGGCAGTCCTTTGCCCTCGTTGACCAATCGGGTATAGCGGCGTGTCAGCACCTCTTTCATCGAAGCGAAGTCATCGGGACCCTCTACGGTCTTGATGTTGAAATGGCGGTAGTCGCTTTTAAATGGTTTGCCGTCGCGAAACACCACGCACGATGCCACCGGGTTGGTTCCCTGTATATTTGAGTTGTCGAAGCATTCGATATGCCGTGGTAGTTCGGTCAGACGGAAGTCGGCTTTCATACGCTCAAGCAGCCTGTCGGTACGAGCCTCGGGGTTGGTATGCTCGAGATTTTTTAGCATGTCTATTCGGTATTGGCGAGCGTTCTTGGCTGAGACTTCCAGCAGTTTGGCGCGGTCGCCTCGCTGAGGTATGGTGATGCGTGCCCCGTCAGGTATCACATCTGGGGTGATGGAGGTGATGACTTCGCGATATGTCACCTCCAATTCGGCGGCTATCTTTGCCATGGCAAGCGAAAGCAGTTCTTCGGCAGATTCTTCAAGTCGGCGGTGGAATTCTAAAGTCACCGAGCGCACGACGGCTCCGTGGCGCACGTGCATGTAGTTGATGAAAACCTCCTTGCCGTCATCATCTATGCCGAACACATCCACCTCGTCCATCGTCTGGCTGACGATGACGCTCTTGGCGCGGTAACGCGTGATGGCATCATATTGCTCTTTGAGCTCCTGGGCTTCCTCAAACCGCCACTCCGCGCTCAGACGGTCCATCTCGCTTTTGAGATGCTCCATGAGCATGGCGGTGTCTCCGCGGAGTATCTGACGCACTTGCTCTATCTGCTTCCCGTATTCCTCGGGACTCACGAGAGCCTTGCAGGGACCTCCGCAGCGGTGTAGATGATAGTCGAGGCAGAGCCTCCCTTTGCCCTTGTCAAGATACTCCTGTGTGATGGGATGCCGGCATGAACGTATCTTGAACAGTTCGCGGCAGAGGTCAAGGACGGTACGCGCTGACTTGGTATCGGTATAGGGACCGAAATATTTGCCTCCCTCTTTTACCTTGGTGCGTGTCATAAATACACGGGGATACAGTTCGTTGGTGACCACAATCCACGGGTACGATTTGTCATCTTTGAGAAGCACGTTGTAACGCGGCTGGTACTCCTTGATCATCGAAGCCTCAAGGTTGAGGGCATCCTGCTCGGTGGGCACCACCACATATTTCATGTCGCGTATGGCGCGGACGAGCAGGTTGGTACGCATCACATCGTGTGTGCGGTTGAAATATGACGATACGCGCCGCTTGAGATTCTTGGCTTTGCCTACATATATGACGGTTCCCTCGGCATCATAATAGAGGTAGACGCCGGGGGTGTCGGGGAGGATGCGTATCTTCTGCTTGAGAGCAGGGTTGCGGTCGAGAACTGAAGCCATTATACTTCCAATATCATTGATGAGTCAAGATGCCATATATAGCCGCGCACGGGAGCTCCGTTGGCTGACGTGCGTGATATATGATCCATGTAGCGTCGCACCTGGCGGCGGTATTTGCCTATGAGAGCTTTGCGTTCGCTCTCGTCGTCGGGCAGGTGTCCTGTCTTGTAGTCGATTATGTCTATGGTGCCGTCAGAAGTCCATACCACGCGGTCGGGGCGGCGGGTTTCATGGGGTACTGTTGGGTCATTGGAGTCGCCTGTATATATGGGCTGCTCAACCATCAGACGGTCATAGCCGTCAAACCATCGGCGCACCTCCGGGCGGTCGAGTTCGCGGTGGAGTATAGCACGGATTTCCGGTGCGATGTCCTCGGGGATGAAGCCGCGGTGCTGGAGGCGCAGCACTACCTTGTCAATGTCAGAGGCGCGCTTGCAGTATGCCAAGCAGGCATGGAGCATGTTGCCACGACTGCGCGGGTCGGAATAGTCGTAGTGCTCGGGAAAGTCAAGCGAGGTGTCAGCCCACAGGTCGCTGCGGTCAAGGATGTAATATTGTGTCATCGGCAGCATGCGGGTCGGCTGAAGTGCTTTGGGTGGAGTGTCCTGTGCTTCCCGCTGATGTACGGTGGGCGAGCCGGCGACATATGCGCCGTGGCGATATGGACTCTCGTCGGAGTAGTCCGGGTGCATCGCGGTGTACAGATCAGGGTTGGCAGCGGCACGTTCTTCTGACATGGCTCTGACTGTCTCCAGCAGCAAAGCTCCTGTGGTGGTGCCTTTGTCGGGCTTGGTCGGTACGGAGATGATCATCTCGTCGACGGCTCGGGTCAGAGCCACATAAAGTACGTTGAGTTCGTCAAGCTCGGTCTCTTCTATTTTGGCTGTATACTGGTCGGCGTATGCGCTGCGTGTCATATCGGCAGAAGGTTCGAGAGGCACGAGCGGCGGAATCAGGTCGGCTGGTATGCCTGGAATCTCCACGGGTGTGTACCATGACGGACCTTTGAGATTGTCGGTGCGCCAGTTGCAGAAAGGGATGTGCACACATGCAAATTCAAGACCCTTGGCTTTGTGTATGGTCATCACACGGATGGCATCGGAGCTTTCGGGCGATGAAATCTTGTAGGCATACCCTGTCGTGTCCCACCATTTCAAGAAGGCATGGAGGTCATTGGGATAGCAGTCCATGTAATCATACACGGTATCCATAAAAGCAGTGATATACATATTCTGCTCTTGTCGCATGTCATGGGGAGAGAGTGCGATGATGCGCTCGATTATTACAGCGAGGTCGGTTGAAAGGATTGTCTCATATTCGTCAGGCGAAGCCGTTGTGTCCGTGTTGCTGTCTGTGTCTTCGCCCATCTCAGCGATGATGTCGCGAAGTATGTTGCCGGCTGCAGTCGTGATATCTTTATCGTTGTTTGCCTCACGGGTGCGGAGCATCTCTGCCACGCGTTGCTCATATTGGTTGAACAGGCGTGTAAACATCTTGGGCGTAGCCCCTTTGGAAGCGCGGGGAGAGTCAGCTGCGTCCATAAATCTGAGGCGTGTGATCACGCTGCGGACTATCGGCGAAGCGGATACCATCATGGAGTCGTCGGATATGATTCGAAATCTCTGTGCTTCAGGCAGAGTATCTGACAGTCTCATCAGTGCCGAGATGACTTCGGCAGCTTCTGAAACTTTGCGGCACAGCACGGCTATGTCGCATGGGCGGTATCCCGATGCGAGCTGACGCAGGATTTCAGTCTTCATCCGCTCAATGGCTGCGGTTTTGAAATCGGCATCCGCCGGTGCTCCCCATACTGATACATATCCCCTGTGGGTACGGTGCTTCGGTGCTACCTGCTGGGCTACGTTGGCATATATGGAACGGTTGTAGTCGTTCATAGGCATCAGGGAGAAAACCGTGTTATTGAACTTCACCACATCAGCCGAACTGCGCCAGTTGGTGTTTTGTTCCACGGTGTCACCTGATATTGCCACGCGGTCAAACTCCTGGCTGACACGCTCCTTTAGCAGCGAGGGGTCGGAGTTGCGGAAACGGTAGATACACTGCTTTTCGTCTCCTATGATGAGGTTGTCGTGGTCATGCGCGTGGCTTTCGTTGACCAAGGGAGTGAGGTTGAGCCACTGCATCAGAGAGGTGTCTTGGAACTCGTCAATGAGGAAGTGGTTGAGCCACAATCCCATACGCTCGAATACAAATGGCGCGTCACCGTCACCGATGATGCTGTGGAGCAGCGAGCCGGTGTCGCTCAGACGTATGAAATTGCTGTCTTTCTGTAGCTCGTCGATGCATGAATACACGCGGTCGACGAGTCCGAGCATAAACAGGTTCTCATACGTGACTTTCATGGTAGCCATCTGTCGGCTGATGCTGTCGATGCGGTTTGTAGCTTCATAAAGGAGCGAAGCAGCGGCAGGGTCATGTTTTCCTTTGTTGAAACAGTCTTCTCCGCCATCAAGGCAGTTGGCATACGTCTTGCTTTTCAGGTCTGGGATGCCTGATGCCGACATCTTTTCATATAGCGAGATGACAAGACGCTTCACTCCTGGGGTAGCAGTTATTTTGGAAAGCGTGTCGGAGGCTATGGCTTTTATCGCATCGGTGGAGTCGTCGATTTTCTGCCGTAACAGACGGCTGAAGCGGTCAAGAGGACGGTCTTCGCGGCGCAGGTATTCCATGATGACATCATAGTTGATGCGGAAAGTCTCGTCGGATATGTTGCGTACGAAGCTGTTGAGGGTGCTTCGGAGGCTTGAGGCGCGGTTGAACAGGTTGAAGCCGTTGCCCTTGCGCAGGTTGTGGCGCATGAGGGTAGTCAGCCATTCTTCCAAGGCACGGTATGGTGGAGTGCCACCGTCGGCAAATCCGTGATTGAGCCTCAGTATCATTTCGCCTATGCCTGCCCGCAGCACCCCGTCATCGTCAAGGCTCACGTCATAATCGCCCATGATCTGCGCTTCGCGGGCAAATGTGCGGAGTATCGTCTGGAAAAACGAGTCGATGGTTGAGATGTTGAAGAAGTTGTAGTCCATCACTAATGCCATCAAGGCATTCGCAGCAGAGCGTTTCAGAGCTTCTGGAGAACACTGCAACTCGCTGATCAGAGCCGGGGCGTAATCGCTCTCTTTGGTCCATCCTGGTTCGCATCCGCCGAGACGTGCGAGCTCGTGGAGGATACGCTGCTTCATCTCGTCGGTAGCCTTGTTGGTGAAGGTTATGGCGAGTATGTGGCGGTGTCCCGTCAGTGTGTCATGTCTCAGGCGGTAGCTTCCATCCTCGTTTTTCTCGCCAAGGAGCATCTTGATGTATTCGTAGGCGAGGCGATATGTCTTGCCGCTGCCGGCACTTGCCTTGTAGATGTGGAGCATAGGGGAGTGGATGGGTTGTGATGATGATTGGAGGGGTGGGGTCAGTTAGTCTTGAAGCCCATGCGGCGCAGGGTGTCGCGGATAGCCTCACGGCGGTCGCCCTGTATGAGTATCTCGCCACCGCGTGAGCTGCCGCCTGTACCGAGCGACTTTTTGAGATGCGCTGCTACAAGACCTACGGCATCGTCATCGGTCGTAAATCCGCTGATTATGGTGGCGGTTTTGCCACCACGTCCTTTCCGCTCCATCTCTATGACGAGCCGTCCGCGCTGGCTGTTTATGGCATGTGTGAGCGGATCGCTGTCAGTGACAGGGGTGTCGGCGGCTTCTTCGGCGGAAGCCTGTAGTTCGGGTGTGTCGTTCTGTAATTGTGATAATGCGTCTTTCCAGTCCATGTCGTTGAGTCAGTCGGTTTGAGGTTCGTCGGTCAGGCATGAGTCAGGCAGTTCCAGCCCGCGGACTACTTGCAGCAGCATCTTTACATGTCGTGTGTCGTCATAGTCCACTGATGAATAATAGAGCAATGCACTGTCGGGCGATGCGTCAATGGCGCGCTCATAGGCATTGACAGCCAGTCCAACAGTTTCGCCGTCATCATGCTCGTCTTTGTCGGCTATCTTCATGTATATCAGAGATAGCTGGGCGAGCTGGGAGGCGGATAGACACTGGGTGTCTTCGGCGGTCATGGCTTCGTCGCATAATTCCCGTGCTCTTTCAGGGTCGCCGTTGTCAAATGCGGTCTGCGCCTCCTGAGCAAGTGACGGTGCAGAAGTCTGCGTACATCCGGCAAGGATGACGCTTGCTGCCAGGCACATGCTCCATAGGAATCCGTGAAGGTGTTTCTGTTTCATGCTTCGAAAGAGAATGTTTAATAACAAAGTTACGAAAAATCTTCATTAATTGCTGTGTGCCCTCTTGCGCTTCAACGTCAGTGGCAGGTTTTTCAGGGCTGATATCACCTTCTCTGCTTCTTGTCGCGCCATGGCTGGATTTATGCCGTTGGTATCCATCGCCTCTTGGGCGGCAGAGGCATAATCGCGCTTGTTGGCTTCGTTGAGCTGATGCCAGTTTATGCCGCTCCACAGATTTGACTCAGGGATGTCGAGAGGCAGCCGTCCTTGCAACATCAGCACCGCGATGACCGGGTATCCGGCATATCTCTGCCAGTATGTAGCGTTGTCATCTGAGGCGTAAGTGTCGCCGTCCCAGCTGACGTGGTAGAGTTTTTCACCGTCAGACGATGCCACTACGGCACTCCCCGATGCCATGTCGTCGGATGGTGTTTCTGTCATCGCCACGCGCTGGTCGGCAATCGCGCTCCAAGCTTCGTAAACTTTCTCTAAGGGAGGTAATTTTTCCATATATGATAGGACTGTAAGGAGTATGTATATCTAATGTATAACAAATGGTGGCTGGATATGGTTAAGAAGTGCTATATTTGCATTGCATGAAAAGGATATTATATTGGATCGTGTTGATATGCGGCATCATGGTAGCTTGTCAGCCTGATGGCTCTGAGCGAGCCGGGATTGCCACAAGCGGGACATTGACGATGCCGCACATACAGTCCCTGACGATAAGCAATCCTCGGAAGGCTTTGGCATTGCTTGACACGGCAGAATCGGCAGCTGTTTTATCTCCCTATGAAATAGCTGCTTTGCGAGGACTCGCTTTTCATAACGGTCTGTCAGACTACAACAACGCTCTTCATTATAACCTTGAGGCATACCGTCAGCCTGAGGCGAGCTCTAATGCCGCTGATTTTCTCAGGCTTATAGACCTCATAGCCGATGAATACCTTGCTAATGGCAATTACGATGCAAGCATGCGCTTCTGTGCCAAAGGGCTTAATGTCGCCAAGGACAGCCTGATGGACGATGCTGAAGCCAATCTACACATCACCATGGGAATGAATCTGATGGAGATGGAGCGGGCGGATGATGCGTTCGTACACTTCAAGCGAGCGTTGCAGATGCTGGGTGGAAAGTTTGATGCCGGCTCCGGATATGAGCATGCCGATGATTATATCTATGCTATAGGTGTGACTATGGATGCTATGTGTGATGAGGGCAGATATGATGATGCATTGACGTTGATGCCTGAATATGACAGGGCTCTTGAGATGCTGAAGACTTCTACTGATACCCCTGATGGGCTGGTAGACATGCGTATAACGAGCGTAGAGGCTATGAGAGCTTATATTTATGGAAAGAAAGGTGAATATGATGAGGCGGATAAATCGTTTGAGAGGTATCGCGTTACTGAGTATGCACGTACTCCCGAAGGTGAGGCTATGCGCATCCCGTATCTGATTTCGGCACGACAGTTTAAGGATGCGTTGTTTTATCTGTCAAGGGAAAAGGATTTCTGGCAGGCTAATGCTGATACGGTCAGCTACAGTTACATAGATGCCCATTTGCGCAGAGAGCAGCAGGCATATGAGGGATTGGGTGATTGGCGGTCGGCTAACGCTGTGCTAAATGCTATCGACAATGTGACGGATACATTGAGACGCAGGGAAAGAGACGGCAAGGCTTTGGAACTTGCTGAAATATACAAGACCAATGAACAGGCGTTGCGTATAGAGCATCAAAATTCGTCAATAAGGATGCGCAACGTGATCATCGCTTGCGGTCTCATTGTGCTTATCGGAGCTGTGGTATTCATCTGCCGGATGGCCAGATATAACCGTCTTATTAATAAGAAGAACGAAGCAATGGTGAAAACCATTGACGAACTGTCGGAATCAAAGCATCGGCTGTATCTGCGTCAGGAAGAGAATATCAGGCTGCGTGACAGGCTGCATGATGCATGTGATGGCATGGGTGTAAAAGAGGATGAGGGAGAGCCGATCGGACAGCCGCTTGGCGAACGAGACCGCGAACTGTGGGACCGTATGTCTCATGGAATACTCAGCGAACAGCTTTATCTGCGCGCTGACCTGACCAAACGGGAACTGACTGCAAGATTTCATATACCGGTCAATAAATTCCCGTTGTTGTTTAAGGAGTTTGCTGGATGCAGCTTCCCACAGTTCATACAGGATTGCCGTCTTGATCATGCGGTGAAGCTGATGCGTCAGAATCCTCAATGGAGCTTTGAGGCTGTAGCCAAAGAATCACAGATGTCAAAATCGGCTTTTTATGACCGGTTCTATAAGAAATACGGTATGCGGCCGTCGGAGTTCAGGGATAGGGAAGAGGCTATGGGTAATGCCTGACATGTAGCGCTGTAGAAGGTCCTGACTTCATCATAGATGTTTTCCGCGGAGTTGTGTGGTGTTTTCCGCGGAGTGTTAACTGTCTGGTTGCCATTGCGTGACGGTATGATAGATATACCTTTGCGCCGCTTTGATCAAATTTTATTAATCAGACTGTTATCATGAAGCCAATGAAGATTTGTTTACTTGCTGTATTTGTACTGACCGGATGGTTGGCAGGGTGGAGCCGTACATTGTCTCCTTCCGAAGCCATCGGACGTGTTTCGAAGAGTGATTGCCGACGTATCGGCGGAAATGTTTCAACTGCCGCGCCGAGACTGGTGCATACATGGAGCGATACTGAAGGGGTTCCAGCCTGTTATGCGTTTGTCATGGATGGCATGACCTTGTTTGTCGGTGCTGACGATGTGGCTGTGCCTCTGCTCGGTTACATTGACTCTCCTGCTGTGGATATGAGCGCAATGCCTCCGTCGATGACATGGTGGCTTGACGGATATGTACGACAGATCGCGTGGGGTACCGCTAATGATAAGCCAACTTACATATCGTCCTCGACGTCTGCCGGGCGCACTGCCATATCTCCGCTTCTAAGCACAAAATGGGACCAGTCGGAACCCTACAATCTTCTTTGCCCGGAAATAGACGGAGAGAGGACTGTCACGGGATGCGTAGCCACTGCCATGGCACAGGTGATGGACTATCATAAATGGCCTTCTCAGGGGCAAGGCATAGCATCGTATGACTGGAACGGTGTTAGATTGTCGATGAATCTTGGAGAAACGGTGTTTGACTGGGGCGGCATGCTTGATTCATATCCCACTGCCTCTTCTGGCTCTCCCGAACAGCGCGAGGCTGTAGCCACTCTCATGAAGGCATGCGGCTACTCGGTGGAGATGGATTACGATGTGGCTGCTGCTGGAGGCTCTGGTGCGCTGTACTCCAATATATCCGGTGCTCTGGTGAATCACTTTGACTATGACAAAGGTGCACGTTTTGAGTACCGTGACTACTACAGCATGGATGAATGGGAATCCATGGTGTATGGGAACTTGGAGGACGGGCTGCCGGTAATCTATGGAGGCAACTCCAAGGATGGCGGACATTCGTTTGTGTGTGACGGCTATGAAGACGGCTACTTCCACATTAACTGGGGGTGGAGCGGTGCATATGACGGTTATTTCAAGTTGGATGCGCTCAATCCTCAGGATACAGGCATAGGGGGCGGCAGCGGTAAATATAATTACAGACAGAATGCCGTGTTCGGGGTGAGGCGTCCAGTGCCCGGCTCGATAGCTCCGGCTGCTTATATCGGAGCTACTGGAACGATGGATGCAGAAGCGGATGACGACCGTAATGTGACGATAAGCGTAGATGGGGGAGCGTTCGTCAACTTTGGTGATAATACCTCGCGTTTTACCTTTGGACTTAAGTTGGTAGGGTTGTCTACACCAGATGATGTGTCGTATGTTGCCAGTGATATCGTTGACGATGAGATAGAGTCTGGTGACGGCTATGAAGCCTTCACCGTTGCCATCCCGTCAGACCTTGCCGATGGCTCCTACAGGGCTTATCCTGTATATATGGTCAATGGTGGTGCATGGGAGTCCATCCGGACCTATTATTACGACCCCTCGTATGTCGCATTGAGCATCAGTAGTGAGGGCGTGGATATAGAAACTCTGTCGGTCGAAAACATTGACATAAAGGACGGCTTCGAGTCGTGGATGCCATATGCTTTCAGTGCTGATGTCAGCAGCTCGTATTCTGTTTCCCAGCATACGGTCATTACACCTTCGATTTGTGATTTGGATGATGACGGGACATTTGATGTGGTGGCAGCCCTTGCCCCTGTGGAGGTAGATGTGCCGGTGTATGGAGCTGTTGGAGCCTTGTTCAGTGGCAGGCTGAGCAAGGTGGCAGCCGGAGACTATTATCTCGTGTTTAAAGACGGATTAGGGAATTATATAGGTGAGCCACAAGAAATTACAGTGGCTGATGTGGGTGAAATATCAGGAGATGCGATAGGTGCCCAGCCTAACCCGATAGTCGTCGGTTCGGAGTCGATAGTGCAGATCCGTCTGGTCAGCACTCTGCCCACCGATGAAACCCTCTCTGTCACGGCTGTGTTGTGTACATTGGCAGGTGAGCACAAGTTCGCTTATGCTTCGCAGCAGGTGACAGTGCCGTCTAACTCGTCAGCGGTTTTGACGTTCAAGGAGAGGGTTCCTGCTGATTTGTCCGCAGGTCCCTATCGGCTCGTGTTCTTTGACCAAAACGGCTATGTTATAATGGAGGCTAAGATTGATGTCGATGCACCTCTGAGTGTGGATTCAGTATTTGATGATTCCGCAGAAGGGTCTGACGATGTATATTATGATTTGAACGGATTCTGTCTGCCTTCGCGTCCTGTGGGTGGGGGTGTGTATCTGCGGAAGTCTTCTGACGGACGCGTGTCAAAGATATTCGTGATGTAATTCCTGATTGCTTGGAGCCTTCGGGATTCCCGATGAATGAGGGTGTTGCAAAGCTCGGGGTATACATATTCCCGGGGTTTGCAACACTCTCGTTTTATTTGCCAGTCTGTTCGCAAAATGAACTTACGTAGAGGCTGATGTAATCGTGAAATATCTTGAATGCAGATGTTGAAAAATGGTGACGGCGAGGCGGTGATAAAAAGCGTCAAAAAAGTGCAAAGTGTTTGATTTTTAGAAAAATATGTTGTACCTTTGCATCGGAAAAATAGGCACGTGTTGCTCCGATTCGCCTCTAACTGGTTGTCAGTCAGGACGGACGGCGCAGATTATGTGTCGTTTGACCGCATAGGAAAAGAATCGATCAAAACGAAATAACAATCATCTATTAAGCAACAAAAGAGACTAATATGCCTACAATTCAGCAGTTAGTAAGGAAAGGTCGCGTGGCACTTGAGGACAAGAGCAAGTCGCCCGCCCTCGATTCATGCCCCCAGCGCCGTGGCGTTTGCGTGCGCGTCTACACCACCACCCCCAAAAAGCCTAACTCGGCTATGCGTAAGGTGGCTCGTGTCCGCCTCACAAACGGCAAGGAAGTCAACAGCTACATCCCCGGTGAAGGTCACAACCTTCAGGAGCACTCTATCGTGCTCGTGCGCGGCGGTCGTGTCAAGGATCTCCCCGGTGTGCGTTACCACATCGTGCGTGGTACTCTCGATACAAGCGGCGTGAAGGATCGCACCCAGCGTCGTTCGAAATACGGTGCCAAGCGTCCTAAGGCGTCCAAGTAATCACCGTTACGCCTGACCACGAGGTCATAACCACTTTTCCTTACAAAGCTCCCGTGCCGCCGGCGAGCCATGATGACAGAAGCGGCGCAAACTAATAAAAATCAAAGTAAAACATCTCGTTTTACCGAGGTTTTTGGAAGGCTAACATATCACGGTTGAGTAAACGCCGGTCAGAGGACCTCAGCGTTGAAGATGAAGATGACAGCAACCAAGAAGCTCTTAAAACGATAAAACTACGCAAAACTCACAATGAGAAAAGCTAAGCCTAAGAAACGGGTGGTTCTCCCCGATCCCGTTTTCCACGATGTACGAGTGTCAAAGTTTGTAAACCACCTCATGTATGACGGCAAGAAGTCGACAAGCTACACCATATTCTACTCATCGCTTGACATCGTGAAATCCAAGCTTCCCAACGAGGAGAAGACTCCTCTGGAAATCTGGATGAAAGCTCTCGAGAATATCACTCCTCAGGTGGAGGTTAAGTCTCGCCGTGTAGGCGGTGCAACCTTCCAGGTCCCCACCGAAATCCGTCCGGACCGCAAGGAATCGATATCAATGAAAAACCTTATCCTCTACGCCCGCAAGCGCGGCGGCAAGACTATGGCTGACAAGCTCGCTGCGGAAATCGTAGACGCCTACAACGAACAGGGTGGCGCATACAAGCGCAAGGAAGACATGCACAAGATGGCTGAGGCAAACCGTGCTTTCGCCCACTTCCGCTTCTGATAAACAGACAGTATTCATCAAATGTGCTTAAGCAAGTAGGCTGAAACCATCATTGATAATATACCCAAAACAACGATTCCCTTTTTAAAATGGCAAAATCAGACGAACACCTGAAATATACGCGCAATATCGGTATCATGGCTCACATCGATGCCGGTAAGACCACCACTTCGGAGCGCATCCTTTTCTATACCGGACTCACCCACAAAATCGGTGAGGTGCATGACGGTGCAGCCACAATGGACTGGATGGAGCAGGAGCAGGAGCGCGGTATCACTATCACGTCGGCTGCTACCACCACATTCTGGAAGTACAACGACGACAAATTCAAAATCAACCTTATTGATACCCCGGGACACGTGGACTTCACCGTCGAGGTGGAGCGTTCACTCCGTGTGCTTGACGGTGCTGTCGCTACATTCTGCGCCGTAGGCGGTGTAGAGCCCCAGTCAGAGACTGTATGGCGTCAGGCTGACAAGTACAATGTGCCCCGTATCGGCTATGTCAACAAGATGGACCGCTCTGGTGCGAACTTCTTCGAGGTTTGCCGTCAGCTCCGCGAAGTCCTCGGCGCAAATCCCTGTCCCATCCAGATACCTATCGGTGCTGAGGAGACATTCAAGGGCGTTGTCGATCTTATCCGCATGAAGGCTATCTTCTGGCACGACGAGACAATGGGTGCCGACTACTCTGTAGAGGATATCCCCGAAAGCCTCCAGGCTGAAGCTGCCGAATACCACGACAAGATGCTTGAGAAGATCGCCGAGTTTGACGATGTCCTCATGGAGAAATATTTCGACGATCCCTCTACCATCACCGAGGACGAAATCAAGGTCGCTCTCCGCAAGGCTACCCTCTCTATGGAGGTTGTGCCCATGATCTGCGGCTCATCGTTCAAGAACAAGGGCGTACAGTGCCTCCTCGACGCTGTCTGCGCATATCTTCCCAGCCCGCTTGACGCAGGTGCTGTAGAAGGCCACGCTCCCGGCGACCCCGACAAGGTTGAGACCCGCGAGCCTTCAAGCGAGGCTCCCATGAGCGCTCTCGCATTTAAGATTGCTACCGACCCCTATGTAGGTCGTCTCTGCTTCTTCCGCGTATACTCTGGCGACATCGATGCCGGCAGCTACGTACTCAACAGCCGTTCCGGCAAGAAAGAGCGCATCTCTCGTCTCTTCCAGATGCACTCCAACAAGCAGAACCCCATGGAGAAAATCGGCTGCGGCGATATAGGCGCAGGCGTAGGTTTCAAGGACATCCGCACCGGTGACACTCTCTGCGACGAGGCTCATCCTATCGTGCTTGAGGCTATGGACTTCCCTGATCCCGTTATCGGTATCGCCGTTGAGCCCAAGACTCAGAAGGACCTTGACAAGCTCGGCGTAGGTCTCCAGAAACTTGCTGAGGAAGACCCCACATTCCGTGTGCAGACCAACGAAGAGACTGGTCAGACCGTCATCTCTGGTATGGGTGAGCTTCACCTCGATATCATCATCGACCGTCTGCGTCGCGAGTTCAAGGTAGAGTGCAACCAGGGCCGTCCCCAGGTAACCTACAAGGAAGCAATCACCAAGCCCGTACAGCTCCGCGAGGTATTCAAGAAGCAGACCGGTGGTCGCGGTAAGTTTGCCGACATCATCGTGCGTGTTGAACCGGTTGACGACGGCTTTGAAGGCAACCTCCAGTTCGTTGATGAAGTCAAGGGCGGTAACATCCCCAAGGAGTTCATCCCCTCTATCCAGAAGGGCTTCACCACAGCTATGAAGAACGGTGTGCTCGCCGGCTATCCCGTAGAGCAGCTCAAGGTGACCGTAATCGACGGTAGCTACCACCCCGTCGACTCTGACCAGCTTTCATTTGAGCTTTGCGCCATCCAGGCATTCAAGAAAGCTTCAGAGCAGGCAGGTCCCGTGCTCCTCGAGCCTATCATGAAGATCGAGGTAGTTACCCCCGAAGAAAGCATGGGTGACGTGATTTCCGACCTCAACAAGCGCCGTGGCCAGGTAGAAGGCATGGAGACAAGCCGCTCAGGTGCCCGCGTTGTCAAGGCTAAGGCTCCTCTGGCTGAGATGTTCGGCTATGTGACAGCCCTGCGTACCATCACCTCAGGTCGTGCCACATCTACCATGACTTTCAGCCACTACAGCGAAGTAAGCTCGTCTATCGCCAAGCAGGTGCTCACAGAGTGCCAGGGCCGCGCTGACCTGCTCAAATAAGCAAATACTTTCATTCAACTAAATATGAGCCAGAAAATCAGAATCAAACTCAAGTCTTACGACTACAACCTCGTCGACAAATCGGCTGAGAAGATCGTCAAGACCGTGAAATCGACTGGTGCGGTAATCTCGGGTCCCATACCCCTGCCTACTCACAAGCGCATCTTCACAGTTAACCGCTCGACTTTCGTCAACAAGAAGAGCCGCGAGCAGTTCCAGCTTTCAGCTTTCAAGCGTCTCATTGACATCTACAACTCTTCAGCCAAGACTGTAGACGCCCTCATGAAGCTCGAGCTTCCCAGCGGTGTTGAGGTTGAAATCAAGGTCTGAGACACTGTTACCGTTACTTAAAAAAATTCCAATCAAAGAATCAAATTAACTAAAGAAATGCCAGGATTATTAGGAAAGAAAATCGGAATGACATCCGTTTTCAGTGCCGACGGCCGCAACGTGCCGTGCACTGTTATCGAAGTAGGTCCTTGCGTGGTCACTCAGGTCAAGACCGCCGACACCGACGGTTATGACGCTCTCCAGCTCGGTTTCACCGAGAAGAAGGAGAAACACACCACCCGTCCCGAACAGGGACACTTCAAGAAGGCTGGTGTGGCCCCGCAGCGATACTTGGCCGAGTTCAAAGGATTTGACGGCGAGCACAAGCTCGGCGATACCATCAACGTCGACCTCTTCAGCGAGAGCGACTTCGTGGACATCGTCGGCATCAGCAAAGGTAAAGGCTTCCAGGGCGTAGTGAAGCGCCACGGTTTCGGCGGCGTAGGCCAGTCGACCCACGGCCAGCACAACCGTCTCCGCGCCCCCGGTTCTATCGGTGCCTGCTCTTACCCCGCAAAAGTGTTCAAAGGCATGCGCATGGCTGGCCAGACAGGCAACAAGCGTGTGACAGTTCAAAACCTCCAGGTCATCAAGGTGATGCCCGAGCAGAATATTCTCGTCATCAAAGGTTCAGTGCCCGGAAGTAAAGGTTCAATCGTCTTAATCGAAAAATAATGGAACTCGCAATATACAACATTGAAGGAAAAGACACAGGCCGCAAAGCCACCCTCAACGATGAGGTATTTGCAGTAGAAGCCAACGAGCACGCCGTATATCTTGATGTAAAGCAATTTCTCGCCAACCAGCGTCAGGGCACAGCTAAGAGCAAGGAACGCTCTGAGATGTCAGGCTCTACCCGCAAGCTCCACAAGCAGAAAGGCGGCGGCGGCGCACGTATCGGCGACATCAACTCGCCCCTGCTCTCAGGCGGTGCCCGTGTATTCGGTCCCCGTCCCCGCGACTACCGCTTTAAGTTGAATAAGAAAGTAAAGGATCTGGCACGCAAGTCAGCCCTGACCTACAAGGTGCAGGACAACATGATCAAGGTAGTGGAGAACTTCTCGTTCGAAGCTCCCAAGACCAAGGACTTCATCAAGCTCGCCCAGAACCTCGAAGCCGAAGGCAAGAAAGTTCTCCTCGTGGTTGAGAGCATCGAGCGCAACGTGGCACTCTCAGTGCGCAACGTGCCCAACGCCCGCGTAATGCGTGCCTGCGACCTCAACACCTACGCAGTCATGAACTCTAACGCCATCCTTCTGACCGAAGGCGGCCTTGAAGTAATCAATAATCTTTAACCCCCAGGAGGAACTCATATACAATGGATATCCAGATAACACCCATCGTCACAGAGAAGGCGACCAAGCTTCAGGAGAAGCTCAACCGCTACACTTTCCGTGTTTCTCCCGAAGCCAACAAGCACCAGATCAAATCACTGGTCGAGGAGCTTTACGGCGTCAAGGTTGAAGCAGTCAACACCATGCAGCAGCGCGGCAAAAACCGCTCACGCTGGACTCGTTCCGGGCTGCTCCGCGGCAAGACCGAGGCTTACAAGAAAGCCATCGTGACCCTCGCCGAAGGTGAAACAATCGATTTCTATAGCAACATCTGATAAACGACAATGGCAGTAAGAAAATTCAAGCCCACAACACCGGGGCAGAGACACAAAGTTATTGGTGTGTTCAAAGGCGTAATCACTGCTACCACACCAGAGAAATCTCTTACGGTCGGACGGAAGTCAACCGGTGGCCGAAACGCCGAAGGCCACCTCACCACACGTTACCGTGGCGGCGGTCACAAGCGCCGTTACCGTATGATTGACTTCAAG
Source organism: uncultured Bacteroidales bacterium (assembly GCA_947039275.1). Classification (GTDB taxonomy): domain Bacteria; phylum Bacteroidota; class Bacteroidia; order Bacteroidales; family Muribaculaceae; genus Amulumruptor. The sequence goes on along the minus strand of CAMQYL010000006.1, from coordinate 29,926 downwards.
CGAACGAAAGACGGTGTACCCGCAGTAGTAAAGTCGATCGAGTACGATCCTAACCGTTCGGCTCGCATCGCCCTCCTTTACTACGTAGACGGAGCTAAAGCTTACATCATCGCACCCAACGGCCTCCAGGTAGGAACCACCGTAGTGAGCGGTCCCGATGCAGCCCCTGAGGTAGGCAACGCCCTTCCTCTGGCAAACATCCCCGTAGGTACCCTCATCCACAACATCGAGCTGCGTCCCGGTCAGGGAGCTTTCATGGCACGCTCTGCCGGCACATTCGCCCAGCTCGTATCTCGTGAAGGCGATTATGTGATCGTGAAACTTCCTTCAGGCGAAACCCGCCGCATCCTCGCCACATGCAAGGCTACGGTAGGTGTCGTAGGCAACTCTGAGCACTCGCTCGAGCGTTCCGGCAAAGCCGGCCGTTCTCGCTGGCTCGGTCGCCGTCCCCGCAACCGCGGCGTAGTCATGAACCCTGTCGATCACCCCATGGGTGGTGGCGAAGGCCGTGCTTCAGGTGGACATCCCCGCTCACGCAAGGGTCTCTACTCGAAGGGTCTCAAGACTCGCGCGCCCAAGAAGCAGAGTTCGAAGTACATTATCGAGCGCCGCAAGAAGTAATCCACTTTCACTTAACTCTCATTCACAACGTACCACACTATGAGTCGTTCATTAAAAAAAGGCCCGTTTATCAGCGTCAAGCTTGAGAAGAAGGTGGCAGCCATGGAAGAAAGCGGCAAGAAATCGGTCATCAAGACCTGGTCACGCGCTTCGATGATTTCACCTGACTTCGTTGGACACACTTTCGCTGTCCACAACGGCAATAAGTTTATCCCTGTCTATGTTACCGAGAACATGGTAGGCCACAAGCTGGGCGAATTTGCTCCCACACGTACCTTCCGTGGTCACGCCGGCAACAAGAAAAAATAAACCGCGCCGCGAGCCGACTACTTTATAATCAAGTTAAAAACAAGCAAGACATCTAAATAAAATGGGTGCAAGAAAAAGACTTTCAGCCAACAAAATGAAGGAAGAGCGCCGTCAGGTATCTTTCGCCAAGCTGACCAACATCCCCTCGTCGCCCCGCAAAATGCGCCTCGTCGCTGACATGGTGCGCGGCATGGAGGTGTTCAAAGCTCTCGGCGTCCTGAAGTTCTCCAACAAAGAAGCCGCAGCGCGCCTCGAGAAATGCCTCCGCTCTGCCGTGGCTAACTGGGAAGCCAAAAACGACCGCAAGGCAGAGAGCGGCGAGCTCTTCATCTCCACCATATTCGTCAACCCCGCGCCTATGCTCAAGCGCCTCCGTCCAGCCCCCCAGGGCCGCGGATACCGCATCCGCAAGCGCGCTAACCACGTGACTCTCGTGGTGGACTCAATCGAAAACAAAAAATCTAAAAAGGCATAAGACACCATCATGGGACAAAAAGTTAATCCAATCAGCAACCGCCTCGGCGTGATCCGCGGCTGGGACAGCAACTGGTTTGGTGGCAAAAACTATGGCGATACGCTGCTTGAGGACTCCAAGCTCCGCAAGTATCTCGATGTGCGTCTTGCCAAATCAAGCGTTTCACGCATCGTCATCGAACGTACACTCAAACTCATCACTATCACCGTGTGCACTTCTCGCCCCGGACTCATCATCGGCAAGGGCGGCGCTGAAGTCGACAAGCTCAAGGAAGAGCTCAAGAAGATCACCGACAAGGATGTGCAGATCAACATCTACGAGGTGAAGCGTCCCGAGCTCGACGCCCAGATTGTGGCAGCCAACATCGCCCGCCAGATCGAAGGCAAGATAGCTTACCGCCGTGCAGTCAAGATGGCAGTAGCCAGCACAATGCGCGCCGGTGCCGAGGGCATCAAGATTCAGGTCAGCGGACGTCTCAACGGCGCCGAAATGGCTCGTAGCGAGATGTTCAAGGAAGGCCGCACACCCCTCCACACTCTCCGTGCCGACATCGACTACGCTCTCGTAGAGGCGCACACCAAGGTAGGTGTCGTAGGCGTGAAGGTATGGATCTGCCGCGGTGAAGTGTATGGCAAGCGTGACCTGGCTCCCCAGTTCACTGCCAACCAGCGCGAGAGCCGTCCCTCTGGCGAGCGTGCACCCCGTCGCGGTGGCTTCCGCAAGCCCCGTAACAACCAGGGTGGCAACCGTTGAGCGAATCATTACCCAACATCATTCCCAACACTGTTAATTAAACGCAACAACAATGTTACAACCTAAAAAAACCAAGTTCCGTCGCTCGCAGAAGGGCCGCATGAAGGGTAATGCCCAGCGCGGCAACCAGCTGGCTTTCGGTTCGTTCGGCATAAAGACTCTCGAGTCAAAATGGATTACCGGCCGCCAGATCGAGGCTGCCCGTATCGCCGTGACACGTTACATGCAGCGTCAGGGCCAGATCTGGATCCGCATTTTCCCGGACAAGCCCATCACCAAGAAGCCTGCCGAAGTCCGCATGGGTAAAGGTAAAGGTTCGCCCGAAGGTTTCGTGGCTCCTGTGACTCCCGGACGCATAATCCTCGAAGTCGAGGGTGTACCCTTCGAAGTGGCTAAAGAAGCTCTCCGCCTCGCTGCCCAGAAGCTCCCCGTCACCACCAAGTTCATCGTACGTCGTGACTACGACCCCACACAAAACGTCTGATCCGTCATGAAGAAACAAGAAATCAAGGAAATGGCAACCGCCGACCTCCAGGCACGCCTCGTCGAGATGGAGAAAGACTACCGCCAGCTCAAGATCAACCACGCTATCTCGCCTGTCGACAACCCCGCCAAGATCACCGCTGACCGCCGTGACATCGCCCGCGTCAAGACAGAGCTCCGCATGCGTGAACTCAACAATAAGTAACCAACGAAACTGACCCAGCAACACTATGGAAGAAAAAAGAAACCTCCGCAAAGAGCGCATCGGGGTCGTGTCGTCAAACAAGGGTGACAAAACCATCACTGTTACAGTGAAATACAAGGAGAAGCACCCCATCTATGGCAAGTTTGTCAACAAGACCAAGAAGTACCACGCTCACGACGAGAAGAACGAGTGCAGCATCGGCGACAAAGTGCGCCTGATGGAGACACGTCCCCTCTCTGCCACCAAAAGATGGCGCTTAGTAGAAATCATCGAAAAAGTGAAATAACCCCACACCCTCAGACATCATGATACAGACAGAAAGCCGATTAACAGTCGCTGACAACAGCGGCGCCAAGGAAGCACTCTGCATCCACGTGCTCGGTGGTACAGGTCGCCGTTATGCTTCGGTAGGCGATATCATCGTAGTGAGCGTCAAGAGTGTGATTCCCTCAAGCGATGTAAAGAAGGGCACCGTCAGCAAGGCTGTAGTGGTCCGCACCAAGAAGGAAGTGCGCCGTCCCGACGGATCATACATCCGTTTCGACGACAACGCCTGCGTCCTGCTCAACAACGCCGGCGAGCTCCGCGGAACCCGTATCTTCGGTCCCGTGGCACGCGAACTCCGCGCCACCAACATGAAGATCGTGTCACTCGCACCCGAGGTGCTCTGATACCCCTTACATCTTCACTCTTAACAACGACAAACTCAATCGACATCAACAACAATGAGCAAGATCAAGATAAAGAAAGACGACAATGTCATCGTGATCTCCGGCGACGACCGTGGCACCACTGGCCGCGTCCTCAAGGTGATTCGCGACAAGAATCGTGCCATCGTTGAGGGAGTTAACATCGTGACTAAGGCCACAAAGCCCAGTGCAAAGCACCCCCAGGGCGGCCTTATCAAGATGGAGGCACCTATCAACATCTCCAATCTGGCACTCGTCGACCCCAAGACAGGTAAGCCCACCCGCATCGGCCGCCGTGTCGACGCCAACGGCAAGTTAGTACGTTACGCCAAGAAATCAGGACAGGAGATCAAATAATGGAGACAACACTCAGCAAAGACTATAAGGAGCGCATCGTCCCCGCGCTCACCAAGGAGTTCAACTACTCTACAGTGATGCAGGTTCCCCGCCTTGAGAAGATTGTCATCAATCAGGGCCTCGGACAGGCTACACAGGACAAGAAGATCATCGAGACTGCCATCAACGAGCTTACAGCCATCACAGGTCAGAAAGCAGTGGCAACCCTCTCACGCAAGGACATCTCTAACTTCAAGGTGCGAAAGAAAATGCCCATCGGCGTGCGCGTGACACTCCGTCGCGAGCGCATGTACGAGTTCCTCGAGCGTCTCGTGCGCGTGGCTCTGCCCCGTATCCGTGACTTCAAGGGTATCGACGGCAAGCTCGACGGCCGTGGCAACTACACCCTCGGCATCACAGAGCAGATCATCTTCCCCGAAATCAACATTGACAGCATCTCCAAGCTTCTCGGCATGAACATCACTTTCGTGACTTCAGCCAACACCGACGAGGAGGGCTATGCACTGCTCAAGGCTTTCGGTCTGCCCTTCAAGAACGCCAACAAGTAATCACCCCAATCCTTAAGACCCCAACATCTTACAAGAATATGGCAAAAGAATCAATGAAAGCCCGCGAGGTGAAGCGCGCGAAGCTCGTAGCCAAGTATGCCGCCAAGAAGGCTGCCCTCAAGGAAGCCGGTGACTACGAAGGCCTCCAGAAGCTTCCCAAGAACGCCTCAAGCGTGCGTCTTCACAACCGCTGCTCCATCACCGGCCGTCCCAAAGGATACATGCGCCAGTTTGGCATCTCTCGTATCCAGTTCCGCGAAATGGCATCTGCCGGTCTGATCCCCGGCGTCAAGAAGGCAAGCTGGTAATACACGCTCGATAGTAGCAAACCCCTTCAACCGAGACACCAAGATTTAATCGTCCAACCTCTCTTTTTGAATCAAGTGCTCATCTGACCAAGTATTACCGGCAATACGTCATCTGTCACGCTGCCACCTCTCCCTCTCTCCCCGGCCACGAGGCCTTCGGCTTGCTTGGAGGCCGCGCGGCAAGCGTGAATATTTGAATATTGTTCGGAATGAGCCGAATCAATTTAAACAATCCACACAACAATGACCGATCCTATAGCAGATTATCTGACAAGATTGAGGAACGCCATCAAAGCCAACCACCGAGTTGTCGAGGTGCCTGCCTCAAACTTGAAGAAAGAGATCACCAAGATTCTCTTCGAACAAGGCTATATACTTAACTACAAGTTTATAGAGGGTGAGACCCCCGCAGGTGTGATCAAGATCGCCCTGAAGTACGACCCCGTTGACAAGGTCAACGCCATCAAGGGTCTCAAGCGCGTGTCACGTCCCGGTTTGCGCCAGTACACCGGCTACAAGGACATGCCCCGAGTGTTAAACGGTTTAGGCATCGCCATCCTCTCTACTTCTAAGGGCGTCATGACCAACAAGAAGGCCCAGGAGCTCAAGATAGGCGGCGAAGTGCTCTGCTATATCTATTAACCTTTAAACCCTGAAGAGTAATGTCACGTATAGGTAAAGCACCCATCGCCATTCCCGCCGGTGTGACTGTAACAGTCAGCGGCGACACTGTAACCGTCAAGGGTCCCAAGGGCACCCTCACTCAGAAAGTCAACCCCGACCTCGATATCAAGGTCGAGAACAACGAAGTGGTACTGACCCGTCCTACCGACGACCGCGAGCACCGCGCCCAGCACGGCCTCTACCGCGCCCTCATCCACAACATGGTAGTGGGCGTAAGCGAAGGCTATCGCAAGGAGATGGAACTCGTCGGCGTAGGTTACCGCGCCGCAGCCACAGGCCAGGTACTCGAGCTCTCGCTCGGATACTCTCACGCCATCTACCTCAAGCTTCCCCCCGAAGTCAAGGTTGAGGCTAAGAGCGAACGTAACAAAAACCCGCTCATCATCCTCGAGAGCGACGACAAGCAGCTCCTCGGTCAGGTTTGCGCCAAAATCCGCAGCCTCCGCAAGCCCGAGCCCTACAAGGGTAAAGGTATCAAGTTTGTCGGTGAAGTTATCCGCCGCAAGTCTGGCAAATCGGCAAGCGCCAAGTAATCAACCATACCACTCACCACACAACATTGAACTGATCATATGTTTTCCAAGATACAACGCCGCAATAAGATCAAGGCCCGCATCCGCGGCCGCATCTCAGGCACCGCTGCTCGTCCGCGCATGACCGTGTTCCGCAGCAACAAGCAGATCTATGTCCAGCTCGTCGACGACCTCGCAGGCAAGACCATCGTCTCTGCATCGTCTAAAGGCATCGCCGAGGGCAACAAGTCCGAAATCGCTGCTAAAGTGGGCGAATCTATCGCTAAGAAAGCCCTTGAAGCCGGTATCTCCGAAGTGGTCTTCGACCGCAACGGTTACCTGTTCCACGGACGAGTTAAATCATTGGCAGACGCCGCCCGCAACGGTGGCCTCAAATTCTAATCAGAATCATGGCAAACAAGAACAACCGCGTTAAATCAACCAACGATATCGAGCTCAAGGATCGCCTTGTAGCCATCAATCGTGTGACCAAGGTCACCAAGGGCGGCCGTACATTCACCTTCGCAGCGATCGTCGTAGTCGGCAACGAAGACGGCATCGTAGGCTGGGGTCTCGGCAAAGCCAATGAAGTGACAGCCGCCATCGCCAAGGGCGTGGAGGCTGCCAAGAAAAACCTTATCCGTGTCCCCGTCCACAAGGGCACCATCCCCCACGAGCAGGAAGCCAAGTTCGGCGGCTCTCGCGTAATCCTCAAGCCTGCCGGTCAGGGTACCGGTGTAAAGGCTGGTGGTGCTATGCGTGCCGTGCTCGAGAGCGTGGGTATCACCGACGTCCTTGCCAAGTCTAAGGGCTCGTCTAACCCCCACAACCTCGTCAAGGCAACCATCGAAGCCCTCGGCGAGCTCCGCTCTCCGGCACAGGTGGCTCAGAACCGCGGAGTATCACTCGATAAGGTGTTCCACGGCTGATAAAGGAACCATCCGCACTTCGCCCTGTCCGCCCCGTCAGGCGCGGACAGGGTGGGCGGCGGAATCCTCCACCCCACACCATTGATTTATAATCACTCTCCTCTCTAACCCACCATCTCAATCATGGCACAGATTAAAATCACACAGATAAAGAGCCGCATCAAGGCTCCCAAGGTGCAGAAAGAGACCCTTGACGCCCTTGGCATCCACAAGATGCACCACTCGGTCATCAAAGAGGACACCCCCTCTATCCGAGGCATGGTCAACCGTGTTCGCCACCTCGTAGAAGTAACCAACGTATAAGTTTAACCCCGCAAAACATTAACTAAAAGTTATGGACTTAAGCAATCTCAAACCTGCCGTTGGTTCTGTCACCCGCAAGACCCGCATCGGTCGTGGTCCCGGCTCAGGCAAAGGCGGCACATCTACCCGCGGCCACAAGGGCGCGAAGTCTCGTTCAGGCTATTCACGCAAGATCGGTTTTGAAGGTGGTCAGATGCCTCTCCAGCGCCGTCTGCCCAAGTTCGGTTTCAAGAACATCAACCGTGTCGAGTACAAGGCTATCAATCTCAGCACTCTCGAAGAGCTCGCTGCAGCCAAGAACCTTGAAAAGATCGGTATCGAAGAGCTCCGCGAAGCCGGCTTCATCAACCGCCGTCAGCTTGTCAAAATCCTCGCAAACGGCACTATCTCTCACAAACTCGCTGTCGAGGCAAACGCATTCTCGGCTGCCGCTCAGGCTGCCATCGAGGCTGCCGGAGGCTCGGTAACGAAAATCTAATACCTCCACCCCCGATGAGTTTTATCCAAACAGTTAAAAACATATGGACCATCGAGGAGCTGCGCAAGCGCCTGCTGGTGACCCTGCTGCTGGTACTTATCTACCGCCTGGGTTGCTACGTGGTGCTTCCCGGCATCCGTCCTGAGGATCTCGAGGCTCTCAGCCGCTTCACCAACAAGAGCGGTCTGATGCAGCTCCTCGACATGTTCTCGGGCGGTGCTTTCAGCCAGGCCTCGATCTTCGCCCTCGGTATCATGCCCTATATCACGGCTTCGATCGTGATACAGCTTCTCGGCATGGTGCTCCCTTCGTTCCAGAAGATGCAGCGTGAGGGCGAGAGCGGACGCCAGAAGCTCAATCAGTACACCCGTTATCTGACAGTGCTGATTCTGCTCCTCCAGGGTCCTGCTTATCTGGTCAACCTCAACGTGCAGGTAACCAGCGCCGGCGGCATGGCTGCCCTCGGCTTCTGGAGCATCGTCTACCTGACCGTCATACTCGCAGCCGGCTCCATGTTCATCATGTGGCTCGGCGAGCGCATCACTGACCGCGGTATCGGCAACGGTATCAGCTTCATCATCCTCGTAGGTATCATCGCCCGTCTCCCGGGAGCGTTGTTCTACGAGTTCACAAGCCGTCTCCCGGGTTCTACCGGCAGTCAGGGCGGTCTGGTGATGTTCATCATCGAGCTTCTGCTCCTCTTCGCTGTCACCATCGGTGCAGTGCTGCTCGTGCAGGGTACACGTAAAGTCCCCGTGCAGTATGCGAAGCGCATCGTCGGCAACAAGCAGTATGGCGGAGCTCGCCAGTACATCCCCCTCAAGGTCAATGCGGCAGGCGTGATGCCTATCATCTTCGCCCAGGCGATTATGTTCATCCCCATCACCATCGCCGGATTCGGCTCAGCAGGCGATGCCACACGCGGCTTCTTCGCTGCGTTCAGTGACATCAACGGATTCTGGTACAATCTCGTCTACTTCCTGATGATTGTCGCATTCACCTACTTCTACACTGCCATCACAGTGCGCCCGCAGCAGATGGCTGAGGACATGAAGCGCAACAACGGCTTCATCCCCGGCGTCAAGCCCGGCAAGAAGACAGCTGAATACCTCGACAGTATCATGTCACGCATCACCCTCCCCGGCTCTATATTCCTCGGCATAGTTGCCATCCTCCCGGCTTTCGCACGTTTCTTCGGCATCAGCCAGAACTTCGCACAGTTCTTCGGAGGCACATCTCTGCTGATTCTCGTCGGAGTAGTGCTTGACACCCTCCAGCAGATCGAGAGCCACCTGATGATGCACCACTATGACGGTCTGATGAAGGACGGCAAAATCAAGGGTCGCACCACAGGCAGTGCATATTGATTCCGGCATCCGTCGATAGATAACATTACAGATACATCAACCTGACAAATCATCCCCATTAACTGCTCATTATGATATTTCTGAAGACACCTGAAGAGATGCAGAAGATGCAGGCAGCTTGCACACTCGTGAGCGACACACTTGGCGAAGTTGCCAAGTGGGTCGCCCCGGGAGTGACTACCCGCAAGCTTGACAACGTCGCACGCGAATATATGCTCGACAACGGCGGCAAACCCGCCTGCCTCGGCTACGGGGGCTTCCCCGCCACCCTGTGCATCGAAGTCAACGAGGTTGTGGTCCACGGATTTCCTGGTCCCTATACCTTGCAGGAGGGTGATATCGTCGGTATAGACACTGTGGTGGAACTTGACGGATTCAACGGCGACATGTGCTACACATTTCCCGTGGGCGATGTCGACGAGAAAGTGATGCAGCTGCTCCGCACCACCAAAGAGAGCCTCTACGTAGGCATCGAGGCATGCCGCGAGGGACGTCGCATAGGTGACATCTCCAACGCCGTGCAGACATATTGCGAACGCCGCGGTTACTCCGTCGTCCGCGAGATGTGTGGCCATGGCATAGGACGCAAGATGCACGAAGACCCCGAAGTCCCCAACTACGGACGTCGAGGCACCGGACCCGTCATCAAAAACGGCATGTGCATCTGTATCGAACCGATGATCAATCTCGGCTCACGTAACATCGTGATAGGCCATGACGGCTGGACATGCACCACGCGTGACCGCAAGCCATCTGCCCATTATGAGCACACTGTGGCTATCATTGATGGCGAGACCCGCGTGTTGACCACCTTTGAGCCGATACATCAGGCACTCGGTGACAGATTCATCTGATCACATCCTCCCTTGGCAAAACAGCCGGCAGCATCACAGAAACTAAACATTACCCCACAAAAAACATAACCGGGCGCAAGCCCACAACGCAATTTATGGCAAAACAAGCAGCAATCGAACAAGACGGCGTGATAGTCGAATCACTCAGTAACGCAATGTTCCGCGTCGAACTTGAAAACGGACATGAAATCACAGCCCACATCTCGGGCAAGATGCGCATGCACTACATCAAGATTCTCCCCGGTGACCGCGTCAGAGTGGAGATGTCACCCTACGACCTTTCCAAAGGACGTATCGCGTTCCGCTACAAATAACCCGTCACAGACGGCGCAAAAGCCATAAAACGCATACCCCACAGATCAATCTAACACTTACAACCGTAATATACACAATGAAAGTAAGAGCCTCAATCAAGAAGCGCAGCGCTGACGACAAGATCGTTCGTCGCAAAGGCCGCTTGTACGTGATTAACAAAAAGAATCCTAAAAACAAGCAACGTCAAGGATAATTTTATTACTTTTGCAAAATATTTTCATAGCTAAGTAAATATGGCAGTACGTATCGTGGGAGTTGACCTCCCCCAGAATAAGCATGGCGAAATCGCCCTGACCTACATCTACGGCATCGGCCGTAGCGCAGCCAAGTCTATCCTTGACAAGGCTGGTGTCGCCCGCGACATCAAAGTTATGGACTGGACCGACGACCAGGCCGCTAAAGTACGTGAAGTGATCCAGGCCAACTACAAGGTCGAGGGTGACCTCCGCAGCGAAATCCAGCTCAATATCAAGCGACTGATGGACATCGGTTGCTATCGCGGCATCCGTCACCGTATCGGACTTCCCGTGCGCGGCCAGTCCACCAAGAACAACGCCCGTACACGCAAGGGTCGCAAGAAGACCGTTGCCAACAAGAAGAAAGCAACTAAATAATTCATAATTACAACATGGCAAAAAAGACAGTCGCAGCAAAGAAGAGAAACGTCAAAGTCGGCGCAGACGGCCAGCTTCACGTTCACTCATCTTTTAACAACATTATCGTGTGCTTAGCCAACAGCGAGGGTCAGGTCATCTCCTGGTCGTCAGCTGGCAAGATGGGCTTCCGCGGAAGCAAGAAGAACACACCCTACGCTGCCCAGATGGCAGCTCAGGATTGTGCCAAGACAGCATATGATCTCGGCCTCCGCAAGGTTAAAGCTTATGTCAAAGGACCCGGCAACGGTCGCGAAAGCGCTATCCGTACCATCCACGGTGCTGGTATCGAAGTGACCGAAATCGTGGACGTAACTCCGCTGCCCCACAACGGCTGCCGTCCCCCCAAGCGTCGCCGCGTCTAATCTCCCCTTATCTTCTTCACAAGATAGCAAATAACCCTATTTATATCTTCTGAGACCGTTCATCGACGGTAGGGCTCCTACACAAGCCATCAAGATGCCCAGCTGGCATCGCGGCGTAGCGGCTGACCATCGAGACGACGAAAGTGCCTTGAACGTGAAATTATGACTGCGACAGCGCACCGCCACCATGCGCGGAGCGTGATTACATGTCTTTGATAGAAATATCCTCTTAATTGTCGCAGTCGCGGCTGCACTAAAAGGCAACTCCGTCTCACGATCCTTTACCACAGTAATGACAGGAATGGCACCGGCAGCACTCCGCTGAATCCCCAAGCGACAAGGCTTCCACATCCGCCGATGACGAGACTCAAATCTTAACCAACCCATCAAAAATGGCAAGATACACAGGACCTAAATCCAAAATCGCACGCAAGTTTGGTGAACCCATCTTTGGCGAAGACAAAGTGCTCGCTAAGAAAAACTACGCGCCCGGTCAGCACGGTCAGAACAAGCGCCGCAAGACCAGTGAGTATGGTGTCCAGCTTCGCGAAAAGCAGAAGGCGAAGTACACCTACGGTGTGCTCGAACGCCAGTTCCGCAACCTCTTCGAGAAGGCTTCACGCATGAAAGGTATTACCGGCGAGCTCCTCCTTCAGCTCCTCGAAAGCCGTCTCGACAATGTCGTATATCGTCTGGGCATCGCTCCTACACGTGCCGCTGCCCGTCAGATTGTCCTCCACCGCCACATCACCGTCAACGGCGATGTAGTCAACATCCCCTCATACCAGGTTAAGCCCGGCGACATCGTTGCCGTCCGCGAGAAAGCCAAGTCGCTTGAGGTGATTGCTGACGCGCTTGCCGGTTTCAACCACAGCAAGTATCCCTGGATCGAGTGGGACGAGAGCGCCAAGGCTGGCCGCTTCCTCCATGTCCCCACCCGCGAGGACATCCCCGAAAACATCAAGGAGCAACTTATCGTCGAGTTGTATTCTAAGTAATCAATCTTCTAATAATACGATCCTCAATGGCTATATTAGCATTTCAGAAACCTGACAAAGTCTTGATGCTCGAAGCCAACAACACGTTTGGCAAGTTTGAGTTCAAGCCTCTTGAGCCGGGCTATGGCATCACCATCGGCAACGCTCTTCGTCGCATACTTCTTTCAAGCCTCGAAGGCTACGCCATATCGACCATAAAGATCGACGGTGTACGCCATGAGTTCGACACCATCCCCGGTGTCAAGGAAGATGTCACAAACATCATCCTCAACCTCAAGAAGGTAGACCTCAAGCAGACAGTGGAAGACGCCGAGGCTGAAAAAGTCTCGATCACTGTGTCAGGCACGGAGGTGTTCAAAGCCGGCGACATAGGCAAGGCGCTCACCCACTTTGAGGTGCTCAACCCCGACCTCGTCATATGTCATTTGGATCCCGACGCTACATTCAACATCGAGCTCACAATCAACAAGGGCAGAGGTTGGGTCCCCGCCGAGGAAAACGCATCGCCCAACGATGCCATCGATGTCCTCGCCATCGACTCCATCTACACCCCCATCAAGAATGTGAAGTACACCGTTGACAACTTCCGCGTTGACCAGAAGACCGACTACGACAAACTCACGCTTGAGATTACCACCAACGGCTCCATCCATCCCAAGGATGCCCTCAAAGAGGCAGCCAAAATCCTCATCCACCACCTGATGCTCTTCTCTGACGAGAAAATCACTCTTGAGACACCCGAGACATCAGATGACGAGGAATTTGACGAAGAAGTGCTCCACATGCGCCAGCTCCTCAAGAGCAAGCTCGTGGACATGGATCTCTCGGTCCGCGCACTTAACTGCCTCAAGAGTGCCGAAGTCGAGACTCTCGGCGAGCTCGTGGTATTCAACAAGAATGACCTCCTAAAGTTCCGCAACTTCGGCAAGAAGTCGCTCACAGAGCTTGACGAACTCCTTGCCAATCTGAACCTGTCGTTCGGAATGGATATTTCTAAGTATAAACTCGACAAAGACTAATCACTGACGATGAGACACAATAAGAAATTTAACCATCTTGGTCGCAAGAAGGCTCACCGCGATGCCATGCTGGCCAATATGACCATATCGCTTATCATGCACAAGCGCATCAACACCACCCTGGCAAAAGCCAAGGCACTGCGCATGTATGCTGAGCCGCTGATCAACCGCGCCAAGGACGACAACATGTCCAATCGCCGCCTCGTGTTCAGCTACCTCCAGAACAAATACGCCGTCACCGAGCTCTTCCGCGAAATCGCACAGAAGATCGGCGACCGCCCCGGAGGCTACACCCGCATCCTCAAGACCGGCAACCGTCTCGGCGACAACGCCCAGATGTGCTTCATAGAGCTGGTTGACTACAACGAAGCCATGCTCAAGGCTAAGGACGAAAAGAAGACAAGCCGCACACGCCGCTCTCGCAAGTCCTCAAAGCCCGCAGCCGCCGAAGCCCCCAAGGCTGAAGCAGCAGCTGAAGCAACCGAAGCTCCCGCAGCCGAATAATCCCATCCAACCAAGGATACCCACACCAGTGGCCCGCCAGCGCACCCCGCGCAGCGGGCCACTCTCATTTTATATTCCCCCCAATGCATTCCGCCCGCGTCACTACAAATCAGGCACTTGACACAATTAACCTGTAGGGACATGCCACGGCATGTCCGCGTCTCAGCCAACGATGTGCAATTGCAACGCCTGTTGGGCGGACATGCCACGGCATGTCCCTACTTTTGTGAGGTGGTTATTTCTTGAGGCGGAGGGTGACGGCGCCGTCGGGGGTGATGGTGGCGGCTTCGCGGTCGAGGAGGGTGCGGACAGCGGCGATGACGGCTTCGCGGTGGGAGGATCCGAGCTGGCTGACCATGTAGTCGATGGTGTGGCCTCCGGGCTGGCTGGCAAGATAGGCGACGGATTGCTCCACGTCGATGACAGCCGAGGGTTTGCGGCAGCTGCGGCACACGTCGCACTGTCCGCAGTCCGCCTCAGGCTTCTCGCCGAAATATTCAAGCATCCCTGTGACGCGGCAGCGGTCGGTGTCGAAGGCGAATCGGCGCATGGCTGCAATGCGGTGTTCCATAACCTGCTTGCGGTGCTCGTAGACCTCCAGCGGCATATCCACATGCTTGGGCAGCACACGTCGTATCGGCATATAGAGATAGGGTAATGTACGCCGAGGTATGTAATGGACGGCATGAAGCCGTGTAAGCTCCAACAGAGCCTCATAGACGGCGTTCTCGGTCATCTGGCATCGTGAGGCTATCAACGATTCGGAAATGGCTATATAGTCCGCAAAAAGCCCTGTATAGCTGCGTAGAAGGCATTGCAGCACCTTGTCCGCATTATCCGACAGCTCCATGTCATAAAGCTGGTGCTTGTCAAGCAGCACCATCACACGTCCGCGTCCTCCGATTTCGTCACTGTATTCTATGAATCCGGCACGAGAGAGCAGCCTGAGAGCCGAGTGTGCCATAGTGGCGTTGAGACGGTAGGTGGAGATGAAGCGGTTGAAGTCAAACTCATAGGTATGTCCCACACCCTCCCCCACAGGGATGTTGGTGAAATTGCATGCCAGCTCGTAGACCTTACGTATGAAATCCTTGGGCGGAAAGACATCAGAGATGCGGCGCGAGAGTGTCGCCTTGTCATACGGAGCCACGAGCAGCACGGCGAAGGCATGCTTGCCGTCACGCCCGGCGCGTCCAGCTTCCTGATAGTATTCCTCAAGCGACGGCGGCAGGTCATAATGCACCACCGCCCTGACGTCGGGCTTGTCGATGCCCATGCCGAAGGCATTGGTCGCCACGATTACGCGGATTGAGCCATCTTTCCATCTATTCTGTTTGTCTGCTTTGTCGGTCGGATCAAGTCCAGCATGGTAGTAATCAGCACTGATGCCGTTATCTATAAGTGTACGGGCTATCTCCACCGTGCGGCGTCGAGACCGTACATAGACTATCGCCGTGCCTGGCACTCCGCGGAGCACACGCAGCAGCGGCACCTCCTTGTGGCTGTCGTAGCGCACTATGTAGCTGATATTGTCGCGGTGGAAGCTGCGGGCGTATATCTTCCGCGTCTTGAAGCAGAGCCGCTCCATGATGTCATCAGCTACCTGCGGCGTGGCAGATGCAGTCAATGCCAACACGGGGGCATCGGGAAACAGGCGGCGCACATCGGCTATGGCGAGGTAGCTCGGACGGAAATCATAGCCCCATTGCGATATGCAGTGAGCCTCGTCGACCACAATCATGCTGATTCGCAGCGATGACAGGGTGGCGATGAAAGTCTCTGATTTCAATTTTTCAGGCGATACGTAGAGCAGTTTCGCCTTGCCGGCATGGCAGCGATCAAGGGCGAGGTTGTGCTCGCGCAGCGTCATCCCCGAGTAGAGGTATGTGGCAGTGATGCCCACCTGACGCAGATTGTCCACCTGGTCCTTCATCAGGGAGATGAGAGGAGTGACAACCAGGGTCAGTCCTGGGAGCAGCATCGCCGGCACTTGAAATGTAAGGCTCTTGCCTCCGCCTGTCGGCAGCAGCCCGAGCGTGTCGTGTCCCGAAAGCACCGATGTAATTATCTCCTGCTGGAGCGGACGGAAAGAATCATATCCCCAATAACGCTTGAGGACATCGTGCATGTCATCAGATGTGTAGGCCTGAGAGCCCATCATTACTCCCTCGGACGGATTTCCTTGATGAGAAATTGTATCGCCGAGTTGGAGCGCATGTGCTTGTTCTCCTCTATCGTGTAGCAGATGTCAAACGGCTTGCCGGCATGGATGTGGTCGAAGTGGCGCGCCATATTGAAGCCGATGCCGTTGAACACCTTGCCCGATGTGGGATCTACAAGCTCCAGCTTGATGTGCTCGAGGTTTTTGCCGACGAGTTTGCTCGTGCCGAAGTCCGAGACATTTTCGGTGCAGAACACGGGCTTCTGGTTGCCTGGCCCGAATGGATTGAAGTGACGAAGTGTGCTGACAAACTCCGGGGTAATCTGCGAGAATGTCACAACTGCGTCAATGTAGAGCTGCGGTGTCAGTTGGTCAGGGGTGATGTTGCCACTGACATACTCCTCAAAGCGGCGGCGGAATTCAGGCACGTTTTCCTCCTTCATCGACAGCCCGACGGCATAGGGGTGTCCGCCGAAGTTTTCGAGTAGGTCGCGCACGCTGTCGGCGGCTTTGTAGACATCAAAGCCTTGCACTGACCGTGAAGAGCCGGTGGCAAGACCGTTGGCAAATGTCAGTACCACCACAGGCTTGTAATACAGCTCGGTCAGACGCGATGCAACGATGCCTATGATGCCTTTGTGCCAGTCCTTGTTGTAGATGACTATCGACTTCTGTGATGCAAGGTCTTCGCTGTGCCCTTCGAGCAGCGCGTTAGCCTCCTCGGTGATGCGCTTGTCAAGCTCTTTGCGGTCCTGATTGTACTGGTCTATCGCCTTGGCACGGTCAAGCGCGTCCGCGCTGTCACGCGACACAAGAAGTTCCACCGCTTCGCGTCCGCTCTGCATGCGTCCCGAAGCATTGATGCGTGGTCCGATCTTGAATATCAGGTCGCTGACGGTGATTTCCTTGCCGGTAAGCCCGCAGATGCGTATGATGCCGCGCAGACCCATATTAGGGTTGCTGTTTATGCGGCGCAGACCGTGATACGCCATGATGCGGTTTTCGCCCACCATCGGCACTATGTCGGCTGCAATGGATACTGCCACCAGGTCAAGCAGCGCATAGAGGTCTGAGGTGTCAAGCCCGTTGGATAATGCAAATGCCTGCATCAGCTTGAATCCCACACCGCATCCGCTCAGATGCGGAAATGGATAGCCAGAACCCTCGAGTTTGGGATTGAGTATGGCTACCGCATCAGGCAGACGGTCGTCAGCCATGTGGTGGTCACAGATGATGAAGTCTATCCCCTTGGATTTTGCGTAGGCAATCTCATCGACCGCCTTGACTCCGCAGTCGAGTATGATGATCAGTTTGACCCCGCTCTCGGCTGCCGCGTCTATAGCCTGGGTGCTCACGCCATAGCCCTCGTCGTAGCGCGTGGGGATGTAATAATCTATGTTGGAGTAGAAGTTGCTCAGGTACTTGTACACGAGAGCCACGGCGGTGGTGCCGTCCACATCGTAGTCGCCGAATACCCTTATCTTCTCTTTTCGCCCCATTACGGAGTTTATACAGTCCACTGCCGCAGCCATACCGTCGAGGAGGAAGGGATCGTGCATATCACCGAGCGACGGATGAAAGAATCTTTCTGCCGCGTCAATGGTGGTAATGCCACGCTCCACCAGCAACTCGCTGATAGGCTGACAGTTGGCGAAGCGTTTGTCAAGCTCCGTCTCCTGCTTCTGCTGCTTGGATGTAAGGGGCACATAATTCCATGTCCTTGTCATTTATGTTGTTTTTTTATTTCCTCTTAGGTATGGCATCCGGAAACCAGCAATGGCTCCAGACCGCAAAAGTGACGCCTGTCCGAAACAATATGTCGGGGTTACATGGTCAAGTCGCGTCCTGTCATGCCAAAATTATGAGGGTAAGACAAGGAGATAAAGGATGCTTTTTTACATGCAAGTTATCCCGTGTAGTTCCGTATTAGATTATATGATGATAACTTACGGAGGTCCAGATGTGTAAGGTCGTGTTTACGGTACGTTGCTTCGTGACGATACTTTTTGCAAATTTAGCAAAATTTCCGTTATATCTTCCATCGGTTATGTTAATAAATAGCAATCCCGCGTCAGGCTTTGACACCTTTGACGCGGGATTGCTGATGACTCTTTTGCGGTGGCAGGGCTCCGCAAAGTGTAAAATTTTATTTTACAACTATGAATTCTACTGAGGGTGTTGAGCCGTGTACATTTCCGTCACGCAGCATTACATTGGCTTTGTAGCGTCCATCGGCTATCTTGCTGCCATCGGATGCTGTGAGGTCCCATGTGCCAGCCGTTCCTATGCCCTTTGAGGAATAGACGGTATTGCCCGACATGTCGCGTATGATGAGAGTGAGTTCTGTGCTGTCGGAGATGTCTGCATCGGTCAGACGGTAGCTCATCATGTCGCGGACGGGATTGTCATCTATAGCCAGTGTCGCGTTGAGGGCAGTGCTGATGACGGTGAAGTTGATGGTCTCAGTGGCTGTATTGCCCGCATTGTCGCTGACAGTCAAGCTGATGGAGTGGCTGCCGTCTGCAAGATTGGATAGCGGGTAGACGAGTTTCATGCCGTTGTCGGCAGAAGGAGTCATTCGTGACAGCACATTCTGAAGCTCGGTCGTGCCGTCAAGCACGAGCATGAGGTTGCTGTTGAGAGAGCCGGACACATCTATTCCGGTCTGGGCATCGTTGATGGTGGCATATACTGTAGGATTAGCTGAGACAGCGGTGCCATCGCTGAATGTATCGGCGTTGTCCAGATATAGCTCGGTAATGGTCGGAGCTTCGGTGTCACCTGACTCAGGCGTGTCAACTTCCTTGACGGCAAGAGCTTTTGATACTCCGGTGGCTACCTGGGTCTTGTCATCGGAGATGGCATATACACTGATACGGTTGCTGATGCCGGGCAGATTGCCGGGGGGGATGGTGAAGGTAGTTTCAAATACACCTGCCTTCACTGGCACGTTGAATTTTGAAATCTGAGTGTCATCCCACTCCATATCCATCTGATTGAGTGTCGAATGCTCAGGCCCGTCAAGCACCGTGATGGTGGCAGTGCCGTTAAACTCCGAGTCTGCAGTGTCATTACCTATCGCAGAAATGCGTCCCTTGATGGTTACAGAGCTGAATGGCTCGACGATTATGGATCCGTCCTCTACCGTGGCATTGGTGGCTATCTCCTTGCCTGCGATTTCAGTAAGTGTGGCAGTGTGTGACAGTCCTATGACAGGGAGTGCGGGGTCGCCTGAAAGGGCGTAGCATGCTGAATTGACGGTCAGGTTGTCGTAATATGTAGCTGCCATGTTGTTGTCGCGCATTAAGGTGCGTTTCGTCGCACGGTACACATCGCCTATATACATGCCTGGTTTGGCTGAATACAGACGTTTTGTAAATTCCTGTACGAGCTGTAGGTTCTGTGCAGGGAACACTGAACGGCATGCTGCCACTACAGCCAGCATGCCACCGTCGGCTTTGGCGGTGAAGTTATGTACCAGGCTGTTGTTATACCAGTCATAGGGGAAGGTGGAGCATGTTCCTAAGGCTGCAAACGGCTTGTAGTCATAGTAGTTGGACGCAATCAGCTGATTGTTCCATACTGGGAATGCGCTTTCGAAGGCATCCGCGCGTGAGTGGCCGACGTAGGAGAAGAAGTATGAGCCGGCATTAAGCGCAGAGGCTATGTCGGAGTGTACCTGTGTGTCGCGGTCAGCGTTGTTCCCGTCATATAGCTCGGTGTATATGTTGTCGATTATTCCTGCCGGATTGGCAGCGGCAGCAGTGCCACGAGCGTTGTAGGCATCTTCTGTAAACTGACGGCTGGCATCGCCGACCATAGTGAGGTGGTTGAAGTAGTCGGAGTCGCCAGGAAATCTCTTAAGGTAGTTCTCTATCTTGCTGACTGCTTGCTCTGCGTCAGCCTGGTTCATGGCGTCAATCACACCTACTGCCACACTCGCGTACATCTGATGCGCACGATCGCCGGTAAAATCGTCGTTGACTATGCCGAAATAGTCGGCGAGAGCATAATTGCCGGTGGTTACATTGGTGAGATATGGGTCTTCAGCCTGATAGGTGATCATGTAGCCGTTGCCTGGGGCTGCCATGTGCACATTGTCATGTGACATAGGACCAAAAAGAAGCATGTAGCGGAACTTGCTCTTGTCGTCGACTATGATACGGTTGCCGTTGCTGTCATAGTACCATATGTTTTCATCGTCATATTGATAGGATGCGTCCGTACTGCGACCGCGTTCGAAGAGCATTTTGGCAAAGAGGCGGTAAGCCATGGCATGTGGAGTGCCAGAACCGAACTCGTTGATGAGCTGGTCATGTGTGACCACTCTGACATCCAGTCCCTGCTGCTGGCGGTGTATGTCGGCGAGTCTTTGTGCATGTGCTTTGAATGCGTCCACAGTGACAATCACCATGTCAGGTACAGGATTGCTCCCGGTGCCTATGCCATGCAGGTTCTGAGATTCGACAGTTCCAACCATTTCGGGAGTATATTGGTCCTTCTGTGGGTCAAAAGCGATAAGTTTACGGCAGCCTTCCACAGCCTGGGTCCTGAAATCATATTTCCAGAAGGTTGAGGCGTTTTGAGGATGTATGCGCGCGATATTGGAGGGGTTGGAGACATCCCATACTATAGGTGACGACGAGAGGGTCGATGCGGGCAGCGAACCTGATGCGGGAGCGTTCTTGTAGAGGGTCAGGCCTGTGGTGCCTGAATCAAACGTGTTGACCAGCATCAGCATCTGGGGTGTGCGCAGATAGTTGTTGCGCAGATACAGCACCATCTCGTCATGACGGGCTATCCAGTGGCTCAACGTGTGGTTGGAACCAGCGGAATTGGGTGTCTCGACGTTGATAATGAGCGGATTGGTGAGCTTGGCGGCATCCTCGCCTGTGGGATGCGTAACCAGGAAGCTTACATTGCTCCAGTTGGTGGCTCCGTGGAATCGGTATGGTTCAGACTGGGTATATGCGCTTCTGGCAATAGTGGCTTTTACGTCTGACAGCTGTATGTCGTCAGAGTTGAGCACAGTTGGTGTCAGCTTGAATGATGAGGTGCAGTTACGTGAACTCTCAAATCCATAACGGAGATTGATGTTGCAGCGTGAATCGGTGTTACGGGCTGGGTCGGTGAGCTCAAAGGTGTGTGCGAGCTTATCTGTGCTCTGCTCTCCGACATAAAACGAACCGCCCTCTTCGGGATGGTTTTCCCGCCAACGTGAATATTGCATCGAGATGTGTGTAGTAGGCCATTTGCCGGTACTTTTTGAATAGACCTCAGTCATGCGGTCGTCTTCAGAGACGGCATCGGTCACGATGTAATATGCATAGTCGCTGTACCGGTTTTCGGTGATGGTGAAAGTCGGCTTCTGGGGGTATGCTGAATCTCCCTTTACGGTGATGCGGTACACGCCAGGGTTGTAGAAAAACAATTTTGCGTTGTCGCCGCTCCCTGTGCGATAGGTTTTCATTATCTCCAGATCATCGGGCGTTCCGGCATCGAGTTTGTTGTCATGCAGATCCGTGACGTTGAATCCGAGTATGCGTACATTGCTGATTGACGAGAAGCCCCATTGGCGCAGTTGCCCGGCAGTGAGCTGTTGCACACCGGCTTCCGTACAGCGGATTTTTACATATCTGCCTCCCGCCGCTGACAGCTTTGATGCCTGGGCGAAGTGAGACTTGTCTACGGTAGCCGCTGTAGATGAGGTCATGGCTGTCGTAGTCAGTATGAGCGCGCAAGAAAGAGAGAATAGCTTTTGCGATAACATATTGGTTTTGAAATATCTTGTGTACTTGTTAGGTTTGGCTTATTGGTTTGGTGCGTTTCACTTGATTTTCACGCGGATGACCTCTTTGCCTCCCATGCTGCCTTCGATGATGTCATCGGGCACAATCGGGTGTCGTACGGGGCTGAGCATCGGTATGATGACATCGCCTGTTTTGAGGGTCACATAGCGTGAGGCGGCTTGCAGCGCCTCTCCCAGCATGATTTCATCAGGCGTCCATTTGGCGTGGGTCTGCCTTATTGACATGGTTAGCGGCATGTCATGTAGCGGCTCCTGCCACTCGCCGAGGGTCAAGGCTCCGTCAAATGTAGACAGTAAGCCTATCGGCTGTCCGTTGCCTTGAAGCTCTTTTAGGAGATCTACCGGCACTGCCCAGGCTCCGAGTGTCATGCCGTCGATGTAGCGCATCGCAAACTTCGGGGCTATGTTCTTGCCGAGCCGTCCTATGCGGTATGCCGGACCGATGGCAAGTTCCCATGAGCTTTCAAATGGCGGAAGGAATACGGGCATCCCTGATGGGGTGACTGCAGAGTCCGGTATCAGTGAAAACAGTGCCGGATGAGTTACCGGATGTCCTGGCTGTCGGCTGAATACGAGAGCTTTCATCTGTCTGTGCCCTCCTTGGCATTGCTGGAAATCTTGAGCCGGTGGTACATCACCGCCAGATGGGCATAGATAGAGGTGTCCTGCACCACGATATCATCTCTGCTTACTATGCGGCAAGGAGTGAAATTCCATAGGGCGCGTATGCCGGCTTCGACCATGTGGTCGGCTACTGCCTGGGCATGCTCTACCGGAACGGCAAGGATGCCTATCTCGGCGTGGAAATCGTTGACGAGATCGGCAAGCTGTTCGGGGAAATAGACGTTGACACCTGCCCGCTGGCTGCCGGCTACTGCCGGGTCAGTGTCGATACCTGCCACTATGCGCAGACCGAAGCGTTGCAAACCTCCGTCAGCGATCAGTGCTGCCCCGAGGCTGCCTACGCCAGCCATTATGGCATTGTGGCTTTCGCGGAATCCGAGAAATTCTCCCAGGCGCGAGGCAAGAGCCTTGACTTCGTAACCGATGCGTGTCTTGCCCTTTATGCCGAGATATGAGAGGTCTTTGGCAATCTGCGAGGCATCCACATTTATCTGCCGGGATATGGCAGTAGATGACACGAACTCCACTCCGTTGGAGTGCAGGCGGTCTATGTAAGCCAAATACCATGGTAGGCGGCTTAACGTAGGCTGCGGTAGCATTTCGTGCTGGATTGGAGTCTGAGGTGTCATAAAGCTAACAAATTTACGCTTTTAATCTGTTATGACAAAGGATGTTGGGCGGATTTAAACAGAATTTACATTTGATAGCGTGCACCTACTGCCTTCATCACGTCCGTATCGGTTACTCGCGTCCGCGGATGGCGAGCTTGCGCGACTCCGAGCTGAACTTCTCACCGTCAGGCATGGAGATGGAAGCCCTGTAGACGTAGATGCCTGCTGCGACTCGTGACCCGGCGTTTGTGGTCATGTCCCATGAAATCGGTTCGGTCATGTTGCCGTCGCTATACACGTGCTTGTCTGCTACCCATACTCTGCGTCCGCCGAGGTCGAATACTTCAATCTCCACATCCATGTCCTTGTCGGGACGGTCATGCGTGACATAGAACAGTGTCTCGGATGAGGATGCACTCGTCAGGGCGTAGACATCTATGAGGGTGGGGGCTACGGTGTCGTCCACCCAGAAGTCGATGGCACGGCTTGTGCTATTGCCGGTGTTGTCATAGATGGTCAGCGTCGCCGTATGTCCTCCGCCAGAGAGCCCTGATAGGGGATAAGCCAACGAGCCTGCCGAGGTAGATGCGAAATCGGGCAGGAAATAGTCGGTCAGATCCGACAGCACCTTATATCCATCGATAGTGAGGGTCATCGTATGGCCCACGCCTCCAGCACCAAGGTTGATGCCGAGATTGTCATAGACATGGGCAAACAGGGTGGGATTGGCATCGACGGTAGAGCCGTTGGTAAAGTCGGCTCTGTTGAGGTACATCGTGTCGATGACTGGAGGAATGTCGTCAGTGATTTCGGGCTTGAAGCCTGAGATGGTGAAGTCGGCAAAGCCTCCCAATGCATCACGTTCGCCACGCGCATCCACCGCGTACATGCTGATGAAGCCCGGGCGGTTATTATTGGCTATGTCGATAGGCACGAGCATATCAAGCGTCCAGCGTCCGTCACGTACTGCTGCGCGCCCCTTGCTGAGCACCGGTCCCTGCACCTCGTAGGTCTTGGTGGTATGGACCGTGTCGCCCTGTCCCAGTGTGGTCATGTCGGTCTTGGAGTCATAGAGCGTCACCTCGATTTCTCCATTGAAGTCGTCAAGAGCTTGCCCTGAGGTTGTCATGACATTTCCTTCAAGGCGTATCTGGGAGCCGCCTTCGAGATAGGGCGGTTCCTGCACACTTCCTATGGGCTTGTCGTTGCCGTCGGTGACATCCTTGAGGGCTGTCAGGTCTACGGTGTGTGACGGTACGCTCTGTATCATCGCCGGGTCGCCGATGAGGATATAGACTTTCGCCTCATAGCAGTTATTGAAGTCGTTTTTTGTTTTTTGGAATATCTCGCCTACGGTCATGGCTCTGCCGGAGGCGTGGGTTCTGCCGATATTGCTGCTGAGATATTTGACAAATTCGCCGTTATGATGTATGGCGGCGCTGCGCGTCGTGGCTATCAGCGATATGGGACCCTGTGGATTGCGCCACATCATCTCTGCTCCTGACAGGTTGGGACCGTCAATCTGTGCGTAGTGGCAGCTGGCTGATACTACTATGGGCTTGCGCCTGAGCGACATGGACTGCACGTAGCTCGTGGGCATGATGCCGACTCCGCCCCACACGGTCTGTGAGGAGTGGCCTATGTAGATCATCCACGCGGTGCCTTCCTGCAGCTTGTTTTTTACGATCTGGAATGCTTTCGTTGCCTTGCCGTTCTCTTTTTTGTAGAAGTCTATATAGGCTTTCGTGGCGAGCAGTCCGTTGCCCACGCCGCGATTCTTCGGATCTGACGGAGAGGTATATCCCAGAGCCTCTGATGCTTCTTCGGCATCAGTCTGGAAGTCTATCAGATTTTTGCTGAGGTCGGTTATGTACATGATGTTGCCGCGCCAAGCCGAACGGGTGTTGATCCCTTTTTCGTAGTCGATGATTTTCTTGACGGCTGCCGCTGCCATCTCGCGGGTGGTCACGGGCAGGCGCCCTACGGCGATGCTCATGGATGATGTTCCTAACTGGCGGAGGGTGGTGGCTCCGTCTTCAAGCAGTCCGAACACGTCATCGGTGTGCAGGCTCTGGTTGAATTCCACCAGCCCGAGAGTGTCTGACCATGCTGGCGTTACGGGGTATGCGCATTCTCCGAGACTGGAGTTTTTAGCTTTGCGACGGTAGTCCCACGTGGGTCGTCCCATCACGAGCGCATATTTCAGTTTTTTCTCCGGACGTTCGTAAAACATCTTGAGCATCCTGCGCATGGCTTGTACGTCAGGTGTGCCGGAGCTGAATTCGTTGTAAACGTCATCCATGTTGGTGACCACGACATCCAGGCCTTGCGTCTGCTTGCGGTGTGCCGCCAGATCGCATGCCTCCTTGTACCACTGGGGCAGGGTGAATATCACCATGTCAGGTGTCGGAAGTCCGTGGAGATTCTGGTTGGCAGCGTATCCGATGATTTCAGGCTGGGGCAGCCCTTCGGCAGATTTCCATGCCACATAGCGTTTCCATGCGTGACCCGATGGATAATACCAACGGGCGCGGTCACCGTCGGTCTGTAGATTGAGCTGGGTGTAGCTGCGCGGGTCTGACACGTCCCATACCCTGGTGTTTCCGTCAGCAGCAGCGATTGCGGCATTAGGTGACTGTAGCGTGAAGCTGAGCGAGGGGCCGTTGAGCCTGAGGTATCGCAGATAGCTTATCTCGATGAAGTGCAGGTTGGCGCGGTCGATGTTGGCAGCCTGGTCGCATGAGACTTTCACGTTGAGCTGCTGAGCGTTGAATGACGGCGATGAGGTGTACTGGCCTGTCCCCATCACTCCATACACATGGCTCTCGGTGCTGGCCTGCTGGGCTGAAAATGTGCCGCCAGGGAAGTTGTCAGAGTCTGTTGCAACCTGAAACTTGGTGGTATAGTAGGCTAAGGTCGTATGATGAAATGCCGAAACGCGCATGAGCACCTTGTTGGCGGTATTTTCTTCCACTATATCAGGCAATTGAAAGGGGATGGTGACACCGTCGTTGCCTTTGAGGCTCTCTCCGAAATATACGTGTCCGCTGTAGCTGGCTGATTCCGTCTCGAGATGGTGGAGCAGGTTGTCACGGAAGTATGTAGTCACGGGAGCTGCATTGCTCGTTGATACGGAGGTGTCCTTGACAGGTGTGTTGCGTGGCTCGTCGTTTTCGGTGACGAAATAATAAGCCACATCGCTGAATGCATTGATGCGGTGGCTGGCGGCGGTGTTGTTTCGTGACTGAGACCAAGCCACGGGTCCGCGGGCATAGAATACCACGCCCTGCCCGGTAAGTTCGGAGGGCGACTGGGGCAGGTCGTCGATGACAAACGCGGGGCTGAGCTGTTCATGTAGCTGCTCGCCGCCGTAGCCGTATATCTTGACTTTTGAGGGGTCTGAAAAGCCCATCTTCCTGATCTGGTCGTTGGTCAGGCAGTAGGCTCCAGAGGCTCTGATGCCGATTTTGTACCATGTACCTGATGACAGGCGGCTGTTGTCGGCAAATTCAAACGCTGTGGCACCTAAGGCAGCAGGCGCAAATGCCAGAACTATAAGTGAAAGCAGTAGGGCGAATATATTGGCTCGTCTGATGTGTCGTAGCAAGATTCTCATACTTTATATAACGTTGTCACCTATGGGTTTATTGTGTCAGTCAAATTCTTCAAGCCACCGCTCCCAAGCCTCGGCTGAACCGTTGAAGGTGTTGATGTCGACCTTGCCGTTGACTCCGCTGACACGTCCCACGTGGCTGAACTGCCATAGCCTCATGTTGCCTGCTTCGGGTGCGCCGGTAAATGAGCATAGCCACAGTGGATAATGGGCAAACTGCTGGCTGAAAAATTTCTCAAAACCGTCTTTGTTGCTATATAGCATCACGCGGAAACCGTGTGATTCAAGGGTGTTTATCATGGACTGAAGGCGTGTCAGGATGTCGTGGGTGGTGTGGTCGCGAGGATTGCTCCATTCCTCTACATCTATGACTACGGGCAGATCGAGGGATCGCCCTCTGAGGCTGTGGAGCAGATTGAGAGCCTGCATGTAGCCTCCGACATCAAATCTGAAGAAGTGGTAGGCTCCGACTTTCAGTCCGGCGCGGCGCGCTTTGCGGTAGTTGTCGGTGAAATTACGGTCCTTGAAGGTAGCTCCTTCGGTGGCTTTTAGTATGACGAACTCCATCCCTGTGGCGGCTACCTTGTCGAAGTCCACGACTCCGTTATGAGCGGAAATGTCGATGCCCCTGACCGGATATTCTGTGGGGTCGGGGGAGACTATGACAGCTTCGCGCCACCACACGTAGTAGGCGCACACTACACCGGCT
This sequence comes from uncultured Bacteroidales bacterium, assembly GCA_947039275.1. Classification (GTDB taxonomy): domain Bacteria; phylum Bacteroidota; class Bacteroidia; order Bacteroidales; family Muribaculaceae; genus Amulumruptor. The sequence goes on along the minus strand of CAMQYL010000006.1, from coordinate 2,670 downwards.
ATTGCCACCATGGCGAGTGCCATCAGCAATATGATCATGCGCAGTCGCATCATGCGCATGCGCCGGGCTATCTTAGTGATGAGAGTGCGAGGTGATGCCACAGCCATAAAAGCTATCCATTTTTAATGACCTTAAAGACTTTAAGACCTTAAGGATATGAGGAGCGTTAAAGCCTCTAAGCCACATATGCAAAAAAAACGAAAAAGCTGCCACTTGTCCTCTCCGCGTGAAGCGGAGAGATGTGGTAGCTATTTCGTAATTAGAGTCGTATCCTCTAAATGTCTGCTCTTTCAGCAGATTACTTTACGACAGCAGCAGAGTCAGCTACGACAGCAGCAGAGTCAACAACAGCAGCAGCGGTGTCAACAGTAGCAACTTCTTCGATAGCAACTTCTTCTACAGCTACAGTGTCAGCAGCTTCAGCAGCCTTGTCAGAGTTACCGCAAGCGGCAAACATAGAAGCACCGAAAGAAACAGCGAGGAGATAAACTAACTTTTTCATTTTCTTTTTTGTGATTAAATAATAAAACAAATTTGTTTAGCTTCAAAAACGTTGCAAAGGTATACCAAAAAGTTGGATTACCAAAGTTTTTTTATGATTTTTTTGCCCGGCAATCTCTATTTCTCAAAAAAATCATAATTTTTGTGTCGCAATCTGCATGATTTTAACGTTTCTGTGCCGTCACTATGCCGTTTGCCATCTTGACGGCAATGTTGATGTTGTCACAGATATGGTCGTTGCCGAGGAGCTTGTCTATATTGGCATGCTCGAGGGTTTCACGCACTTTGGGCACTACGCCTGAGAGCACCACATGGATGCCTTCTTGTTGCGACGAGAGTATTAGGGTCTCTAAGTTGTGTATGCCGGTTGAGTCGATGAAAGGCACGAGGCGCATGCGTATGATGCGCACTATGGGCTTGTCGCCCTGACCTACGCCTCCGAAGCCGTCGCGCATCAGTTCGTCAAACTTGGTGGCGACACCGAAGAAGAACGGACCTTCTATCTCATATACCGATACCCCGGGGAGTATGTCGAGCACTTCGTGGGCTGATGCTTCTGTGCCCTCAGCCACGTCAAGCTGCTCGCTGTAGACGCGTATCTGGGTGTTTTCGGTCACACGGCGCAGGAAGAGGATGATGGCAAGGAGCAGTCCGATTTCGATGGCGATGGTGAGGTCGAAGATGACGGTCAGCAGGAATGTCACTACAAGCACCGAGATGTCGCTCTTGGGGTTCTTGAATATGGCTCGTACGGTGCGCCATCCGCTCATGTTGTAGCTGACCACTATCAGCACTGCCGCCAGGCATGCCATGGGTATCTGGTTGATGAGCGGCATCAGGAAGAGGAATATCAGTAGCAGCACTATCGCATGCACCACGCCTGCCACGGGGGTGCGTCCGCCATTGGTGATGTTGGTCATTGTGCGGGCTATGGCTCCGGTGACGGGTATGCCGCCGAAGAATGGGACTACCACATTGGCGATGCCCTGACCGATAAGCTCGGTGTTGGAGTTGGTGCGGCTGCCGGTCACGCCGTCGGCTACTGTGGCAGACAGGAGGCTTTCGATTGCGCCGAGTATGGCGATGGTGAAAGCCGATGGCAGCAGCATGTTGATGGTGTTCATCGACAGGGTGAATCCATGGGGCTGCGGGATGTCGGTAGCCATCTTGCCGAAGCGGTCGCCGATGGTCTCGACTCCCCACTCGGGAGCGAAGCCCTTGACGATCCACACTGCTACCGACACTATGATGATGGCTATCAGAGCGCCGGGTAGTCTCTTGGATACCTTCGGTGTCAGCGTGATTATCAGCAGTGACACTACGCCTACCACTAATGTGGGCACGTCTATCTGGGAGAGGCTTTTGAAATATACACCCCATTTGGGCAGGAATGCTGCCGGGACATCCTTTAGCCCAAGACCTAAGAAGTCATTGATCTGGGTGGAGAAGATGGTCAGGGCGATACCTGCGGTGAATCCTACGACTATGGGGTAGGGGATGAACTTGATGACGGTGCCGAGATGGAAGAGTCCGAGGAGTATCATGATCAGTCCTGCCATCAGTGTGGCTACCGCGAGTCCCTCAAGTCCGAAGTTGGCTATGATGCTGTAGACAATGACGATGAAAGCTCCAGTTGGTCCGCCTATCTGCACGGAGCATCCGCCGAGTGCGCTCACCAAGAAACCGCCGATGATAGCGGTGATCAGACCGATTGTGGGGCTTACACCGCTGGCTATGCCGAATGCGATGGCAAGCGGCAGAGCTACTATGCCGACCACGATGCCGGCGATGAGGTCGTCTTTCAGTCGTGAAGCCGAATACCCCTTGAGCGAGGTCAGCAGCTTCGGCTGGAAATCGATTGTACCCGATAGTTTCATTTCTGTAATCTTTTTTACCTTTTCCATTTGATGCCGCCGTTCGCGACACCTATATATAATATGTGATGTATTCTTATGATAATACGTCGGCTTCTTGTAGGGACATGCCGTGGCATCTCCGCCACCCGCGCCGCAGTGTTAAAAATTTTTGCAAAATGAGAGTGCAAATTTAGCAATTTTTCACGAAATCACACACGTATAAACACGAAAAATGCGGAGGCCTCACGGCTACCGCATTTTCGCGCTTCAGGATGGGCTTGAACCAACGACCCCCTGATTAACAGTCAGGTGC